>JAFVPE010000022.1 GCA_017505465.1 Clostridia bacterium | reverse complement strand
CTTCGCTTAACTCGCCCCTAAAAAGCATTATCAATGCTTTTCTTAACGGGCAGCTCGGCTTAACCGCTTGACCAACGGGCCATATCACCTATATTTAATTTTCCTCTAATTTCAGACACCACCGAAAGGGTGGTGGTCGCGCGCAAAGCTGTTCTTTGCGCTTGGTCGCGCTCAGGGCTACCTATCGCCCTTCGCTTAACTCGCCCCTAAAAAGCATTATCAATGCTTTTCTTAACGGGCAGCTCGGCTTAACCGCTTGACCAACGGGCCATACAATTTACTGTCGTAGTATAACACCTTTTTCGACAAATGTCAATTGATTATGAACGTATTTTTGAAAATTATTTTGTTAATTTTATTTCAATTCCTACCACGCCGTATTTTTCCACCGATTCTCTCGAATAATAGGCAAACATATCCTTAGGATCGGCGTTTTCCCACTCTTTATACCCTATCGCAATTTTATCGTGATGTGCGTACAATTCCTCAAAATTTGCATATTTGTAAATGTTTACAACTGTGCAAGCCAAGCTTTCACCCGATTCCACGTTCTTGAAAAGCACGGTATCCCCTGCCTTTATAAGAGCCCTCTTTTCATCGAACAAGCGCAGTTCCACCGTCTTTTCGCCCGATTTCACCAATTGGAAGGGGGCGTTTTTCAATTTCATTTCGTGTTTCATAACTCCCCCCAAAAATTGCTTATGGTAGGAAATTTCAAGCGGATACAAGGCGAAGGACGAAAATAAACCCGACGGTTTATCAAGGAGTTCAACGCAGTAGACGTAGAAATTTGCCACCAAAAATCTTAGTTCGGATTATACTGCTTTGGTTACGGTCTGTGGACGCCCGTCCAATCGCCGCCTTCCGGATCATATTCGCTAGAACCATCTTCTTCCGTTTCTATCTTTTTCCACGATGCCTTCAACGTCACGTTTTCATCGAGCTTCCACGTACCTTTTACAGCAAAAGTCATACCGCCTTTCGTCCAACCCAAAAACTCGTATCCGTCTTTCGTGGGAGTGGGAATTTCATAGTCAACGCCGTACGTCACCGTGATATTCGCCGACGCAACGTTGCCGCCGTCCGCGTCTAAATTTACCGTATACGTTTTTGCCGTCGCCTTCGCAACAACGGTTACGTCCTGCGTTACACTTTCCAATTTCGCAAGCGCCTCGTTATCCCACGCCACGTTATAGCCCACCTTCGCAATTGGCTCGGGAATTTGATAAACCGCCGTGAAAGCGCTTCCCGAAGGAATATTTTCAAACGTTTTTAAGGCTTCGCCGTCTTGTATAAAGACAACCGTATAGACTTCCACTTTCACTTCCGCCCAATTCGCTTTTAACGTAACGTTTTCCGCAATCGTCCATTTTTCGCCCGACGTGAGCACTGCTTCTTCCCCGTTCGTCCAACCGACAAAGGAATAGCCTTCGCGCGTGGGCGTTGTTAAATCGTATGCGCTATCAAAAGTGACCTGCGTGTCGTCAAGCTCGCCTTCGCCGCCGTTCAAATCGTATTTCACAGTATACGTGTTCGCCGTTTCTACTGCGTTTACAACCATATCTTCCGTAATATTCGTCAAGTCTTTTTCTTCCCAAGCAACGGTGTATCCTATCTTCGCCGCAGGCGTGGGAATATCCGTCAAAGCTTCCCCTTCCTTGACCGTCTTTTCTATATCGAGCTGACCGCTCTGCTTAAAGGTAACGACGTACGTTGTTTCTTCGGGCACTTCCGTCGTAACGGAAGAAGAATCCCCGCCCTTAGAGCCTTCACCGCAGCCCACGGCACAAAGAGCGCCGAGCGCCAACGTTACACATATAATCGAAAGTAGAAATTTTTTCATAGCTTTACCTTTCCCCATCACTGTACGCATATTATTCTTTTATAGTATAGCACACATTTTCGCAATATGCAAGCCTTTTTAGTCCGTCAACGCTTGTACTTCAAGCGATAAGCATACGGCGCACAGCGATACTTTTCCTTAAACTGCTTGATAAAATACGCCGAAGAAAAGTACCCTAATTTTTCGGCAATTTCGCTCACGGAATCCTCCCCGTACAAAAGCTGTTCTCGCGCACTTTTCAAGCGCAATTCCGTGCGATAATCGACTGGCGATTTGCCCGTATACTGCTTGAATAACTTACGAAAATACACGGCGCTAACGTGGCACATCGATGCCAAAACTTCCACAGACACGTTCTCATTAAAATGCCTTGTCAAATATTCGAGCCCTGCTTGTATTCCGCCAAATCGCTTATAATTCGGATTATCCAAGGAATCCAAAGCGCCAAGCTCGCTAACAAGCCTATATAAAATACAATCGTATTTCACGGGAATTTGCGGAACGGTAAAAGAAAGCTGCTTAATTTCTTCGAAAAGAAAGGCGAGCATTTCACTCTTTGCAAAGCGGAAAACCTCGCAAGGCATTACGATATCTCCCCCCTTTTCATCAAACAAAACGAAGCGGATCGCCAGCGTTTCTGCCTGCTCATTTTCACCGCCGAGAAATTGGACGCTGTATTCACTCCCTTTCGGCGTGTAGACGAGCTCTCCTTCGCAAACCTGCACCCTTTCGCCATTCTTTTTCGTATATATACCGCCCCCACGAACGAAAAGCAGAAAAAGATGCTCGCTTTTAGGCGAGCCAAGGCAATCCCACACTTTACCGTCCCTCCAAGTTTGCGGTAAATAGTTGATAAATTTCGCCACGTAGTGTGTTTTATAAAAATCCGTTACCTTTTCACAATGCATAACGCCACCTCAAAACAAGTATAACATACACGTCTAGGAACGTCAAGCTGTTTCGAAAAGTTATATTATTATATCATTTTTTGTATTGCTTCATACGCTCGAAAATGCTATAATTTTTATAAAGAAAACACAAGGGAGCTATAATATGGCATTGGATTACAAAAAACAGACGGCTTGGAAAATCGTATACACCGATTTTTCGGATATGGAACGAAGAGCCGTTGAACTTTTAAACCGCGAAGCGGGTAAAAATATTATTCGAAATACGGGCGTTTACACATTATACGTCCTGCCTCTTGAAAAGGAATCAGCGAATACGAAAATTAAAGACAACGCTTTTGTTGTCGGCGTTTGGGATAAAAGCCCCTTAATTCAAAGTCTTGTATCGAAAAATGAAATCCCCCCAAAAGGTTATTTTTTGCGAGTTATGGACAATCCCGCCAATGAAAACGGCTCTATTGTCGTCATTACGGGCAACGAACAAGCCGACCTTTTCTACGGGGCAGAAGCCTTTTTAGGCGCTTACGCCGTCAAATTTGCCCCCAACGGCGGTGGACTTTTTTTCACCGACAATTTGTTCGATATGAAACTTCCTATTGCAACGTATGCGTCTGCGCCGAAGTTTGCAACGCGCGGCATCTTTTCATGGGGGCATTGTATAAATGATTATAGAACGTACATTCGTACTATGGCAAGACTCGGTTTGAATCAGCTCATTCTTTGGAATGATTTCACCCCCTTGAACGCAAAAGACGTTGTGGAATATGCGCATAGCTACGGCATAGAAGTCATTTGGGGCTTTTCTTGGGGTTGGACAAGCGGCGGTTGCAAGAGCACGACGAGCCTTGACAACGAATATTTATCCAACTTAAAAGAGCAGGTTTTACAAAAATTCGAAAGGGAATACTTGGGACAAGGTGACGGTATCTATTTCCAATCCTTCACCGAACGCAAGGACGATTCCATCGGCGGACGATCGATTGCGGATGCGGTAACGGATTTTGTAAACGATACGGCAGGCGAGCTTTTAAAACGCCACCCTACCTTACGTATTCAATTCGGTTTACACGCAACGTCCGTCAAAAATCATCTTTCCGCCATTGCAAGAGTGGATAAGCGCGTAGAAATCCTTTGGGAAGACGGCGGCGAGTTTCCCTTCAACTTCGGCAACGCAAGGATTCACGATTACGAAACGTTCAACAAGGAATTTGAAGAAACGCTTGCGTTCACGAAAGAAATACTTTTTTTGCGTGGCTTGGACGCTCCGACGGGCATTGTTTACAAGGGCTTTATGAAACTCGATTGGACGCGTTTTGCTCACCAAACGGGGCCCTTTATTTTGGGCGAAAACGCCGAAGAAATTCAAAATCACGATAGGCAGGTACGCGATGACGCTTGGCGTGGGCTCACGGCGGATTGGTTGAAGAACGGCGCATATGCGCACCGTTTCACCTCTCTTATCTACGAGCTTACGAAAGGCAACGTCAATATGTGTATGGCAGGCACGTTCGACGGCGGCACCTACTTCCCCCAAGCCGTTTGCGCAGAAATGTTTTGGGATCCTGAACGCGAATACCCCGAAATTATGAAATCGGCAATGGATAAAAATTTCGTCATCATCAACTAATATGGGTATCTTCTATTTATTGAGCGCCAAGCTGGCAGGCATTATTAAAGTCGTTGCCGTAAAGCAATGCGGCTCCGCCGCCCAAGGCGCACGAAACAGCGTAAAAATCAATTTAATCCGCGCTCTCGGTTGTCTTATCGTCAGTATTGCGGTGTTTCTTTTTAGCCGTGGTACTTTGGATAGAACGGGGATAATTATCTCCCTGCTTTCTGGCTTTTTCAACGCCGCTTTCCTATTTTTGTGGATACTTTCGGCGGAGCGTGATTCCCTTTGCCTTGTCGAACTGTTTTGTATGCTCGGCTCGGTAGTCATTCCCTTGTTTTTAGCCCCCTATTTATATAAGGGCGAACGGGTTTTGTGGCACCAATGGGTTTGCGCAGGGCTGCTATTTATTAGCGCATTCTTATTCTTTCCAAGCGCAAAGGACAAGAGTCCTTTTCAAGCGAGTAAAGCCACGCAAACCGATTGGAAATCCCTTTTGCTTTTACTTGGTTGCGCTGTAAGCTCAGCAGGAACGGTCGTCACGCAAAAACTGTACGTTACCTATTCCAAGGGCTCTATTTCTTCCTTTAATTTGGTAACCTTTTTTATCGTCGCAGCGTGCTTTTCTCTCATTTTTCTTACTCTTCTCATCAAGGACAAAGCGTGCAAAGTAACAGTAAAAAAAGAAATGCAAAGCAAGTTTTCCTTGCAAATTTGGCTACTCATCGCCTTGGCAACTGCGATGCTATACGTCAACCAATTCTTATCCACGCAGGCGTCGCAGTATTTTGTTTCGGCGATATTTTACCCCTTATCGTACGCTATCGGTTGGCCGCTCACCTTCTTGACCGACCTTTTGATCTTCAAGGAAAAAACGTCTTATAGAAAGCTGATTGGCTTATCTATTACCATTTGCGCAAGCATCTTGATAAGTTTATAATTTACAATGAAAAAGAGCTCCTTTAAGGAGCTCTTTTCTTTTTTCGTTATTACAATGCCGTTTGCGTATCGTCGGGATCGCCTTCGCGCGCCAACTGATATTCATGCGACCAATCCAAATCACGGTATTTCTCGCCACGAGGATCCGTTTTGATCCACTCTACGAGCATATCGAGCATTTCTTCCGTCCACGTCGCTCTGTCGATTTGCGCCGTCGTGAACTTACCCGCCTTAATCATTTCAAAGCCGAAGTCGTCTTTGACGTGCGTTTTCGCTGCGCCATCCACCACTTCAGGAACGAGATGTGCAGGAATAAAGAGCACGCCGCCGCCCGCACCGTACACGATATCGCCGGGTAAAACCGTTGCTTTACCAATACGAGTAATGCTATTGAAATCCTTCATAATGAACTCACGAATGGGCGTAGGATCAATACCGCGGTAATACACTTGCACGTCGGGAACTTGTTTCATTTGCTCCACGTCGCGAATACCGCCCCAAATAACGCCGCCGCCCGTTTTCGTTCTCGTATGAATCGCCGTCGTCAAGTTACCGCCAAGGAAGGTGCCCTTAAAGATTTTGTCGTACATATCCGCAACGACAACGTCCCCTTCTACAAGGCTGTCGATAACCCATTGATTGTAATTTCCCTTTCTTCCTTCCTGCGCCCCCACGCCGAACATAACGTCGTGTAAATCAGGGCGAGTAGGCACGAACGAGCAAGTAACCGCACGTCCGATAAGCTTTCTGCCGTCGTCGTGAAGGGTTTTCAAATCCCCTTCAAATTGCGTAACGTAGCCTTTCAAAAAAATGGGTTTCCACAATTCTTCCAAAGTCATTTTTCGCATTTCGTCCAAATACTTTTGTGGAACCTTCGGTCTGCCGTCTTCAAAACGTTCCCCTTTCCAAAGCGGAGTTAAAGCGATAATATCTTCTCTGCTGTTAAATTTAATCATAATTTTCTTACTTCCTTTTGATTATTCTACTGTAATTAAGAAGGTTGCGCCTGCCGTCAAATGTAAATCGATTTTGCCCGTAGCCTTGCCCGTGTATACGGGTTTCATATTGCCCTCTTCACGCAAAATTTCAATTTGTTCCTTCGTAAAGTCCTTCCAGCCCATTTTTTGCGCATAGCGGTAAGGGTTGGTGTGTTCCTTGTCGATACACCATATCGTCACCGTTTTTCCGACAATATCTTCTTCAAATTCAATCGTTTCCTCTTTATCTTCCGCTGGAATAAGGAAATTCCCCTCGCCGTAGCAAAGCAAAACAGCATATTTTCCATCGTCGTCTTTCGTCGGGACTACCGTCACGACGTCGTCCTGCATGGGGTGCGAAGTTAAAACGTCCGCCGAGCACCGCAACACGTTTTCGTGCAATTTCGACGCCAAAATATAAGCATTGTAGATGGGTTTTTTAATGAAATTCAACGTAAAGAAGTTTCTAAAGCCCGAAAAGTCTTCCGTCATTTCGTGCTGCCCTGAAAGACAGATCAGCAAATTTTTTATATTCAAGCCCGAACGGATTAGGAAATAAATAAAACGCACGTAATACGCAGAATATATCTCCGTTTCACGGAACATTAAAAACTTACACTCTTCCTTATTGAAGAAGCCCATCGACGAAGCCCCCCATTCATCTATAATGATGGGTATGTCGCCAAAGCCGCATTTTTTAATAATCTCTATCTTCGGGCGCTGACGTTCGTCGATATTTCCCCAAACGGACAAGCCGTGGACACCCGTATTGAGATAGGCGGGGTCTGTGCCGTAAAAATGCATAGTGAGATAATTGATTTCTAAATTCTTTTCCTTAACCCTCTTCAAGAATTCTTCCAAGAAGAAGGTACTCGCCGCAAGCGTAGGTCCACCGACGGAAACACTTGTCCCCGCGCGGCGAATCCCCTTGACAAAACTTTCGTACATGGATACGTATTCTTCCACGCGTCGAAGCGTATCCCAAGGCTCGTCAGCCATGAAGAACGTTGGCATATCCGGTTCGTTAAAGCATTGACAATACCAGCTATTCACTCTTTCTGCACCGTACCGCTCTACGATGTGTTTGGTGTACTGATAGCACACCTCTTCCCAAATCTCGGGCGTTTTCGGGGGGGAAGTATTCCACATTTTTCCCTTGTAGCGGGTTTTTCCTTTCGCCGCACTGGATTTTCCACAATTCTCTCTTGCAATACAATCGGGCATACCGCCGTAGGCAAGCAACAAGTTGTACCCTTTTTCGGTCAAATAATCCATACGCAAATCGCTAAGAGTGAAATCAAAACACAAGTTTCCTTCCCCATCAAGCGATACGATATCTTCAAACATCGTATAAATACGCACCGTGTGACACGCTTTATCCTCTGCAATTTGATCCAATATGCGTTTTCCCCAAGGGTCCTCTATCGCGTCCGTGGGATGAAAAATACAACCGTTCCAAAAGTTCTTTTGTCTTTTGGACACTTCATTGAAAATCTTAACCATATTTCCTCCTTATTTCTCGCCGATTGCTTCTAGCAACCCCTTTAAATATCCAATAGCAA
This sequence comes from Clostridia bacterium, assembly GCA_017505465.1. GTDB lineage: Bacteria > Bacillota > Clostridia > Christensenellales > Borkfalkiaceae > Scatosoma. The sequence goes on along the minus strand of JAFVPE010000022.1, from coordinate 7,838 downwards.
ATAGTCTACCCATTGCCGCGTACCCTGCGACTTCCGTGTTTTCCCCCTTAAAGGTGGGAACGTGGTCGACGCGGATAGGCACGTCTATACCGAGCTTCGTATACAAGCGCAAGAGCTTCGCCATATCCAAATCCCCATTGTCGTGGAAGGTTTCTCTAAACTTAGGCAAGCCCCCCGTCGCATTTCTAAAATGCACGAAGAAAATCTTTTCCGCAAGCTCGGTAATCGTTTTTTCCAAGTCCGCGCCCATAATATAAAAAGTCGCTTGGCACATCGTAAGCCCAAGATTTTCACTAGGATAGACGTCGTAAATTGCCTTTTTGATGTTCTCGACGTTTATCATAATCCTCGAAACATCCCCAAGCTTGGGAAGGGGTGGATCGTCGGGATGCAAAGCGAGCTTGATGCCGCATTTTTCTGCCGTCGGAAGCACCGCTTTCAAGAAATACTCGTAATTATCCCAAAGCTCCTTTTCCGTGATAGAAGCGCTCGTTTTCGGCGCATAATCCGCCAAATCAAACTCGGTTACCAATGCACCTCCACGCTCTAAAACGTCACTTTTCGTTCTATGCCAACCAACGTGCGCCATCCAATTAAAGCAAATGCTTTCCATACCCAAATCACGCATAATCGGAAGCATCTTCAACACCTTTTCAATGCTTTCATCGCGGACATGGTCCCCTGCTTTGATATGATCGTGCACCTCGTTGGGCATCGGCTCTACAATGACGGGCGTGATACCGTAATCGGTAAAACGTTTATGTACCGTTTGCCAATGCGTTTTATCTGTCAAATCAAAACCCTTATTTTCAGGCAAGCGAATAACGCCGTGCGAAACGCCGCATTGCTTTGCGTAGTCCCACGTAACGTCGTAATCACTCCTAAAATAATCGGTCAATAACATATTATACTCCTCCGAGCGTCAAGAATCCGCCGTCTACGGGAACGGTTATACCCGTCACGAAGCCTGCGCCTTCGCCAAGCAACCATTTCATACAACCGAGCAAATCGTCCGCTTGACCGAATCTGCCCATCGGCGTATGATTGATAACGCTTTGACCTCTTGCCGTCAAGCCTTCTTCCACCGTCCCTAAGTAATTTTTACTTCTTTCGTTGACCATAAAGCCGGGCGCAATTGCGTTGATACGGATATTTGCAGGCGCATAGTACGCCGCAAAGGACTGCGTCAAATTCGAGATTGCCGCCTTACTCATTGCATAGGCAAAGCATCTCGTGAGCGGACAGTAGGTATTCATCGAAGCAAAGTTGATAATGCTGCCGCCGCCCTTTTTAATCATTTGCTTTGCAAATGCCATTGTGGGAAGAACCGTTCCCATAATGTTGATGTCGAGTACGCTTCTAAACGCGTCCATATCGATATCGTAAAGCCCCTTTTGTCCTTCGGGAAGCTCACCCGTGAGCTCGCGCGAATCGTATTTCGTAATCGTGGGCATCGCCTTGATATTGTTGCCGCCTGCGCCGTTGATAAGATAATCGCAGCCGCCGAATTTCTTCTCCACTTCATCGGCAAGCGCCTTTACCGCACTTTCGTCCGTCACGTCGCAAGGATAAACGAGCGCAACGCCGCCCGCCGCTTGAATTTTCTCGCACACAACGTCGAGCTTTTCCTTCGTTCTGCCTACCAACACCACGTTCGCACCTTGCTTGGCAAGTTCGATTGCCATTGCCGAGCAAAGCGTGCCGCCTGCACCCGTTACAACCGCCGTTTTCATCTTAAACATATTTTTAACTCCTTATAAGCTCACTGCTTTCTTTGCATTTTCATAGCAGAGCTTTTTTGCGAGTGCTTTCACTTCTTCTTCGCCGCAAAGCAGCTCGCCCTGCTCCCATTTCTTCCCCAACCAATCGCATAACACTCTTCTAAAATAGTCGTGGCGAATGAAAGACAAAAAGCTCCTAGAATCCGTCGTCATACCGACGAAATTGGAAAGTGCGCTAAATACCGCCGCATTTTCCAACATTTCCAACATACCTTGCTTGTGGTCGCACCACCACCACGCAGGCCCTTGGGTGATCAACCCTGCCGCCCCGTCTTTGGAATACGAGCCCGAAAGTATGGAAATAAGTGCGTTATCCGACGGGTTTAACGTGAACAAAACGATCTTGGGCAAGCCGTATTGCGTATGGTCTACCGCATCCAAAAACGTCGTCAAGGCGTCTACGTTCACACTGTTGCCAATGCCTGCAAAGCCGCCTGCAGGTCCAACCTTTTCACGAAGCTTGGAGCTCGTATAACGCTCCGCGCCGATATGGAGCTGCATTACGAAATTTCTCTTTGCGTATTCACCCCCCAAGAAGGTCAAAACGTAAGCCGAAAGCCTTGCTTTTTCTTCGCTGTCTAATTTCCCTTTGCAGAGCGCAACGAACCTTTCCTCGTTTTTCCCGTCGTCCTTGTAATAGGCGAAACCGTTGTCGAGCGCATGGTCGGAAAAACGACATCCAACACGGGCAAACTCGTCCAATCTTGTGCCAATCGCCCCTTTCAAACCGTCCAAGCTTTCAATCTTTTTCCCTGTAACTGCACTCAACTTTTCAATAAAGTCTTGCGAAAGTGCTACGATATCGTCCCCTCGAAGGGAAGGCGCAAACCGCCCGTCAGCGCCAAATTGTGCCGTATCGTCGATAAGCGAAGCACAGGGACACGCATATTCCACGTGAAACAATTTTAACAAACTGTCTACGGTAACCGCATTGTTTTGCAAATATTCGTTGCATTGCGCATATATGCACTTGGCATTTGAGCCGTCGACGTATTCCTTCACGCCAAACACCTTTTCAAGCTCCATATACGACCAATGCGAAAGCGGATTGAGCAACAATTTGGGCAACGTTTCACACCATTTTACAAATTTTTCTTCCTTGCTCGCTTCCCCTGTGATATACCTTTCTTCCACACCGCACATACGCATCGCACGGTGCTTGTACGGATCGGGCTGTACCCACAGCTCGTATACGTCCAAATAGCGTTTGTTTGTCGATATGTCCAAAACAGACAAGTGGTTATGATAGTCGATAATCGGCAAATCTTTCACCGATTCGTACAGGTCTTTACCCATTTTTGTAGTCAATAAAAATTCAGAATTTAACATAAACGTGCATTTCACCCCGTAAAATTTCTCTTTTCACTCTTGACAACATTTCTATTTTATTATATAATGAATAAAAACAAAAATCAACAACAAATCGAATACTTTTGTATGGTATTCGATTATTTTAGGACTTTTTATGCAAGATATTCGTTTTAATGGACTTTTAAACTATGAAATCAGCGCTCTTTTCTATGTGTCCGTAGTAAGACAAGCTAATTATATTTTTAAATTTGAGAACGGAAAATCTACTTTTAGTTTTATTTATGTAAAAAACGGCGCCTTGGAATACTCTTTTAAGCCTAGCAACAAAACTTTAATCATTGAGAAAGGCGACCTTCTTTTCGTCCCCAAGGGCTATCCGTACGTTACGAAGTATCTGAAAGAAAACACAAAAATACAAATTTTCAATTTTGAAATAAAAGGTGAACCATTTCCTAAGGAATTATCCGAACCGATACTCTATCCAAAGAAAGCGGAATTTTCGTCTATTTTTGGCTCCATTTCCTTAGAGCATTTGACCAACGCCTTCTTCCTTTACGCAAAGATATACGAGCTTTTGTATCATCTTACCTTGCAAGAAACCACAATTCCGCGCAAATATAGGAAGCTTGCCCCTGCCATTTCCGAGTTGAATCAGCAGTATTTTAAGAATGAAAAAATTTCCTACTATGCCAAGCTTTGCAATATGAGCGAGCCGAATTTTAGAAAGCTTTTTAGAGAATATACAGGAAAAAGCCCTATCGAATACCGAAACTCGGTGCGCATCACCGCCGCCAAAAACCTACTTAAAACGGAAGAATTAAAGATAAGTGAAGTTGCCTATTTAGTCGGGTTTAACAATATGTCCTTCTTCTATGAAGTATATAATAAGTATTGATTAGGCCGCCATCGCATTTTGTGAAGAATTGTGAAGAAATGAAAAATCGGCAAAATAGCTATTGATTTTTCCCTTTTCTTTTGATAAAATAGCCATGCAAACAAAAAAAGGAGGCTATATTATGCCTAAACCTACTTCGACCACCACTCCTAATCCTAATACCACTCCTCGCATGCCGAACGAAAGATGGAAAAGGGAAGTTCTTGCTTGGGCTGAACAATATGCTAAGTTCAATCCTACACAGAAAGAAAATTTGAGCAAGGTTGCAGCACTTCTCGAGAAACTGCCCGATTATCATGCGCAGTTTTTCCTTGAAAACGTCATTCAGCTAGAACGTGGTATGGAGCTTGATTATAAGAAGTTCTACGATGCCGCCATCTCCGACGACTTAACCGCCGTAGCAGACGGATTTGTAAGATTTGTTAGAGAATGCAAACTCAATGATTTGACCGATGCCTTGACCTTATTAGGCAAAGCAAATGCTGTTCCTCTCCAATTTGCCGAAGCAAAAGCCTACGCGAAAGCCCATCAAGAACAAAAGGAGCGGGAAGAATTTGAAGCGAAAGTCCAAGCGCTTATGGACGAAACCGTCTTTTTAAGCGACGAGGACTTGCACGCGGACGATCTTAAGGTTTATAAGGACGAAAGCATTAAGCCTTGGCAACAAGCGTTTGCCGATTGGCTTATCAAGGATCAAGAATCCCCTTCGACATATATTCTTACCCTTTCACTCATTAAGAAGCTCCCCGACGAGCTTTGCCTTTTCTGCCGCGAAACGCTTATGCAAGCGGAATCGTTGGGCGATATCCTTTTGAGCGACCATTTAACCGCAGACGAAACGCATAAAAATGCTCTTCACAACGCGCAGCATTATTTAACGCAGGCGGATACTTATAAGGATATCAATCGTCTCAATTATTTCCTTTTCAGCTTAACCGAAATAGACAAAACGAGCGGAAAACCCATTCTTACCCCCATCGATCCCGAAGCGGCAAGAGCATATTTCGCCGCCTATGAAGAAAAGAGATTGGCGGCACCCGAAGCCATTGGCGTGGAAACGAAAATGCCCGACGGCGAAGAAATTGAAATTTTAACGAAAAAGAGTGCGACAAAGGAAGCGAAAACACCCCTTGAACGCGCCCTTAAAGAAAAGCAAGACTATTTCCATAATAAAGCCGTTGATAAAGATCATTTCCGCGCATATATGGATAAGTTGAAAGGATTAGACCCCGCCAAGCACGCATTCTTGGAAAAGGAATCGGCGATTTGGCGCAAGGAAAACGAAAAGCTCGACGAAATCACCTTGGCGTATCTTGATGCGAAAATTGAAGTGCAAAAATTACGCGCAAGCAGCCAAGCCGTAAGTGATCCTAAGGAAAAACGCGCCGCAGAAAAAGCGATTGCGAAAGCTACGAAACAGGTAAGTAAATTGGAAAGCAAAGCGGAAAAGGCACGCGAATCCATGCAAAAAGCATTGACTAAGCGGATAAAAGCGGGCTATGAATATCCCGATTTTATTCAATTCCGCCGTCAGCAAATCCAAAGCAGTCATCTCAAATTTACCCCGCCCGAAGGGGAAAGATTGCTTGCGCAAGAACGTGTTGTAGAAGCCGAAACGCCGATAAGAGAACGTTTTATTCTTCCCAAGGAAAAAGAGCATTCCCCTTCCGTCTCGACGGAAAAGACACCCGAACCTGTTCCCACCAAGCAAGTGGAACAAGAAAGGCTGGAAGATCTCGACCTCGAAATGGAAGACCGCGGCTCACTTCATTAATAGCAACAAAAAAGAGGAGTTTCGACGCTCCTCTTTTTTTATTGATTTTCCCTTGTTGATGATTACGGAATATTTTCCAATTAGGAAATAGTGAAAAAAGGAAAGGACAAGTCAACGCTGCGACCTTTCATTAATATATTTCTATGGGGAGTAGTTTTGGCTCAGCGCGACAACTGGTGATCTCAAGAGTTGCTTTTACCGTTTCAGCGGGAATACTTAAAATACGCTTATGCGCAATAACCTTGCCGCTATGTGTAAAAATTTCTTCGCCGCGCGAATCATAAGCTCGTACAGTATAACCCGTTACTCGTTCCCCTTGAGAAATATCTTCTTTTAACACAATATATTTCGGGGAAGCGCTATTAGCAGGTATTGTGACTGTGCTCGTGGAGCTCGTTGCAATAGGAGTAGCAAACGTTTCGCAAATTTTTTTACCTGCTTCCGCAAAAACTATGGAATCTGCTTCGGGAAATTCACCGTCAGGAGTAATTACCATACCTACCAACATATTCGTATTTCTCCCAACCGAAGTTAAATAGTTTGCAAATAACTGGTCTGCAGATACGATACTTTTTTCTTCCCCCTCTCTCCAAAACCAACCGCCTAGATAGGACTTGCTCGCATCGCGATTTGGGAAATCGCTTTCGGCGGGACACCATATTTCCGCTTTTTCGTATGCCATATCGTGTTCGACTGTTCCTGCTTCGTGCTGCGAACGATTATCGTAAAGAGAGGAGCAATCTTCGGGGGCGACGCCTCTTTCGTTACCAACCCAACGTATAAGCGATTTTGTGCCAACGGGGCCCTGAAAGGTTACGGCATCGGGTTGAAGTTTTTTTAGCAAGGCGGCTACGTTCGGTCCACCCTCTGAAACGGGTAACACACCGCCATCAAACCAAATCTCAAAAAGTTTACCATAGTTGCTCCATAACTCAGTCAACTGTTTTAAGACTACTTCGTTGTATTTCTCTTGTTTCTTAGGATCCCCGTCGATTACTCTACCGGGGTTTTCCACGCCAAAATATTGATTAAACGAGGCGCTACAATAGATTCCGGGGCGGAGTCCATATTTTTTACAGGAAGCAATAAATTCCTTAACGATGTCACCGTTTCCGTTTTTATACGGAGAATTTTTGATGCTGTACTCGTGCGCCTCCGTTGGCCATAATGAGAAACCCGTGCAGTGTTTCGCTACTAAAATGGCGTATTTTGCCCCTAAAGATTTCGCTGCGGATATCCATTGGTCGGTATTTAGTTTTTTGGGATTGAACATCGAAGAAGGAATAGGATCATAAAAATGTTGACGAACGACATATGGCGCCTGATAGATAACAAGATCTAAATGGATAATAACACCGATTTCACAATCCGCCCATTGAATTTGCTCGATGGTAGGTCTTATTTCTGCTGCATTCATAATTGTTTTCTCCTTTTTCCTTAATTTCACACGCCCTTCAACCCAAGGATTTTTAAGGCTATGTCACAATATCTATTTTAGTGTAACACAAAAGATATACTCTGTCAATAAAAAAATAAAATTTGAGAAACCGGTGGAAAAAGAAAAAGTTATATGGACAGTTCTACCGTAAAAGCACAGAAACGCCGATGCGTTTCGTTCTCAATCTAGCTTTTTCGCAAATATTTCTCGTGCTTTCTAGCCCGACCACCCGAAAGGTCGGGAACACTCGCTCTTCGCCCCAAGCGCACAAAAAAAGGCATACCCGTTGGTATGCCTTTTTACAGGCGTTTCTTGCGCAACCACATTTACCACTCGTTAGGGGGACGAAGTGGTTTTAGTGGCAAGCCACCAAAGCGTCGTCGCTCGTCAACCGTCGTTGTTGCTTTGGGTGTATCATTTCTCGCTCCTCGCGCGAACACCCGATAACACGGACATTCTTGCGCTCTGCGCCGCAGCGCACAAAAAAAGGCATACCCGATGGTATGCCTTTTTTTGTGTGAAGGGCGGACAAAAAAGATATTTCGGTGAGTTTTCGTATGGACTTGAACCCGTGTATAAAATAAATGCTTTTTGCCACGTCAAAAAGCTACATCAAATACCTATTCACTATTCACTATT
>JAFVPE010000021.1 GCA_017505465.1 Clostridia bacterium | reverse complement strand
GAAACCAAATCGTTATCTCCAAGATAATTATCCAACAAGACGAGGGGATATTTCGTTGATTTCAGTTGTGGGAATACGGGGTCAAAAAAGTTTAACCCGACCAAGAAAGCGCCGATGACGTGATGATAAGTAAGATATTCGTTTAAATTAAAATTTGCATTTTCCGCGTACAGCTTTTCAAGCACGTCTTCTACAACGACGTAACGTTCTTTTTGCGCCATCGCTATAAACGACTGTGAAACCAAGGACGGAGCGGAATAATTGGCGCGTTGTTCTTCTCTCGCCCATAAAATTGCGATGCGTCCGTTGATTTTCATAGATTTTCTTGAATGGTACTGCACCGATTCGGCATATTCGCAGATCATCCTCCGTGTGCTTTCCGAGATATCTGTCGCACCGTTCAACGCTTTCGAAACGGTAGCAATCGAAATGTTCAATTTTTCCGCAATTTCTTTAATTGTCATATATTTTTACCGCCGTAAAATTTCCTTACCATATATTATAACACGCGCGCGCGGCTTTGTCAATAGAGTTACGAAAATTTTCGAAAAAAGATAGAAATTATCAAAAAATAAAAATTTTTTACTTTTTTCGAAAAATTTTCGCTTAACTACTTGATTTTTCGTTTTAGATGTGTTAAAGTATAAATTGATAGGAAGAGAGGTAAATTATGGAAAAACACAGACGAGCGGGAATATTGATGCCTATATCTGCATTGCCTTCTCCGTATGGCATAGGAACGATGGGGCAACATGCGCGCAAATTTGTGCGGTGGTTGAAGGGCGCGGGGATGAAAACGTGGCAAACGCTTCCGTTGCTTCCGACTAACTATGGTGACAGCCCCTATCAGGCATGCGATTCGAAAGCGCTCAATTTCTATTTTATCGATTTTGATGAATTGGAAAAAGATGGGCTTTTGAAAAAGGAAGAATATGAACAAATCAACTGGGGGGATGATCCTCGCCGAGTAGATTACGGAAAATTGTTTTTATACAAGGCCAACGTGTTGCGCCTTGCGTTTTCGCGTTTTGATAAGACGAACCGCTTCTGGCAAAGCTTTATCCATGAAAAGTGTTATTACGATTTTGGCGTTTTTATGTCGCTCAAATGTCAATTTGAGCATAAGCCTTGGACGGAATGGGGCGAATACAAACGCTATGACGAGGAAAAAGTTGTAAACTTCGTCGAAGAACATCGTGAAGAAGTGGAATTTTGGCAATTCACGCAATACATATTTATAAAGCAATGGAAGGAGCTTAAACGTTACGCCCACAAATTCGGGATTGAAATTATGGGGGATATGCCCATTTACGTCGCGTATGACAGTGTAGAAATGTGGAAATGCGGCAAATCACTTTTTTGCCTGGATGAGCGCGGTGAACCTTCTGAGGTGGCAGGCGTGCCGCCCGATGCATTTTCCGACGATGGACAGCTTTGGGGTAATCCGATTTACGATTGGGAAAAAATGAAAAAGGATGGCTATACTTGGTGGAAGAAACGCATTGACGAAGCTTTGCAGCTTTTCGATATCGTGCGTATCGACCATTTTCGTGGCTTTGACCGTTTTTATGCAATCCCCGTCAATGCCTCAACGGCGCGTCAAGGGGAATGGCGCAATGGCCCATCCGCAGAGCTTTTTAAAGGCAGAGAGGATTACAATATTATCGCGGAAGATTTGGGCGTTATCGACGACGGTGTGCGCGAAATGATGAAAAAGACAGGGTATCCCGGTATGAAGGTATGCGAATTCGCATTCGACGGAAATCCTGATAACGAGCATAAGCCTTCCAACTATACGTCCAACTATGTGGCCTATACGGGTACGCATGATAACGAGCCTTTGCGTTCGTACATTGAAAATTTAACGGGGAAATATGAGAAAGCATTTGCACGCGATTTAAAGCATGAATGTAAACAAGCAGGCATTGCTTATCGTGGAAAAACGAGCTCGCTTAAATGCCGCACGGTTATTCGCCTGCTGTTTGCCTCAAAAGCCTTTATGATTATTATTCCGATGCAGGACGTGCTTTGCCGCGGGGCAGAATCGAGAATGAATTTCCCGTCCACTGTATCTCCTGATAATTGGAGTTACCGTTTCTTAGAAAACGATTTTACAGCAATGACAAGCGGGTGGTTAAAAGGCTTGGCGAGAAATCATCAAAGATAAGACACTTAGTGAGGGAGAGAGAAAAATGCAATTTAATCAAAAAACTTTTTATGAAAATTTGCTGGCGATTTTACGCGCAGATTACGCGAAAGAAATAAAAAACGCCACGGCAAAAGAACTTTATAACGCGGTTTCTAAGGCAATTATGTCGCATTTATACGACGATTGGAAAAAAAGCGAAGTAAAACGCAAAAAGCGTTGCGGTTATCTTTCCGCTGAATTTTTAGTAGGTAGGGCAATTTATTCCAACCTTCTCAATTTGGGCGTGTTGGAAGAGGTAAAAGAGGCGCTTGCAAAAGAGGGCGTCGATATCAATACCTTTGAAGAAATCGAAGACGCTGCGCTCGGGAACGGCGGTTTGGGAAGATTGGCAGCGTGCTATTTGGAAAGCGCCGCATCGCACGACATTCCGCTTGATGGATACGGCTTGCGTTATCGCTACGGCTTGTTCAAACAAAGCTTCGTAGATGGTTTCCAAAACGAAGAAGGGGATGACTGGTTAAAGTGGGGAGACCCTTGGGGTGTGCGTAAAGAGGACGAAGCGGTAATCGTCAGCTTTTCCGACTTTGCAGTATCCGCCGTGCCGTACGATATGCCCGTTATAGGTTATCAGAACGGTGTGGTCAACACCTTGCGTCTTTGGCAAAGTGAACCTATAAACAATTTTGAATTTTCCGTATTTGACAATATGAAGGGGAGCGCGACAGCAAAGAAAAACTTCCGTGCCACGTCGATTACGGACGTTTTATATCCCAACGACAACACGGACGATGGCAAGCTTCTTCGTTTGCGCCAACAGTATTTTATGGTGTCCGCATCTTTACAGGACATTGTAAGAAAAGTGCAGGCGAAAGGTGGCAAACTGACCGAGCTTTACAAAATGCAGACGTTGCAACTCAATGATACGCATCCCGTTCTTGCGATCCCCGAACTCATTCGTATCTTGCAAAAGGAAGGTTTGGCGTTTGGTAAAGCGCTTGACGTATGTAAGAAGACGTTCAACTTCACCAATCACACCATCATGGGCGAAGCGCTTGAAAGATGGCAAGGCAAAATGGTCCGTAAAATTTTACCTGAGATTTGGAAGATTATGAAAAAAATCCAACAAACGTTGGAAAAAGAGCTTCTGAAAACAGGGGAAAGTGCGGACGAGTATTACATTATAAAAGATGACGTCGTGCATATGGCAAACCTTGCCATTTACGTTGCGGAAAAGGTCAACGGCGTCGCACAAATCCATACGGGGATATTAAAAGAAAATACTTTCCGTAATTGGGATAAAAAATACCCCGAAAAAATCATCAACGTCACGAATGGTATTACGCCGAGACGTTGGTTCTTACAAAATAATCCCGAAATGGCAAAGGAGATTGATAAGCGTATCGGCAATGCTTGGCATACAAACTTGCCCGAACTTAAAGAGATTGAAAAATACGTACACGACCAAACGTTTAGAGAGGCGTTTGTGCGCATTAAGGGAGAAAATAAACGTGCTTTGGCGCAATACATACTTGAAAATGAAGGTGTTGACATTCCTTCGCATTTCATTTTCGACGTGCAAATCAAACGTATGCACGAATACAAACGCCAACTGCTGAACGCCTTTTCCATTTTATATATCTATAATGGTATTAAGAGTGGGGAAATTAAAAATTTCCAGCCGACGGCGTTTATCTTCGGTGCGAAATCCGCGCCTGGTTATTACAATGCAAAGGCGATTATCAAGTACATCAACGAAATCGCAAAGTTGGTGAACGGCGATAAGGAAGTTGCTGATAAAATGCGCGTAGTCTTCGTGCAAAACTATAACGTTTCCTATGCGGAAAAAATGGTGTGCGCCAGCGACATTTCAGAGCAAATCTCGATGGCAGGCATGGAAGCAAGCGGTACCGGAAATATGAAATTTATGCTTAACGGTACGGTAACGCTTGGTACGATGGACGGTGCGAACGTGGAAATCTGCGAAGAGGCAGGCAGGGAAAATAACTACATTTTCGGTGCGACGGTGGACGAAGTTGCGGAAGTGAAAAAGACGTATAATCCCAAGGAGTTTATTAAGACGAAGCCTGCACTTGAAAAAATTGTAAACACGCTTGTGGACGGTACGTTTGACGACAATGGAACGGGTGTCTTGAAGGCTGTATACGACAGTCTTTTCGGCGGTTGGAGCCCCGACCATTATTTGGTGCTTTATGATTTTCAATCGTACATGGATATGAAATTGCGTTTAAATGCAGAATACGGCACGGAAGCATTTACGACCAAGTGTTTGATGAATCTGTCGAACGCAGGGAAATTCTCTTCTGACCGTTCGGTGCAAGAATACGCAAAGGAAATTTGGAAACTTTAAAAAAGATAAGGAGGAAGGTATGATAAAGAAAGGCTGGTATTCTCTTCTCGGGGTGCTTTTAGCGTTCATTATTATGTTCACGGGTTGTACTAGCAATAATCAGGCGGGTGGAGATTCGCTGAGCGGTGACTCGTCAAGCGGTAATTCGTCGAGTTTGCCTGACAGCTCGGCTGGCGGTGAGGTAGAAGACGAATATACCTTGGAAAGAGGGGAAGACGAAAAACAACTGACCATCTACTATCAACGCAGTGCGGGTTACGAGGGTTGTGACGTTTGGATGTGGTATGAAAACGTCAACGGCAGAGGTTATGAATTACACGAATGTGCATACGGTGCAAAGGTAGTCCTCAACGTGCCTGATACCATTGACGAAGTAGGCTTTATTATTCGTACGGGTTGTAGCGATCCTGGCGGTGAAACGTGGGGTACGGCAACGAAGGACGGTACTGACGCGGACAGATCGGTGGCATTGAAAGAGGATGAAACGGTGATTTATACGAAAGCGGGCGATCCAAAATCCTATACAAGTACGGACGGCGGTAAAACGCTCAAAGAAATTAAATACATTTCTCTTGCGGATATGCAGGATTCGACGCACGTAAAATTCGTGTTGAGCTCGGCGTTGAAATTTGATTCCCTTTCCGATTATAAGCTGTTAGACGGCGAAGGAAAGGAAGTGGAAATTGCTAGCGTTACGACGGTAGGAAAGCAAAGCTCGAACGGCGTTATCACGACGAAAGAGCCGTTGGATTTGTCCAAGGCGTACATTTTGCGCTTGCCCGATCTCGATCCCGTGGCGGTAGTTCCGAATACGTATTTTTCGAGTGCGGATTTCAAAGCAAACTACGTGTACGAAGGGAATGATTTGGGCGTAACGCTGGAAGGCGGCAGAACGCAGTTCAAGCTTTGGGCGCCCACCGCGTCGAAGGTTACCTTGAATCTTTTTAACGCAGGTAACGGCGGCGAAGCATACGAAAGAGCTGAGCTTACGAAAGGAGAAAAGGGCGTTTGGTCGTATTCGGCAAACGAGAATCTTTCGGGCAAGTATTATACCTATAACGTAGTAACGTCAATGGGGGATCAAGAAGCGGTCGATCCTTATGCGGTAAGCGCAGGTTTGAACGGCAACCGCGGTATGATTTTGGATATGTCTACGACTGATCCTGAAGGTTGGACGGGGGAAGTATACGACAACCCCGACGTAACCAACTATACAGATGCGGTGATTTGGGAAGTCCACGTACGCGATTTCTCGAATATGAATAAGGCGTCGAAGTATAAGGGCAAGTATCTTGCCTTCACGGAAACGGGCTTAAAGAACGAAGCGGGCTTGCCCGTTGGCGTGGATTATTTGAAAGAGCTTGGAATTACGCACGTACACCTTTTGCCTTCGTACGATTACGCAACGGTGGATGAAGCGAATCCCGACAGCGGCTTTAACTGGGGTTACGATCCTAAAAACTATAACGTGCCAGAAGGTAGTTATTCGACCGATCCTTACAACGGCGAGGTGCGTGTAAGAGAATTTAAACAAATGGTACAAGCGCTCCACAAAAACGGAATTTCCGTCGTTATGGACGTCGTTTACAACCATACCTACTCTATCGATTCTAATTTGAATAAAGTCGTACCCTATTATTACTATCGTTATAATACGAACGGTACGCCTTCCAACGGCTCGGGTTGCGGCAACGAAACGGCGTCCAATCGTGAAATGTACAGAAAGTATATGATTGATTCCGTTACCCACTGGATGAAGGAATACAACGTAGATGGTTTCCGCTTTGACTTGATGGGCTTGCACGACGTAACGACGATGAAAGCGATTGAAAAAGCGGTACACGAGATCAACCCCGAAGCGTTGATTTACGGGGAAGGCTGGACGGGCGGCAGCTCGACGCTCAGCGGCGGTCAGCAAAGTACGCTTGCCAACATCAAGCAAGTAAACGCGGACACGAAAACGAACGGCGTTGCGATGTTCAACGACGTAATCCGCGATGCGATCAAGGGTTCGACAAACGGCAATGATACGGCGTTTGCAACGGGCGCGAAGAGTACTGCGGCGGAACGTATCCGCTTTGGCGTAAACGGTTCGGTAAACAACGTAAACTTCAAAGTGAAGGGCAACGGTTGGTTCGCTTATAACCCGACCAACGTTATCAATTATGCGTCCGCGCATGACAATCTTTCTCTTTGGGATAAGATTTGTTGGGTATACGGCGAGGACGAAAGCACGTTGGCTATGCGTATGAAGCGCAATGCGCTTTCCGCGGCGATTGTAGAAACGGCGCTGGGTGTTCCGTTTATGCAGGCGGGCGAGGAAATGTTGCGCACGAAGAAGAATGCGGACGGCTCGTATAATGAAAACAGCTATAACGCAAGCGACGAAGTCAACAATTTGCGTTGGGACTTCACCGAAAACTCACCGCAATGGCAAATGATGCAGTATTACAAAGGCTTGATAGCCTTCCGTAAATCTTGTGAGACCTTGCGCCTTATCACGACGGCGGACAGAGGACAAAGCGTTTGCACGTTGGATAGTCAAACGAGCGGCGCAACCATCGTATTTACGATGACGAATCCCTACACGTATGAAAAACTGTTCATCGTTTATAACGCGGCAGAAAGCAACGTGAATATTACACTTCCCGAGGGTACATGGGATATGTATATCAACGGCGAAAAAGCGGGGGCAACGGCGATTGAAAGTGGGCTTTCGGGTGCACAAAACGTTGGTGCAGTAAGCTGTTACGTATATAAAAAGAACTAATGTAACAAAAGTTTTTTCAAATCTATTGACAAAATTTGAAAATATTGTATAATAAAGGGGCTCTAAAATATACGGGCAAAGGGGTACCCCTTTCTCTGTTTCCTGCTGAAACAGAGAGCATACTTTATCAGGAAAAAAGCAACGGATAAAAACGGTGCTGAAAAAATAAAAAATATTATATTTGGAGGAAAAATTATGAAAAAGAAACTCTTTATTGCTGCTTCTTTGATGGCAGTAATGGCATTCTCGGCTGTTGGTTTTGCGGCTTGTGGCGAGAACAACGCCGATAACGGCGGCAGCAGTGTTGAAACGCCCGCTGATAACAAGGTAACCGTTACCTATTACGACGGTACGACCGAACTCAAGAGCGAAGAAATCGAAAAAGGCGGCAAGGCAACCGAATGGACGCCTACGAAAGAAGGCTGGGAATTCATGGGTTGGTATGCGGAAGCTTCTCTTTCCCAAGAGTTCAGCTTTGATACCGAAATCACCGAAGATACGGACGTATTCTCCGCTTGGAGAGAAAACGTTTACGTGGAAGATACCGCAAACTGGTACTTCATCGGCGCAGGTAGCGGCGATATGAGCGCAAGTAACTGGGGTCACAGCACGGAAGGACTTTTCATGACGAAAGACACCACGATTACCGATGCGAACGTTTACACGATTGAAATCACGATGTATGCAGGCGATAAATTCCAAATCACGCACAGCGATTCTTGGGATTATCAGCAGGGTATCGGCCACATGATCGGGTTCGAATATGCGGCAGGCGTTAACCCTTATGCTCCCGATGCTGGCGAAGTTACGGCAGCAGACAGAAAGTACGGTGAAGTACGCGCAGAAGACGGCACGTTGATGTTCTACGGCGGCGACGAATATGACAAAGGCGCTGAAGTTTGGAACGTATGGCTTGCAGACGGTCAGGACGGTAAGTACAAGTTTACGTACACCACGTATCCTTCCAACCCTGCATATAACACCATCGCATGGGAACTCGTCGAAAAGATTGCACCTCAAGAAGAAACCCATAAGATGTACATTGCTGGTACGATGAACGAATGGGCTAGCAAGGACGTTTTGGATTCGCACAAAATGAACAAGTCGGACGACGGTTCTACTTGGACGATTATCTATGAAGTAACGGAAGCTGACTATGCGGATTGGACGGTTGACCAAGGTCCCTTCGGTGAAGCATGTGCGGCACTTAAAGTTAAGAACGAAATTAACGGCAGCGATTATGGCGAAAACGGCGGGATGGGCAATATCTTCCTTAAAGCAGGTACGTATGCAATTAAGTACAGCGCTAAGGATAACTCTGTTGCATATGAAGCGCTTGATTGGTATGTAGTTGGTACCTTCCTTGATGGCGAAGGTAATGCGGTAAACTATGCGGTTAAAGCTGGTGTTACGCCTACGATGACCGTTGTTGACGGCGTAGCTTCTTGCACGGTTGAACTTGCAGACGTTTCTACGAACTCCAACTACAGCTGGATCGCAGCGCAAGGCAAGACGGATAAAGAAGGCAACGCAGCGCAAGCGGCTATTAAGGTTGTATTCGGCAGCGAAATCGCTATCCAAGGCTGGTATGGCGACGGCGAAGATAACTACTATCTTGCAGCTGGTACGTACACCATCTCTATCGACATCGCAACAGGCGTTATCACCATCGTTGCAGCGTAAGCACTAAAATTTGAACGTATCGCTCTGCGGGCGTAATTTCGCCCGCAGACAATACACTTTTGTGAGGTAAATAATAATGAAAATGAAAAAACTCCTTTGTCTTGCAATGGGTCTTGGCATGGCGTTCTCGGCGGCGGCTTGCGGTGGTAACTCTTCCACCAGCAATAACAGCTCGACGGGCGGCGGTAATAGTGGAAAAACCATCAAACTCACCGTTTGGTGCCCCGAAGCTGACCACGAATTTGCAAAACAAGTAGCGGAAGATTATAAAAAGGCTAATCCCGACAAAACCTACAAATTCTTCTTTGGTATCCAAGGCGAAAACGACGCGGCTACGAAGGTACTCAACGACGTTACCAACGCGCCCGACGTATTCTCGTTCCCCAGCGACCAAATCAACCGTCTTATCAACGGCGACGCGCTTGCGCGTATCGGCGGCAGCCGTTTGGACACCGTGAAGGCGAATAACAGCGCAGACGCGGTAGATTCGGCTACGGTTACCGTAGAGGGCGAAGAACGTACGTATGCAATGCCTTATACGGATAACACCTTCTTCCTCTATTATAACAAATCGGTATTTTCCGAAGAGGACGTAAAGACTCTTGACGGTATTTTGGCAAAATGTACCGCTCCCGACTCGGAAGGCAAGAACGGCAAACAGTTCGCAATGCCTCTCAACGACGGTTGGTACAGCACGTCTTTCTATTTCGGCGAAGGCTTGGGCTATAACGTAACCTTCGACGACGCGTTTGGTGAAACGGAAATCACTTGCGATTTCGCAAACGAAAAGGGTCAAGCGGTTACGAGGGCGCTTTGGGAAACCATTTCCAACCCCAAGGTAAAACCTGACACGGACGACTCTAAATCCGCAGCAGGCTTCCAAGACGGCAGCATCGTTGCGGCTGTTTCGGGTATCTGGAATAAGACGACGTTTAAAAAATATCTCGGTGAAGATTTTGCAGTTGCAAAGCTTCCTTCCTACACCTTGAATAGGGGTACGGCGGAAGAAAAGCAAGTACAACTCGTTTCCTTCGCTGGCTATAAGCTCCTTGGTGTTTCCAACTATTCGAAGAACAAAGCGGAAGCGATGTCTTTTGCGGAATTCTATTCGAATAAGCAAAACCAACTCTTGCACTTTGACCTTCGCGGTTTCGTTCCTACGAACTTAGAAGCACAACAAGAAGAAAGAGTGAAAAACGACGCTTGCGCGAAGGCTATCACCGCGCAGTTGCAATACACGAAAGCGCAAAAGAACGTTCCTTCGACGCTTTGGACGCCTATGCAAGGTCTTGGCGACGGTTTGATCGCTTTGATCAGCAGCGGTGCTACCGCGGATCAATTGAACGAACTTTTGACGAATGCTGTAAGCCAAATCGAAAAGTAACCTGCGGCATAACTTTATTTATAGAAAAAGCGGTTTGCCCCGTTGAAAAACGGGGCAAATTACCGTTAGAGAGGGGATAGATATGGGCATTCAAAGGGCAGAAACTTTGAAAAAGAACAAGGTAAAAGAATTTTTCCTTGCAATTAAAAACGGGTCTATATGGACGAAGCTTTCCTGCTTATTTATGGGGGCAGGACAAATCGCGCGTAAACAATTTTTGAAAGGCGCGTTGTATTTGCTTTTAGAGATTGCATTTATTCTCTATTTAATCTTCTTCGGGGTAGGGTACCTTGCAAAATTAGGTACGCTCGGCACCGTGAAGTCATCGGAAGTTTGGAACGATGAAACAGGGGTATACGATAAAATCCAAGGGGACAACAGCTTCTTGATTTTGTTATACTCCGTAGTAACTTTGATTTTAATCGCGTTGTTCATTGTCTTTTGGCTGATGAACGTGCGTGGAAATATCAAAAATGATAAAAGAATCGCAAACGGGCTTGGCGTTTCGACGTTAAGACAGGATATCGACGAGTTTTTAAACCAAAAGCTCTACGTTCCTTTGCTCGTGCCGCCTTTTATCGGGTTGCTCGTATTTACGGTGATGCCGATCATTTTCATGATTTTGATTGCCTTCACCAATTACGATCAACAGCATTTGCCCCCTGGTAATTTGTTTACGTGGGTGGGCATGGACAACTTTAAGCTGCTCTTCTCGGGCGGGCTTTCGTCCAGCGGTAGCTTTTTAGCCACCTTCTTGCGCGTATTGCTCTGGACGTTGGTTTGGGCGTTTTTTGCGACGTTTACCAACTATTTCTTGGGTATGATCGTTGCGTTGATGATCAACAAGAAGGGGATTAAGTTCAAAAAAGTTTTTCGTACGATGTTTGTTATTGTGATTGCCGTACCGCAGTTCGTAACTTTATTGCTTATGCAAAAGATTTTGGACGTGGACGGGATACTGAACGTTGTGCTGGGGACGAAAATCCGTTGGCTTGCCGATACGAGATGGAATTCCTTAATTCCCCGTATCGTCATTATCGTAGTCAATATTTGGATAGGCGTTCCGTATACGCTCTTGATGTGTTCGGGTATTTTGATGAACATTCCCGCCGATTATACGGAAGCCGCGCGAATCGACGGTGCTTCTACGGTGCAGATATTCTTTAAGATTACTTTGCCGTATATGCTCCACGTAACAGGCCCCCATTTGATTACGCAGTTTGTTGGAAACATCAACAACTTCAATATTATATGGCTGTTAACGGGCGGGGGACCGATTGACCTCAACAACTACACCGACCAAGCGCAATCCACCGACCTTTTGGTAACGTGGCTCTACCGCTTGTCGACGGATAACCCCGTTAGATATAACATTGCTTCGGTAATAGGTATTATCATCTTCATCATCAGCGCAAGTATGTCGCTCATTACCTATAACCGTTCCAGCTCGGCAAAAAATGAGGAGGATTATCAATAATGAAAACAAACGTTAATTCTCAATCCTCGACAACAAAGAACAAGAAATTAGGGCAAAAGGCAACCAACACAATCGTTAATACCATAATTTATATCATTTTATCGGTTATGAGTATTATATGGGTTTTGCCTATCGTCTATTTGCTGTACACGGCTTTCCGTGTTACGCCCGATACGGGTATTATCAACACCTTGATTCCCAAGGATTTAAAGCTGGGAGTAGGGAATTTTGCGTACTTATTCAAAGACACCATGTTCCCCAAATGGTTGGGTAACACCTTGCTTGTAGCCGCAATTTCCTGTCTTGTAACGACGTTGTTCGTCTTGATGGTCAGCTACGCATTGTCGCGCTTGCGCTTTAAGCTGCGTAAGCCGATTATGAACGTTTTGCTTGTTTTGGGTATGTTCCCTGGCTTTATGAGTATGATTGCCATCTACTTCATTTTGAAGGCGATGGGGCTTACCAACTCGCTGTTGGCTTTGATTTTGGTGTATTCAGGTGGCGCGGCGCTGAACTATTATATCTGCAAAGGCTTCTTTGATACCATTCCCAAATCCTTGGAAGAGGCGGCGATTTTGGACGGCGCGAGCCAAATCCGAGTATTTTTCGCCATCACCGTACCTATGTCAAAACCGATTATAATTTACACGATTTTGACTTCGTTTATCAGCCCTTGGTGCGATTTCATCTTTGTAAACACAATCATAAACGACCGAGAAAAGTACACGGTTGCGCTTGGTTTATATAAGATGATTAACGCGGAAAAGAGTAGCTTTAACGAAAACTTCACGGTATTCTGCGCAGGTGCATGTATTGTCGGCGGAATTATCACAGCGCTGTTTATGAGTATGCAACGGTATTACGTAGAAGGGGTAACGAGCGGTGCAGTAAAGGGCTAAAACGCGTTCAACGCGTACCTGCCCCCCCCTGCATTTTGCAAATAATGAATAAAGAGGAGGAGGCGCTCGAAGCTTATAGTTTCGGGCGCTGTGTTAAAAGAGATGAAAAGTAAGAAATGGTTGCATCTGATTTTGGCTGCGACGATGTTATTTTTCGCTTGTACCCTATTCGGTTGCGAGAAAAAGCAAGTCGATTCGAGCGTTGACGTCGATGAGGAAAAATTGAATATTATCGACGATAATTATCGTAACTGGTACGAAGTCTTCGTGCGTTCATATTACGATTCGAATAACGACGGTATCGGGGATTTAAAAGGCTTGGAGCAAAAGCTCGATTACATTTCCGAAATGGGCTTCAACGGTATTTGGCTGATGCCAGTTTGTCAATCGCAAACCTATCATAAATACGACGTCGTGGATTATTATACAATCGATAAGGAATACGGCACGAACGAGGATTTCAAATCGATGATAAAGGCGGCGCACGAGAAGGGAATCAACGTCATCGTCGACCTCGTACTTAACCATAGTTCTAGCTCGAACGAGTGGTTTAGGAAAGCAACGACCGCGCTCAAAAACGGAGAGACGAGCGGAGAAAATGCAAAATATATCGAGTATTATAACTTTTCGCAAACGGCGCAGTCGGGGTATAAACCCGTACCGAATACCTCGTATTATTACGAGTGTCGTTTCTCGGATAATATGCCCGATTTGAACCTTGACAGCACCCAGGTACGCGATGAAATTGAAAATATCGTGGAATTTTGGCTGAACGATATGGACGTGGACGGTTTCCGTTTGGATGCTTGCACGAGTTTTTATACGGGAAACGTCAAGAAAAACGTAGAGTTTTTATCCTTTATCAACGATACGGTAGATTCCATTAAAGAAGACGCGTATATCGTTGGCGAGGTGTGGGAAGGAACGGATGCGCAAATCCGCGCTTACTATGAGAGCGGTATTGACAGTTGCTTTACCTTCACGACTTCTCAAGGGGACGGGAAAATTCGCAGTACCTTCTCGTCTTTGCGCTCTAAACCTGGCGATTATTACGTGGATATGCTGTTGGACTATCAAAAGGTCTACGACGTCGGCAGTATGGCGCCCTTCCTTTGTAATCACGATACTGCGCGCGCAGGTAAATTTTTGGTGGGGGATACGGTGAAGATGGCGGCAGGCTTGCTGTCTATGATGAACGGCAACGTGTTTGTGTACTATGGTGATGAAATCGGTATGACGAACGCAAACGACGAAATCGATCCCACGAAACGTATAGCAATGTATTGGCAGGACGGGGTTTATCACGGTTGGACGTATATGCCGCCTGAAGGCATTAAAGTGGATAAAAACTCCTACATTTATCCCAGCGTAGCCGATCAGCAGGCGGATGCAGGTTCTATCCTCAATTATTATAAGCAAGCTATGAAGATTCGCAATAAACATCCTGAAATCGCCAGAGGTGTGGTGGAAAAACTTACGTCGTCCGATGGGTATATTGCGGCGATGAAGAAAACGTATGAAGGGAAATCGGTGGTTATTATCCTGAACCTTTCCGATTATGAAGAAAAGACGGTGGATGTTTCCGTATACGGGGAAAACTTGAAGCTTTGCGATACGCTCAACGTTTATGGGCAAAGCGCGATAAACGGCTCGACGCTGACTATGCAGCCTTATTCGATTGCGGTATTGAGATAAGGATAGTCTTGTATGTCCGTTTAGAAGCAAAAATGAAGTTACCATGTACGCGTTGAATTGTGAAAAGACAAGAAAAGAAAGTAAAAAATACGATATAAATATGTCTTAACAAATTGTTGTAAAATACTTGACGATATATAGCGGTTGATGTATAATAATATTACAAAATATTTTGAAGGTTGTTTTTTATGTAAAACAATAATCTTGTTCGTTTCTTACTTACTTTCTTCTTGGGCTTTATTGGTAGTTTTATTATTAACCATACCTCTTTGAAACCAACGGCTGGAAGCCGAGAACTTGTGCTTACTTCTTCCTTGCTATCGTTACCTTTGGTATTTATCCCTTGGTAGCTTCCATTTGCAATTTTAGATTTAAGGAAAGCGCAGGCAGCAATATCGGTTATTTTAAAGACTAAAAGTAAAAACACCACTTAATAAAAAGGCATTTATGCAGAACGCATAAATGCTTTTTTTTGAATAATTGATTAAAATAAACAAGTTTTATCAAACGGTAAAGTGCAACCCGTCACAGGTGGCGTCAAGAATAATTACACCTTAGTTTGTTTTCCTCGAACACGCCTGCGCCATTCGCCTGGGGTAACGTTGTAAATTTTGCGGAAATTCGTGATATAATTACCTGTAATCTCTCTTTGTGGGCATACAGCATTTTCGACGGCTTATCAAAACGACAAAGACCCTATGTTTACGTTTGCGCAACAGGTAAATGTATTTGGAAAGGAAAATGACGTGTTGGTAGCATTTTCTACTTCAGGAAACTCTAACAACTGTGTATATGCGGCGATATAGGAGGCAGACTGAAAGAGATTGCAGACGTATCGATTGTTGTGTTTGAAAAGGAAACGTACAAGGTGCAGGAATTGCATTTGCCCATATATCATTGCCTTTGCGCGATGTTGGAAGAAGAATTTTATTGATTTCAATTAAGTTTTAAAAAAAGGCATTAATTATTTGCATTACTATGAAGAATAAAAACCATCCAAGATATTTTTGATGGAAAATGAATGGGGAAAAGATTAGTTGATAACCACTGAAAGTCTTTGAAATAAAGGGGTTCAGTGGTTTGCTAATAGGTTTCGAGTCTCGTATGGTTATGAATAATATTCCTT
This sequence comes from Clostridia bacterium, assembly GCA_017505465.1. GTDB lineage: Bacteria > Bacillota > Clostridia > Christensenellales > Borkfalkiaceae > Scatosoma. Next base: position 576 of record JAFVPE010000021.1, on the reverse strand, counting down.
GGGACGGTGGTGGGACAAGGCTTGGAATCCCTTTAAAATAAAGGGATTGAGAGTGGTTGATACGCTTCGAATCCACCTCTGCCTATAATGTAAAAAGATAAAAATCACAAAAGCAATACGATTTAGCAAGGAGAATTATAAAATTGCGGTGGATAAAAGACCGCGTGGAGCTGCTTGTACAAAGTAGAAATCATCGTCTGATGATTAATTAATGCGCTAAATTAAAAACAAAAGAAATACGATATATCGCAGTTATTGAATCATAATAATTGTTGAAAAAAATTGGTTTATTATAGTAGAAAAAAGTCATTACGGCATTCTTTCCGTAATGACTTTTTTCTTAAACCCATCTGTTCCGTATCGGTTTTACCCCAGTGTTCACTTTTTGTCCTTATGAACAAAAACCCGCTTGTTTCAAGGCTTTTTTGATGATTTTAAAGAAAAAATATTCGGTCTTGTAAATGCAGTGTCCCGAACGCATATGCATAGATTTTTTGTGTAATTTCGGGTGATTTTAGGGGCTTTCGTGTCCAGAAACGGTGCTAATCCGTGCTCTTGTTAACACTGTTCCCACGT
>JAFVPE010000020.1 GCA_017505465.1 Clostridia bacterium | reverse complement strand
GACGACGCTACGAGCAAAGCGAGTAATGCCTTCTTCTGCGCCGTATAATAATGGAACAATTTTCATAAAAAGGACGTCCAAACGGGCGTCCTTTTTTGGTGTAGAAGGAGAACTGCTCGGTTCGTCGAATTGCCGAGGGTTCGCGCGAGGAGCGAGAAATGAAAAGAAAGAATAGAGGGCGAGAGCTGACGAGCGACGACGCTACGAGCAAAGCGAGTAATCCCTCCTTCTGCGCCGTATAATAATAGAACAATTTTCATAAAAAGGACGTCCAAACGGGCGTCCTTTTTTGCATTCAAAATATTGCAAAAGGGGAAAAGTTGTGCTATACTATAACATATACAAGCTTTTTAGGGGGATAAGAACATGAAAATTGCGGCGGATTACGGCTTTAAGGTTGAAAACGACGGCTTTGCGAATGCTCTTGCCTTGCAAAAAGCGGTGGAGGGCGGCGGCGATATTTACGTGGATCAGCCCGGCGTTTATGAAATTGCCGATCAAGTGGTTTTAGGGGATGACACTTCCCTTTATTTTTGCGCAGGCGCGCGTTTGAAAAGAATTGCGAATCCCGAGGAAATCGGCTACGTCTTTGTCAATAGCGGTGCTTATACGAAAACGTATAATAAGAACATAAAAATCGTCGGCTTGCACCTTATTTGCAACGGCGTTATTTCCACTAAGAAAGGGCAAAACAGTAAAAGAATTATTTTGGGCTTGCGTGGGCATTGTTCTTTCTTCTACGTGAAGAATTTGCAAATTCTCAATTTTGAATGTTACGATTTGCCCGTAGAAGATTTCGGTATACATATTTGTACATTTGAAAACGTACTGCTTGAAAATCTTCGTATCGAGGGCATGAAGGACGCCGTTCATTTCGGAAGAGGAAATAAGTTTGTGGTGCGCCACGGTTTGTTCCGCACCTACGACGATCCCATTGCGCTCAACGGTCACGATTACGTTACGTCTAACCCCGAGCTTGGGTGGATAGAAAACGGCTTAATTGAAGATTGCTACGATTTGAATGCAGACGCGACCGTCGGTTATTTTTGCCGAATTTTGGCGGGCGCTTGGACGGATTGGCGCGAAGGTATGGTCGTACAACGCTCCGACACGGTAGTATCCAACAACCGCCTTTATCGCGTGTATATGCCCGTTGACGGAAAGAAATACAAGTCCGTAACCCGTCCGACGCACGAAAAGGGCGAAAAGGAATACGACGGCATCGTTTGGGCGGTTGTACAAGAAGGAGTAACGTACGGCGCAGGGTGCAGAAATATCCATTTCAAGGATATTTATTTACAAAAAAATCGCTCGATTGCCTTTTCCATTCACTTTGATAAGGACGAATATTCGCGCAGCTATTATCCCTATGCCACCCCGCCCGTGCAAGAGAATTTGACGTTTGAAAACGTGGTGGTGGAAGCGGAAACTATCCGCAGATTGCTTTGGTCGATTTCCCCCGTGGATAACGTACGTTTTATAAATTGCACGTTGAAGGACAATTCCTTGCATTTTGATAATATCAAGGAAGAGGGGATCGTTTATCCGACGACGAATTTGTTGTTTAGCGGAACGAAATTTAAGGAAGAAATATCGACGTTTATCCGCTGTGAGGAAGGTACGAGCGCAAGCGTCCGTGTGGTTAACTCTATGAATGATAGTTGGGGATCGAAAACGGAAGGCAACGTCACCGTGCAGTCGGCGGATATTTCCTTGCAAAAGGGATAAAATTTACATTTTTTATAGATAGAGAAGTCCCATTTTACACCATAAGAATTGCGAAAAATGTAAAAACAAGGGGGCAGGTATGCGTTGAAATGCAAAAACAAGACTTTTTTGTAAAAAACGAAAAAAAGGCTCGTCCGTTTCTTGCATTCTTTTTAAGAATGTGATAAAATAAGACGACAAGAGGAAATAAAGAGGTATTATTATGAATATTTGGCACGACATTTCGCCTAGCCGTATCACGGCGAAGACCTTTGAGGCATATATCGAGATACCTAAAGGTTGTAAGGCAAAGTATGAACTCGATAAGGAAACGGGGCTTTTGAAGCTTGACCGTGTTTTGTATACGTCTACCGTATATCCTGCAAATTACGGCTTTATCCCCAGAACGTTTGCGGAGGATAGCGACCCTTTGGACGTGCTTGTGTTAAGTGGTGAAACCATCTTCCCCGGGACGCTCGTTCGCTGTTACCCGATTGGGGTGTTGAAGATGATTGACGGCGGTTCGTTGGATGAGAAAATTATTGCAATTCCCTTTGGCGATCCCACCTATAATAACTATTACGACATCCAAGAGCTTCCCAAGCATATCTTTGAAGAAATGATGCACTTTTTTGAAGTGTATAAGTCGTTGGAGCATAAAAAGACGACGGTGAAAGAAGTTTGCCACCGCGATGAAGCGATGGAAATTATCAACAAATGCATCGCATCCTATAAGGAAATTTTTGGCAAATAATAAAGTATTTTGATAAACGGCGAGAAAAGTAGGGCAAAACGCTTGAAAAATCCGCCGTTTCCTTGTATAATAGGAAGAAGATGGGCGCGGCGAGTCCGCGTATGAGGTAAAGAGGTAATTTTATGGCGAAAGAGAATCAATTTGTAGAACAAATAGCCGACATCAACGCGGATTTTCCGCAGTGGTACACAGACGTTGTGTTGAAGACGAAGCTTGTCGATTACGGCCCTGTAAAGGGTACGATGGTTATTCGTCCGTACGGCTATGCAATTTGGGAAAACATTCAAAAGGAATTGAATGTGCGCTTTGCGGCGCAGGGCGTACAAAACGCATATTTCCCCCTTCTCATTCCCATGAGCTATTTTACGAAGGAAGCGGAGCACGTAGAAGGCTTTGCACCCGAGGTTGCCGTAGTAACGCACGCAGGCGGCGAAGAGCTTACCGAGCCTTTGGCAATCCGTCCTACTTCCGAAACGATTATCGGCACGATGATGGCGAAGTGGATACAGTCCTACCGTGATTTGCCTATGAAGGTAAATCAATGGTGTAACGTTATGCGTTGGGAAAAAACCACCCGTCCTTTCCTTCGTACGAGCGAGTTCTTGTGGCACGAAGGGCACACGGCGCACGTGACGGCGGAAGAAGCGGAAGAATTTACGCTTGCAATGCTCAACTTGTATAAAGAATTTATGGAAAACTGTCTTGCAATCCCCGTTCTCACGGGCAGAAAGACGGAAAAGGAACGTTTTGCAGGTGCGGTTGCAACCTACACGATGGAAGCGATGATGCGTGACGGTAAGAGTTTGCAGTCGGGTACTTCCCATTATCTTGGTCAAAACTTCGCAAAGGCGTTCAATATCGAGTTCCAAGGCACGGAAGGCAGCTTGCAAACGGCATACACGACTTCGTTCGGCGTATCCACCCGTTTGATTGGTGCGATTATTATGACGCACGGCGACGAACGCGGCTTGGTATTCCCGCCCGTAGTTGCTCCCATTCAATGCGTTATCGTACCCATTGCGGCAAGAAAGGGCGGCGTTATGGAAAAGTGCGAAGAACTCAAAGCGGAGCTTGAAAAAGCAGGCGTAAGAGTAACGCTCGACGCAACGGATAATAGTCCTGGTTGGAAGTTCAACGAATGGGAAATGAAAGGTGTTCCCGTGCGTATTGAGCTTGGTCCTCGTGATATCGAAGCAGGCAAAATGCTTTGTGCGCGCAGAGATACCCTTGAAAAGGTGGAAATGCCTTTGGAAAATGCGGCAGACGGTGTGAAAGCGTTGCTTGCCGACGTGCAAAAGAATATGTTGGAAGCGGCAAAGAAACGCCGCGACGAACGCATCGTTTATGCGGACGATATGCAAGGTATCCTTGCAGGCGTAGACGCAGGCAACTTCGTGAAAGCAGGTTGGTGCGGATGCCGTGCTTGTGAAGATAAAATTAAGGAACAAACGGGTGCGACGGCGCGTGTTTATGCGGAAGGCGAAAGTGCGGAAACCTGCGCAGTTTGCGGTAAAAAAGCCGAGCACGTTATCGTTTACGCAAGAGCTTACTAAAAATTTCACAAAAATCGACTTGATAGCCGAACCGTGTAGAAACGGTTCGGTTTTTTCATTCAACGCGTACATGGTATGCCCATTTTGCATTTTTTTGTCGAAAAATAGTGATTTTCCCCCTTGCGTGTGCGCTCGCGAATAAATAATGTAGGAAATTAAGTGAAAAATAGGCGTACGCACTTGACGAAGAAAGAAAAAAATGCTATTATAGTAGTATGGATAATAATATCGAAATCAACAAAAAGATTGCAAAAAATCTCATGTATTACCGTAAGGAGGCAGGCTTAACGCAAGCGGAGCTTGCCGAGAAGATCAACTATTCGGACAAGTCCGTTTCCAAGTGGGAATCGGGCAACGGTGTACCCGACGTTTATACCTTGATGCAGCTCGCCGAGCTCTACGGGGTAACTTTGAACGATCTCGTTGGGGAAGAAAGACCTGCGAAGAAGACGGTAAAACGCTCGAAATTTTCGCATACGATGATTATGCTGCTTGCAAGCGGGATCGTTTGGCTTGCAATGATTAGCGTTTTCGTGTTGTTGGAAGTATTTGCGCCCGGACGCGGCCCTTGGTGGTTGGCTTTTATTTATGCGTTGGCGGTAAACTCTATCGTTTTGACCGTATTCTCGACGAGATGGAAATACCGCGTGGTAAAAGGGATTGTGATTTCCGCCTTGATTTGGACGGCGATTTTGAGTGTGTTTTTAACGCTTGTGCAAGTGTTCAAGCATTATGGTATTGAAACGCAGTTTTTAGGCTTGACATTCCTAATCGGCATACCTTTACAGGTGGTGGAAGTGCTTTGGGAAGTGTTTAGATCTCGCTTTGATAAGAAGAAAAAAGCGGAAAAAGAAAGCAAAGAAGAACAGGCGTAACGGGGAGTTTGTATGCGGTGCGGTTATTGCAAAAAAAATGAAGCTACGAAGACGTACGAGCTAACAAGAAACGGGGTAAAAACCGTGGAATATTACTGCATGGAATGCTATCAAGCTCGCTTTTTCGTCGAGGGTGCTACGGACGAGGCGTCTTTGCCTGCGTGTCCGTATTGCGGCACGACGGTGGAAGAGTTTTCCAAAACGAAGCTCGTCGGTTGCGCGTATTGTTACCGCACGATGAAGGGTAGTATCACGCCCGTCGTCATAAAAATGCAAGGGGAACAAGGGCATAACGGAAAAACGCCGCCCTTAGAATACGAAGAAGAAAACTCGCTCGGCGGTGCGGTCTACGACGCGCAGCTTCGAAAGGAAGCGATGGGAAAAGCGCGCTTCGACCGTCAATGCAACGAGCTTATTATGATTATTGCAAAATTGCAAAGAGAGAATAACTACGAGGACGCAAAAGGATATGCGGATAAGCTTTCCATGATGCGTAGCAACGGCGTAGTGGAGGAGGAGTTCGTATGGCATACACCGCGGATTTTGCTCAAGAAATAGTCACCTCTACGCGCATTCGTTTGGCGAGAAATTTCGCTGCATATCCCTTCCCTAGAAAGATGGACGAGATGCAAGCGGAGGATATCGTGTATCTCGTAGGCGAGGGCTTAAAAAAGTTTGAAGTGGAAAATCAATATTTGGTTTCCAAGCTTTCGGCGAGAAAGGCTCGCCTTTTGAAACAAGAATATCTCGCTTTCACCAAATATAAAATGTCGGATCTCGATCCGCAGAGCGCAAAATTGCTTTTAGAGCAGCATTTGATTAGTCCTGCGTTATTGAAAAGCAAGAGCGGCGCGGCGTTTATCTACGATGACGAGGAAAGCATTTCGATTATGGTGAACGAAGAAGACCACCTTCGCGAGCAGTACATTTGCAGTGGTTTTCAACTTACGAAGGCGTATGAGCGCATTAGCGCAATCGACGACGGTTTGGGCTCGACTTACGATTTTGCCTTCGACGATAAATTGGGGTATATCACCGCTTGTCCGAGCAATCTCGGCACGGGAATGCGCGCGTCGGTTATGATTTTCCTGCCTGCGCTTTCCATGAACGGCGAACTCAAAAAGATGTTGCCGTCTATCCGTAGCGAAGGGCTTACCGTCCGTGGTGCGTACGGGGAAGGCACGAGTTCGGAAGGGTATCTCTATCAAGTGAGCAACGAACGGACTTTGGGACTTTCGGAGCAAGAGCTGTTAGAAAAAGTTACCCGTATGACGATGGAGCTTGCCGAAAAGGAGTACGATGCGGAAGCGGAGTTAAAGAGAGCTTTGGGTACAACGCTCAAAGACAAGTGCTTGCGTGCGTACGGCGTGCTCACAAACTGTGCGGTGTTGCCTTTTGCAGAGTTTAAGGAAAAGATGTCGGAGGTGCGTTTCGGCGCAACGCTTGGTTTCTTTGATATGATTGACAAGAAAGGGTTTGACAGGCTGTTCAACGATATGCGCCCTGCGTCCATTCGAGTTAGCAACGACTTGCTTCGAGCAAGTGAGAAAAAATGCGACGAATCGCGTGCGGAAATCGTCGGGACGGTATTGCCCGAAATGGTTTTAGTGAAACGAAAATAATCGGCGTTAAAAACGCAATAGGAGAGGGTTATGCAACCTTTGTCTAAGACAACGGAAAATTTCAAGAAAGCATTTAAGCTTGCAAACGAAGCGGCTGCGGCTGTTGCGGGTACTTCCTTTATCGGCAGTGAGCATTTTATTTACGCATTTTTGCAGCTTCCCGAATGCGATGCCTACAAAATTCTTACGGGCTGTTGTGTTACACCTGAGCAGTATTCTAAGCTTTTCATAAAATGTGTGGATAAAAATTATTCGGGAAAAGGCATGACGCCCAATACGCAAAAAATATACGAAAGCGCGGTGAATGCGGCGCAGGCGGAAGGAATGCTTGCAAGCACGGCGCATATGCTGTATGAAATTTTGAAAATGCCCAAGAGCCGCGCGGCTCGTTTTCTCGCTACGATGGCGTCCTTGGAAGATTTGAAGCAAGACGCCGAATCGGCGATTCGCGTGATGATCTATCGCAAAAAGAGCGGTGAGCTTGAAGAAAAGAGCGGCGATTCGCTCAATCCCTTGACGGATAGCTATTCGGGCGGCGCAAGTACGTCCTCTTTCGACCAAGCGCAAAACGCCGTAATGACGGATAATTCGCAAAAGATGAAGAAGAGCTTAAAGAAGGGCGAAGAGGCTTTGCCCGACTGCGGTATCGATATGACGGAACGTGCGAAAAAGGGCAAAATGGACCCCGTTATCGGTCGTCAAAAAGAGATTGAAAAGGTCGTGCAAGTACTCTCCCGCCGTTTAAAAAATAACCCCGTACTCGTGGGTGAGCCCGGCGTTGGTAAGAGTGCGATTGTCGAAGGACTTTCGCAGCTTATCGTCAAGGGCGAAGTGCCTGCACAGCTTTATAATAAGACGATTTTCTCGGTGGATTTACCGGGGATGTTGGCAGGTACGCGCTATCGCGGCGACTTCGAAGAGAAGTTGAAGAATTTAATTGATACCGTTGTAAAGAATCAAGATATCGTACTCTTTATCGACGAGATTCATACGCTCGTGGGTGCAGGCGGTTCGGCGGATAGTAATATGGATGCGGCGAATATCTTAAAGCCTATGCTCGCGCGTGGGGATTTGCAAATCATCGGCGCAACGACGATTGAAGAATACCGCAAATACATCGAAAAGGATAGCGCTTTGGAGCGCCGTTTCACTCCCGTGTACGTGGAAGAGCCGTCCGAAAAAGATACGATTGAAATCATCAAGGGCTTGCGCCCCAAATATGAAGAACACCACGGCATCGTCATTACGGACGAAGCCATTGAGGCGGCGGTCAAGCTTTCCACCCGCTACATAAACGATAGATTTTTGCCGGATAAGGCAATCGACCTTGTGGACGAGGCGGCGGCGCGCGTGCGCATTGTAGAAGAGGGCGGCGGCGTAGAAATGCAAGAAGCGAGAAAGGAAGTACAAATCCTTGAAGAAGAGCGCATCATGCATTACAACCGTGGCGAAAACGCCTTGGCGACGGAGGCTTTGAAACGCAAAAAGCTTGCGGAAGATAAAATCCGTGCTTTGGAACAGGCGCAATCCCCCAAACGCTTGCCCGACGGCAGAAGCGGCATCGGCAGTGAGCACGTTGCGGCAATCGTTAGTGCGAGAATGCGCATTCCGCTTTTGAAAATTACGCAGGAAGAAGGCGAAAAGCTCATGCGCCTTGAAGAAGACTTGCATAAGCGTATCATTGGACAAAACGAAGCGGTTTGTGCGGTTTCGAAGGCAATTCGCCGTGCGCGCGCAGGGCTGAAAGATCCTTCCCGTCCCATCGGCTCGTTCATTTTCGTCGGGCCTACCGGCGTAGGTAAAACCGACCTTTGCAAGGCATTGGCGGAAGCGCTTTTCGGTTCGGAAGAGCAAATGATTCGATTGGATATGAGCGAATATATGGAAAAGCAATCCATTTCCAAGCTCATCGGCGCGCCCCCGGGATACGTGGGCTACGAGGATCTTTCGACGGGACAGCTTACGGACAAAGTCCGTACCAAACCCTATTGCGTTATTCTTTTCGACGAAATTGAAAAGGCGCATCCTGACGTTTTCAACCTGCTTTTGCAAATTTTGGACGACGGGCGATTGACGGATAGCAAGGGAAGAACGGTTAGTTTTAAAAACGCCGTGATCATTCTCACGTCCAACGCAGGCGCAACGGAAACGGAAACCCAACGCACGGGTGTGTACGGGTTTGGCAGCGACGATAGAAGTGGCGGCGGCGTGAATGAACGTCAATACGAATCAATGAAAGAAAATATTACCAAGACGTTGAAGGACAAGTTCCGTCCGGAATTCTTGAATCGTATGGACGATATCATCGTATTCCACCGTTTGTCTATGGCGGATTGCATTCGCATCGGCGTGAAGCTTGTCGAAGGCTTGTCGAAACGCTTGCTTGAACAGCGCGGTATTATTTTGACGGTAACCGAGCCTGCGCTCAAAGCGCTTGTGGAAGAAGGTTACGACGCATTGTACGGCGCAAGACCGTTAAAGAGAATCATTCAACGCCGTGTAGAAGATAGACTTTCCGAAGAAATTTTGCTCGGCAGAATTCGCAATAATCAACGCGTAACGGTGGATTATATCGGCGGAAACTACGTTTTGGCGATGAGATAAAGGTAGGTGAGATTTTATGAAATTGACGACGGCAGGGGAATCGCACGGCAAAGCTTTGGTTGCGATTATTGAGGGTTTACCTGCACATTTGTCCCTTAATATGGACAAGATCAACGAAGCGCTTGCGCTTCGTCAAAGCGGCTATGGTCGCGGAGCTCGTCAAAAAATCGAAAAGGATAGAGCGGAAATCTTGACGGGCGTGCGCAACGGCGAAACGCTCGGTAGTCCCGTAACCCTTTGCATTTATAACAAGGATTTTGCAAATTGGGAAAACTGTATGTCGCCCGAGGCTTGCGATCAAGAAGCGATGGCAAAAAAGCAGCTCACCAAGGTGCGTCCGGGGCATGCGGATTTGACGGGAATGCTCAAATTCGAGCAGGAAGACGCGCGAAATATTTTGGAGCGTGCTTCCGCACGAGAAACGGCAATTCGCGTGGCGGCAGGCGGTGTATACCGTCAATATTTGTCGGCACTCGGCGTGGAAATTGGCGGTTACGTTTGCGAGATTTGCGGTATAAAAGACGGGGGCAGGTACGAGTTTAACGATTTGCTTCGTGCAAATACCACCGAGACGGGTATGCTCGATATACAAGCGGAAGAGCAAGCCAAGGCGAAAATCGCACAGATTAGAAAGGACGGCGATACGGCAGGCGGTATTGTGGAAATCCGCGTGAAAGGCTTGAAGAGCGGCTTTGGCAACGTTATGACGTATGCGGAAAAATTAGACGCACAGCTTGCACAAGGCTTGATGAGTATTCAAGCGGTCAAAGGGGTGGAAGTCGGCACAGGCTTTGCCGTTGGCAGTGCAAGCGGCAGGGAAATTCACGACGAAATTTACTATGACGAAAGCAAGGGCTTTTACCGTACGACCAACCGTGCAGGCGGTATTGAAGGTGGAATGAGCAACGGCGAAGAAATTATTCTTCGCATAGCGATGAAACCTATTCCCACCTTGATGAAAGGCTTGCAAACGGTGGAATACGGCACGAAAGAAAAAGCGGTTGCCGCATCCGAACGCAGTGACGCTTGCGCTATTTTTGCGCTCAAAATCATTGCGGAAGCAGTGGTGGCGGAAACGCTCGCGAATGCAGTTGCAAAACGCCTTGGCGGCGATACAATGTCGCAGGTTAAGGCTCGTTACGAGCAGCTTCCTTAAAGAGAAAATTATGGAAAGTATCACCTTGAAAACGCCTTCGCTGGAAGGCAGAATATACGTCGGAACGGACGTTATTGAAAATAGATTGCCTGCGCTTACGCAGGGACAAAAGAATTTTGTCGTGACGGATAGCAACGTTTACGCGCTCTATTCGCAATGGTTTAAAAAATGGTTTGACGGCGTAGAAATTTTTGTGTTGCCCGCAGGGGAAGAGAATAAAACGTTCCCTTCTCTCTATGCCATTTTAGAGAAAATGACGGGGGCAGGGTTGCATCGAACCTCTCGTTTGTTTGCGGTAGGCGGCGGCGTAGTCGGCGACATCGGCGGCTTGGCTGCGGCGCTCTATATGCGCGGTATTTCCTGCGTGCAAATTCCCACAACCTTGCTTGCACAAGTGGATAGTAGCGTGGGCGGTAAAACGGCGGTGGATCTCGGCGGCGTGAAAAACGTTGTCGGGGCGTTCTATCAGCCTTGTGAAGTGCTTGTCGATCCCACTTTCTTGCAAACCTTGCCTGCGAGGGAAATCAAGTGCGGCGTTGGTGAAATTGTCAAGTATGCGGCGTTGAACAGTGAAATTTTTGATTTGATTGAAGGGAAAGAAGATAAGTTTATCAACCTTTCGTTTTTGACGAAGCTTATCACCGATTGTATTTGTCACAAGGCGAAAGTGGTGGAGGCGGACGAGAAGGAAGGCGGCGAGCGCCGTTCTTTGAACGTTGGGCATACGACGGGACACGCCGTTGAGCTTACGAGCGGACTTTCCCACGGCGAAAGCGTGCTATACGGAATGCTTTTTGAAACTCGTATGGCAATCGAAGCGGGCGTTTGCGAAAAGGAATATGGGGAAAGATTGCTTGCAATCGTAGAAAAGACGATTCAAATAGCGCCGAATGCGCCGTTGGATTTGTCGCATATCGAAGCGGATGCGGAAAAGGCTCGTTCGGACAAAAAGAACGCCGACGATGGAAAAATAAAAATGTCGGTGGCAAAAGCAAAAGGAAAATGGACGGTATTTTCGTTGCCGTTCGAAGAATATAAAGCCGCACTTGTCAAGGCGGCGTATTGAAAAATCGAGAATAGAGAGAGAAGAAAAAAGTAAAAGGGAGGGGCAGGTATGCAACGAATAGACGGAAGAGCTTGCTTTGAAGGGGAATTTGAGCTTCCCGGCGATAAGTCGGTTACCCACCGCGCTATTATGCTTAACGGCGGCGCGGACGGCGAAGCCGTCATTACCAATGCGCTCATGGGCGAAGACTGCTTGTCTACTTGTAGCTGTATGCGCTCGCTTGGCGCAAAAATCGACGTGGACGGTACCACCCTTCGCGTGAGCGGTACTCCCCATTTCCGCCGCGGTAGGGAACTCAACTGCGGAAACTCGGGGACGACCATTCGACTGTTGACGGGATACGTCGCAGGTAAGAAAATTGATGCGATGCTCTACGGGGACGAATCCCTTTCGTCCCGCCCAATGAAGCGTGTAGCCGAACCCTTGGCGTTGCTTGGCGCAAACGTAAAAACGACGGACGGACACGCTCCCGTATACGTTTCTCCGTCCCCCTTGCAGGGTGCGGACGTGGAATTGAAAATTGCTTCCGCGCAGGTAAAGAGTGCGGTGCTTTTGGCAGGGATTTCCGCAAACGGTGAAACGAGAGTAACCGAGCCTGTAAAATCTCGTGACCATACGGAACGTATGCTTGCCGCAATGGGGGCAAATATTCAAGTGGACGGCAATAGCGTTATCGTGAAAGAGAGTGCGCTCAAAGCCATTGACGTATGCGTGCCCTCGGACGTGTCTTCGGCGGCGTACTTTATGGCGCTTGGCGCATTGAAGGGGGAAACCCTTTGCAAAAACGTGGGGATCAACCCCACGAGAACGGGTATCTTGACGGCTTTTGACCGTTTGGGGGTAAAATATTCCTTGCTGAACCGCCGTATTTCGGGCGGTGAAGAAACGGCGGATATTCTTGTGCAAAAGTCGAATATGCGCGCGATTACCCTTTCGTCGGAAGACGTTCCCTCGATGATAGACGAGCTTCCGCTCGTGGCGCTACTTTGCGCATTTGCGGACGGTGAAACCCGCATTACGGGGGCGAAAGAGCTTCGTGTAAAGGAAAGCGATAGAATCCGCACGACGACAGAGCTTATCAATAATCTTGGCGGCGATTGTGAGGAAACGCCCGACGGCTTTATCATTCGTGGTAAAGAAAAACTTATCGGCGGCAACGTAGATAGCTATCTCGACCATAGAATTGCCATGACGGGCGCAGTTGGATTGATTGCTAGTGAAAACGGAGGGAATATTTATCGCCCTGAATGTTGCGCAATTTCCTTCCCCGATTTCTTTGAAAAAATCGGCGTAAAACTCTATTAATAGGGGGCAGGTACGCAATGAAAACGAAAAAACTGCGGCTCGGTTTGCTTGGAAAAGACGTATCTAAGTCGGATAGCGAGAAAATTCACCGCTTTATTTTGCAAGAGCTCGGTGTTGCGTGCGAATACGAGCGTTTTTCCGTCGGGGCGGAAGATTTTGATTGGGCGATGCGCCGTTTGCTCGGCGATTTTGACGGCTTTAACGTCACCATTCCCTATAAACGGGACGTAATGGCGTATCTAAGCGACGTCAAGGGGGATGCGCTCACCTACGGAGCCGTAAATACGGTGCTCAACTCGACGGGGATGGGCTACAACACCGACGGAGTTGGATTTTTGCAAATGATTCGTTCGTCGGGGATTGAATTTGAAGGGAAAAGGGTGCTTGTTCTTGGCGGCGGCGGTTCGGGCAGAAGTACGGCGGTTGCCTTGAAAAACGCAGGCTCTGACGTTTATTTGTATCAACGCAGAAGAGAGAAAATGCTTGAAACTTGCGAAGAACTCGGTATTTCTCCCGTGGACAGGCCCGAAGCGGGCGGCTTTGATCTTTTGATCAATTGCACAGGCGTTGGTATGCACGATACGGAAGGTGTTTCCCCTGTGACGGCAAAGGCGTTTGCAGGTGCAAAGGCGGCGATCGATTTGATTTACGTACCCAAGGAATCGGAATTCTTGCGCATTGCAAAAGAGCTTGGATTAAAAACGCTCAACGGTGCGGCAATGCTCTTTTTCCAAGCCTATTATTCGGATTGCATTTACTTGAATATGCAACCAAATGCCAAGCAAGTAGAAGACTTATACGAAAAATATTTAAAGGTATATCATTGACGGAGGACGTACGATTATGAAATTTTTGGTTATCAACGGAGTGAATCTCAATCTCACGGGCAAGCGCGAAAAGAGCGTTTACGGCTCGGCGACTCTTGAAGATATCAACGCAAAGATTGCGGCGTTTTGTAAAGCAAACGGCGACAGCGTAGAATTTTATCAAAGCAATATCGAAGGGGAGCTTGTCAATAAGTTCCACGAAGCCTTTTTGAATAAAACCTGCGACGCAATTTTGTTCAACGCAGGCGCATTCACCCATTATAGCTATGCTCTTCGCGATGCGATTGCGGCGATTGATATTCCCGTTGCGGAAGTGCATATTTCCAACGTGCACGCGCGTGAAGAATTCCGCCACAAGAGCGTTCTTTCCGAAGTGTGCAAAGGGGTTGTTTGCGGATTTGGACACGGCAGCTATATTGCGGCGATTGTCGGCTTGAAGGATTGTTTATCGAAATAAGCGGGGGAAATTATGAACCTTATTTTATGCGGTATGATGGGTTCGGGAAAAACGACTGTCGGCATAAAAATTGCAGAAATTACCGGTCGGCGTTGGTATGATACCGATGATTTGATCGTGAAGAGATACGGTAAAATTTCCGATATTTTCGAGTATTACGGCGAAGCGCATTTCCGTGATTTGGAAACGGAAACAGTCAAGGAGCTTGCGCAAAAGGACGCCCTTGTTATTTCTACGGGCGGCGGTGTGGTATTGAAAAACGAGAATTGCGAAGCCTTGCAAGCAAACGGGAAAATTGTCTATTTGCGCGCAAGTGTGGAAACGCTAGCAAACCGCTTAAAAACGGACGATAGTCGTCCGTTGCTTCAAACGGCGGAAAGTATTTCTATCCGTTTGGAAAGGCTTATGGAACAGCGCGCCCCCATTTACGAGCGCGTAGCCGATTGTATTATAGACGTGGATGGAAAATCCCCCGAACAAATTGCGATGGAAATCATTGCAACGGTGGGTTGCTAATGAAAATAAGGTAGGCAGGTACGAGATGAAGACGGTTTTGGTGACGGGCGGTGTGCGCGGTATTGGCAAAAGCATTGCGCTCGCATTTCAAAAGAAAGGATACCGCGTTTGCGTGACTTATTCCCGCGACGAAAAGAGCGCGGCGGAAATGGCGGCGCTCGGTGTGGCGGTATATCGCGCGGACGTTGCAGACGAAACGGACGTAGTTTCACTCTTTGAAAAAGTGGGGAAGGTGGACGTGCTCGTGAATAACGCAGGCGTTTCCTTGATAAAGCAAATTCAAGACGTGAGCTATGAAGAATTCAACCGTCTTATGGCTGTGAACGTCGGCGGTGCATTTTTGTGCGCTCGTGAAGCGGCGAAGAGAATGATTGACAATCGAAGCGGTTTAATCGTCAATATTTCTTCCGTTTGGGGGGAAGTTGGCGGTAGCTGTGAAAGTGTGTATTCGGCGTCTAAGGCGGCGCTTATCGGCTTTACAAAAGCGCTTGCCAAAGAGCTTGGTTGGTCGAAAATTCGCGTAAACTGCGTTTCCCCCGGCGTTATCGATACGCCGATGAACGCGCATTTTTCCGAAGATGAAATGCAGGCGCTCAAAGAGGAAATCCCCATGGGGCGTATCGGCTTGGGCGAGGACGTGGCAAAAGCCGTTCTCTATTTGGAAGAGAACGACTACGTGACGGGGATTGATCTTCCCGTGAACGGCGGTTTTTCTATCGCATAATTACGTTTTTTTTAAATAACTGTCTAAAATACTTTGAATAAACTCATCCGCAATTCCCGACGTAGGGGATTGCGGATTTTCTTTGTTGTCCGACTTATCTTCTTGCTTCGGGGGAGGGGGAGGCGGCGGGGTTTCCTGCTTGGGCTGTTCGTTTGGCTTGAATGCGCTGAACGTTTCCGAGAATTTGGAAAGATCGTTTAAGAATTTGAGCATTTGCTCGGAATCCTTTAATTGATTCATCAACGGCTTTACGCTCTCGGCGAAATCCGCATTTTGTGAAAGATAATAAAAAAGCACTAAAATAAAAACTTCCATAGTGCAGTATATGCGCAAAGTAGCAAGAAAATTGACGGGCGGAATATGATATAGTATTCTATTTGGAGGTGCGGAGATGAACAGTTTTAAAGAGTATTCCAAACAAGCGGCGGAAGTGAGTAAAGCGCAAACACCTGATGCGGAAACGGCGGCAAATGCCGAAGAGTTAACGAAAAAAATTGCCATGGCGTACAACGGAAGGAGTAATGCTTCGATGCTGCAAAGCATTCTCGCCGAAGCGGAAAAGAGTAAGCGAGCAGGGACTCTTTCCAACGAAGAGATTGAAGCGTTTTATCAAAGCTTTGCGCCGATGTTGGACGGGGTGCAAAAAAGACGGCTTCGCGCGGTTGTGGATAGATTGAAGGATATATAAAAAGCATGCCCGAATTTTGCTCAATAGCAAAATTCGGGCATACCATGTATGCGGCGAAATTTATCGGTTACCGATTTCTTTTAATGCGAGAAGAAGCCTATCAATTTCATTTTCCGTGTTAAAATGTGAGAAGGAAACGCGGACAAGTCCACCGTCGAGCGTGCCGAGCGCTTCGTGCATTAAGGGCGCGCAGTGCAAACCGCCGCGCACGGCGATATTGTGCCTACTTGACAGTGTGTCTGCAATATACTCCGACTGTATCGACGAATGCCGAAAGGCAACGATGCCGCAAGCATTCGGCTTGGAAAAGATTTCGTAGGTATTGAAAGCGGATAAACCGTTGATAAGGTATTTCGTAAGCGCGGTCAAGCGGTGTGCAATTTGCTCTAAACGGACGGTTACGTAATGCGTGCCTTCGAGCAAGGATACAATCGCAGGATAGGCAAGCGTTCCTGCTTCCAAACCGTCGGGATAAAAATCGGGCATATCGAGAGAAAGGCTCATAGATCCCGTACCGCCGTAGGTAAGCGGTTGGATATCTACACGCTCGGAAAAGAGAAGCGCACCACTTCCCTGAATGCCCATTATCCCCTTATGTCCCGCCACGGTTAAAAAATCGAGGCTTGCGTCAAGCATATCAATGTTGATATGACCTGCGCCTTGCGCTCCGTCGCAAAGCAAAAGCACGTCTTTTGGCAAAGCGGCACGGATTTTTTTAATAGGGGGGATCGCCCCCGTAACGTTTGAAGCAGTGGTGATAATCACCATACGCGTGTTTTTTCGAAGGAGCGAGCGCACGCTTTCGGGGGTGATATTCCCATTGGATAAAGGGCAAACGTCATACTCAATTACGCCCGCTTTTTTGAGAAATTCCAAAGGACGAAGCACGGAATTGTGCTCCATACAGGTGGTAACGACGTGGTCGCCTTTTTTAAGCGTTCCAAAAATGGCGAGATTCAAGGCTTCCGTGCAGTTTTTTGTAAACACAACGCGGTCGTATCCGTAACCGTTAAAGAAATGATCGAGTGTATCCCGACATTTTTGCACGTTGGAAGCACAAACGAGCGAGAGCTTGTGTCCGCTTCTACCGGGATTGGCGCAAACTCGAAGGGAAGCATTGACGGCGGAGAGTACTTGCTCGGGTTTTCTTCCGCCCGTAGCGGCGTTATCAAAATAGATCATAAGGCACCTCTTTTTTTCGTGTATTCATAAAATATAGTATTCCGAAAAGGAGGCACGTATGACAATGATAATAATAGCGGTTTTTCGCGCGAGAGCGCAAAGCTTAGATTATGCGGAACGGCTAAGGAGCTACGGAGTAGCGGCTTCGGTGATGCCTACGCCCAAAGAAGCAAGAATCGGTTGTGGACTTTGCGTTCGTTTTGAGGCACGGGAGTTTGCAAGAGCGAACGCCATTTTGAAAATGGGGCGATACACTTCGTTCAAAGGCTTTTATAGAATGAATTTTACCAACGGCAACTTAAACGTAACACCTTACGTCGAATAAACGGGGTAGGCAGGTACGCATTGAATATATTTTTTCAGAAAAGTAGGTGATAGGAAAAGCGAAAGAGTTGCAAAATATGCGCAAGTGTGCTATACTATAGAAGAATAAAACGAACCAAGATTTCGAGCGACAAATTTTGCCGTCTACTTCGTTGAAATCCTCGGTAAACCGTCAAGGTTGCCCTGCGGTTTCGCCTTGTGTCCGTCTAAAATTTGTCCGTTGGAAAATTGCTCCGCACCCAAAAGCCGCAATTTTTCGATTTTGGTGAGGAGGAAACAATTATACTGGCGTATTATAACGATGACGAGCCGTAAAGCGCAAAAAAGACGGCTTTTGGGCTGGTTCGTATTATTACTCTATAGTATACTGAATATATTATGAAAGAAATCGACAAAAAAACGGCTCTTGCGGAGCTTGCAAATCTTTATCCGGACGCAAAACCTGCGCTCGAATATACAACGCCGTACGAATTACTCGTAGCGGTTATTTTGTCCGCGCAATGCACGGACGAGCGCGTGAATAAAGTCACGGCGATATTATTTCAAAGGTATAACACGCCGCAAGCGATGGTCACTCTTTCGCAAAAGGAGTTGGAAAAATATATTTTTTCTTGCGGTTTTTATCGTATGAAAGCGGAGCATATCCTTTCCGCGTCGCAGGATATTTTGGATAAATTCGGCGGCGAAGTGCCGAATACGATTGAAAACTTAATGCGCCTTGCAGGCGTGGGCAAAAAGACGGCGAATGTCGTGTATTCCGTGGCGTTTGGCGGTGACGCAATTGCCGTGGATACCCACGTTTTTCGCGTAAGCAACCGTTTGGGGCTTGCGAAAGGTGCAACGCCGCTTGCCGTGGAAGAAGGCTTGTGTAAAGCGATTCCAAAATCCGATTGGTCGAAGGCGCATCATTGGCTCATTTATCATGGCAGAAGGGTGTGCCATTCGCAAAGACCGAATTGCGACGGCTGCACCTTACAGGAAATTTGCGATTATGCCCGTCACGGTAAAAAAAGAAAATAAAGTATAGAATTCCCTCGTTTTTCGCATACTGCGGCTACGGGGGATTTTTATGCGAAAAAACTGTGAAGGAATAGGGGAAGAGAAGGTTTTGCAAGCGCTTTGTGAAATGGAAAAGCTTGCGGAAAAGAAGGCGAATATCTATTCTCGATTGTTGATAGATACCACGCTTGCAAAGGAAATGGAAACGCTTGCGCAGCAACATCAAAGACGCGCCGTAGCGTTGGAAACGCTCTTGTGCGGAAAACCGCCAAAAATGAAAAATGGGCATACCATGTCCGAGGGGAACGAAAAATGAAGCTGGAAAAAAGAGAGATAACGTTAAACGAAGCGGATAGCTTGCGCGATTTGCTCTATTTTGAGCGCTCGCTTTGCAATGCATACGGTGCGGGCGCGCAATCCGCCGAAAGAAAGGAAACGGAACGGGAACTTTTGCAGTTTCAACAGGAAACGCAAGAAAATGAGAAACGGATAGAAGAACTGCTTGAAAAATCCTTGCAATCGGTGGGGGTTTCTTTAAAAAAGAAAGCTTTGGCGAAAGAATGATTTTGTAAGTAAAAAAGTTGCAAAAAAATTACGTCGAAAGTGTGAAAAAACACGCTTTCGGCGTTTTTTTCGTTGACATTTTTTTTATCGAGTAGTATAATGAGAATAGTTTTAGAAATAAAAACGAAAGAGGTAAGAATTATGGCAGAAAAAAAACCGAACGCCGTAAAGAGATTTTTCGGCGAATTTAAGAAGTTCATCACTCGTGGCAACGTACTCGACATGGCTGTCGGCGTTATCGTAGGCGGTGCGTTTACGGGTATTGTAAACGGCTTGAGTAACTTCATTTTGAAACCCTTGATTAACTGGATTCTTGCGCTTTGCCTTGGCGATAACGGCTTGAACAGCGCAATTACTCCGTTGTCGATGAACTATCAAACGATTGATGGCGTTCTTCAAAATGGTGAAAATGGCACGAAAGTAATGTATGACCTTGCAAACTCTATCTACATTGATTGGGGTGCATTCATTAGCGCAATTATCAACTTCTTCTTGATTGCAATCGTGCTGTTCGTTATTGTTAAGACGATCAATAGCATCAAGGACGCAAGCGAAAATGCGAAAGGAAAGATGCAAAGCGAAGAAAAGAAAGCGATTAAGGCAATCCGCAAAGCGCAAAAGGTTTCCAAGAAGGAAGCAAAGGCTATCTATGCGGCGCAGCTTGAAGCGGCAGCAGCGGCAAAGGCGGAAGAAGAACGTATCGCAGCAGAAAAAGCGGCGGAAGAAGCTCGCCTTGCGGAAGAAAAAGCAATGGCAAACACCGTTCTTTTGGCGGAAATCCGCGATTTGTTAAAAGCGCAAAAATAATAGAAATTCGTTGACTTTTCGAAGAAAAACGGATATAATAGATAAGTAAATCAAATAAAAGGCTGTGAAAAAGTTGGTGTTTTTCAACTGCCGTCTTAACAGAGAGCGCACCCGTAGGCTGAAAGGTGTGTAAGTCGGTGAGAAACGACCGTTTCGCTTTGGAGCCGCTCTTTTGAGCCCATAAGGGGGGGTAGGAAGAGCCGTATGCGCGACGTGACCGCGAAAATAAGGTATGGGATATAACCATACGAACGCAGGTGGTACCGCGAATGTTCGCCCTGCGAGCCTTGTAAAAAGGCTCGCAGGGCGTTTTATTTTGAAAATCAAACGTTAAAAACGGAGGCAAAATATGAAAGAAAAAATCGAAGCCTTGCGCTCGGAAATAACCGCGGCGATGGGGCAGACGGAAACGGGCAGGGCGCTTTACGAATTGAAAGTAAAGTTCCAAACCGAACTTAAAGGGATTATGAGTGGGATGAAGGATCTTGCAAAAGAAGATCGTCCCGTGTTCGGTAAGGTTGTCAACGAGTTCAAGCAGGATATGGAATCCAAGTTTGAAGCGCGCGCGGCAGTCGTACGTCAAATGGAAATGGAAAAGAAATACGCTGAAGAACGCATCGATATCACGATGCCCGGTAAGGCGTATAAAGGGGGTGCTTTGCATCCCATTACGCTTGTGAAGAACGAGCTTATCGATATTTTCGCAGGTATGGGGTTCAAGGTATTCGAAGGCCCTGAAATTGAAACGGATTACTACAATTTCACTGCGCTCAATACCCCCAAGGATCACCCTGCAAGAGATATGCAGGATACCTTCTATCTTGCGGATAATTTATTGCTCCGCACGCAGACGTCCGCAGGGCAAATCCGCGTTATGGAAAAGGACGCGCCGCCCATTAAAATTCTTTCGCCCGGCAGAGTATTCCGTTCGGACGACGACGCTACGCACTCGCCGATGTTCCACCAAATGGAAGGGCTTGTCGTGGATAAGGGGATTACCCTTTGCGACTTGCAAGGTATGCTTGCGGAGTTTGCAAAAAAGATGTTCACTTCCTCGACGAAAGTAAGACTCCGTCCTTCCTATTTCCCGTTCACCGAACCGAGCGTTGAAGTCGATTTGAGCTGTTCGGAATGCGGCGGTAAGGGTTGCCGTCTTTGTAAGGGCACGGGCTGGATCGAGGTTCTCGGCGCAGGTATGGTAAACCGTAGGGTACTTGAAAACTGCGGTGTTGATCCTGACGAATACACCGGCTTTGCATTCGGTATGGGCGTAGAACGTATCGCTATGCTCAAATACGGCATTAATAACATCAAGACGCTGTTCGAGAACGATACCCGTTTCTTAGAGCAGTTTACGGATTAAGAGGAGGAAAAGAGTATGAAAGCACCTTTCAGTTGGTTAAAGGATTACGTAGATATAGACGTTACCGCACAAGAGCTTGCGGAAAAGCTCTTTTCCTGCGGCTTTGAAGTAGAAGAACTTTCCTATCTTGGCGCAAAAATCAACCGCGTTGTGGTTGGCGAAGTCAAGGCGCTCACGCCCCATCCCGACAGTGACCATATGCAAATTTGCGTAGTGGACTGCGGTGAAGAATATGGTAGAGAAATTCAAATTGTAACGGGTGCGCCCAACGTTTACGTGGGCATGAAAACCCCTTGCGCACTCGACAACTCCACGGTTGTGGAAAGCAATCCTGCCATGCTTGAAAAGAATCCCGATGGGATCAAAAAGATTAAAAAGGGTAAGCTCCGTGGCGTAGAATCCTTTGGGATGCTTTGTTCGGGTGAAGAGCTCGGCATCAACGACGATTTCTATCCCGGCGCGGAAGTGAACGGTTTGCTCGACCTTGCAAAGGACGCACCCGTGGGCGAAGATATTAAGAAAATCGTTGGACTTGACGATTGGATTTTCGACATTTCCATTACGGCAAACCGTCCCGACTGTCAATGTATTTTGGGTATCGCACGCGAGGTTGCAGCGGTGCTTAAAAAGCCCTTTAAAGTGCCTGATTTTTCCTACACGGCGCATAAGACGTCGGCTGCGCCTGTCAAAGTGGAAGTACAAGCGCCCGACCTTTGCCCCCGTTACGTTGGGCATTACGTGGAGGACGTGCAGGGCGGCGTTTCGCCCGCTTGGATGAGAAAGCGCCTTGCGCTTTCGGGTATCCGTTCCATTTCGCCCATCGTCGACATCACGAACTTCGTGCTCCTTGAAATGGGGCAGCCGATGCACGCGTTCGACGCCGACGATATCGGTGGTAGAAAGATTATCGTACGCAGAGCAACAAACGGCGAAAAAATCGTTACGCTCGACGAAAAGGAATTCACGCTTACGACGGATAATCTTGTGATTTGCGACGGTACGAAACCCGTTGCACTCGCAGGTATCATGGGCGGTTTGAATAGCGAAATCAAGGATACGACCAAAAACGTATTCTTCGAATCGGCAAAGTTCGCTCGTGATAACGTGAGAAAGACGTCTCGTGCGCTCGGTCAATCGTCCGATTCGTCTTCTCGTTTTGAAAAGGGTGTGGACGCATACACCAATGCGCTTGGTATGGACAGAGCGTTGCATTTGATTGAAGAGCTCGGTTGCGGCAAGGTGACGGAGCTTTGCGAAGACGTTTGTGCGGCAGACCTTGCTCCTCGTAAGATGACGGCAAGCGTAGCGAAAATCAATGCACTTCTTGGAATCACCGTTCCCAACGAAGAAATTGTTGGCATTTTGGAAAGACTGAATTTTCAACCTGAAATTGACGGCGATACGTTGAAGGTAGTCGTTCCCGGCTATCGTGACGACGTGGACGGTTATCCCGACCTTGCGGAAGAAATTATCCGTATGTACGGTTATGAACATATCGTTCCTACCTTCCTTGACCAAGCAAGAGTTACGGGTGGCGGCTTGACTGACGAACAAAAGAGGGAATTGCACTTGAAAAACCTTCTTTGCACGCAAGGCTTCTTGGAAGCGTATAACTATTCCTTCTATTCGCCCAAGGATTTCGACTTGATGAAACTCCCCGAAGATGCGGCAGAGAGAAACGCCGTGCGTATTCTCAATCCCATCAGCGAAGAACTTTCCGTTATGCGTACCTTCCTTGCGCCTTCGATGCTTATGAATGCGGTTAGAAACATTCGCCGCGGTAACGACGAGGGCAGAGAATTCGAGATGGCGAACGTGTATATGCCTCGTAATACGGCGGCAAGCGAACAACCCGAAGAACGCAAGCATCTTGTGCTTGGTATTTGGGGAGGTAAAAACGATTTCTTCGATATGAAGGGGGCAGTGGAACGCATTGGCGAAGTATTCCACTCGGCGTTTACCTATGAAAGAGCGGAAAAAACCTATTTGCACCCCGGCGTTTCCGCAAACGTGATTTTGAACGGCAAAATCGTCGGTGTGATTGGCGAGCTCGATCCTTCCATTGCGCTTTCGCTCGGCTTGGATAAGAAGGTTTACCTTGGCGAGCTCGATCTCGAAGCGATTGAATTGGACGATCGAATCCGTTACAAGAACTTGCCGAAATTCCCTGCGGTTAAGCGTGACCTTGCGCTCCTTGCGGACGAAAAACTCACCTGCGCAGAAGTGGAAGAAGTGTTGATGCACTCCTGCAAATACGTGACGGAAGCAAAGCTTTTCGACGTATATCGCGGCGGTCAAGTGCCTGCAGGTAAGAAGAGTATGGCGTTCACCCTCACGTTCACGCCCGACGCACAAACGGAAAAAGCGTTCACGCCCGAAACGTTGGACGGCTATGTGAAGAAGATTCTCGGCAATCTCAAATTTAAGCTTGGTATAGAACTTAGATAATGGCAAAAAAAGAACCTAAAATCAAACAATTCGGCTTTTTTAACGTCAATAAACCGTCGGGGATTGTATCTTCGACGGTCGTTAACAAGCTCAAATGGTTGACGGGCGCACCCTGTGGACATATGGGTACGCTCGATCCGCTTGCAAGCGGCGTTTTGCCCGTCGGAGTAGGGAACGCAACAAGACTTTTCGACTACTTTTTGGATAAGGAAAAGGAGTACGTTGCGGAGTTCACTTTTGGGGTAGATTCAGACACGCTCGACAGTACGGGAACGCTCGTTTATGGGGGGCATGTACCCAGCGAAAAGGAAATTGAGACGGTTTTGCCCACCTTTTTCGGCGACATTATGCAAGTGCCGCCCAAGTACAGCGCCAAGAACGTTAACGGGAAAAGGGGCTACGATCTTGCTCGTGCAGGGATAGAGTTTGAATTGCCGCCAAAAAAGGTGCATATCTATGGTATGGAGCTTTTGGGACGGGTGGAAAATAAGGAAGATACCTTCCAAATAAAAATTCGTTGCGGCGGCGGTACTTACATTCGATCGCTTGCAAGGGATATTGCGGAAGCGCTTGGCACGAAAGCGGTGATGAGCGCATTAAATCGCACGCAAAGCGGTCGCTTTTTGCTCCCCGATGCGGTGGATTTTTCCGTGTTGGAAAAAGATCCAAGCATCGAAGAGCTTGAAAGCTTGATTATTCCTACCGAAACGGTGTTGCCTTTCGATTGCTTATCGGTAACGGAAGCGCAAACGCAAAAATTATTGAACGGACAACGCGTAACAGCGACGCAAGAGGACGGATTGTATAAACTCTTCGTGGAAGGGCAATTCTACGGCGTTGCGGAAGTAGAAAAAGGCTTGGCAAAGGCGAAGATCAAGTTATGTTAAAGACGGTTTGGCTAACGGAAAATACGGATATTACAAACGGCTGTGCGATGTTGCTCGGCGGCTTTGACGGTTTGCATATCGGACACCGTCAACTTTTGGCGTGTGCAAAAGAGAGTGGTTTTCCCGTAGGCCTTATGACGATTGTCGGCGGTAAAACGGACGGTAGCCTTTTTACCTTTGCGGAACGTGAAAGTATTTTCAAAAATAGCGGCGCTGATTTTGTTTTCGAGCTACCGTTTGAAGAGATTAAAGATCTTTCCCCCGAAGAATTTTTGCGGAAATTGATTGCGGAATTTAACCCCAAACTCTTTGTTTGTGGGGAGGACTTCCGTTTTGGGAAAGGGGCGGTTGGAACGCCCGAAGCGATAAAACAAGCCACCCGTGTACGCGTTGAAGTTCTTCCGCTTGTCGAAAAAGAGGGTGAAAAGGTCAGCTCTCGCACGATAAAAGGCTTGCTTGCGAGCGGCGACGTTGAATGTGCGAACGCTTTACTCAGCGAGCCGTTTTTCCTTGTCGGCAAGGTGGAAAAAGACCGCCAAGTTGGACGGACAATCGGTTTCCCGACGGCAAATATTTGCTATCCAAGTGAGAAATTTCCCTTAAAACTCGGCGTGTACGAAACGTATGCGCTTGTTGACGGCAAGGAATACAAGGGGATTACCAACTACGGCGCGCGGCCGACTTTTGGAAACGAAAAAGTGGTTACGGAAACCTATTTCGAGGGCTTTCACGGCGACTTGTACGGACAAACGTTAGAGATTCGCTTTGTGCGCTATTTGCGTGATATTCAAAAATTTCAAAGCGTGGAAGAACTCAAAACGCAGCTACAAAAAGACATTCTTCGGTTAACGATGGGGGAGTAATTTTATGGAAATTGAAAAGGTAGATAAAAATTTTGCTAGGCAGAAACCTATCACAAAAGAGGGGAAAACGTTATATTCCATCCCTTCGCCGTGTTTTTCTTTATACGGCATAGAGTATGATGAAAAGGCGCAAGGGTTTGTACGATTGAGCCCAGAATATGCGCGCTCGGTTAGCGAGGGGGTAGAGGTTCTTTCTCGCCATACGTCGGGTGGCAGAATGTGCTTTTCCACGGATTCCAAGGTTTTGGAAATCACCGCAACGTATAGCAATTTTTGGGAAATGGCGCATATGCCGTTGAGCGGCGCTTGCGGATTTTCCTTGTTTGAAACGACGGAGCAGGGCGAAAAATTTGTGGCAAATCTCGGGGCGTTGCATTCCGATAAACAAGGCTTTACAGCTATGGCACAATTGACCGGGGATATGCGTAATTACGTTTTATATTTCCCGTTGTATAATCGCATAGACAGCTTGACGGTTGGCTTGACGGAAGGGGCTATGGTTAAAAAGCTCAATCCCTATCGAGATATTGCGCCGATACTTTATTATGGCTCGTCCATCACGCAAGGGGGCTGCGCTTCTCGTCCCGACAATACCTATCAAGGGGTTATCTGCAAACGGAATAGGATAGACTTCATTAGCCTTGGTT
The DNA here is from genome assembly GCA_017505465.1 of Clostridia bacterium. Classification (GTDB taxonomy): domain Bacteria; phylum Bacillota; class Clostridia; order Christensenellales; family Borkfalkiaceae; genus Scatosoma. Next base: position 54,289 of record JAFVPE010000020.1, on the reverse strand, counting down.
TTAGCGGTGGAGCAAAAGCAGAGCCGGCGATGGTGAAATATCTTGCGGGGATTAAATGCTCTCTTTTCGTATGCGATTACGACCATAACGCACCGACGGCGGCATATTTGAAGGATACGCATTATCCGTTGTATAAGCAGTTTAGAGCGGCGCAACCGAATACACCTATTTTGTTTATATCCCGTCCCGACATTACAAGAGACAAGGAAGGGGAAGAACGTTTAAAAATTATTCGTTCCACGTATCTAAAAGCGAAAAAAGAGGGGGATAACAACGTATATTTCCTTTCGGGAAAAAGCTTTTATGGAAAACGGCATCCTGAAAATTTTGCCGTGGACGGTTTTCATCCCACCGATTACGGCTTTGCGCTTATGGCGGATAAAATTTACAAAAAAATGTGTACGATAGATAAAAAATTCAGAGGGGAGAATTATGATTAAATTTGGACCCAGCGGCAACTGTGAAAGCTTTTATGCGGAAGGCTTTTCGCATACGGAAGAATCGGCGGCGTTCGTAAAAAAACGCGGTTTGGACTGCTTCGAGTACTCCTTTGGCAGAGGGGTAAGAATGTCCGAGGATAAGGCAATTTCCATCGGCGAGGCATTCGCGAACGAGGGGGTGGAAATTTCCGTCCATGCACCCTATTTCATTAACTTTGCCAATCCCGACGACGAAATGGCGGCGAAGTCCTACGGTTACGTATTGGACAGTGCGAAAATGCTCAAATTAATGGGCGGTAAGCGCGTAGTTTTCCACCCTGCCGCGCAAGGAAAGGCGACGCGTGAAGAAGCGGTTGCACTCACGGAAGAACGCTTGAAAATTCTTCGCGATTATATCTATTTGAACGATATGCAGGATTTGATATTCTGCCCCGAAACGATGGGCAAGCTCGCGCAGATTGGTACGGTGGAAGAGATTACTCGCTTTTGTAAGATTGATTCCGTGTTTACGCCCTGTATTGACTTTGGGCATATCAACGCAAGAGAGCAAGGCTCGCTCAAAACGGTGGAAGATTACAAGAGCCGTTTGCAGTACATGATTGACGAACTCGGCTATGAGAGGATGAAACATTTTCATGCCCATTTCTCGAAAATTATGTACTCTGCGAAGGGGGAAGTTAAGCATTTGACCTTCGACGATACCGTTTACGGACCGGAATTTGAACCGCTTGCGGTAGCGCTTAAAGAGTTGAAGCTCGAACCGTATATCGTCAGTGAATCAGCGGGAATGCAAGCGGAAGAAGCGGAATATATGAAAAAAGTTTACTTTAACGTATAAAATTATCGCCTACTACTTGACGAAAGGGAAATTTTTTGCTAAAATATACAATAAGAGGTAGAATATGCTGTTCACGAACGGAAAAAAGATATTGCAATTATCGGGCTGTGAAGCCGTATATACTTCTTGCTTGTATCAGCTTCGCTATCTCACGGGAATTGAGCCCGAGAACGGTTGCGCTATCGTGGACGAAACGGGCGTAACCCTCTACACGGATATGCGGTATATGGAAGCGGCGGAAAAGCTGCTTGCGGGTACGGACGTAACTCCCGTGTTGTATAAGCAGGACAAGCTGAAAGAGCGGCTTGCATCTTATAAGAGCGTGGGTATTTCCTTTGATCAAACCACCCATTCGGAGTATCTTGCGCTTGAAAAAGCAGGCGTGAAGTTTGAAAATATCGACAAGGCTTACGCCGAAGCGATGTCCGTGAAGAATGAATGGGAGCTTGAACGTATTGCAAAGGCTTGTGAGATTGCCGAAGACGCGTTTAATATGCTCTTGCCCGAAATTAAAGAGGGTATGACGGAAACGGAAGTTGCGGCTTTGCTCGAATACAATATGCGTAAGCTTGGCGCACAAGGGTTGTCCTTTGAAACGATTGTTGCGTTCGGCGCGCACGCCGCAGTTCCCCATCACGAAACGGGGACGACAAAGCTCAAATTCGGCGACGAAATTTTGATTGACTTTGGTTGCAAGGTCGATGGATATTGCTCCGATTGTACGAGGACCTTCCTTTTTGGCGACGACGGAAAACACGAGGAATTCAAAAAAGCGTACGCGAGCGTTTTGAAAGCGCACGAGCTTGCGAAGGCGAAGATTGCGTCGGGTATGACGGGCAAGGAAGCGGATGCGATTGCGAGAGATTCCTTGAAAGAGGACGGCTACGGCGAATTGTTCACCCACTCGTTGGGGCACGGCATCGGATTGAACGTTCACGAATTTCCTTCGGTGAGTCCAAGGGGGGAAAGCAAGCTTGTAGACGGGATGGTTTTTTCGGACGAGCCGGGCGTGTATGAAGCAGGGAAATACGGTATCCGTATTGAAGATACGGTTACTTTGAAAGACGGAAAAGTGAAGAGTTTTATGTCCAAAACGGATAGAAACCTTCTCATTTTATAAAAAGAAAAAAATTATATTTGCATATAAGGAGAAAAATTGTATGGCACAGATTTTGGCAGGCGACATTCGTAAAGGCGTTACTTTCGAGTATAAGAGCGGCGTTTATACCGTTACCGAATTCCAACACGTAAAACCCGGTAAGGGCGCGGCATTCGTAAGATGCACGTTGAAGAACGTAGTTACGGGTCAGGTATTGTCCAACGAAACGTTCAACCCTACCACGAAGCTTGAAACGGCGCAGGTAGAAACGAAGAAGATGACCTATTCCTACTTCGACGGCGAATTCTACGTATTCGTAGACGAAGAATGGAACCAAGAAAACCTTACCTTCGATCAGGTTGAAGACGCATTGAAGTACATCAAAGAAAACGATATGGTTACCGTGAAGTTCCTTTACGGTAAGGCATTCTCTGTAGAACCTGAAAACTTCGTTGAACTTAAGGTTATCGAAGCGGAACCCGGCGTTAAGGGCAACACCGCTACCAATGTTATGAAGAACGCAAAGGTAGAAACGGGCGCAACCATTCAAGTTCCTATGTTCGTTGAAGAAGGCGAAACGATCCGTATCGATACGAGAACGGGCGAATACATGAGCCGCGTTTAATCCACGGATAAATTGAAAGAAATCAAACAGCAGGATATCCGTATCCTGCTGTTTGTTATGAGGTGAAAAATGAGAGCGGTTGTGCAAAGAGTCAAAAAAACAACGTTGCGCGTGGATGGGGAATTGATTTCGGAAATTCCCTTCGGCTTGACGGTATTTCTTGGTGTAAAGACGGGGGATACGGAGAAGGAAGCGGCGTATATTGCGAAAAAGGTGGCAGGCTTGCGTATCTTTGAAGACGAAAACGGCAAGATGAATTTGTCGGTGAAGGACGTCGGCGGCGAAGTTTTACTCGTGTCGCAATTCACGCTTTACGGCGATGCGTCGCACGGAAATAGACCGAGCTTTACGCTTGCGGAGCGCCCTGAAAAGGCGGAGCCTTTGTATGAATTCGCAGTAAAAGAGCTTGCCAACTACGGCATCATGGTCAAAAAGGGTGTATTCGGCGCGGATATGCAAATCGAGCAACACAACGACGGCCCCGTAACGATTTTGTTGGAAATCTAAAGCTGTTTCCATAGGAAGTCAAGGAACTCAGTTCCTTGCGGGTATGGGCAGAGTCCACAAAAAAACACTTAAAAGCAACCGATAGGTTGCGCACTATGTCGCAAGACATTCCCGCAACGCAAGTTGCGCAGTAATAGCAATCTATATGTATTCCGCATGAAGCGGAAAAAGAAAAGGAAATTATGAAGCTTCAATTTTTAGGTACGGGCGCGGCGGAAGGTGCGCCCGCCGTATTTTGTCAATGCGACGTGTGCAGGGAGCTCCGCGAAAGAGGGGAAAAGGAATACCATACGCGCGCACAATTTTTAATAGACGACGCCGTGGGAATCGACTATCCGCCCGACGCCTATTATCATGCATTGCGCTTTGGTGTCGACCTTTCCAAGCTTCGATATTTGCTCGTTACGCATAGCCATATGGATCATTTCTATGCGCACGATTTTATTTTGCGCGGCTATAAATATTGCACCCATATCGAAGAGCCGTTGACCATTTACGGTAACGAAGAAGTTGCAAAAGTCTTTCAAGAATGCACAAGAAGGGAAATGCGGGAAGAGGTTGCAAACCGTATTCGATTGCAAGTTGTTTCGGCGTTCAAGCCATTTGTGTTTGGCGACAACAACGAATATCAAGCAATCCCCCTTTTGGCACAGCATAGCAAAGCGGAAACGGCTTTTGTGTATCTCATCGAAAAGGGGGAAACGTCCTATTTGCATCTCACCGATACGGGCAGATTGCCGATAGAAACCCTTGATTTTTTGGAAAGTGCGTTCAAAAAGAAGGGGAAGGCTGTGGATTTCATTACCTTTGATTGTACCTTCCTTTATCGCACGGCAGGGGAAGTTTCAAGGCATATGGGCTTGGAAGATAACAAGGCGATGCAGACGGAATTTTTGCGCCGTGGCATTGCGGATAAGCATACAAAATATGCGATTACGCACTATTCTCATAACAACAATCCGCTCTTGGAAACACTTAAAAAAGCGGAAGAAGAGTACGGATATTTGCCTACGTTCGACGGAACAACGGTGCAGTTTTAAGAGAAAATCGACAAAAAAAGACAGTCTACTGTCAGTAGAAAATTGCAAAAAACAATAAGCGGAGTATTTCGAAGGGAAATGCTCCGCCTTTCTTTTTATGAAGAATAGATTGCGTGAATCCCTTTAATTTCCTGACAAAAATGCGTATCTACTGTGGGTAGAGCGTTTTTTCTATCGTAGGTAGACAGTAAAAAGGGGAGGAATAGAATCCTCTTTTTTTGAGTAGAGCCGTTTAAGGAATGAATAGGTTGTGTATTGGCAAAAAATGATATAAAATGAAACCGTCGACAGAAAACGGAATATTGGAACGCTCCAAACTTCAAAGAGGTTATTATTCAATGAAAGAGAAAGAAATGAGATTTGGAAGAAGAGGCTGGAATGAGGCGAATGAAGTTCTTCGCACGCCGCTCAAAGCCGATAGAGGACATTCAAAAGCCAAAGAAAATCAAAGCATAAAGACAAAAAATAAAAAGGGAATTGTGCCGTTGTTCTTTGCAACGGACGACAATTATTTGCCCTTTCTTGCAATCGCGTTAGAATCGCTCATCGAAAATTCTTCGCGCGAATACGATTACGTCGCGTATGTGCTTCACTCGGGCGTGAGTGAGGCGAACGTGGAAAAAATATTACGCTATAACCGCGAGGGATTTTCCATATCGTTCGTGGACGTGACGGACAAGCTAAAATCGCTTTCCGCGCACTTGCATATCCGTGATTATTATACCTGTACGACATATTTTCGCATATTTATCGCAGGTATGTTCCCGCAGTACGACAAGGCGTTGTATCTCGATTGCGATACGGTGGTGCTTGGGGATATTAGCGAACTGTATAATTATGACTTGGGTGATCATTTGCTTGCAGGCGCTCCGTGCGAAGGGGTGAATAGCTTTGACGTTTACAAGCGTTACGTGAAAGAAGTAGACGGACTCGATCCCGATTATTTCTTCAATGCAGGCGTGATTTTGATGAATCTAAAGAGCTTTCGCGAGGAAGGTTTCTACGAGCAGTTTGCCGACCTTTTGAAAAAGTATAAATTTAGCGTAATTCAAGACGAGGACTATCTTAACGTGCTTTGCCAAGACCGTGTTTTACGTTTGCCGCGCGCATGGAATAAAACACCCGTTGCGCCTGATGTTTTGCCGAGAGAGGACTTGCGCATCGTGCATTATATTATGACGTGGAAGCCTTGGCATTACAAGGATATTCCCTATCAAGAATATTTTTGGGAGTATGCGGAACGCACCCCATTTTACGGTATGATTAAATCGATGCTCGATAGCTATGACGAAAAGGCAATGCAGCGGGATCAAGAAGGGGAAGCACGGCTGAAAGCCTTGGCGCAAAGTGAGATTGACCGCGCGGACGGATATTATAAAAAGTTTGGGAAACGGTATGGAAAACGTCGCGCTTGAATTGGAAAACGAGGGTACCGTGTCCGCGATGAAGCTTTCGGACGGACGCCAAGAAGTGCTAAAAAGGATTCGTGAATACGAGTGTGCAGGACGTTTTGACGAGGACGTGGAAAATGATCCCAAAGCCCCCGAATTAAAGCCCGATCAAGTGGATTATCTTTGTAAAAAACTGTCGAGTAAGATTGGTAGGACGATTGCAAATGCAATCGGAGATAGATATTTTTTGCGATTGATGAAAAAACAGACGTTGATTATCGACGGCGTGACGGGTACGGAACATCTTTCCGCGCTAAAAAACGGGGCAATCATTACCTGCAATCACTTCTCGCCCTTTGATAATTACGTGGTATTTCACGGCATTCGAAAGCACTTGCCCAAGAAGTATCTTTACAAGGTCATTCGTGAGGGAAATTACACGAATTTCCCTGGTTTGTACGGCTATTTGTTCCGCCATTGCAACACGCTGCCATTGTCGAGAAACCGTCGCACGATGATGAATTTCATGTCCGCGACGAATACGCTGCTGAAAAACGGGGAATGTATCTTGATTTATCCCGAGCAAGGTATGTGGTGGAATTACAGAAAGCCTCGACCTTTCAAGGTGGGCGGATTCAAAATGGCGTATCGGGCAAACGTTCCCGTTCTGCCGACGTTCATCACAATGACGGACGATACGCGGTTGGACGGCGACGGGTATCCTATACAGCGTATGACCTTGCATATTATGCAGCCGATTTATCCCGAAACGGCGCTTGGAGAAAAGCTCGGCGCGGAGAAGATGAAAGACGAAGCATATGCGCTCTGCAAGGAAAAATATGAAGAGGTGTACGGAATCCCCCTTACTTACACTTGCGATATGAAAGAGAATTTGGGGGAAGTACTGTGATTATAGGTTTGCGTCCTAACGCAAGAAAACATAAAAGAAGCGTTTTGTAAATAGCGCGAAAGAGAGTTCGGGAACGTCCTCTGCGGTCAGCAGGGGGCGTTTTCCCATAATTTTATGTATTTTTGAAGAAAATTTCAAAAAAATCGAAAAAATTTTCTATAAAAAAAAGGAAATCACGAATTTTTGTCGAATATATTATATATAATAATATATTTTTGCCAAAAAGCGGGTATAAATATATAAAGAAAAACTGTATTCTACGAAGGAGGTGATTTTATGGCAAGCGGTAAAGGTATCGACGGTGAGTTTTTACGTGCGCTCAAACAGAAAAACGACATTGTTGAAGTTATAAGAAGCTACGTTCCGCTCGATAGAAAGGGCGGAAACCATTGGGCGTGCTGTCCTTTCCACCATGAAAAAACGCCTTCGTTTTCCGTAAGCGAAGGGGATCAATTTTATCATTGCTTCGGCTGCGGCGTTTCGGGAGACGTGGTGAAGTTCGTGCAAGAGATTGAAAGTACGGACTTTATCGGTGCGGTGCGTATTCTTGCGGCTCGTGCGAAAATGACCGTTCCCGAAGGGAACTTCGATAGCGAGCGAGCGCTCGAAATGAAGAAAAAGCGTGACGCACATGCGAAGATAATGCTTGATTCCGCTAGGTTCTATTTATCCAACCTTTATAGTGGTGACAAGAGAGCGCAAGCGCATTTGGAATATATTGCAAGACGTGGGCTTGCTCCTTCGACGGTCAAGCGGTTTGGACTTGGCGCATCGCTTGATTTTTACGGATTGCCCGATTATCTTGCAGGGAAAGGGTATTTTAGGCAAGACTTAATCGACAGCGGCGTGCTGCAGGAAGGCAAAAACGGACGGTTGTCCGACTCGCAGGGTGGCCGTTTGATCTTCCCTATCATCAGCGCCTTCGACGAAGTTATTGCCTTCGGAGGCAGACTCCTTGAAAAGAGCGATTTTGCAAAGTATAAAAACACAAAGGAAACGCTGCTTTTCAATAAGAGTAAAACGCTGTACAACATCAATCTTTTGAAGAAGCTAAAACGGGAGCAACCGATTACCAACGTCATTATCGTTGAAGGGTATATGGACACCATTTCCCTTTATCAAGCAGGTTTCAAAAACGTTGTGGCTTCGATGGGGACTTCGCTCACGAAAGAGCAAGCAAGGCTCGTCAAACGGTACACCGAAAACGTATTGATTAGTTACGACGGGGACTTCGCCGGGCAAAAAGCCGATCTTCGTGGGTTGGAAATACTCGCCGACGTGGACTTGAAGGTGAAAGTCGTGCCGATGCCCGACGGGCTTGATCCCGACGACGTGGCAAAGCAAGGACACGACGCATATCAAAAATGCTTGGATGCGGCGATGCCGCTCATCGATTATAAAATTCATGCGTTGGAGCGTAAGTTTGACATATCCAAAGCGGAAGATAAGCGAGCATTCTTGGTGGAGGCGTTGAAGGTCATTGCAACCGCCGAGACGGAAAGCGTCAAGGAAGATTTATTGCGGAAATTGCGAGATAAGCTAGGGGTTACCTACCACGCTTTGGAAAAAGACTTGCAGGCGGTTTCAAAGACCAAGAGCGAGGACGTGCAAATCACGTCGATTCCAAAGCAAAAGATAGCCGAGACGTCCGCAGGTACGGACAAACACGTGAAAGCCAAACGCTTTATCTTGGCGGCAAAACTTTTCTCTGCGTCGTATGCAAGGGATTTCGATTTGCAAAAGATACTTTTTACGGACGAGATTCAACGGCTCATCGCCAACTACGTCATAGAAAAAGAGTCGGTAGGCGAAAGGGCGCGACCGAGCGAACTGTTCGAAGTATTGGACGAAGACTGTGCGGAGCTCAACGCCATTCTCGATTTCAACTACGAGGACAAGCTAACGGACGAGGTTGCGGAAAGGTTCTTCAACGATAGCGTAAAGGAACTCCGCAAGGAGCGCTTGGAAGCGGAAATCGCCCAATGCAACGCACTGTGTACGCAAACGAGCGATTTGGAAGAACGGCGGCGGCTCACGAAACGATTGAGCGAACTCATTAAAGAAAAAAATCAAATCAAATAATAAACTTTTTAGGTATAAACGGAGGATAAAAAGGTGAATATATCCGAACAAAAAATCAACGAACTTTGCGCAAGCCTCATTGAAAAATATGGGAAAAAGGGTAGCGTTACGACTAATGAGCTTTTCGATAAAATCGAAAAGTTTGATTTAGACGTACAGCAAATGGAGTACCTTTACAGGGCGCTCGGCGAGGCGGACATTCAAATCATCGACGAAGAGCAAAGGGAGCGTGAGCTTACCGAGCAGGCTCTTTCCGACATTGGCTTGGACGATCCCGTCAAGATGTATTTGAAGGACATCGGGCGCGTGCCGTTGCTTTCTGCAGAAGAGGAAGTAGAGCTCGCAAGACGCATGCAGGAAAACGACGAAGCGGCAAGAAGACGTCTTTCCGAGGCAAACCTTCGTCTTGTTGTTTCCATTGCAAAACGTTACGTTGGGCGCGGTATGCTCTTCCTTGACCTTATTCAAGAGGGCAACCTTGGTCTTATGAAAGCGGTAGAGAAATTCGACTATCAAAAGGGTTTCAAATTCTCTACGTACGCAACGTGGTGGATTCGTCAATCGATCACTCGTGCAATCGCCGACCAAGCAAGAACGATTCGTATTCCCGTGCATATGGTAGAAACCATCAACAAGCTTACGAGAGTACAACGCGTCTTGTTGCAAGAGCTTGGCCGTGAACCCACGCCTGCGGAAATTGCGGAAAAGTTGGACGTAACGGAAGAACGCGTGCGCGAAATTCAAAAGATTGCGCAAGATCCCGTTTCCTTGGAAACGCCGATCGGCGAAGAAGAAGATAGCCATCTTGGCGATTTCATCGAAGATGAAAAGACGGCGACGCCTAGCGATTCCGTGGCGTCTACAATGCTCAAAGAGCAGCTTCTCGGCGTGCTTGATACCCTTACCCCGCGTGAACAAAAGGTATTGCTCCTTCGTTACGGTATCCGTGACGGCAAGCCTAGAACGCTTGAAGAAGTGGGCAAGGAATTTAACGTTACCCGTGAACGTATCCGTCAAATCGAGGCGAAGGCTTTGAGAAAGCTCCGTCATCCTTCGCGCAGCAAGAAGTTGAAAGATTTTCTTGAATAATGCGTTACGGAAAACGAATTGATACGTTGTGTTCGTTGCTTACCCCCGCGAAAGTCTTTGCGGACGTAGGTTGCGACCACGGCTATTGCTCGGAGTATATGCTTGAAAACGGCTTGTGCGAAAAGGCGATTCTTTCCGACATTAGCAAGGGGAGTCTTGCTAAGGCGGAAGCGTTGCTTGCGCCTTACATTCGTGGCGGAAAAGCGGAATCGGTGCTCGGCGACGGTTTTAAGGGAGTACCTTCTAACGTGGACGAGGTGCTTATCGCAGGAATGGGCGGTTGTGAAATCGTGTCTATTCTTTCGGACAAAAAGCACGGCTTTATGCCCAAGCGTTTTGTTTTTCAACCGATGCACGATGCGGAAAAGCTTCGCAGATACGTGCTTGAAAACGGTGGCTATATCGAACGGGATTACACGTTCAAGGACGTGAAGTATTACGAAGTTCTTGTCGGCGGAAGCGTTGAGGGGCGTGGGCAGGTATGCGACGAACCTTATACGGATGCGGAATATGAATTCGGCAGAGAAAATCTCAAAAAAATGCCCGAAGCGTTTTGCGAGCGGCTTAAAAAATTGATTGCAAACGTCGATAAGTATCTCGCGGAGCCTTCTTTGCAAGAGAGCAGCCGTATGGAGTTGGTTGAAAAAAAAGCAAGACTGCAAGGAGTATTGAACGGTGAAATTAAGTGAAATTTATAAAATTGCGGATGCCCTTGCGCCGAAGCGTTTGAGCGACGAATATTGTAGCGCTTACGGCGCGTACGATAACAGCGGTATCCTTGTAGATACGGGTGAAGACGTCAAGGGCGTATTGTTTAGCCTTGATCTTTCGTCGGCGGCGATTGCAAAAGCAAAGGACGTTGGGGCGAATTTGATTATCACGCATCACCCTGCCATTTACGGTAAAATTGCGAATATTTGCGAGTGGAATCCGCTCGGCAAAAAGCTTGTGGAGTGTATCAAAAACGGTATTTCCGTCCTTTCGATGCATCTCAATCTCGACGGCGTGGAAGGGGGCATTGACGACAGCTTAATGCAAGGCGTATGCCAAGCGTCGGGCGCGGAAAAAGGGATAAACGTATCCGTTATGCATCCGCTTACGGGCGGCGGCTACGGCAAAGCGTATGATATCAAGCCCTGTTCGCTCCAAGCATTAACGTCGGGGATAGAAAAGGAGTTTTCCACAAAGAGAATTCTTTGCTACGGCGCACAAGATAGAGAAATTAAGCGCGTGGCAAGCTTTTGTGGCGCAGGCGTAGACGAAGGAGCAATTGCTTTTGCGTTGCGCAATGAAAAAGGCGGGGCGGACGCGATTCTTTCGTCCGATTTCAAGCACCATTTGATTTCGGGGGCGTTGGAAGAAGGGCTCGCAGTCATCATTTTGACGCATTATGCGTCCGAAAACTACGGTTTTCAAAAATATTACGAAAAAATCTGTCGGCAGGTCAACCTTCCGTGCGTATATCACACGGATGAGCACTTGCTTTGATAGGAGGAGAATTATATGTCACAATTACAGGCAATTTTGGCTTACCAAGAAGCAGACAAGAAGCTCTACAAAATGGAAAGAGAGCTTGCAAGTTGCGAAGAGAGAAAGGAATACGTTAAGTATAAGAAATTTCTTGAAACCGCACCCGAGAAGCTCGACTCCGTAGAAGTGAAGGCGACTTCGCTCAAAGCGGAAGCGGCAGAGCTTGCACGCAAGTATCAACACACGGAAGAAACGCTTGGTGAATTCGAGCATTTGGACGAGTTGGTTACGGGCGGCGCGGATATCGCTTTCTACAAGAAGAAGGCGCAGTCTATCGTGGAACAGCTTAAAAAGTTGAAAGCGGATCTCAACGCTTTGACGGCAAACATCAAGGCGGTGGACGCGGAATACCAAAAGTTGAAAAAACAGGTTATCGCGGCGCAAAAGCAATATGCGGAAGCTTCCGAAAAGTACAAAGCGGTAAAATCGAGCCGCGACGGCGAACGCAAGGCAATCGAAGCGGAGCTTTCCAAGCTTGCGAAAGAGATTTCCGCCGAGATGATGGAAACCTATCAAACGAAGAGAAAGGAGAGAATTTTCCCCGTCGTGGGAGAATTGGTTGGCGGACGATGTCCGTTCTGCAGTATGGAACCGCCCCTTGCGGCAAGGAGTAAATTGACGGGCGGCGTTTCGATTGAGTGCGACAACTGTCACCGTCTTATCTTCGGCAACTAAACGGTGTGGGCTTCGCCTTCGGGCACGAAAATCGGTTGTATAACATACAATAAAGAGTGCAGAAAATTAAGGCGAAAATTCATCTTGGGAATATACGTCGCAACGCGGAAAAGTTTTCGGCGTTGACGAAAAAGCGGCTGTGTGCGGTGGTGAAGGCAAACGCCTACGGACACGGAGCGGAAGAAGTGGCTAGTGCGTTACACGGTGTGGCGGATTGCTTTGCGGTGGCAATCCTTGAAGAAGGGATTGCATTAAGAGCGGTTTGCGGAGAGAGTATTCTCGTATTCACGCCCCCGATCGACGAAGAAGAAAGCTATGCGTTGGCGGTCAACGGCTTGACTGCAAGCGTGGGCGATCTTTGGACGGCGAAGCTGCTTTTCCGTACGTGCGAGAAATATCGCCTACCGCTTAAAGTACATTTAAAAATCAATACGGGAATGAACCGTTACGGTATGAACGTTTCCGAGCTTGGCAAGGTATGCAAATTCTTGTTTGAAAATCCGTTTATCACGGTGGAAGGTATCTATTCGCACCTTTATGCCTGCGACGTCGAAACTTCCCGAAAACAAAGGGGAATGTTCGTGCAAGCAATTGCCGTTTGTAAACGGTATTACCCCAAAGTGCTTTGTCATTTGAGCGCCACGTACGGCAGCTTGCTCGGCGAAAAGTTTTCCTTTGATATGACGAGAGTGGGCATCGGTTTGTACGGGTATTTGCCCTCGGGAGCGGAAGCGCTCGGCGAGCGTTTGCATTTGGAAAAGGGAATGACGGTGTATGCGCCGATTGTGGCGAGTCGAAAATATTCCTTTGGCGGTATGGGCTACGGAACGCCGACTGCCTTGCAAAAACCCACTCGAATATCTATCAATCGATACGGTTATGCGGACGGCTTTTTGCGGCAAGCGAACAACGGAACGCTCCATGCAGAAGAAAACGTCAACACTCTTTGTATGGACGTTTGCCTAAAAGACAACGGCAAGCGTAGGGGGGCGTGGACGGCGGTTATGACGGATGCGGACGAAGTGGCAAGGCAAACGGGAACGATATCCTACGAAGTGTTATGCGCGGCGACGCGGCGCGCGGAGTTTGTATATGATAACGACTAACTTGCGTTTCGTGGAAGAGAATGAAAGCGAAACGGTGGAAATGAAAAAGGCTCGCCTTCGGCAGTACGCCAAAGAACGGCGCGGAGAGAATGAAAACCGAGACGTAAAGGAGCTGCTGCTCACGGAAAATACCTTGGCGGTTATAAAACGGTTGCAGGCGGAAAGCTTTGGGGCGGGTATGCGTTCAAGCGTGTTCGTTTACTGCTCGTATTCTTCGGAAGCACCCACAGATTTGCTTATTGAACGCTTGAAAGAGCTCGGCTACGTCGTATACAGTCCCAAAGTGGAAAACGGGGAAATGCTCGCAGTGTTGCACGACGACGAATTTTCCTTATCCGATAGGGGGATTCGCGAACCGATTGGCGAAGCGTTCGACGGGGATATCGATTTTGCAATCGTCCCCCTTTTGGCGGTGGACGAGCAGGGGAATCGGCTCGGCTACGGCGGCGGATATTACGATAGATATTTGCAAAAACACCCGAAAACGAAACGAATTGCTTATTGTTTTGATTTTCAACTACTTAAATATGTTCCGCATACGGAAAAGGACGAAAAAATGGAAGTTGTCGTGACGGACAAGCGAATCCTTTTCACGGATAAACAATAATTACGAAAAAGAAAAAATGCGTTTTGGAGATAGAAAATTATGGCAAACGTAAAAAAGAAACTTAAATACTTTGGGGGATACGTATGGGAAATGACGAAGGCTTCTTTGCCCGGCATTTTCATGTATCTCTGTGCAGGCGCGATTATGATGATGCTCATTCTTCGCGGTAAGGAAGAAAATAACTTTATTTCTTGGACAACCATGAATAAGGTTTGGGTTGCAGTATGTATGGTAGCGGCGGCGGCGTACAACGGCTTGATTTGCTATGCGCACGGCGGTTCGCATTACGAAATGCTCGTTTCGGGTAACATCAAGCGCGCAACGACCGATATGTACGGCAACGAATACAAGATTTCTTCGCATAAAGAAGCAAAGGAATACCGCGTATGGAAAGGCTTTGTAATGGGCGCATTCACGGCGATTCTTACCCTTGTTATCGGGCTTGTTTTCGGCTTTAGACAAGAAAAGATCGATGGGACTATGACGATTAGCACCTTCGTATGCTTTATTCTTTCCGGTTGGTCGGTTATGCCTTTCTATGCAATGAATCAAACGGGCACGAGCATTAGCTATTTCATTACCTGCGTATTTGCAGTTGTTCCCGTTGTTGTTTCGGGCGTGTTCTATATTATCGGTGCATACGCACGCAGAAGAAAGACGATTCGTCAACAAGAGATTGCGGACAAAGCGGCGCAAGCGGCAACGCAAAAGGAAAAGAAGATCAACTACGGCGGACTTCCCGGCACGAAGCCCAAAAAGCGCAAATAAGCAAATAATGGGGGCAGGTATGCGTTGAAACGGCGTAAAAGCCCCAAAACGGATAGATTATGAGAATTATCGGCGGTAAATACAGAAGCAGAGTGTTGGCTGAATTTCCGGGCGAGGACGTCCGTCCTACGTCCGATCGGGCAAAGGAAGCACTCTTCAATATTCTTGCGTTGAAGCTTTACGGCGCACGGGTTTTGGACCTGTTTGCAGGGAGCGGCTCGCTTGGCTTGGAAGCTCTTTCACGCGGCGCGAAAGAGGTTGTTTTCAACGACTTTTCCAAAGAGAGTCTTGCCATCGTCAAGAAGAATTTAAACACGTTAAAAATTCCCGTGAACGGGGAAGAAGCGAAGGTGATGCAAGCCGATTATCTCACTTGCTTGGACACGGCAAGGGGGCAATTTGATCTTATCTTGATAGATCCGCCCTATCGAATGAATTACGGCGAAAAGGCACTTAAAAAGCTTGCGGAAAGGAAACTTTTGACGGAAAACGGCGTAGCCGTTTACGAGCGAGATAAACCCTTTGAAGGGGAAATCGTAGGGCTTGAAAAATACGACGAACGGAAATACGGCAAGGCGTACATGACCTTTTTCCGCATTTCCAAGGAATGAGTTATGGAAAACAAATCGGTAAAAAAATGTGTGTTTGCAGGGACGTTCGATCCGCCAACGCTCGGGCATAAATCGTTGATAGAAAACTGTCTTGCGATATTTGACGAGGTAGTGGCGGCAATTATGGTGAATCCCGAAAAGAAACCCTGCTTTACGGTTGAGCAGCGCAAGGAAATGCTTGCGTTGACCTGTAACAATCCACGTTTGCGTGTGATTGCATTTACGGGTACGGTGGCGGAATTGCTTGAAAAGGAAAACACGAAAATTTACGTGCGAGGTATTCGTAACGGTGTCGATCTTGACTTTGAAAACGCAAACTTTTACGCAAGCAAAAAGTTGGATAAGGATTTGATTACGGTGTATTTTCCTTGTGAACAAGAGTTGTTGCACGTTAGCTCTTCCATGGTGAGAAATAGCTTAAAATTCGGCACGCCCATCGATGAATACGTAACGAAAGAAGTAAAAGAGTACATTACAAAAGTGAGAGAATAAAAGGAGATTTACTTATGTTGGAGAAGCAATATTTTATACCAGAGCCTGAAGAATTTATTGCGGAAACGCCAATGACGGCAGAAATGAAGAAAATTAAAAAGGCTCGTGACGAAGAAATCCGTGACGTTATTGCAGGCAGAAGCGATAAAATGCTCGTAGTGGTAGGGCCTTGCTCTGCGCACGAGCCTGCTCCTACGCTCGAATATATTTCGCGTTTGGGGAAACTCAATGAAAAGGTAAAGGACAAGCTTGTCATCGTACCCCGTATTTACACGAATAAGCCCCGTACCAAAGGTGTTGGTTACAAAGGCATGTTCTTGCAACCCGATCCCGAAGGGGCGGCAGACATTGCAAGGGGTATTCGTAGTATTCGTTCCTTGCACCTTGCGGCAATTAACGAGTCGGGATTGACTTCGGCGGACGAAATGCTCTATCCCGAAAATACGGCATACGTGGAAGATTTGCTTTCCTATCACGCAGTCGGCGCGCGTAGCGTTGAGGATCAACTTCACCGTCAGGTAGCGAGCGGTATCGACGCTCCCGTCGGAATGAAAAATCCAATGAGCGGCAATATTATTGCGCTCGTCAACTCTATTTTCGCGGCGCAGAGTCCGCAAATCTTCAAGTACCGCAACTATCAAGTGAGCTCGGACGGCAACCCTTACGCACATGCCATTTTGCGAGGCGGTGTGGACGGCGCAGGCATGGATGTGCCTAACTTCCACTATGAAACGGTTATGCAGCTTGAAGAAATGTATAGGGGGAGCGATTTGGCGAATCCTGCTATCGTTATCGACTGCAACCACTCCAACTCCGCAAAGAAGTTCAAACAACAAATCCGTATTGCGGAAGAGGTTATGCAAAATCGCCGTTTCGATAGTGCCTTCAAGCGCATCGTCAAAGGCTTTATGGTTGAGAGTTTCCTTGTAGAAGGCAATCAAAAGCACGATGAAGTGTTCGGAAAATCGATTACCGATCCTTGTCTTGGGTGGGAAGACACGGAAAGATTGCTTTGCAATATTGCGGAACAAGTTTAATTTTATACGATGAGAGAAATAGGAAAAATCATACGATAGAAATAGAGGTTTTAGATTATGAAAATTGCATTTTTAGGTCCGGAAGGGAGCAACTCGCACCTTGCGGCGCAAAAATTCTTAAAAACGGAAGCAACGGATAAAAAATCGTTTAGCGATTGGGACGAATGCGTGCCTTTCCGCAATTTCCCCGAAGTACTCGCAGCGGTGGCTACGGGCAGAGTGGATGCGGCGGCAGTTCCCATCGAAAATACCTTGCAGGGTGGCGTTTCACAAAATCTCGACTTGTTGCAAGACTCCACCGATCTTTATGCGGTGAAGGAAGAAGTAATCCGCATCGATCACCGTCTTATTTATAAGGAAGGTATGAAGCTTTCTCAAATCGGAAGGGTATATTCTCACCGCCAAGCGCTCGATCAGTGCGCAGGCTTTTTGAGCAAGGAAATGCCTTTTGCGTCCTTGCGCGAAACGGAATCCACGGGGTTTGGTATTTCTCGCGCGTTTGAGGACGAATCGGGCAAGAGCGCGGCGATTGCAGGTGCGCATCTTGGAAACTTGCGCGCAGGCTTTGTGATGAGTGAAGAATGTATTTCCGACGAGCAAAATAATTTCACCCACTTCCTTTTGGTGAAGAAGGGGGAATCGACGTTGCCGAAAACAAGTGAAAAGGTATTTTTCTCGGCAGTTTGTCCCCACCGTCCCGGAAGCCTTTTAGAGCTTTTGCAAATTATTGCGGCACACGGCATCAACATGACGAAAATTGAAAGCCGTCCCGTAAAGAAGCGTCCCGGCGATTATAGATTCTTCATTGAGGCGGATTGCGATATCGCTTCGCCCGAAGTGCAGGAAATGTTGGAAGCAATCCGCGCGAATACGTTGGAGTGCAAATTGCTCGGCGCATATAGTCGTATGACGGACTAACGGCTGTATAGCGAAGAGCGAACGGTTACATAACTCCCGAAAATTCGGGAAGGAGGAGTAACGATGAAAAAACTTGGTTTGGCATTGGGTTCGGGCGGAGCTCGAGGTATAGCGCACATTGGCTTTTTGAAGGCTTTGGAAGAAGAGGGTATTAAGCCCGATTTTATCACGGGCTCTTCCATGGGGGCAATCGTGGGCGGTGCGTATGCGGCAGGCGCGAGTATCGATGCATTGAAGGATGAAATATGGAACTTAAAACCGCTCAATCTCGTTTCCTTGAACGGGCGTAGAGGGGGCGTTTCGGGTACGAAAAAGGTGCGTGAAATTTTGTTAAAACATTGTGGGGATATCACGTTTGCGGAATTAAAAATTCCCTTCCATTGTTTTGCGGTGGATATGATTTCGCAGGAACTCATTGAATTTGATTCGGGGAGTCTTATCGACGCGATGATTGCATCTGCGACGTTGCCTGTTGTATTCCACCCGTATCATAAAGGGGATATGCGCCTTATCGACGGCGGTATTCTTGAACGTGTTCCCGTGGAGCAGGTCAAGAAAATGGGCGCGGACATCGTGGTTGGTGTGGACGTTTTGGGACAAAGACAGTGCAGTAAGGAATGTCCGAACGTCATCAAGGTTTTGACGGAAACGATTGATATTTTCGATAATTACCGCACTCGCCAACGCAGGGAAGAATGTAAGGACATCATCGATTTTTGGTTGGAGCCCGACCTTGGCGATATGAGCCAATACGACGTGACGATGATTCGTTTTGCCTATGAAAAGGGGTACGAGCTCGGCAAACAAAACGTGGATGCGTTGCGCAAAGCGCTTGGTAGATTTTAATATAAGGAAGCCGTCAAAAGCGGCGAAATACTATGGATTTATTTGATTTTAACAACAACGAAGAAACGGCGAAGCCGCTTGCGGAACGCATGCGTGCAAACTCGCTAGATGAATTTATCGGGCAGAAACACATCGTTTCGGAAGGCTCGCTCCTTCGCCGTGCAATCGCAACCGATAGGTTGGGAAGCTGTATCTTTTGGGGCCCCCCGGGGTGCGGTAAAACGACGCTTGCGAATATCATTGCGCTTCGCACGAACGGGGAGTTTGTCAAGCTCAACGCAGTAAATTCGGGCGTTGCGGACGTTAAAAAGGCAGTCGACCAAGCGAGGGACAACCTTAAAATGTACGGGAAACGCACCTATCTTTTGTTGGACGAGTGTCACCGTTTTAGTAAGACGCAAAGTGACTCGCTCTTGCCTGCGATTGAACAAGGTACGATTATTTTCATTGGTTCGACGACGGAAAATCCGTACGCCGCAATGACGCCTGCTATCGTTTCGAGATGTAGAGTATTCGAGTTTAAGCACCTTTCTAACGAGGATATTATCGGCGCTTTGCAGACAGCGGTGAAGAGCCGTCATAAGGGCTTGGGTAAGCAAAATATAAAAGTGGAAGAGGATGCGCTCAAACATATTGCCAATATGGCGGGAGGGGATTTGCGCTCGGCGTATAATGCGTTGGAGCTTGCGGCTTTGACGACGAATCCCAATTCGGAAGGGCAAATTGTCATCACTCTTGCGGATGCGGAGCAATCCATTCAACGCAAGGCGCTTTCCTATAATGAGGATTCCTATTACGATTTTCTTTCGGCATTTTGCAAATCCTTGCGTGGAAGCGACGCAAATGCGGCGTTGTACTATGCAATGCGGTTGATTGAAGGTGGGTGCGAT
Source organism: Clostridia bacterium (assembly GCA_017505465.1). Classification (GTDB taxonomy): domain Bacteria; phylum Bacillota; class Clostridia; order Christensenellales; family Borkfalkiaceae; genus Scatosoma. Next base: position 34,788 of record JAFVPE010000020.1, on the reverse strand, counting down.
CCGATGATTGTCGCGCGTCGCTTGGTGGTGCATTCCGCCGAGGACGTGGGAATGGCAGATCCGCGCGCGCTGCAAATTGCGACGTCGGCAATGTATGCGTTGGAGAGGATTGGCTATCCAGAAGCGAGAATTCCGCTTGCCGAAGCGATTATTTACGTATGCGAAGCGGATAAGAGTAACTCGGTGGTCAATGCGATGTATGCGGCAATCGACGATGCGAAAAATACGCGCGACGACAATATTCCATCCTATTTGAAGGATAAGAGCTATACGAGCAAGGAAGAAAAGAAGAAAGGGCCGCAGTATAAATATCCGCACGACTACGGTGGATACGTGGAACAACAGTATTTGCCCGATTCGTTAAAAGATAAAATTTACTACGTTCCCGGGCAGAACGGGTATGAAAACACGGTAAAGGAAATTCGTGCAAGAAAGGGCAAGAAAAGCTAAAACGGGCATACCGTGTACGCGTTGAAAATGTTTTTTACAGGCTAAGTGAGTAAAATATAAAGCGTGAGCGTCTTATAAGTAGGAGGGGAATACTATGAAAATGAAAAAACTTTTTTCCTTGGTGACGGCTACGGTGCTGTTGCTTTCCTGCGGGGCTTTTTTTGGCTGTAAAGAACTTTCTGACATTGCGCCCACAAGTTACGGCGCATGGGACGGAAACTATATTTACCGCGGTAACGTGCGCAGTAAAACTACGGGCGAGGATAGCGAATATCTCGTCACGGAATTGACGATCGACGGCGTGGATTACCAAGTGACGGGGACGACGGATTTTGCGTATTACGAAGAGGATATCTATTTGTGCTTGACCGTGGCTTCGAACGGTGGCGACGAACAGCCTGATATCGGTGACGAGGGCATAGTTACGTACGACGTATTGCCGCCCGTTGAGGATGAGCCCATAGAGATTTCTTCTTGTTTTGTTCGCTATTCGCCTTTGGATAAATCGACGGAAGTATTTCGAGTGGGTAGCTCGGCGTGGTATAATATATTTACCGTGCAAGAGGAAGGAGTCGTATTAAAAGGCGGCGACGGTTGGGTTATGCTCGACCATATAGGGAACGTAATCGATGCGGACGCGTCGGAGTATGCTAATTATCGCTATTATGGAAAAAACAAAGAATACATAGTCGATAAGAACGGCAACGAATGGCTTTACCGTACTTGGGAGCAAGAAGAATTTGTCAAATTCCACGAAGGGGATTTTGATGAACTGCGATTGCTTGATAAAGGGGAGGTCAAGGGCTTCCTTATCATAGATAATGCCGCGTATAATGGGTATGCGATCGGCGCGCAGAGCGCTTGGTTCTACGATTTTGCAAGAGGGGAAACGACGACGTTTTTATCGCAAAACGAGGGAAGATGTTTTAAGTTAAGTATGCAAGCCAACGGGGATTATTTTATCACTTCGGAGAAAAAAGAGTTCCCTTATACCGCGCGCATGGGGCGCGATCAGGTCGCACTGTCCGAAACGTTGCACGTAAACTGTAAGCTCTATAAAATTGATTGGAGCGCAAACGGCGTTACGTTCGAGCACGTTTATAATTTCGACGGTAATATGGCGAACAAAGACTTTACCGAGATGTATCCAAAAGAGGATGGAAATCTTTACTTCAAGGCAAAATGGGTAAAAATAGGTGGCGGTTGTCGTGGGGAAAGCGGTGTGCAGACGACGAGTTATCAGTTGAACCCCAAGACGGGGAAATTACTTGTGAAAAGCTTCTCTACTTCTTCGGCTAGCAATGACGAGCCGATTTATGAAAACGCTGTGGAATGCGGAAAATACATCTATTTTTCGGACGGCGAATCTTACGGCGGCGGATTATGGGCGCATGGACACGCCACGTACTATATCAAGCGTTATGACGAGGAAACGGGCGAAGAGACGGTTATGCAGTTTTGGATAGAAGAAGGCGGAGAAATGGAAAACGCAACGACGGAAGACGGCGAACCGATTGAGTTCCGTTTTAGTAAGGAGATGTGGGCGGACGTCAATTATGACGATAAGGTATATATAGCTCCTGATAGATTTATTGTGCTTGGATATTAAACGGGCATACCGTGTACGCGTTGAAAGTAAAATGAGGATAGAAAAATATGAAATGTTTGTATTGTGATTGTACGGATAGCAAAGTGGTGGACTCCCGTTCGGCGGACGACGATAGAACGATTCGCCGCCGTAGAGAATGTACGGGCTGCGGAAGAAGATTCACGACCTACGAAACGATAGAAGTAACCCCCGTGCTCGTTGTGAAAAATAACGGTACGAGGCAATCTTTTAATGCGGAAAAAATCCGTAACGGTATCATCAAATCTTGTGAAAAACGTCCTGTGCCGATGTCGGTTATCGACGATATGGTGGCGGATATTTGCAAGCAAGTGTACAACAGTATGGAAAGCGAAATCACAACGAAAACGATTGGGGAAATGGTTATGGAACGCTTGAAGAAGGTGGACGAGGTTTCCTACGTTCGATATGCGTCCGTATACCGTTCCTTTAAGGATTTGAGCTCGTTTATGTCCGAGCTTAAACAGATGATGAAAGCGGAAAAGCAAGAAAAGAAAAATCAGCAATAAGGGTTGAAAAAATGGGAAAACAAACCAAGCTCGTAAACGTTGGCGGCGTACTTATCGGCGGCGGTGAGCGCATTAAAATTCAATCGATGACGACGACGAAAACGTCGGACGTGGAAAGGACGGTGGCGCAGATTGCCGCTTTGGATAAGGCAGGCTGTGAAATCGTGCGCGTGGCAATTTCCGACGAGGCGGACGCGGTAGCGTTGAAAGAGGTTGTGGAAAGAATCCGGTTGCCCCTTGTTGCGGATATTCATTTTTCGCCCAAGCTTGCCGTAATGGCAATCGAAAACGGTGCGAATAAGGTGCGTATCAATCCGGGAAATATAGGCGGCGAAAGGGAAATTCAATACGTTGCGGATTGCGTGAAAGCGCATAAAATTCCCGTGCGTGTGGGCTCGAATACGGGCAGCATCGAGAAAAATTTTCTTGAAAAATACGGCAGAAGTGCGGAAGCACTCGTAGAAAGTGCGCTCTATAACGTGGGGATTTTGGAAAAATTCGGCGTGAACGATATCGTTATTTCCGTGAAAGCGTCGGACGTTCCGCTCACCGTAAAGGCGTACACGCTACTCTCGCAAAAGACGGACTATCCCTTGCATCTTGGCGTTACCGAGGCGGGTACGACGGAGGCAGGTATTGTAAAAAGCGCGGTTGGTATCGGCAGTTTGTTATTGCAGGGGATTGGGGATACCATTCGCGTTTCGCTCACCGACGATCCCGTGCAAGAAATTTACGCGGCAAAAAATATTTTGCGCGCGTGCGGCTTGGAAGAAGAGTTCGTCGAAGTGGTGTCTTGTCCGACCTGCGGCCGTTGCGCTTGGGAAAGTATGGAGCTTGCGAACAAAGTGACGGATTTTGTCCGTCCGTATAAAAAGAAAGCGAAGCTTGCGGTTATGGGTTGTGTGGTAAACGGTCCGGGCGAAGCGAAGGACGCCGACCTTGGAATTGCAGGCGGCAACGGCTCTTGCCTTATTTTTAAGAAGGGCGAGCCGTATAAAAAAGTTTCCGCCGACGAAGCGGAAGAGGAATTTTTTAAGGAAATTAGGTTGTTGTTAGATGGCGAATAAGTTGGATGCATTTTTAACGGAATTGCGCACGATAGACGGAATGAGAAATGCCATTCTTTGCGGCATCACCGTTTCAAAAAAGGATAAATCGGCGGAATTTTCCTTGGTGACGGATAAGACGTATACCGTTAAGGAAGAAGGGGAAGCTCGGGATATTTGCGAAAAATATTTACCCGAGGATTTTTCCGCACGCTTAAAAATCGTCAAGAGAGTACCCGATGCGGAAATGCTCAAAAAGCGCATTTTTTCGTACATTCAAAACACCTATCCTGCGGCAGGGGCATTTTTAGATGAGAATAATATCGAGGTGGAAATGCTCGAAAGCGGCGCACATTTTTACGTGGATATTGCGTCGGGGGAACAGTCCCTTTTTTCGTCGGGAAAAATACTAGACGAGGTAAGCAGGTATTTGATGAGTGGGTATTGTGGCACTTTTTACGGCAACGTACGCATTGTGGAAAAGGTGGCGCCCGACACGTCGCTTCTTGATGAAATGCCCGAAGACCGCGAAGAATCCATTCCTTTGGAAATTCGAAGATTCCGCATTGAAAATTACAAGAAAATCGATGGCGCGGATACCTATGAACAGCTTACAAAAGCCGTCTATATGGCGGATATGCACAACGTGGACGACGTGTTCACGATTTGCGGAAACGTGCAGTATATCGAAGAAATTAAGTACACCAAGCACAATGAAAAAACGGGCGAGGACGCGGAAAAAACTCGTTTTTCCATTACTGTCAACGACGGTACGCTCGGCGTGCGCATGACCTATTTCCCCAAAAAAGCAACCGTGGATAAAATCCGCGAAATCAAGGTGGGGGATAAGATTATGATTACGGGCTCGAATGAAGAATACAACGGCTCGAAATCGTTTAAAGCGGCGAAAATCAATTGGGGCGAGCCGCCTGCGGATTTCGTTCCCGAAGCGAGAAAGGGAAAGCCCGTTCCCAAGTTCTATCACACGGTATTCCCCGAGGAGTACGTGGATTTTACGCAAACGGGTTTGTTCGACGATTTCTCGAAGCCTGCCGACCTTAAAAACAACGTATTCGTTTGCTTCGACTTGGAAACGACGGGCTTGAACAACAACCCTGCGATGGGTAGAATGGATAGAATTATCGAGCTTGGTGCGGTGAAAATCGTGAACGGCGAAATTGCGGAAAAATTCTCTTCGTTCGTGGCTTGTCCGCAGAGATTGTCCAAGGAAATTATAGAGCTTACGGGGATTGAGGACGCCGATCTTGTCGGTGCGCCCGACGTGGAAAAGGTGCTTGCCGATTTCTACAAATTTACCGACGGCGCAATTTTGGTTGGGCATAACGTAAACTTTGACTATCGTTTCGTTTCCTATTACGGCGAACAATGCGGTTATATGTTCGACAAGAAGATGTACGATACGTTGACGCTTGCGCAGGACGTTTTGCGTGGGAAGCTTGCCAATTACAAATTGAATACGGTTGCCGATTATTACGGCTTTACCTTCAATCATCACCGCGCGTTCGACGACGCGTGCGTAACGGCGAAGGTATTTATAGAACTTGTGAAAGCGAAAGGAAAACTCTCTTAAAAGTAAAAGGGCTTTGTCCCAATATACGGCTGATTTTTGATGGGGAAATACTGTGAAATACGGCCTAAAATAACGATTTTGTAGGTGTGAAAAAAAGACGGAGTGTGGAAAATCATGCAAGGAAAGAGAACAAAGGCTTACGTGGATAAACTCATAAAAGAAAAGGGGTTGCCCTATTTCGACGTGTCAGTGCATTGTGGCTACGACACCGTTTTGCGCCACTTTAACGGTGCGAAGGGAACTGCGACGGGCAAGGAGCAAATCTTTTTGTATTCTTGTACGAAGCCGATGACGGTGGTTTGCGCAATGAAGCTTGTGGAGCAAGGTTTGCTCCATTTGGACGATCTCGTGGAAAAATATTTGCCCGAGTACGCAAACACCTTCCTTTTAGATGAAAATGGGAACAAAGTTCCCACGAAGAATAAAATGACGATTTTGCATTTGTTCACGATGTCGGGTGGGCTCACGTACGATATGTTTACCGAGCCGTTGGAGGAAATTAAAAGAAACGACGGCGATACGATTGCGTTTTGCCAAGGCTTTGTAAAGACGCCCTTGTCGTTTGAACCGGGTACCCGCTTCCAATATAGCCTTTGTCACGATGCGCTTGCAGGGGTTGTGGAAGTGATCACGGGAAAACGTTTTTCCGAGTATATGAAGGAGTGTATTTTCGATCCGCTCGGTATGAACGATTCGGGCTTCCACAATTTGGACGAAGAAAAGCTCGAACCCTTATATGCGGCTGCGCCCAACGGTATGATTGTGCCACTTAATTCAAGGCAAACCTTCGGTATGCACGATACCCGTTACGATAGCGGCGGCGCAGGGGTAATTAGCTGTATTGACGATTACGTGAAATTTGCCAAGACGATGGCTTGCGGCGGCGTATGGGAAAACGGGCACCGGATCATCAAAGAAGAAACGATTGAGCAAATTCGTTCTGCAAAGCATGCGGGTTTTGAGATGAACAATACGTTTAGTTGCGTGCAGGGCACCGATTATGGATACGGCTTGGGGGTGCGCACGAGATTGAAGGAAACGGAATGGGGCTTGCCCGTAGGCGAATACGGTTGGGACGGCGCGGCGGGCTCGTACTTGCTCGTCGATCCCGTACATAAAATCTCTATCGTAATGGGTATGCAAATTTTGCAATGGCCGAATATTTTTAGAGGCGAGCATATTCAAATTGTACAATGCATATATGAAGATTTGAAAGAAGAAGGTTTGTTATAAAAAATTGGTAAAAATAGGCGTGAAACGCTTGCAATTCGATTATAACTATGTTATAATTAGGATACTTAATAACGATTTGCTTATTGAGAGTGGTCTTGCGACCACTCTCATATTGCTATGTAGGGGGCTTATATGAAAGTCAAAGCCATTGAAGAAATTCAAAACGCTTTACAACCGATTGCCGACGAAATGGACATTGAAATCGTGGAAGTGGAGTTCAAACAAGGCAAAGAGCCTGCGCTTACCGTCTATATCGATATCGAAGGGGGCGTGGATCTTAATACCTGTGAAAAGTTCCACCGTGCAATCGATCCCGTGTTGGACGAAGTAGATCCCACGTTCGGTACGCCGTACACGCTCAACGTGTCGAGCCCCGGCTTGGATAGACCGCTCAAAACCGACCGCGACTATCAAAAATGCATCGGTCAAAAGGTGGAAGTAAAGCTGTTTGCACCGATCAAGGGTAAGAAGATGTTTGAGCTCACGCTCAAAGGGCACGACGAAACGTGCGTGTATCTCGAAGGCAAGAACGAAGAAATGAAAATTGAAAAGGCGAAGATTGCAAAGATTTGCCGCGCAATTGATTTCGACGGACTTTTTAACTGAAAAAAATAAAAAATATATACGAAAATTTAATAGGAGACTAAAACAATGGATAACAAAGAGTTTTTTGAAGCGCTTACCGAATTGGTAAGAGAAAAGGGCATTAGCGAAGAAGCGTTCATCGCGACTTTGGAAAACGCGCTTGCGTCCGCATACAAAAAACAGTTCGAAGGCGGCGCGGAAATCGCGGTTTCGCTCGACGCAGAAAAGGGCAAGGTGGAATTCCGTGCTACTCGCTACGTTGTAGAAGAAGTAGTGGATAAGGACAAGGAAATTTCCTTGGAAGAAGCGCAGGAGCTCGATCCTACCCACCAAGTTGGCGACACGATCGTTACCACCTTTATTCCTAGAAACTTTGGCCGTATTGCAGCGCAAACGGCGAAGCAGGTTATTTTGCAAAAGCTTCACGAAGCGGAACGCGACAACACCCTTTCCGAATTCTCGGATAAGGAAGGCGAATTGATGGAAGGTATCATTCGCAAGATCGACGAACGCAACGTTTACGTGGAAATCGGCGACAAGAAAATCGAAGGCGTTATGCCTCCGCAGGATAGAGTTAACACCGAAAGATACGTACTTGGCGACAAAATTAAAGTGTTCGTAAAGCGTGTTAAGAACAACGGTAGAAACTCGCAAATCGTCGTATCCCGTACCGCTCCCGGTTTGGTGAAGAAGCTCTTTGAAGAGCAGGTTCCCGAAATCGCGCAAGGTATCGTAGAAATCAAAGAAATCGCGCGTGAACCCGGTCACCGTACGAAGATGGCGATTCTTTCCAACGATTCGAGAGTGGATGCAGTCGGCGCTTGCGTAGGTAACAGAGGCGCAAGAGTAAACGCAGTCGTAGAAGAACTCGGCGGCGAAAAGATCGATATCATTCTTTGGAATGAAGATCCCTTGGCGTTTATTTACAAAGCGCTTTCCCCTGCAACGGTACTTTCCGTAACCGCACGCGGCGAACGTAGCGCAATGGCAATCGTTCCCGACGACAAGCTTTCGCTTGCAATTGGCCGCGACGGTCAAAACGCTCGTTTGGCGGCTCGTTTGACGGGCTGGAAGATCGACGTGAAGAGCGCTTCCTCGCCCGAAGCAGCGGAAGTGCTTGCGCAGATCGAAAACGAAGAAGAATACGAGGACGAAACGCAGGACTAATCTGCAAGTAGCGGAGGTGCGCTATGGCAAAAACAAAAAATATTCCTATGCGCATGTGTATTGCTTGCCGTGAAATGAAACCCAAGCAAGAAATGACGCGCGTGGTGAGAAACGCCGAAGGCGAAATCAGTCTTGATCCGACGGGCAAAGCGCCCGGTCGCGGAGCATATATCTGCGGTAGCCAAGACTGCTTGAAAAAACTCGGCGGTAAAAAGCTTTTGAACAAGACGTTTTCAGCGAACGTTCCTGACGCAGTGTATCAGGGCGTCGAGGAGGGACGTGTTGGAGAAAAGTAAAATAGAAACCTATCTTGGCTTTTGTATTCGTTCCCGCAAAATTATCTTCGGCGTGGAAATGATAGAAAGACAAAAAAAGGGAGTGAGCCTTTTGATTGTCGACGGCGGCATTGGCAAGAACTCCTTAAAGGCCACTATGCAAGCGAAAGAGCGTTTTGCTTGTCCGCTTCTTATGACGGAAGAATCCCTTTTAGGTGAGCTTTTACACCGTCCGGCAGTGAAGGTGGTGGCAATTACAGACAATAATCTTGCCAAGGCGATTCTCGCTAGCGCAAGTGAACCCCAACTCAAATTATATTCGGGAGGAAACAACTGAACTTATGGCAAAAAAATACGAAAATGTGGAAAAAATATTGGGACTTTTAGACGATAAGCAGCTCGGTGGGTTGCAAAAGCGTCTTGCTTCCACAGAAAAGAGCCTTACTGATATTTTGAAGAAGCTTTCGGTAATGGAAGCGGAAAAAGCGGAGCGTGAAGCTGCAGAAGCGGCGGCAAAAGCGGAAGCAGAAGCTCGCGCGGCGGCGGAAGAAGCTACAAAAGCTGCGGAAGCGGCGGCGAAGGCTGCGGAAGAAGCAAAGGCGGCGGAACAATCCGCGCCCGAAGAAACGGAAAAGCCTAAAAAGAAAACGACAAAGAAGGCAGCACCCGAAGCGGAAGTGAAAGCGGAAGAACCTGCTCCCGTTGTGGAAGAAGTGAAAGCGGAAGAAGCTGCTCCCGTTGAAGAAAAAGCGAAGGAAGAAGTCAAGGAAGAAGTAAAAGCGGAAGTGAAGCCCGAAGTGAAATCCGACGCTCGTACCTTCGTGCCCAAGACGGCCGATCCCAAAGCGCCCCGTGCGCCTAGATATTTCCGCAACGGTCAAGAGCAAGGCGTTTACGTAGCAAAACCCGGCGTGGAAAACAATGCGTCCGGCTCGACTTTCCGTCCCCGTCCTACGGGGGATAGACCTGCTCGTCCCCAAGGCGAAAAACCCTTTGCGCCCAGACCTGCGCAAGGCGGTGCTAAACCCGCACGTCCCACGGGTGGAGCTCCTATTGCGGCTCCCATTACGCCTACGAGAGACACGAAGTCTGCTCCTGCAAAGAAGAAAACCTTTGAAAAGACGTACACTGAAAAGAGACCTATGTCCAAACGTGATCTTATAAGACAGCAGGGCATGACTGTGGACGATTTCGATGAAGATAAGTCTGGGTATAGAAAGGTGCGTTCGCCGAAGAAACAAAAGCAAAAGGAAATTGCTACGGTGAAGATTGAGCATGCTGTCGTTACCACGAAAGATATTCCTTTGAAGGTGCTTTCCGAAAAGCTCGGCGTATCGGCGGTTGAAATCACCAAGCGTTTATTCAAAGAAGGCATTATGAAGGGCATCAACGATTCTATCGATTACGAAAATGCGCTTATGATTGCCATGGATATGGGCATTGATCTTGAATACAAGCCCGAAAAGACGGCGGAAGAAGTGCTTATGGATACCGTTGTTGCGGAAGACGAAAGCAAGCTTGTGCCTAGAGCGCCCGTCGTTACCGTTATGGGGCACGTTGACCACGGTAAGACGTCCTTGCTCGACAAAATTCGTGCGACGGCTGTTACGGCAGGCGAAGCAGGCGGTATTACGCAAAGCATTGGTGCGTACACGGTTACGGCGAAGGGCAAACAAATCACCTTTATCGATACCCCCGGTCACGCGGCGTTCACGGCAATGCGTGCGCGCGGTGCGCAGGTAACGGATATCGTTATTCTCGTTGTTGCGGCGGACGACGGCGTTATGCCTCAAACGGTGGAAGCAATCAATCACGCAAAAGCGGCAAATGCTCCCATTATCGTTGCAATGAATAAGATGGATAAATACGAAGTCAACCCCGACAGAGTAAAGCAAGAGCTTATGCAGTATGAGCTTGTTCCCGAGGAATGGGGCGGCGATACGATGCTCGTTCCCATTTCCGCAAAGACGGGTATGGGTATCGAAGACTTGCTCGATGCGGTGAACCTTGTTGCGGAAATGCAAGAACTCAAAGCGAACCCCGACCGTCAGGCAAAGGGTACGATTATCGAAGCGAAGCTCGATAAGGGCAAGGGCCCCGTTGCAAGCATTATCGTGCAGACGGGTACGCTCAAGACGGGCGACAATATCCTCTCGGGTACGACGATGGGTAGAGTCCGTGCAATGTTCGACGACAAGGGCAGAGCGGTAAAGAGCGCAGGCCCTTCCATGGCAGTATCCATTCTCGGTTTGGAAGACGTTCCCAACGCAGGCGACAGCATTATGGCGGTAGACCAAGCGTTGATGAAGCAAGTACAAGAAGAAAGAAAGAATCGTGAACGTGAAAGCATGATCAAAGAACAAAGCCGCGTTTCCCTTGACGATATCTTTGCGCAAGTAGAAGAAGGCAAGATGAAGAATCTTAACCTTATCGTGAAGGGCGACGTACAAGGTAGCGTAGAAGCGGTGAAGCAGTCTCTTGAAAAGCTTACGAACGAAGAAGTTCGCGTGAAGGTTATCCACGCGGCGGCGGGTGCAATCAACGAAGGCGACGTTATGCTTGCGGACAGTGCGAATGCAATCATCATCGGTTTCAACGTTCGTCCCGATACCAAGGCAAAGAAGCTTGCGGAAACGTCCAAGGTAGACGTAAGAAGCTATCGTATCATCTACGAGCTTCTCGACGATATGGAAGCGGCGCTTAAAGGTATGCTTGCACCCAAGCTCAAAGAAGTGCTTACGGGTAAATGTGAAGTTCGTCAAACGTTCAATATTACGGGCGTTGGTACGATTGCAGGCTGCTACGTTATCGACGGCAAGATCGTTCGTGGCGGTAAGCTTAGAATTTACCGTGAAGATATCATGATTTGCGAAGGCGGCGTGAAGCAGTTGAAGAGATTTAAGGACGACGTGAAGGAAGTCAACTACGGCTACGAATGCGGTTGTGCGATCGACGGCTTCAATGAAATCCGCGTAGGCGATATCATCGAGTGTTATATCACCGAGGAGATCAAGGCATAATGAAAGTGTCGAGAACTTCCCGTTTGAACGGGGAATATCAAAAAGAAATTAGCGAGATTATCCGCCTTCAAAAGGATAGAATGCCTGGCGTAAAAGGGCTTGTATCCGTGACGGAGGTGGACGTCGCGCCCGACTTAAAGACGGCAATCGTCTACGTTAGCATCTACGGCGTAAGTGAAGCGGAAACCAAACAATGCTTTGCGGCTTTGCAAGAAAGCGCAGGCTTTATCCGTCATCAACTTGCGCAAGTGATGCGTATGCGCACCGTGCCTGCCCTCACATTCCGTACGGATAGCAGTATGACGTATGGCGCAAAAATGGACGAGCTGTTCAAAACGATTACCTATTCTACGCCCGTAGAAGAGGAAAACAAGGAAGATTAACGAAAAAACGCGTTTCATACGCGTTTTTCCTATTTGGAGAAGGTATGGAAGTAACGTTGGCGCAGATTGCGGAACGAATTAAAAAAGCGAAAAGCGTATTGATTATGGCGCATATGCGCCCCGACGGCGACGCATTTGGCAGTGCGTTGGCGCTTTCGCGTGCGCTTGACAATTTGCGAATTGCCAACGAAGTTTGCATCGAATCGGATATTCCTTCCAACCTTGCGTTTATTGAAGGAATCGAGAAGGTAAAGAAAGTACCGACGGCACAGTACGACTTGCTCGTGACGGTGGATTGCAGTGAAGAGCAGCGTTTGGGCAATTTACAGGAAGAATTTTTCTTGGCAAAACGCAAGAAAATCGATACGGTAAATATCGATCATCATATATCCAATCCCCATTATGCAAAGTACAATTTCGTCAAGGAATGTTCGGCAAATTGTATGCATATTGCGCAGCTCATCGCGGACATGGGTGCTCCATTTGATAAAAAAACGGCGGAATATTTGCTTGTTGGCTTGCTTACGGATTCGGGGAATTTTGCGCACGAGGACGTAGATGAAGAGGCTTTCCTTTTGGCGGCAAAGCTTGCCAAAGCAGGTGCGGATATCCGTTATTACAATTACAATCTTTTCAAAAAGCAGCCCAAAGCCCGCGCGAAATTGCACGCAAAGGTAATGGGCGGAATGCGCTTTTATCACGACGATAGATTCGCCGTGATTGTCATTAGCAAGCAAACGATGGAAGAATGCGGCGCAGACCACGGTATGACGGAAGGGTTTGTGGATTTCCCCTTGAACGTAGATACGGTAGAGGTGGCGGCATCCTTGCTTGAAGTGCGTAAGGGGCAGTATAAAATTTCCTTGCGCTCTAAATCCTATGCGGACGTGAACAAGATTGCAGGTGTGTACGGCGGTGGCGGTCATATCCGTGCGGCAGGTTGTATGCTTTTTGGGGACGTAGAAGACGTGCTGGATAGGCTTTCCTATACGGTATATCAATATTTAGATTAAAAAGCTCGGCAAAAAGCCGAGCTTTTTTTAGGGGTAGCTCATTTCAACTGTGAGAGTTGGTTTATTTCCCTTACAATTGTGAGATAATACTCTTATGAAAAAGACGTATTTCCCTGAAAGATTAAAAGAATTAAGATTAGAAAAAGAAATTGGTCAAGACCGCCTTGCCAAAGATTTACAAATAGGCAATGGAACTATTAGCCTTTGGGAAAACGGGTTGCGAGAGCCGAAGCTTTCCAGCTTGGTTATGTTGGCGGAGTACTTTGACGTATCGATTGATTATCTTGTCGGGTTGGAAGATTAACACATAAATACGAAAGGCGAAGGTTTGCGAAGAGGTGGATAGGACAATTAAAGATAAAATTTTTAATTTTCGTCCGTTGTTCTTCGCCGCAATTTTCTTTTGTCTTGGCGTATTATTTTCCTATTTGTATATTCTCTACGGCATTTCGCTTTGGTGGCTATTGGGGCTGCTATTGTTGGCGATGCCGTTTTTCTTTTGTCCAAATCGAAAGGAAATGCTAAAAACGGGTGTGGCGATTACGTTGCTGCTCCTTTCTTTTTGTATAGGTGCTTTTGCCTTTTCTCATCAAATGCGCAAGTATGCAGATACGGCGAAGTATAATTTGGATACTTACGTGGTGGGAACGGTGTACGAAAAACAAACGTACGGCGATAAAACGAGACTCACGCTTGGCGATCTTGCGATAGAGAAGGCGAGGATAGAAGGAAAACTCAACGCGTACCTGCCTACTTCATTTTGTGAAAATATAGAAATTTCCGACGAAGTTTTACTGCAAGGAAAACTCAAAACGGACGTGGAATATTGCAATAATTTGGGTTTCCGTGCCAATGCCATTGGCGACGACGTCCGCTTTGAACTTATTGGGGCAGAGGAATGTCAAAAGGTGGGCGAAAAATTCAATTTGTTTGCGCTAGCACGGTCAAAATTGTGCAAAACCGTCCATACGGGAATGGACGAAATGCCTGCCGCGGTTACGATGGCGGTTTTGACGGGGGATACTACGGGAATAGAAGCGGACTTACTCGAAAACGTGCGCTACGGCGGTATAGCGCATATTTTCGCCGTTTCGGGCTTGCACGTCGGCGCTCTATACGGCTTTTGTCTGCTCCTTTTGAAGAAAACGCCGCTCAACCGATTGCCAAAACTAGTGCATTTTATTCTCTTGGCGGTGATATTGATTTTCTACGGCGGTATATGTGGCTTTTCCGCTTCCGTGATTCGAGCCATCGTGCTTTGCCTTGTGAGTTACCTAGCGAAGTTAGTGGTGGCGAAAGCCGACCTGCTAGATACGCTTGGATTGGCTGCTATCATCATTTTATTGCTCAATCCAAGCGCTTTGTTTGAGGTGGGATTTCAACTTTCCTTTCTTGCCTGCCTTGGCATTGCGCTCATGCGCCGTCCGATAGCGGACGTCTTATTTGCGGCTTGCGATAAAATTAGAAGCCTATTCCCGAAACGGAAATACACCGAAGCAGAAGAGAAAATTTTGCAAAGCGGCGATACTTTACCGAAATCGATAGGCGAGCAGATAAGAAATACAGTGGTGGGATATTTGGCGGTAAGCCTTGCTGCACAACTCTTTACTACGCCTGCGCTTTTGCATCATTTCGGCTATTTGTCGGGGTGGGCGATGCTTTTGAATTTTCTATTCGTACCGATTATTAGTGCAGGCTTTTCTTTCCTGCTCCTATTTGTGCTTGTGGCTTGCTTGTTGCCGAGCGCTTGTGCCGAGGTGGTGCTTTACCTGCCAAACGTGCTATGGTCGGCGTTGATGCTAGTATTTGAAGCGGTGGATTTTTCCACATTCTCACTAACCAACGTACAAATGACGGGCGGGAGCTTTGTCTGTTATTACGGCGGTTGTACCTTCCTTACGGACAAATGGAATCTTCGCCGTCGTTGGAAATGGATATTCGCCGCCGTTTGCTTTATCGGGTGTGCCGCTACGCTAGTGGTCGTAAATATTTTGTAAAAAATGACAGAAAGCAAGGATTTGGAAAAAAGACTTATTCCAAGACTCTTGCTTTTTCTACGAAAAAGTGCTATAATGGTAAAAAGAATGGGAGGAGGCGTCTTTTAAAAGTTATGAAATACGTAGATTTTAAAAAATTTACCGATGAAAACGGCGCACAGCCCATTTATCTTTTCGAGGGGGAAGAAGGGTATTTCCGTGAGAAGGGCGAAGCGATGATAAAAGCTCGGTTCTTGCAAGAGCCCACGCTCGACTACGCATCCTTTGACGGAGCGTCTTTGAAGGGGGATAAGTTGAAGACACTTGTCGATGCGGTATGCTGTTTCCCGTTCGTTAGCGAAAAACGGGTGGTGCGCGTGTCGGAGTTTTATCCAACGGAAAAGGATTTTGAAACGTATTTGAAACCCCTTTTCGACAATCCGCCGCAAGCAGGTATACTTCTTATCATCAATAGCGGTAAGGGAAAAACGGGTACGGCGGCGCTTGCGAAAAAGCCCAACGTAACGCACGTGGATTGCGCGCGCTCGGATGAAGAAACAATCAAGAAATGGATTTATATCACTTGCAAGCGCGCAGGCGTCTATGCGGACGGCATCACTTGCAGTAAGTTGGCGTCCTATTGCGTGTACGATATGTCGAGAATTTCCAAAGAAACGGAAAAATTGCTTGGGTATTGTACCGCTCGCGGGGAAACAAAACTCACGGACGAAACGGTGGACTCGCTTGTATATCCCGATTCGGAATATAAAATTTACGAGCTTGCCGACGCTCTTGCGCGAAAAAATTATTCGCAGTATATGAAGGTGGCAAAAGACCTTTCAACGCGCGGTTTCAATGAAACTTCACTCTTGTCTTCGCTCGCTTCGTATTTCCAAAAGCTTTACGAAGTATCTTCCTGCAAGGGGAGCGATAAAGAGGTGGCTGCAACGCTCGGAATGAAAGAATATGCCGCAAAAAAGAGCCGCGAGCAGGCGGCAAAGCTTGGCAAAGAAGGAGTGCTTAACGCATATACTGCCGTGTATGACGCCATTAGCGGTATAAAAGGGGGGCTTTTAACTCCGTCTTCGGCGTTAAAAACGGTAACAATGCGGTTATTTTTTGAAAAAAACTAAAAAAATATTCTTCAAACGCTTTATTTTTGGCGATAGATAATATATAATAATATTAACGAATCTCGTTATATTCGCGCGTATACGCGAAAACGGTGGTTTATAGGAGGCAATCATATGACAATGGCGCTTTTAGGCAGAGGTGCGGAAATTTTGGATTCCTTGAAAGGATTTTTCCAAAATTTTGGAAACGTAGGATACCTTTTCCTTTATCTTTCGGAAACGGTGTTCTTTTTCGCGATCTTGTTCTTGGTTTCCAAGGTGTTAAGAGATAACGGCGCAACAAAATTGATGGTCGTATATTGGGGAGTCATCGTTGCAGGCTACTGCATATATTTCATTGATTTCTTGATCGGCGGCAATAATATCAATAAGCAATTCTTGCTTATTTACGTCATACTTGTTTCCGCAATTATGTTGATTTTGTTCAACGTGGAAGTAAAGAAATATTTCTGGGACGTACATAAGGTGAAAGCGAACACGGATAAGGGTGTGAACGGCCACCGTGAAGTACGTACGCAAGCGGATACCGATCGTTGCATCAAGGCGATTATTGCATCCCTTCAAAATATGTCCAAAAACAACGTTGGCGCGTTGATTGTTCTTTCCAAAGGCAATCTTCCTAAAACGGTATTTGAAAGCGGCATTGAAATCAATGCGGAAATTTCCACGCAAATGATCGAGGGGACGTTCTTCCCGAACTCGCCCTTGCACGACGGCGCGATGATTATCCGCGGACATAAGATTCAATCGGCGAGCTGCTTCTTGCCTACGACGCAGAGAACGAGTTATCCCAAAGAATTGGGTACTCGCCATCGCGCGGCAATCGGCATCACCGAAGTGGTAGCAAACGTAATATCGCTTGTCGTTTCGGAAGAAACGGGGATTATTTCGATTGTGAAACAGGGCGAAGTAACTAGATATGCGGACAGTGAAATGCTCACAAAAATTCTCACGGAATACTATAATGAGATAATGGGAGGAAACAAATAATGAAATTCGTTGAATTCTTGAAACGTGTATTCGTATCCAAGTTTTGGA
This sequence comes from Clostridia bacterium, assembly GCA_017505465.1. Classification (GTDB taxonomy): domain Bacteria; phylum Bacillota; class Clostridia; order Christensenellales; family Borkfalkiaceae; genus Scatosoma. Next base: position 17,742 of record JAFVPE010000020.1, on the reverse strand, counting down.
TCAAAGCGATCTGTCTTGTTTTGGCTTTTCTCATTGTGCTCGCTTTGAATATCAACTGATAAACGGGGGGGAAAGTTTTGAAGTTGAGAGAACGTTGTTCTCATCAGAAAGGAGTTTGTATGGCAATCAAAGTGTGTAAATTCGGCGGCACGTCGATGGCGAGCGGCAATATCATTCTTGCGGCTGCGAAGATCATCGAGAGTGATCAAGACCGTCGTTTCGTGGTCGTTTCCGCGCCGGGGAAACGTTTCAGCGGCGATATTAAGGTAACCGACCTGTTATATAAATGCGCGGACGAGGTGGAAAGCGGCGATATTGCGGCTTTCAAGGAAACCTTTGGAAAAATTCGCGTGCGTTTTACCAACATTGAAGCGGAGATCGGCAAAGATCTTCATATTAACGACGGATTGGATGAAGCGGAAAATGAGATTTTAAGCGGTGCAGGCCGTGATTATTGTGCTTCGCGTGGGGAATTCCTTGCGGCAAAAATTATGGCGGCAGTGTTGGACGTCCCGTTCGTTGACGCAACGGAATTTATTCGTTTCGACGAAAACGGCGGATTGGATAAGGCGACGTTTGAGCTTGGAGCAAAGGTGCTTTCCAAGTATTCTCGTGCGGTTATTCCCGGATTCTATGGGCTTGGCGCAGACGGTAAGGTAAAGACCTTTTCTCGTGGTGGCGGCGATATTTCCGGCTCTGTGGTGGCTCGTTCGGTTATGGCGTCACTCTATGAAAATTGGACGGACGTTAGCGGCTTTTACGTATGCGATCCCCGTATTGTAAATTCGCCGAAATGGATTCCCGAACTCACTTATCAAGAGCTTCGCGAGCTTTCGTATATGGGCGCAAACGTATTACATAGCGAATCGATTTTTCCTGTAAGAAGCGCAGGCATTCCCATTCGTATTTGTAATACTTTTAAACCAGAAGATGCAGGTACCTATATCGTAAAAAATTCCACGCGTGATATTCGCGGTTACGTTGTAACGGGCATTGCAGGTAAGAAGGACTTTACATCTATTACGCTTGAAAAATCCTTAATGAACTCGGAAGTTGGGTTCGTTCAAAAGGTGCTTGCGGTGATCGGTAGACACGGAATTTCCTTCGAACATTTGCCTTCGGGTATCGATACGATGTCCCTTGTTATCGACAACGAATTCTTGAAAAACGGGATGTTGGAAACGTTGCTTCAAGAGATGCAAGAAGCGGTGCATCCCGATAAAATTTACGTGCATGAAAATATTGCGCTTGTAGCGACGGTAGGGCATGGTATGGCAAAGAACGTTGGTACTTCCGCAAGATTATTCAAGGCTTTGTCGGAAGTTGGGATCAACGTAAATATGATCGACCAAGGTTCGAGCGAGCTGAATATCATCGTCGGTGTAGACAATGCGGATTGCGCAAATTGTATCAAAGCCATTTATAACGAATTCTTCAATTAAATAAAGAAATATACGCCCCAAAAGTCGTTGGACTTTTGGGGCGTTTTTTTATTCAACGCATACATGGTTTGCTCAAAATTGTTTTCTAGCGCGGATATAGGTACTCCCTTTTTTGAGCACGCAACCGTGCGCCTTGGCAAGTTGAGAAACACCGACTACTTGATACCCATCCGCCTTTAAATCGGGTAAAAGCCGTTTTAAGGCGTCTACCGTATTCTTCGGTCCGTCGTGCATCAAAACAATTGCTCCTGAAAAACGGTTGTCGTATACCGTGCGGTAAATCGTGTCGGCGGACACACCCGTCCAATCCAAGGTGTCAATCGTCCAATTGATGAGCGGAACGGGGGAACGAGCCTTGATAAAATCACTTGTTTTTCCGTAAGGGGCACGAAGTAAATGCCGTTTTTTTCCGTCTACTGCTCCAAGTAAATCATCCATCCTATCAATTTCATCGCGCAAGGTTGCTTCGTCAAGCGTGGTGAGATCGTAATGGGAATAGGTATGATTTCCAAGCTCAAAACCCAATGCGCAGGCAGTAGCAAGTAGGTGGGGGCTTTGCGCATTCATCAAGTATCCGTTAAAAAAGACGGTAGCCGTTGCTTTGCAATCGGGATTTTGCTCATTGTATTCCGCATATACGGCGAATATATTTTCAAGCGTGCGGTTCGGGGAATCATCAAAAGTAAAGGAAATTAACTTTTTATTTGTATCTACGTTGGAAACGTCAACGTCGGAAAGGTCCCACACGTCGGGATCTACGGGCGCATTTTGCGGTTTGGAAGTGGACTCGTTATTGTCTACGGAAGATAAGCTTGAGCTATTAAGTGGGGGCAATTTATCCGAAACGGAGGGGGCAGGTGTGGGTTTACTGCAACCAAAAGACGAAAATAATATTGCAAACACTGCTATGCAAAAAGGACGTTTCAAGCTTGATTTCATACGGCAAGTATTTGTAATTGAAACAATTTTTATTCAAAAGAAAAAAACGGAAATGTCTTGACAATGTTTATGGATAATGGTATAATAGACGTGGCGCTTTATAGGATAAGAGGGGTTTCAACGTGTTTTATTGGGTAAAGTGGCAAAAAAAGGCGCATTCGCATACCTATTTAGTATCGTTTCCTTTAAGGGTATGACGAAAAACATCAAAAGGATTTTAGGATGATAAAAGAAAAGGAAGAACAACAAATCAAAGAAGTATGCGAACGGTTTTGTTTATGCGGGGAGTATCGTTCTTACGAGATTATCAACAGCGGACATATCAACACTACCTATCGCGTATATTACTTTCGCAACGGGGAATTAAAAGACTATATTTTGCAAAGAGTTAACACTTACGTATTCCGTGATCCCGTTAGCGTGATGGATAATATTTCTTCGGTTACAGAGTTCATTCGAGCAAAAATCAAAGCGAAACAGGCTACGGCAAAGCGTAACGTTTTGCATTATGCAAAAACGTGTGAGGGGGATTATTATACCTTTATGGACGACGGCGGTTTTTGGCGTTGTTGCCGTTATATCGACGGCTCCGTTTGCTTTGAGTATACGGATGATTTGAAGGTGATTGAGGAATCGGGCAAGGCATTTGGGGAATTCCAACGGTATTTGCAAGATTATCCTGTAGAGAAATTGAGTATTGTTATCCCACATTTCCATAATACCGTGCGTCGTTATGCCGCATTCCGCGATGCCATAGCGGAAGATGCAGAGTACCGCGTGGCGGATATACAAGCGGATATTGACGGTTATTTAGAGCTTGAAGAAATCGCAACGAAGTGCTATCGTATGCAAAGAGAAGGGATTTTACCCTTGCGTGTAACGCATAACGATACAAAAACGAGTAACGTTCTTTTCGATGCGGATACGCACGAGCACCTTTCGGTAATCGACTTGGATACGGTAATGCCGGGGCTTGTTGCATTTGACTTTGGCGATGCGATTCGCGTGGCGGCGTCCACGTCTGCGGAAGACGAGCGCGATTTGGATATCGTTGCTTTGGATATTGAAAAATACGAGGCGTTTACACGCGGCTTTGTAGGCGAAGTTAGTGGTGCGTTATTGGATGCAGAAAAGGACTCTCTTGCGCTCGGTGCGATTGCCATGACGGTAGAATGCGGTATGCGTTTCTTGACGGATTACATCAATGGGGATAAGTATTTTAAGATCCATTATCCCGATCAAAACCTTGTTCGCGCAAGATGCCATTTGGTGCTTGCCAAGGATATGATAGCGCATCTTCCTGAGATGCAAGAAATCGTAAAAAAGTATTGTAAATAATAAAATCGGCGGTTTTGAACCGCCGATTTATCTTTTACGTATTTTAAAAAGAGCCATCAATATAACGCCGCCATTAGCGCCTAAAATAAACCCGATAAGCAATCCCAACCAAAACATACGCACCTCCGAGGAAAAGTATAGACAAAATCCGTGCTCTCTATACATTTTATTTTTTGCGTGCGATGACTGTCACCTTTTTATGCCTAAAAGGATATAATGAAAGAGTAGGGAGGGGAAGATGCGGATAGGATTTATTGGGAAGGGAACGCTACGTGCGTTTAAAGAAAAACATAGCGCTTGCGCAGAACGTGCGGAACTATTGCTATTCGGTTTTGAGGGGATGGGTGAGGTTAGCTACGAAAAGGAATTAAAAGGGGAAAGCAGCTTTTTTGAGGAAGCGGCACTTTTATCAAAGACAGGGAAAAACACGCTTGTTTGTGGCTGTATTACCGATACGCGCGGTCATAAGCGAAAATCCGTTGTGGTGGCGGATAAAGGGAGATTGCTTGGTGTTTCGGATATGCTTAACGTCATAGACGGCGAAGTTGGAAGCGGCGCTGCATTAAAAATTTATGAAACGGGAGCAGGAAGAATGGGGGTTGCCGTTGCGGACGATTTGAATTTCCCTGACGTCGTAAAATCTCTTGCCGTATGCGGCTGTGATTTTATCGTTTGTCCGTATGGTAGATTGACGGATAGTTTGCAATCGGTATTGCTTCGCGCGTATGCGTATTGCTACGGCGTGCCAATTTTCTTTTGTGGCGTGGGCTATGCGATGATAGCGGACGTATCTGGTTCGATTGCCTTTGCTTCGCCGCAAAGCCCCGTATATACGAATTTTGAGAACGTAAAGGAATATCATTTGGTGGAAACCCGTCGTCGTGGATTTTTCCGTTCAACGTTGTAATATAAAGAAGACCGCAGCCTTTAAGGGGCGTGGATTTTTCCGTTCAACGTTGTAATATAAAGAAGACCGCAGCCTTTAAGGAGCGCGGTCTTTTCGTTTAAAATCCTGCGTTTTTGATATCTCTATCGAGCGAACGCTTGATATCTCGCTCGGCGATAGATTGCTTCTTATCAAAGGTGTGCTTACCTTTACAAAGGGCAATTTCCATTTTTATTAAAGAGCCTTTGAAGTACATTTTCAAGGGGACAAGCGTGTAGCCTTGTCGATTGATTTTACCTACGATTTTGGCGATTTCACTGTTGTGTAAAAGGAGCTTTCTATCCCGTCTTGTATCTTTCGTGCTAAACGCATCCGATTTATCAAAAAGAGCGATATGCATATTTTTTACGGAAACTTCGCCGTCGCGCACAAAGCAAAAACTGTCGTTCATATTGACGTTTCCTGCGCGCAAAGACTTGACCTCGTTTCCTTCCAAAACGATGCCTGCTTCGTATTTGTCTTCGATAAAATATTCAAACGAAGCACTTTTATTCGTTGCGATAATTTTCATGGTTATTCCTCCGAATTCTCATTCGTTGCGTACATGGTGGGGCGTTTTTTCTTATTTAACACTCTAAATTCCGTTCTTCTACGATAAAAATCTACGTCAACGACCTTTATGCGGATTTCTTCGCCGATGGTGTATTTGCCGTAAGGACCCGTCAAAGTAAAACGATCAGAATCAAAAACGTATTCGCCGTACAAGCTTTCAAGGGGGATAAATCCTTCAATCGTATTCGGCAGTTCCGCAAACAAGCCGAAGGAAGTTACGCCCGAAATAACGGCGTCAAATTCTTCGCCAATATGGTCACTCATATACATTGTCATATACAAATCGTCTACGTCACGTTCCGCGTCCGTTGCTCGTCTTTCTCTAGCCGAAGATTGGTCTGCTGCTCGAATAACAAATTCGCCGTACGTATCTATTGCTTGTGCATAGCCGCCGTTAATAACTTCCTTGATAATACGGTGAATGCAAAGATCGGGATAACGTCGAATGGGGGAAGTAAAGTGGCAGTAGCATTCGCTTGCCAAACCGAAATGCCCGACGTTTTCGGGGGAATATTTCGCCTTTTGCATAGAGCGAAGCATCACGCGATTAAGCACCGAATAGGTTGGTAAACCTTCTGCGGACTTCAAAATGCGTTGGTAATCATACGGTTTAACTTCATCGGCATTGAAGCGTGCGTTTATCCCAAGCGTTTGCGCAAATGCACGGAAAGCAACAGCTTTTTCTTGACTCGGCTTTTCGTGAATACGATAAACGAAAGGGGCTTCGATAGAGTGCATATACTCGGCAACCGTTTCGTTGGCAAGCACCATAAACGATTCGATGATTTGATAAGAGAAAACGCGCTCGTATTCGGGGATTTTTATCTCGTCGTTTTCAAAGAGAATCTTTGCTTCTTTTACGTCGAGAGATATACTGCCCTTTTTACTGCGCATGGTTTGCAAAATGTGGGTTAATTCACCAAACAAGCATACCATGTCTTTGACGAGCTCATATTTTTTACAGGTTTCCGCATCGCCGTTAAGAATTTTTTCCACTTCGTTGTAGGTCATGCGGTGGGTGGAACGAATGATCCCTTCTACGATTTCGCTGCTTTTTACGACGCCTTTTTGATCAATGCGCATAAGACAGGACAAGGTGAGCCTATCTTCGCCTTCATTCAAAGAACAAATGCCGTTGGACAACGCTCTAGGGAGCATCGGCAAAACACGGTCGGGAAAATATACGCTCGTGCCACGTTCGAAGGCTTCTTCATCCAAAGGGGAACGGTAACGTACGTAATGGGTGACGTCTGCAATATGCACGCCAAGCAGGTAATCGTCGCCGTCCTTTTCCAAAGAGACGGCATCGTCGATGTCTCGTGTATCTTCGCCGTCAATTGTGACAATAAGCTTATCCCTAAAATCGCGGCGGTTTACAAGATCTTGCGGCTTGATACCAAGTTTGGCTTGTTTGTTCGCTTCTTTTTCAACGAATGGGGGGAATTCTTCCCGCAAATCGTAGGAGCGGATAATGGAAAGCTCTTCTGCGAAGAAATCGTCTTCTTCGCCAAGCACTTCAATAATCTCGCCGCCAGGGGATTTCCCGTGGGGGTATCCCGTGATTTTTGCCACTGCCTTTACGCCGTTTTTAATATTAAAGCAGTCGGAAAGAGGAATGTAAATTTCCGTAGTGAAACGCTTTTCATCGGGGTAAAGGTAGCCTGCACGCTTATCACGACGGAAAGTGCCGACGATTTTATCGTACCCTCGAGCAAGGATTTTTACGACTTTGCCTTCATCGTCGCTGTTACCGTAGATGCGTTCTATCAAAACGGTATCGCCGTGGAGCGCGCCACAAAGACTTTTGCGAGGGATAAAATAATCATGCGGATAGGCTTCTTTATCTTCGGGGACAAGAAAACCAAAACCGCGCTCGTTCCCTGAAACTACTCCCTTGATTAAGCCTAATTGCTCAATAGTTCCATACCTGCCCCCGTCGTTTTGGTATAATTTACCCGTAGAACAAAGCTTATCCAATAGATCGAGCAAACGATTTTTCTCTCGATAAGGGATTTGTAAATATTTACAGATTTCCGTTGCAGTTTTCCCTGCGAGTGTACCTGTTTCAAATAATTCGAAAAGTTTATCCTGTGAATTCAAAATAGCATCTCTCCATAGTATAGGGGCGGAATAAAAAAGGCGGCTTGTTGCAAAGCCGCCGAAGTAAATCGTAATTAGTTGAAGAAAATCTTGAGATCTTTAATAATGAAGAATGCAATTGCAAAAACAGCAAGGATAGCAAGGATAATCCAAGTCCATTTCTTCATCTTCGCTTCAATCGATTTGCCTTTATGCTTACCGAAGAAGGTTTCGCTAGAACCGCCGAGAGCGTCGATACCCGAAGAGTTGCTAGGTTGCAACAAGACAAGGACGATCAAAGCGATAGCTGCGATTGCCATCAAAATAATCAAACTGATAAGCAACGTCATGTGGACGGTTTCATAAGTAGTAGATTTATATGTCTTTTCTAATAAGTTTGCCAATAACATGATTTTTTCCTTCTTTATGGGCAGAAACTGCCTTTTTCCAAAATTACCTATTGATTATAACATACTTAAACGAATATCGCAACTGTTTTTGCGTGTTTTAGAGAAAATTTTTTATTTTTCACAAAAAGAAAACGGCAAAGAATTTTCTTGCCGTTTTCCGTAAGCGATTATTTAATCAAGCTCTTACCTGTCATTTCTTTGGGCTGCTCAATGTTCATCATATCGAGAAGGGTGGGTGCAAGGTCTGCAAGTACGCCGTCTTCGCGAAGGGTTACGTTCTTGTATTCTTCGGAAACGAGAATTACGGGAACGGGGAAGGTTGTGTGTTGAGTGAATGCGCCCATACCGTCGTCGGCGAGCATTTGGTCTGCATTACCGTGATCCGCAGTAACAAGTGCGCTACCGCCCATTGCCAAAATCTTATCCGTTACCTTCTTCACACATTCGTCTACCGCGTGAACCGCTTTCACAGCCGCATCCATGATACCCGTATGCCCAACCATATCGCAGTTTGCGAAGTTGAGAATCACAACGTCGTATTCGCCCTTGTCGAGCTCTTCCAAAACCTTTTCCGTTACGGGATAAGCGCTCATTTCGGGTTGCAAATCGTAGGTGGCAACCTTCGGGGAAGGGATTACGATACGCGTTTCGCCTTCTACGGGCGGTTCGAGTTTCGCATTGAAGAAGAAGGTTACGTGCGCGTACTTTTCCGTTTCTGCAATATGAAGCTGCTTCAAACCGAGCGACGCAATATATTGAGGAAGGGTGTTCGTAATTTCGTCGGGAGGGAATGCCACGCCAACGTTTTCAAACGAAGAGTCGTAGACTGCAAAACCAACGTATACGGGAGCAAGGAAACCCGTCTTTCTTTCAAAACCAAGCGTTGCGCCCGTCTTTGCGTCAACAAAGGGGAATGCCGCTTGCGAGAACATTCTCGAAATCTGTCTTGCTCTATCGGGGCGGAAGTTGAAGCAGATAATGCTATCGCCTGCACCGATGAGCGCAACGGGTTTACCGTTTTCGGTAAGGTTGGTGGGCAAAATAAATTCGTCGGTTACGCCGTTTTCGTAGGAGGCGTTTGCCGCTTCTTCCGCCGTACCTTCAAATTGTACGCCCGTACCGAGCGTGAGCATATCGTATGCTTTTTCTTCGCGATCCCAATTGTTGTCGCGGTCCATTGCGTAATATCTACCCGAAACGGAGGCGATTTTACCGAAACCAAGCTCGTTCATCTTATCTTGCAAATCCTTCAAGAAGCTTGCGCCCGAAGTGGGAGCAACGTCGCGTCCGTCGGTGAAAGCGTGTACGTAAACGTTATCCAAGCCTTCCTTTTTTGCCATTTCAATCAAAGCGTAAAGGTGTTCGGTGTGGCTGTGTACGCCACCCGTGGAAACTAAACCGTAGAGATGGAGCTTCTTGCCGTTTTCTTTCGCCGCATGCATTGCGCGAAGCAATTCTGCATTTTTGAAGAATGCGCCGTTTCTAATATCTTTCGTGATTTTCGTCAAGTCTTGGTACACGATACGGCCTGCACCAATGTTGAGGTGCCCGACTTCGCTATTTCCCATTTGACCGTCGGGAAGGCCGACTGCCATACCGCTTGCGCCAAGCTGTGCGGAAGGATACTTTGCTTTCAATTCGTTGACGTACTTACTGCCGTCTGCGATAATTGCATTTCCCTTTTCGGAAGGATTGATACCATAGCCGTCCATAATGATGATGGCAAAAGGTTTTTTCATAATAATTACTCCTAAAAATCAAAATGGTGGGGGCAGGTACGCGTTGAACGCTTACCTGTCCCCATAATTTACACAAATAAATTATTTGTCGAAGTTTACGATTGCAGCGAAATCGGGAGCTTTCAAGGAAGCGCCGCCGATCAAACCGCCGTCGATTTCTTCCATTGCCATAAGCTCTTTGCAGTTGCCTGCGTTCATGCTGCCGCCGTATTGAATACGAAGAGCTGCTGCGCACTTAGGGCAGAACATTTCGCCAACCGTCTTACGGATGAAGGCGATGGTTTCGTTTGCTTGTTCAGCCGTAGCCGTCTTGCCCGTGCCGATAGCCCAAACGGGTTCGTAAGCGATAACGATTTTGGTGATATCTTCGATACCCTTCAAGCCTTCGTGAATCTGCGTAGCCAAAACTTCTTCCGTCTTGCCCGTTTCTCTTTCTTCGAGAGATTCACCGATACATACGATGGGGATAAGGCCGTTTGCGATAGCGGTAAGCGTTCTCTTGTTTACCGTTTCGTCCGTTTCGCCGAAGTATTGACGGCGTTCGCTGTGACCGATGATAACGTATTCAACGCCGTATTCCAAAAGCATAGCCGCAGAAATTTCACCCGTGTAAGCGCCTTTCTCAGCAAAGTGTACGTTTTCAGCGCCGAGCTTGATGTTCGTGCCTTTGATTGCTTCGCTAATAGCGGGAATGTTGATCGCGGGAACGCATACGACTACGTCGCAGTTCGCTTCCGTAACAAGGGGTGCGATCGCATTTACGAGTGCAACGCCTTGGGATGCGGTGTTGTTCATTTTCCAGTTGCCTGCAATGATAGGTCTTCTCATTTTATTTGACTCCTTACTGTCTGTTTGTTTTTTTATCTTGTTTTGCTAACCAAGCAATTAAATCGGTTTTTTCGTAAGCGGGCTCCCAACTGTTGTGAGCCACGTTGTGGAAGATTGTGAGTTCAGGGTTACCGCCTTTGCGAAGCAGCGTATCGACCATTTCATAGGAATAAAAAGGGGATACGACGTCGTCTTTGTCACCATGGAAGGTGCGAATGGGCATATGGATCAAGCTATCGCAACGCCACGCTTGTCCGCCGCCGCAAACGGGTGCGATTGCCGCAAACGTTTCGGGATAGGTCATCGCATATTCCCAAGTGCCGAAGCCGCCCATGCTTATACCCGTCAACGTAACTTTATCCAAGTCCACGGGATAGGTCGCCAAAATCTTATCGAAGAAGCTTTTGAGCTTTTCGATTTGATTTATCCAAGTGATGCCAAGGGGGCATTGAGGGGCAACCATAATGGCGCGAACGGGAGGGCTTTCTTTGAAATATTTCGGTAAACCGTGTTTCAAAACCAACTCCAAATCTTCGCCGCGCTCGCCTGCACCGTGCAAAAAGAGCATCAAGGGTAATTTTTCGCCTTCTTGCAAATCTTCGGGAACGTAAACCCAAAAGGAAAATTCAAATCTTCCGTTTTTATATATTGCTTTCATTGTATTGCCCGGTTGAAATTCGTGAAAATTATTTATCGTTCAAGCAAGCGATGCCGGGAAGCACTTTGCCTTCGAAGAGTTCAAGGGAAGCGCCGCCGCCCGTCGAGATGTGCGTCATCTTGTCTGCATAGCCAAGCACTTGAACCGCCGCTGCGGAGTCGCCGCCGCCGATGATGGTGGTAGCTTTGCCGTAAGCGTTTGCAAGGGAAGCCGCAACTGCCTTCGTGCCTTCTGCAAGAATGGGGTTTTCGAATACGCCCATAGGACCGTTCCAAATAACCGACTTCGCGTTTGCAACTGCTGCCGCGAACAATTCTTTTGTCTTAGGACCGATATCAAGGCCCATCATATCGTCGGGAATGTTCATAGAATCTACAACTTCCGTTTCGATGGGAGCGTCGATAGGGTTGGGGAATTCCTTTGCAGCAACGGTGTCTACGGGAAGAAGAATCGTCTTGCCAAGGGAAGCCGCTTTTTCAAGCATTTCAAGGCAGTAGTCGATCTTTTCGTCGTCTACAAGGGAAGTACCGATCTTGCCGCCTTTTGCCTTCAAGAAGGTGTATGCCATACCGCCGCCGATAACGAGCGTATCGCACTTTTCAAGCAAGTTGGAAATAACGTTGAGCTTGTCCGCAACCTTTGCGCCGCCAAGGATAGCAACGAAAGGTCTTTCAGGATTTTCAAGGGTATCCGCCATGACGGAAAGTTCCTTTTCGATAAGGAAACCGCAAGCCGCCGTGGAAACCAAACCTTCTTCTACGATACCTGCCGTAGAGGAGTGGGAACGGTGCGCCGTACCGAATGCGTCGTTAACGTATACTTCGCAGTAGCTAGCGAGCGCTTGCATAAATTCGGGCGCTTTCTTTTCTTCGCCCTTGTGGAAACGAAGGTTTTCCAAAAGTACGCATTCGCCTTCCTTGCAAGCGGCAACTTTTGCCTTTGCGTCTTCGCCGATAACGTCGGAAGCGAAGGTAACTTTGCCGTCCAAAAGCTCGTTCAAACGAGCCGCAACGGGAGCGAGCGTGAGTTTCTTCACGTCTTTCTTTGCTTTTTCAAGGAATTCTTCGGTAGCCGCAGCTTGTTCCGCTTCGGGAAGAGCCGCTACTTTGCCTTTTTCTTTCTTGTTAAGTTCAAGCTTTGCGTCGAACACGTTGTGGGGTTTGCCCATGTGGGAGCAAAGGACAACTTTCGCGCCTTGTTCCATCAAATATTTAATGGTGGGAAGTGCGCCGATGATACGGTTTTCGTCGGTGATAACACCGTCTTTCATGGGTACGTTGAAGTCGCATCTAACAAGGACTTTTTTGCCCTTAACGTCTACGTCTTTTACGGTTTTCTTATTCATAGAATAAAAATTCTCCTTAAAATAATTTTTTGCATACATATATATAATACCCCTTTTTTTGCGGTTTGTCAACTTTTTGTTAAAATAATCCGAAAAAACTTTTCGAAACCTTGACGAAATGCTCTCGGATATGTTATAATGAACAAGATAACGAAAGAGAGGTGCACTTATGAGTAGAGCGGACGAAATTTTTGCGCAAAATATGCAAGATATTATGGAAAACGGCTATTGGGATACGGACTTGAACGTCCGTCCGCATTGGGACGACGGCGCGCCTGCGCATACCGTGAAAAAATTCGGTATCGTCAACCGTTATAATTTGCAGGAAGAATTTCCAATTCTTACGATGCGTAGAACGGCGTTCAAATCTTGCATTGACGAGCTGCTTTGGATTTGGCAAAAAAAGAGCAACAACATTCACGACTTAAACTCCCACATTTGGGATAGTTGGGCGGACGAAAACGGCTCTATCGGTAAGGCGTACGGCTATCAGCTCGGTGTCAAACATAAATACAAAGAAGGGGAGTTCGACCAAGTAGACAGAGTACTCTTCGACCTTAAAAACAACCCTGCAAGTCGTCGTATTATGACGAATATTTACAATTTCCAAGACTTGCACGAAATGGGCTTGTATCCCTGCGCATATTCGATGACGTTCAACGTGTCGGGGGATACTTTGAACGGCATTTTGAACCAACGCTCCAACGATATGCTCACGGCGAACAATTGGAACGTCGTACAGTATGCGATTTTGCTTATTATGATGGCGCAGGTTTCGGGCTTGAAGGCAGGCGAGCTTGTGCACGTTATTGCGGATGCGCATATTTACGATAGACACATTCCGCTCGTGAAAGAAATTTTGGAAAAGCCCCGTCACAAAGCTCCCAAGCTCATTGTGGATACGAGCATTACGAATTTCTACGATTTCACGGTGGACAGCTTCCAACTTGTGGATTACGAATACGAAAAGCTTGACAAGAAAATCCCTGTGGCGATTTGAGGCGGTACTATGATAAAAGCAATTGTACATGCGGACAAGGAATGGGGAATTGGCAAGGGGAACGATATGATGTTTTCGTTGCCTGCGGATATGAAATTTTTCCGTGCTACGACGATGGGACACACCGTTGTGATGGGCGGAAATACCTTGCGTTCTTTCCCCAATCAAAAGCCGTTAAAAAATAGGGTGAATATCGTCCTTTCAAGGGGGCAGGTACGCGATGACTGTATAATCGTGCGCTCCTATGACGAGTTAAAAAACGAGATGAAAGCCCGTCAAGACGAAGATATTTACGTCATTGGGGGCGGCGAAATTTACAAGGCGTTATTGCCGTACTGTCACGAGGTTTTGGTGACGAAGGTGGACGCCGTCGGCGGAGCGGAAGTGTTCTTCCCTAACCTTGACGAAATGGAAAATTTCGTTTGCGTGGACGAAGGCGAACCTATCGACGACAACGGCTACACCATTCGTTTTACCACCTATAAAAACATGTCGGTTCTTCCTTTATAATTAGACAAAAATATAATTAGACAAAAAGAGGAAAAAATTATGAAGAAAAAGTATGATGTGGCGGCGTTTGTTTGGCCCTCGTATACGGGGGATGAGCCTCGCACAAGAATGTTTTGGCAGGAAGGCTACGGGGAGTGGCAAACGGTCAACAATGCGAAGAAAAACGGGGCGAAAAAGCCTGTGCGTTACAGCTACGACAGAAGACCGCTTTGGGGGTACGTTAATGAGGCGAACCCTGAAATTATGGAGATGGAAATTGCTTGCGCAGCGAAACACGGCGTCAACGTTTTCATTTATGATTGGTACTGGTATGATAACCGTCCCTTCTTGGAAAATTGTCTTAACGACGGCTACTTGAAGGCGAAAAACAACGACAAAGTAAAGTTCTATTTAATGTGGGCAAACCACGACGTAACGCATATGTGGAATGTCGAGCTTTCCAGCTACACAAACGAGGTGATTTGGAAAGGGGCGGTAACCATGTCCGAGTTCAAGACGATTGTCGAGCGTTGGATTACCAAATATTTCAGTCATCCGTCCTACTACAAAATTGACGGAAAGCCCGTTTTGATGATCTACGACGTGTTCAATTTCGTCAAGAGCTTTGGCGGCGTCGAGGGAACGAGAGAGGCTGTGGCGTATTTTCGTAAGGAGGTGAAAAAGGCAGGGTATCCGGACGTGCATTTGCAGGTCGTAACGAGAAACGGTAGCTTAAAAATCGAGACGCATGACGGTAGTATTATTGACTATTACCGTGATATTGGCTTTGATAGCGGATCGGAATATCAACTGATAGGCTTTATCAAAAATAAGACGGATTTTATGGACTACGAGGTGGTCATGTCTGCGGCGAAACAGCAATACGAGGATATGGATGCGCAAAAAGACGTATGCTATTTCCCTCACGTTTCCCTTGGTTGGGACAACAATATCCGTTATAAAGAGTTTACGACGCCTGTCATTGAAAATGCCGCTCCTGAAAAGGTGGAAAAGGCGTTGAGGGAGGCAAAAAAATACGTGGATACGCACGATTTACCCGTTCCTCTCGTTACCATCAATAGTTGGAACGAATGGACGGAAACAAGCTATCTCCAGCCTGATACCCTCTACGGCTACGGCTATTTGGAAGCGGTGAAAAAGGTTTTCGTAGATGAAGAAGAATAAAACAAGCGGCTTTGTTTTTATAGACGAAGCCGTTTTTTTGTGGAATTTTTAATTTTATTAAAAAAAATCGCAAATCGCCTATAAAATTCTTGTCATTTTTGAGAAAAAGTATTACAATAAAAAGGTTGAAAAGTTTTACAAGAAGGAGTTTCAGTTATGATTAGAAACGATTTGAGAAACATAGCAATCATTGCGCACGTTGACCACGGCAAAACGACGCTCGTCAATGAAATGCTTGCGCAAGGCGGTGTATTCCGTGACAATCAACAGGTACAAGACCGTGTTATGGACAGCGGTGATTTGGAAAGAGAAAGAGGGATTACCATTCTCGCCAAAAACACGTCCGCACACTATAACGGTGTAAAAATCAACATTGTAGACACTCCGGGGCACGCGGATTTCTCGGGTGAAGTAGAACGCGTACTCAAAATGGTAGACGGGGCGCTTATTCTCGTGGACTCGGCGGAAGGCCCGTTGCCGCAAACCCGTTTTGTTATGCAAAAGGCGTTGGCGCTTGGGTTAAAAACGATTATCGTTATCAACAAGGTGGATCGTCCCGACGCGCGTATTGAAGAAGTTGTGGAAGAAATGCAGCTTTTGATGATGGATTTGGACGCAACGGACGAACAGTTGGAAAGTCCTATCGTGTATTGCTGCGGCAGACAGGGTACGGCTTCGCTCACGCCCGACAAACAGGAAGAAAATCTCAATCCGCTTTTTGATACGATTTTGGAACACATTCCTGCAAAAGATCTTGATACGGAAGGGGCAGGACAGCTTCTCGTTTCCTGCATTGACTATAACGAATTTGTAGGGCGTATCGGTATCGGTAGAATTGAACGCGGCGTTATCAAGGCGAATGCGCCCGTATCCATTTGCAACTACAACGACGGCAAAGTACGCACAAACTGCCGTATCGTCAACCTTTATCAAATCGAAGGCTTGGAAAAGGTGCTCGTTGAAAACGCAAAAGCAGGGGACATCGTTATGTTCTCGGGTATTGAAGACTTGAACATCGGCGATACCGTTTGCGATCCTGCAAAGGTTGAACCGGTACAGTTTGTAAAAATTGAAGATCCCACGGTAGAAATGACTTTCTCGGTGAACGATAGCCCGTTTGCAGGTAAGGAAGGGAAGTTCGTTACGAGCAGACAGCTCCGCGATAGATTGTATAAAGAGCTTCTTCGCGACGTTTCCTTGCGCGTAAGCGACACCGAATATGCGGATAGCTTCCGTGTTTGCGGCAGAGGGGAAATGCACCTTTCCATTTTGATTGAAACGATGAGAAGAGAAGGGTATGAATTCCAAGTTTCCACGCCCAAGGTACTTTATAAGGAAATTGACGGCGTAATCAACGAGCCTATCGAACGTTTCGTAGCAGACGTTCCCGAAGATATGACGGGGCCCGTATTCTCCGCGATGGGGAATCGCAAGGGCGTTCTTGTGCAAATGACGGCGGTTGGCAACAGAATGCGTTTGGAATTTGCCGTGCCTTCCCGTGGCTTGTTCGGATATAAGAGTGAATTCTTGACGGACACCAAGGGACAAGGTATTATGAATACCATTTTCTACGCATACGAACCGTATAAAGGGGATATGCAACGTAGAAACACCGGCTCGCTTGTAGCGTTTGAAACGGGAGAAGCGGTTACCTACGGTTTGTTCAACGCGCAGGGCAGAGGTTCGCTTTTCATTACGCCCGGTACGCCCGTATATCAAGGTATGGTCGTCGGTTACACCAACCTTGCGGACGATATCAACGTAAACGTTTGTAAAACCAAGCATCTTACGAATACCCGTTCTTCGGGGAGCGACGATGCGTTGACGCTTGTCCCCGTAAGCAAAATGAGTTTGGAAGAATGTCTTGAATTTATTGCAGACGACGAGCTTTTGGAGGTAACCCCCAAATCCTTGCGTATTAGAAAACGCATTTTGGATAGCGAGCTTCGTGCGAAAGCAAGAGCGAAAGAAAAGCAAAAATAATTAAATGAACGCACCATGTATGCGTTGAAAAGGGTAAAAATGAAAAAATACTACATTTTCGACCTAGACGGAACGTTGATTGACTCCATGCCCGTCGGCGTGGGAATTACGCTTTCATTTTTGGACGAGCAAGGGATTCCATATCCCCCCGACGTAGTGAAAACGTTGACGCCGCTTGGATATAAGGGAATAGCGAAGCTCTTTGCGGAAGAGCTCGGGGTGAAATGCACGGCGGAAGAAATTTATCAAAGATTTCAAACGCAAAACGAGCGTGCGTATGCGGAAACAATTCCCTTAAAGCCGCACGCAAAAGAGCTTTTGGAATTCTTGAAATCGCAAGGCCATAGCATAAGCGTCTTGACGGCAAGCCCCAATCATTTCATTGAATTGAGCTTAAAACGGCTTGGCGTATATCATTTGCTTGATAATGCGTGGTCGATTGACGACTTTGGTATGAGCAAGGCGGACGAGGAAATTTATCGTGCGGCGGCGGCTCGTTTGGGTGCAAATATTGGCGATTGCATTATGGTGGACGACAACGTGAACGTGTTGAAAACGGCAAAGCGCGCGGGAATGGGTGCAATAGGCGTGTATGATAAATTCACTTCTTATACCGAGCCGGAAATGCGTGAGATTGCGGACGGATACGTGCACGATTTCGTCGAATTGATTAACCAAAGCAATATAATCCGAACCAAGATTTTTGGTGGTAAATTTCGGCGTCTACTGCGTTGAACTCCTTGATAAACCGTCGGGTTTATCTTCGTCCTTCGCCTTGTATCCGTTTGAAATTTCTCTACCATAAAATT
>JAFVPE010000019.1 GCA_017505465.1 Clostridia bacterium | reverse complement strand
GCAATTTTATGGTAGAGAAATTTCAAACGGATACAAGGCGAAGGACGAAGATAAACCCGACGGTTTATCAAGGAGTTCAACGCAGTAGACGCCGAAATTTACCACCAAAAATCTTGGTTCGGATTATATTGCTTTGGTTAAATAGGGCTTTATTTGCGGGGCGTTGCCCCTGCACCCCACGAGAAACTGAGTTTCTCGACTTCCTACTACTTGCTTATATCTTACTGCCCGAAACCATCATTGTGCCGAGCCCTTCGTCCGTAAGAATTTCAATCAAAATGGCGTGCGGCACTCTGCCGTCCAAGATAAACACTTTCTTCACGCCGCGGCGAATGGACTCGATACAACAGTTGATTTTGGGAATCATACCGCCGTTGATAACGCCGTCACGAATGAGCTTGGGCGCGTCGGACGCATAGATTTTTGGAATAAGTGTGGACGGATCGTCCTTATCATAGCAAAGCCCAACGATGTCCGTCATTGAGATAAGACATTCCGCTTTGAGCTCCCCTGCGATTCTCGCCGCCGCCGTATCAGCGTTGATGTTGTAGGTGTTGCCGTTCAAATCGAAGCCGACGGTGGAAATAACGGGAATGTACCCCTTTTCAAGCACGTCCACAATCGAAGAAACGTTCACGTCCGTGATATTTCCTGCAAAATGGTGGATATCGTCCACCTTTTCCGCTTTGAGCATATGCCCGTCGATTCCGCAAAGCCCGATTGCCTTACCCCCCTTGCTTTGCAAGAGGTTGACAAGGTTTTTGTTCACCTTGCCTGCAAGTACCATTTGTACGACGTCCATCGTTTCTTGATCGGTTACGCGAAGCCCGTCGATGAATTCCGATTTTTTGCCGATTTTGCCGAGCATTTCGGTGATTTCAGGACCGCCGCCGTGCACGAGCACGACTTTGATTCCGATCAAGGACAAAAGCACGATGTCCCCCATAACGGCTTCCTTCAAGTCATCGTTGATCATCGCGTTGCCGCCGTATTTTACAACGACGATTTTATCATAGTATTTTTGAATGTACGGGAGCGCTTGGGTTAAAATTTCCGCGCGCTGCGCCGTGGTGGGTTTGTTTTCCATGTGTTATTCTTCCTTATTTTCTTTGTTATTAAAACGGTGAAAATGCGAGCAGTTCAAGGCTTGCGTATCTCGTGGGACACGGAAATGCAACGATGAAATGCGACGCATATTTTCTTCGTTATATCAACGGCGAAGATGCGAGCAGTTCAAGGCGCGTTGAGTATCCCGCAGGGAGCGTACTTTTTCGTACGTGACCAAGGGACACGGAAACGCAACGATGAAATGCGACGCATATTTTCTTCGTTATATCAACGGCGAAGATGCAAGCAGTTCAAGGCGCGTTGAGTATCCCACAGGGAGCGTACTTTGTCGTACGTGACCAAGGGACACGGAAACGCAACGATGAAATGCGACGCATATTTTCTTCGTTATATCAACGGCGAAGATGCGAGCAGTTCAAGGCGCGTTGAGTATCCCGCAGGGAGCGTACTTTGTCGTACGTGACCAAGGGACACGGAAACGCAACGATGAAATGCGACGCATATACGTCGTTGATGACGCATATACGTCGTTGATTAAGTACGATAGTCGCCATTAATCTTCACATAATCATACGTCAAATCACAACCCCAAGCGGTAGCCTTTGCTTCGCCGTCGCCGAGCGTGATCAACACTTCAATTTCCTTTTCAAGCAAAATTTCCTTCGCTTTTTCTTCCGAGAAAGGTACGCCTGCGCCGTTCTCGCAAACAACAACCGTCCCTTTTACCGAACGGAAGGCTACGCCAACCTTATTGACGTCTACGTCTGCACCCGAATAACCGATTGCGCAAAGCACACGTCCCCAATTTGCGTCTGCACCGAACATAGCCGCTTTGAAAAGGGAAGAACAAATTACCGATTTTGCTACAATCTTCGCATTTTGTTCGTCCTTGCCGCCGCAAACCTTACATTCAAGCAGTTTCGTTGCGCCCTCGCCGTCCCCTGCAATCTCTCTGCAAAGGTAGGTGGTTGCGGCGTTCAACGCCGCGCAGAATGCGTCGAAATCATCGCCTTCGCTCGTAATTTCCTTGTTCCCTGCCATACCGTTGGCAAGCACGGAAACCATATCGTTGGTCGACGTGTCGCCGTCTACGCTAATCATATTAAAGGAATCCTTGACGTCTGCGCTCAAAGCCTTTGCGAGCATTTCCGACGAAATAGCACAGTCCGTCGTTACGAATACGAGCATCGTTGCCATATTCGGGTGGATCATACCGCTCCCCTTGGCAATACCGCCGACACGGCAGGTTTTGCCGTCAACAGTGCATTCAAATGCAATTTCCTTTTTGCGAGTATCCGTCGTCATAATCCCTTCGCAAGCAAGGTTGCTATGATCGCCAAGCCCTTTTACGAGTTCGGGAATGCCGTTTGCAATCGGCGTGATGTCGAGCGGTTGTCCGATAACGCCCGTGGACGCCACCACGACGTCAGTCGCTTTCATACCGAGTTCCTTGGCAATGAGTTCGCAGGTTTGCTCTGCAATTTCCATACCGTTTGCATTGCAGGTATTCGCATTGCCGCTATTGCAAATCACAGCCTGCGCCTTGCCGTCTGCAATATTGTTTTTCGTCACGGTAAGCGGTGCGCCCTTGACGAGATTTTGTGTATAAACCGCCGCCGCGCTTGCAGGTACTTCGCTGTAAATGAGCGCAAGATCGCGCTTGGTTTTGTTTTTACGGATTCCGCAATGTACGCCGTTTGCCGTAAAGCCTTTTGCGGCGCAAACGCCGCCTTGAATTTGTTTCAACATACCTATTTATTCCTTATAATTCTAACCCTTTTGTTTTTTCCACGCCGAGGGCGATGTTCATGCACTCAATCGCCGCACCGCTTGCGCCCTTGCCGAGATTATCGTAGCACGCAACGAGCAAAATGCGCTCCTCGTTCCCTGCTACCGTTACGACCATACTATCCTTTCTCGAAAGCGCCGCACCCGAGATAAAACCGCCCTCGTCCGCGCTTTCTTGATACCGCACGAACGGTCCGTTGTATTTCTCTTGATACACCCCTTTCACGTCCGCAACGCTCCCCTTGATTTGGCTTGCAAACAAGGGAACCGTCACCGTCATACCGCTATAAAAATTCGATACGATCGGACAGAATATCGGCGCATTTTCTATGCCCGTAATGGCTTTCATTTCCTTCAAATGCTTGTGCTGCTGCGTAATTCCGTACTGACGGGGAGCGCCTAAAAGCTCGCTTCTATTCTCGCTTTCGTAGTCCGCAATCATCTTTTTGCCGCCGCCCGAATAACCGGTGATCGAATGGCAAGTAAGCAATTCTTTTTTATCGAGCAAGCCTGCTTCCACAAGCGGATACACAAGCGCGATAAAACCGCTTGCGTGACAGCCGGGAACGGCAATCCGTTTGGAATTCAAAAGCTTTTGTTCGTGCTGTTTAGAAAGTTCGGGGAAACCGTACGCCCAATCGGGCAAGGTTCTATGCGCCGTAGAAGCGTCGATGATAACCGTGTTCGGGTTTTCCACAAGGGAAACGGATTCCCTTGCCGCCTCGTCGGGCAAGCACAAAAATACGACGTCCACGCTATTGATCATTTCTTTTCTTGCGGCAACGTCCTTTCTCTTTTCTTCGGGCAAGGACAAGATTTCCACGTCTTTACGTGCGGAAAGCCGTTCGTAAATGCGAAGTCCCGTCGTGCCTGCGCTGCCGTCTATAAATACTTTTTTCATGTTCTTCCTTCTCTTTTCCTGCGTTTAACCTCTGATCGTCCCACGTACGTACAAAATTTGTTCGCGAACGGACTTCGGAGACGCTCCGCCTTCCGAGTTCCGCTTCTCCACGCACGTTTCCAAAGCGATTTCTTTATACAAGTCTTCTTCGAACAGTTCGCTGTGTTTTTTGTATTCCGACAAGGGATAATCGTCCAAAACGTAGCCCTTTTCAATACATTCCGCAACGATTTGTCCGACAATCTTATACGCCGCACGGAAAGGCATACCCTTTTTCGCCAAATAATCGGCGAGATCGGTTGCGTTGATGAACCCTTTTTGCGCCGCCTTATACATATTCCCGGCGCATATTTTCATCGTTGCAATCATCGGCGTAAACACTTCCAAACACATCACGACCGTATCCAATGCGTCGAACGTCGCTTCCTTATCTTCTTGCATATCTTTGTTGTATGCGAGCGGCAAACCTTTCAGCATCGTCAAAAGCGCCGTAAGATCCCCATATACCCGTCCCGTTTTTCCGCGAACGAGTTCCGCCATATCCGAATTCTTCTTTTGTGGCATAATCGACGAGCCCGTTGTGTACGCGTCGTCGAGTTCGACGAACTTAAATTCCCAACTCGACCAAAGAATAATCTCTTCGGAAAAACGCGAAAGGTGCATCATTAAAATCGCGAACGCAGACGTAAGCTCCACACAAAAATCTCGATCGGAAACGCCGTCGATGCTGTTTTTCGTTACGCCGCTAAACCCGAGTTTTTTCGCTACGAACGCGCGGTCGGTATTGTACGTCGTACCTGCCAAGGCACAGCTACCGAGCGGGGAAACGTTCATACGCTTCACTGCATCGTGAATGCGCCCGACGTCTCGCAGCAGCATCATCGCATACGCCATAAGCTGATGTCCGAAACTGATCGGTTGCGCGCGTTGCAAATGGGTGTACGCAGGCGCAATCACGTCGACTGCCTCTTCCGCTTTATCCGCTATAACCAATATCAAATTTTCGATCAATCCCACGATTTCTTCCGCTTTGTCGCGAAGATATAAACGGATATCCAACGCCACCTGATCGTTACGGCTACGCGCGGTGTGTAAGCGTTTGCCTGCATCCCCTATACGCTTGGTGAGTTCCCCTTCGATGAACATATGAATGTCCTCGGCGTTTGGATCGAATTGCAGTTTTCCACTTTCAATATCCTGCAAAATCCCTTCCAACCCGTCGATGATAGCGTCTACGTCCGTTTGGGATAAGATCCCCTGTTTTGCAAGCATTTCTGCATGCGCCATCGAGCCTTTAATATCTTGCGCATACATTCTGCAATCGAAACGAATAGAGGAATTAAAATCGTCTGCTTTTTTGTCGAGCGCCTTTTGGAAACGCCCTGCCCACATTTTTTCCATACTTTTAAAAACATACTTTGCCTGTCACGTAATTGTGGCAGGCAAAATTTCCTTATTTTATTTGTTGTTTTTTTGGTTTACTTCCGCTTGCACCTTGATGGGCAATCCGAACAAGTTGATAAAGCCGGTTGCGTCCGCTTGGTTGTAAACGTGGTCTTCGCCGAAGGTTGCAATTTCTTCGGAGTACAACGAATAGTCGCTCCAAGCGCCTGCTTTGATAATGTTGCCCTTGTAGAGCTTCAAGCGTACCTTGCCCGTTACGTTCTCTTGCGTCTTATCCACGAACGCCGTCAACGCTTCACGCAAGGGAGTGAACCACTGTCCGTTGTAAACAAGCTCTGCAAAGCATACGGAAAGCTCTTGCTTCTTGTGCGCCGTGTACTTGTCAAGGCAAAGGGTTTCCAAATAGCTGTGCGCCTTGTACAAAATTTCGCCGCCCGGGGTTTCGTATACGCCGCGGCACTTCATGCCGACCAAGCGGTTTTCTACGATGTCCAAAAGCCCGATGCCGTTCGCGCCGCCCACCTTGTTGAGCGCGAGAATGATGTTCTTTGCGCTCATCTTCTTGCCGTCAAGCGCAACGGGTTTGCCCTTTTCGAACTCAATTTCCACGTACGTGGGTTTATCGGGAGCTTGCAAAGGCGAAACGCCCATTTCCAAGAACCCTTCCTTTTCGTACAAGGGCTCGTTGCCGGCGTCTTCCAAATCCAAGCCCTCGTGGCTCAAATGCCAAAGGTTCTTGTCCTTGGAATAGTTGGTTTCACGGTTAATCTTCAAAGGCACGTTGTGCGCTTCCGCATAATCGATTTCCTCTTCACGGGACTTGATCGACCATTCGCGCCAAGGAGCGATGATGTGCATATCGGGCGCAAACGCCTTAATCGTAAGCTCGAAACGAACTTGGTCGTTCCCCTTACCCGTACAGCCGTGGCAGATTGCGTCCGCCCCTTCTTTCTTTGCAATTTCTACGATACGCTTTGCGATAACGGGACGTGCGAAAGACGTACCGAGCAAGTATTCTTCATACTTTGCGCCTGCCTGCATCGTGGGGATAACGTAATCGTCTACGAATTCGTCCGTCAAATCTTCCACGTACAATTTGGAAGCGCCCGTTTTAAGCGCCTTTTCTTCCAAGCCGTCAAGCTCGTCCGCTTGGCCTACGTTACCGCTCACTGCGATAACTTCGCAATTGTTGTAATTTTCTTTGAGCCAAGGAATGATGATCGAAGTATCCAAACCGCCCGAGTAGGCAAGCACCACTTTCTTAATATCTTTCTTTTCCATAATAGTTTCTCTCCTATTCTTTATTTTCTTTATTTTCTATATTTTTCGTACTTTCGCACGTTATTGCCACTTCTTCTACAAGCGGTAATTCCGCCGCCTGCTTTTTCAATTTGTGCTTTTCAAGGAGTTTATCGCCAAGGTCGGCAAGCAGAATCGCCATTAAGATAATGCAGCCCCCTACCGCCAAATTCCAAGTGAGCGTTTCCATGCCGCCGATAATCGACCACACCCCCGTCAACACCGACGAAAAGGGCATCACGATGGATACGAACATTACGTTAATGTGCTTGAAGCAATGGGTACGGAGCGTCCAACATATCCCCGTCGCAACAATGCCGAGTACGGCAACCGTTATAAGCGGAAGCGGTTGGAATGTAAATTGAAAAACGTTCCCTTCCGCCATCAAAAGCTTTTCCCCAATTATGGAGTATCCAAAAGCCGCCAACGATTGAATGAAAAGTTGAATAAATACGTATAATCCCGAATCAAGATCCAGCTTCTTCGTAAACACACCCGTCACCGCAATGTTGACGCCGTACATCACCCCTGCGATGATCGCCAACCATTTGCCAAGACTTACCGAGAATACGTTTCCCTTGCTTCCCGCCAAAGCGATAATCGCACTGCCGACGAAACAAAGCACCGCCGCGCCAATTTTCATCCAAGACGGCTTTTTTCTCGTAAACAGGAACAAGAAGATGGGGATTATCACCACGGAAACGTTTTCCAAAAATGCCGTTTCCCCAGGTGCAGCTTCATAACGATAGCCTATCATTTGACACAACGTCGCCGTTGCCAAAATCAAACCCGACGGCACGGCTACCTTGAAATAATTTTTATTAATCTTCTTTAACTTCTTCACGTTGATAAGAAGCAAAGCAATCGTTGCGAACACCGATCGCAAAGCGATGATCATCCCAGGTGAATAATTGCTCTTTACCACCTTCATATTCGATACGATTGGCGAAAGCGACCAAATCAATACAACGGCAAACAATGCTATGTATGCCCAAAATTTCTTTGTTGTTTTGATCTTATTCATAATAAATCCTGCATTTATATGCACTTTATGCAAGTATTATACACCCACCAAAATGCTTTGTCAAATGCTTTTTTATCCTTTATTTATAAAACTTTCATTTATTTTTGAATATTTTGTGAATATATTGCATAATTGCATAAAATATGCATAATCCTTAATTTTTGCATAAATCGGCGTACAGCTTTTCCATAAACCGAACGGCTTGCAAGGCGTCCTTGCCATAACCGTCCGCGCCGATTTCCTTGGCGTACTCTTCGGTGAGCACCGCACCGCCGACGATGATTTTCACGTTCGGGGCTTTTTCTCGGAGCAGCTTTATCGTTTCCGCCATAGACGGAACGGTGGTTGTCATAAGTGCGGACAGCCCAACCGCAGGCGCACCCGTACGCAAAACTTCTTCCACGATTTTTTCAGGGGAAACGTCTCTACCCAAATCCAAAACGTCAAAGCCGTAATTTTCAAGGAGCGTGCCAACGATGTTTTTACCGATATCGTGAATATCCCCTTTCACCGTCGCAAGGACGATTTTGCATTTCTTGGTCTGCGCTTCACCGCTTGCAATCATGTGCAAACGGATTTTCTCAAACGCCGACTTTGCCCCTTCTGCACTCATCAAAAGTTGGGGAAGATAAGCACGCTTTTCTTCATACGCCTTGCCCACTTCGTCGAGCGCAGGCACGATTTCGCCGTTAATAATTTCCAACGCCGACTGCGTTTTCAATAGCTCTTGACAAGCTTCCGCCGCCACCGAGCTCAACCCTTTGACGATTGCCGTTTTCAAAGGCGTGCCGTCTTTTGTTTCTATCGATACGCTCTTTACCGCCGTACTTTCCACGGGCGCGTATTGCGGAATGATTTCCGTCGCAAAACGGATATATCCGCCGCAATTTTCGTCCAAGCCTTGTAAAGCGAGATAGGCGTGATAGGTCTTGCGCATTTCCACCGAGTTGGGATTGATAATTGCCGCCGAAAGTCCTTCCTGCAACGCCAATGCAAAGAAGGCTGCGTTGACCGTTTCTCGAGAAGGTAAGCCAAACGAAACGTTAGACACGCCGAGCGAGGTGTGCAAGCCTTTGGCTTTGAGCATTCGCAAGGCTTCCAAGGTAACCTTCGCCGCATTTTTATCCGCACTAATCGTCATCGCAAGAGGATCTACGATAATATCCTTTTTGGAAATGCCGTACTTTGCCCCTTCCGCAACGATACGTTCGGCAATTTGCACTCTTTCTTCCGCGCTGTCGGGAATCCCCTTTTCGTCCAAGGTGAGCGCAATCACTACGCCCCCGTACTTTTTCACGAGCGGAAAAATCCCGTCCATACTTTCCTTTTTTCCGTTGACGGAATTGACAAGCGGTTTGCCGTTATATATGCGCATCGCTCTTTCCATCGCAACGGGATCGGACGTGTCGATTTGCAAAGGCAAGTTGATAACCGCCTGCAATTCTTCAATGTATCGAGGCAATTCCGCCCTTTCGTCAATTTCGGGCGAGCCGACGTTGACGTCCAAAATATGCGCACCCTTTTCCTGCTGCGAAATCCCTTCCGCAAGCACGTACGCCGTGTCCTTTTCTTTGAGCGCTTGCTTAAAACGCTTTTTCCCCGTGGGGTTGATGCGCTCCCCAATCAAAACGGGCTCGTCAAAATACACTGCGTGCGTGTACGACGATACGCAGGTGCGCTCCTTTTTCGTAATGCACGCGGGTTCAAGTCCCTTCGTCCGCACCACGAGTTCGGCAATATAAGCAGGCGTCGTACCGCAACAGCCGCCGACGAGCCTTGCGCCCTTTCTCACGAACTCGGCAACGAGTAAGGCAAATTCCTTTTCGTCGATATCATAGCGAGTATTTCCGCCGTCCGTAATAGGCAACCCTGCATTGGGTTTCACCAAAACGGGAACGGACGCATTTTCCAAAAGCTCGTCTACCACCGATTGCATTTGCTTGGGCCCAACCGAACAGTTTACACCGATAACGTCCGCGCCCATACCTTCGAGCATGGCTACCATTGCCGCAGGCGAAGCCCCCGTCATCAGTTTTCCGTCTGCGCCGTATGCGCAGGAAACGAATACGGGCAAATCGCAATTTTCCTTCGCCGCAAGAAGAGCTGCTTTCGTTTCGTAGGAATCGCTCATCGTTTCAATGTAGATAAGGTCCACTCCGTATTGCACGCCGAGCTTGACCGTTTCCGCAAACAAAGCTACTGCGTCTTCAAACGCAAAATCGCCGTAAGGCTTCAATAATTTCCCCGACGGACCGATATCGAGCGCAACGAATTTTTCCTGCGCCCCACACGAGCTTGCCGCCGCCATACGTGCGTTTTCCACCGCCGCCTTGACGATTTCCGCAAGCTCCGCTTGGGGAAATTTCAAGCGGTTTGCGCCAAAGGTATTCGTGCAGACGATATTGCTCCCTGCGTTAAAATATCCGCGGTGGATAGCTTGTATCACGTCCGCGTGCGTAATATTCCAACGTTCGGGAAGCTCTCCCAAAGGCAAGCCCGCTTCTTGCAAAAGCGTACCCGTACCGCCGTCCAAATACACGATATTCTGTTGTAAGAATTCTCTTACGTTCCTCATTTTTTAAACTCACAATGCTTATATAAGCAAGCGGAGCAATCAAGCTCGCTCCCCCTTCTATCAACGTTCTTACAAACGCCCACCGCCGCCGTCACCGATTTCGTCGGGCTCATCAAAAGACTGTCGTTCAAAGTCAAACCGATTTTCCTCGAACAGTCAAGCAAGCGGAAAAACTCCGTTTGCTTTTCCAAGGGAAAATCCCCGTATCCTGCGCTAAACCGCTTTCCGCCGAAGCCCTTGCAAAATTCTTCGCACAGCGCTTCAATACGCTCTGCGCCAATCGCTTGGAAGAAGAGCGCCTTCGCCGTGGAAACGTATGCATACTTGCTCACAAGTCGGTCTATATCAAGCCCCACCGTCGCCGCAAAAATTACGACTTCCTTGCAGCCGTCAAGGTGTGCGTGCGCCGTTTTGCTCTCTCCAAAGGTTTCCCAAAAGAACTCTATCGGGCGGACGATATACGCCACTCGATAGGAAAAGCAGCCCTTGCATTCTTGCAAGCATTCGTCGAGCAGCTTTGCCAAAGCTTCGTCCGCTTCCCCCTTGTAGCCTGCATAGCGCAGAATTTCTTTCTTGTCGAAATCGGGCAAGCATTCGTAGGTTTTTATCTGCACGCCGTCAAACATTTTTACCCAAAATAGCGGACAAATTCCCTTGAATGGTCGCCGCAACGTCCGGCTTGTTCATGGAATATACGTGCACGTTCGTTACGCCGTTGGCAAACAAATCAATGATTTGATCGGTTGCGTATGCGATGCCTGCTTGCTTCATTGCTTCGGGATCGTGCCCGAATTTATCGACGAGCGACTTAAAGCGTTGGGGCATAAACGAGCCGGAAAGATTGATTGCTCTTTCCACCTGCTTTGCGTTCGTAATCGGCATAATTCCTGCGATTACGGGAACTTCTATCCCTGCTTCACGGATTTTATACAAGAAATTGTAGAGCAAATTGTTGTCAAAAAACATTTGCGTGGTCAAAAATTGACAGCCTGCGTCCACCTTTTCTTTGAGATATTTGATATCGTCCTTTTGCGAAAGGCTTTCGGGATGCACTTCGGGATAGCACGCGCCGCCGATACAAAAATCCGCACCGCTCTCTTTCAACTCACGGATTAAGTCCACGGCGTGATGATACGCCCATTTCGAACGATCGTCGTTTTTCATGCTTTCGGGAATATCCCCACGCAGCGCCATAACGTTTTGAATGCCCGCCGCCTTAAAATCGGCAATACGCTCCTTTACCGTTTCCCTCGTTGAAGAAACGCAGGTAAGATGCGCAAGGCTTTCCACCCCCCATTCTTCACGGATCTTTTGCGCAATATCAAGAGTGTACTTGCTCGTACCGCCGCCTGCGCCGTAGGTAACGCTCATAAAGGCAGGCGAAAGCTTCGCAATCTCTTCCGTTGCACACTTCACGCCGTCGTATAAATCGGACGTCTTGGGCGGAAACACTTCAAAAGAAAGCGAATAGGTATTCTTTTTAAAAATTTCAGTAAGTTTCATAACACTCTCCCTTCGGTTGTTTTATATTATAATATAAAAAATCGATAATTTCAACGATTTTACACGCATGCGCGCAAGATTTATAAAAAAATTACCCACTTGACAAACAAAAATGGACGGAGTATAATGTTTTTGTTATGAAAGACCAACTTTTGATAAAACCAATCGCCTATATTCGCAGTGA
The DNA here is from genome assembly GCA_017505465.1 of Clostridia bacterium. Taxonomy (GTDB): domain Bacteria; phylum Bacillota; class Clostridia; order Christensenellales; family Borkfalkiaceae; genus Scatosoma. The sequence continues at coordinate 44,974 of JAFVPE010000019.1, read as the reverse complement.
TTTCAAAGAAAAATTCGGCATTCCCCGCCAAAGCGGCAGAGCCCCTTCGCTCACCGCCGAAATCGTATTCGAACCCGAATACGCCAAGGAAGAAGCCCTGCGTGGGATAGAAGGCTTTTCCCACCTTTGGCTGCTGTTTGATTTTTCCGCTTCCCATAGGGAAGAATGGTCGCCCACCGTCCGTCCGCCTCGTCTTGGTGGTAACGCGCGCGTGGGGGTGTTTGCAAGCCGTTCCCCTTTCCGTCCCAACCCTATCGGGTTGTCTTGCGTGAAGCTTGTACAAGCAGAAAAACGGAATGACGAACTCGTTCTCATTGTTTCGGGCGCGGATCTTTTGGACGGAACGCCCATTTTCGATATCAAACCCTACCTGCCCTTTGCAGATTGTCACACGGACGCCACCGCAGGGTATGCAGGCGAACACGAACACCACGCCTTGCAGGTGGAATTCCCTAACGAGCTGCTTGCGAAAATACCCAAAGACAAACAAAGCGGACTTTGTGAATGTCTTGCGGACGATCCCCGTCCTTCCTATCAAGACGATCCTAAGCGAATTTACGGTATGCGCTTTGACGATTACGAAATCAAATTTTCCGTCTATAAAACCCTTCTTACGGTAATTTCCGTAACACACGCTTGACAAGCTGTAAAAAGGATTATATAATAAGTATAGTTATGAACAAAAAAATTCGGACAAAAATGACGACGTGGCAATTTCTTGCCCTAGGGTTTTTCCTCGTCATCATCGCCGGGGCAATTTTACTGCGATTGCCCTTTGCCACCAAGGAAGGCGAAAGCACGAGCTTTCTAAACGCTCTTTTTACGTCCACCTCGGCGACCTGCGTAACGGGCCTCGTTACTTACGATACGAACACCCATTGGAGCTTGTTTGGGCAAATCGTCATCATTTGCTTAATACAACTCGGCGGCTTGGGCTTTATGACCTTCGTTACCATTTTGCTCAGTGTGTTTGGCAAAAATATGGGGCTGACCACGAGTAAAATTCTAATGGTGGCGGCAGGTGAAGAACGCCGCAATAATATTTGGCGTTTGTTTAAACGTTTGCTTATCGGAACGTTGATTTTTGAGGGCTTGGGCGCAATATTGTTATCCATTCGTTTCATACCGCAATTCGGAGTCGGAAAAGGGATTTATTACGCCGTGTGGCATTCCGTTTCCGCGTTTTGCAACGCAGGCTTCGATTTAATGGGCGGCGTGCTCGGCAACGGGAAATTTAGTTCCTTTACCGCATACGCCACCGACCCTCTCGTTTCCCTAACGATCGCCGGCTTGATTTTAATTGGCGGTTTGGGTTTCTGTGTATGGGATGACTTACTGAACTGCAAATTCCGTCTGAAAAAATTTCGTCTGCATACCAAGGTAGTTTTGTTGATGACGACAATTCTCGTTATCGTGCCTACCGCTTTGTTTATGCTTTTTGAATGGGGAAATCCCACGAATCCCGTATTTCAAGAATATTCGTTCGGAGAAAAATTACTCGTTTCTCTCTTTAGCGCAATCACGCCGCGCACAGCAGGCTTTAATACGGTAAATATGGCGGCGTATTCGGATAGCAGTTATATACTCACCGTCATTTTGATGTTTATCGGCGGCAGCTCCGGTTCGACGGCAGGCGGCATTAAGATTACCACCTTCTTCGTTATTTTTATGGGAATACTTACCGTGTTTCGAGATAAAAAAGACATCGAGCTCGGCAGACGCAGAATTGATGATTCTCTGCTTCGGCAAGCTTTAGCGGTATTCGTATCCTGCTTATTTATCGTAATCGTAGCAACGATTACCATCTGTGCAATTGAACGGAATAATCCAACGGCAACGCTGCCCGCCGTCATTTTTGAAACGGTGTCGGCAATGGGGACGGTCGGTTTATCGTTGAGCTTAACCCCTACCCTTTCCGTCGCTTCAAAAATCATTCTTATATTATTGATGTACATGGGACGCGTGGGCATTTTGACAATCGGACTTGCATTTGGCGAAAAAAAGAGCGCGGACGCTATGCGTAAACCGCTCGGCACTTTATTGATAGGCTAATTTAAGGGGTATATTATGAAATCTATATTATTAATCGGTATGGGAAAATTCGGACAAACGCTTGGCGAAGAACTGTTGCGTATGGGCGATGAAGTTATGATTGCAGACAAAAGCGAGGATAAAATCAATCAGCTTGCAACGAAATATACGGACGCATTGATTACCAACTGTATGAATGAGGATAATCTGCGTTCTTTGGATATTCCCTCGTTCGACGCTTGCGTGGTGGCAATCGGGGACGACTTCCAATCCTCTTTGGAAATTACGTCTTTGTTGAAAGAATTAGGCGCAAAGCACGTGGTTTCTCGCGCAACGACGGAAATTCAAAAGAAATTCCTTCTGCGCAACGGCGCAGACGAAGTCGTATATCCAGACCGCGATATTGCAGAAAAGCTCGCAATCAAGCTTAACTCCGCAAAGGTTTTTGATTATATAGAACTCAACGACGAGTATTCCATTTTTGAAATTTCCGTTCCAACAAAATGGGCAGGTAGGAAATTGATCGACCTCAATCCCCGCAAAAAATACGGCTTGAATATCCTTACCGTCAAAAAGGGCAATACGGTCGTAGACAATATGGATGCCAACTACATTTTTGAAGCGGGAGATCATATGTTGGTATTTGGCAAAACGGAAAAAATCCTTGCATTTGCAGATAAATAAGTCTTTTATAAAACCGAAAGCGGCGTTCAAAAACGCCGCTTTTTTCTTTCTCTTTTCTCTTTATCTGTTTTTTCCTTTGTGGAAGAGCGCAAGTGTACCGCAACCAGAGTGCGTACCGATTACTGCGCCAATATAATGAATCGTAATGTCTGCGTTGGGCAATTTTGCCTTTACAAGGGAGCTCAAATATTCTGCGTCTTCGATACAATCGCCGTGGCTAATGAAAATGGGTTCGTTTGCGTCTACGTCAATGGAATTCATCATTCTTTCCACCAAACAAGCAATCGCCTTCTTTCTGCCCATCGCCTTGCTCACTACGATCAATTTACCGTCGTCGTTGACGTGCATAACGGGCTTGATTTTCAAAATCGAACCGATAATTGCCGTCGTGGACGAGCATCTTCCCCCACGCTTTAAGTGGAACAAATTATCCACCGTGAAGTGATGGCAAATATTTTTCTTAATTTCCTCGGCATACTGCGCCGTTTCTTCAAGGCTAGCGCCGCTGTCTGCTTTCTTAATCACGTAATCCAAAAGCAAGCCTTCGCCCATAGACGCGCAAAGGGAATCGACAACCGTCACCTTTCTACCCTTGTGCGTTTCTTCCATTTCACGCGCGGCAATCATGAAACTACCTGCCGTACCCGAAAGCCCCGACGAGAACGCAACAACAAGCACGTCTTTTCCTTGTTCAAGGATAGGCTCAATTTTGGTTTTTGCCATTTCCGACGTGATTTGATAGGTCGTAGGCATACTCCCTTCACGGAGCTTATTGTAGAAATCCTTTTCGCTGATTTGCTCGCCGCCATCCCCTTCGTAGTTGATGTTGTTCATCGTGAACCCAAGGTTTACTACCGTAACGTCGTGCTCCTGATAGTACTCTTTGGGCATATCGCAGGACGAGTCCGTTACGATTGCAAATTTTCTGTTTTTCATTTGATTATACTCCTTAATAATGTGCTATTTCAATACGTTAAATTTCTTTATTCGTTCGGCTTGAAAGGCAATTTGCACGGTGTATTCGCCGTTTTTGCATTCGAGCGTCATTCTCGGCAAGCCTATCAAGTCGAAATATTCGTTAAATTTTTCCGCGAAGTCTTGCAAAACCAGCGCCTTGCAAGCATCGCTCATCACCGATTTGTCCGCCTGCAAAATTTGGTTTACTCGCAGGTATTTGTCCATTTCTCTATACATCGCCACGTCACAAGCTCCTTTTAAGTGCCCGACGGACGTTGCCAAAGAGTCCGCTATATTTTCTTTCCACGTCGTACAGCTTTTGCTTGCCCGTCAATAGATTGTTCGCCATCATGCGAAAGGACGGATGCAGGGAAGAAAGCTCGTTTTCGCTCAAACGGTAATCTTCGGGCAGTATTCCAAGAAGCGGTAGCTTCAAAAGGTCTGCAATTTGTATGGGCGTAAGACATTCCCCCGATACGAGCAAATCTCCGCGTACCATATTTACAACGAGCGAAAGGGTTTGCAAACGGTAGCTTTTGAGCAAGGTGAGCGCCCTATTCGCATCGCGAAGCGCGGAAACGCTCGGCGAAGTGACGACGATTGCCTCTTCCGCAGCCGCTACGGCACGGTGAAAGCCTTCGTCAATGCCTGCCGGACAGTCGATAAAAATAAAATCAAACTGCGGCGAGAGCGTATCAAGCACCACCTTTACCGCTTGAGGAGATACGTACCGCTCGGGAGCAGAATGACTGCTCGTCAAAACGTATAAATTCGGATACTTGGGATGGCGAATGAGCGCTTGCTTGGCTCGGCATCTTCCTTCAATAACGTCCACGACGTCGTAGGTAACAAGCTCTTCCACGCCTGCCGTCACGTCCACGTTATTCAATCCGAAATCGGCGTCGCACAACACCACCCGCTGTCCCTTTTGCGCAAGCCGAGCGGCGAGATGTACGGCGACGGTGGTTTTCCCAACGCCCCCTTTTCCGCTCGTTACAACAATTTTCCTTGCCATATTCTTATCCTCCGCACATTCTTAATTTGGCTAGAGTATCATAGCATTTGACAGGGAAAATATTTTGCCGTTTTTTGTGATTTCGTGTCCTAATTCGGAAAAAATATATTCTTCCAAACAACGTGTATGATCGTTCAACGGCATTTGATTGCAGTGTATTGCCTTGCACAATTTATTATACCCAATTTTTCCCAGAATGCAATCTATTTGTGGAAAAAACCACTCTACAAGACGAAATGAGGATTCTACTCGGCGAAAAAATAACTCTACTCACAGTAGAGTCGCCCATTTTTACGCAAAAAAAACGGCTCGGCAACTGCCGAACCGTCAAAATTTTATCTTTGGTATGAAGGGGATTTCAATTATCTATTACGTTTGCAAAGCTCCGCGCAAACTTCCGAAATTTTTACGTCTTTTGCATTCAAAAGCACCATAACGTGATAGAGAAGATCCGCCGCTTCGTTGATAACGCCTGCCTTTTCGTCGTTCTTGGAAGCGATAACAAGCTCTACAGCTTCTTCGCCCACCTTCTTGCCGATTCTGTCCACGCCGCGCACGAACAAAAAGCTCGTATAAGCGCCGTCTTCAGGATTCTTCTTCACGTCCGCAATGATACGTTGCAAACGCCCGAACATTTCGCCGCCGATGTCGTTGTATTCCCCTTTGAGTTGACGGGGGAAACAAGTAAAAGTCTTCTTTTCCGCATCCGCATTACCCTTTTGATTTACCTTCAAAAGCAAGCTATCGGAATCGTGATCAAGGAAAATCGCTCTCACACCCTGCGTGTTGCCTGATTTTTCGCCAAACTTAGAAACCGACTTTTTAGAACGGCTGTAATAGTGCGCATAGCCCGTAGCAAACGTCTTTTCCACAGCTTCTTTATTCATATAAACGAGCATAAGAACTTCGCCGCTTTCATAATCTTGAACGACTGCGGGAATAAGTCCGTCTTTATCGAACTTAAATTTGCTGATATCTACCGTTTCTTGCTTGATTGCCATACCACTACCTCCGTAAAAGCATCCTTCATTCTTTATTATACTACAAAATTTTTTCTTCGTCAATAGTACAGGATAAATTTTTTTTACATTTTTGTGGATTTTTTGCAGTTTTTACGGAGTAAACTCGCACCTGTCCCCTACCTTTTAGGGATAAACATTATTTTTTCTCTTTTCGTCGCCCTGTAACGTATTATGCAATTCCATTTTCGCACGGTACATATTTTTCAAAAGGCGGAGTATTTTACACGCCGCATCCCTATCCAACCCTTTCACGTAATATAAAAGAGTTAAATCGCGTATGCTAATATTTTGCGCCGTGCGCAAAAGTGCTTCCTTTTTTTGTACGAGCGCTTCTTTATTATACCCTTCCGCTTCTTGCGAGCGACGAAAATTGCGTATTCTTTTATCCAAGCCGTTAAATAATTCTTGTAAGTTAGAAAAATCGTAAACCGTTTCTTTCATAAAACACCTTCCTATCCCTTATGTTATAACATTATTTGTTATAAGTCAAGAATTTTCATAACACTTTATGTTATACTAAAAAACAAGGAGTATTATAACAGTTTTTGTTATATATCAACAAGAAAATGGCTATTAATCAAACAATTGGAAACAATCTTAAAGCGGCAAGACTTGAAAAAGGTTTAACGCAAAATGATATGGCGAAAAAGATGGGAATTTTGCAGCCTGCTTACGCCCGTTATGAAAGCGGAAAAGTACAGTTAAACTACGAACAAATACAAGAGCTTTGCGACTTTTTAGACATTACCCCCAACGATTTATGGGGATACAACTCCATATGATAATAAACGCCGCCGAGGTAGTTGCCTCGGCGGCGTTATATTTTACTCCTTGAAACGTTTCCCTTGCGGCATAAAGCACATGAACGCACGCAACTTTCGTTGCATAAATGCCTTACGGCATAGGGCGCAAGCGAAGCTTGCTTGTGTTGGGGCATATAGGCGCAACTTTCGTTGCATAAATGCCTTACGGCATGGGACGCAAGCGAAGCTTGCTTATGTTTGGGCTTTCTTTCATGGGCGCTGCCCACACCCGCCAAAGGCTTTGCCTTTGGATTCCACGAGAAACTGAGTTTCTCGACTTCCAATTGTGGGTTTATAGAAAGCAAAAACTCCGCTTTTGCGGAGTTTTTAGTTTAATACCACGTCTTTTAAACTGTTATATTTTCGCATTGCTGCATCACGCAGGCGCTCGTCCACAAGCTGACCTTCAAACGCGTCGTCCGAAAGCCGTTTCGCCATGAAAATAACGCTCGTCGAATACCGCAGGTTCTTGATATCCGTCAACATCTTGCCCGATTGACGCGTACCGAAGAAATCGCCGCTGCCTCGCATTTCCAAGTCCTTTTCCGCTATCTTGAAGCCGTCCGTGTTGTTTTTGAGCGTCAACAAACGCTCCTTTGCAGCATCCGTTTCCGCGCCCATAAGCAGGAAACAGTAGCTCTTTTCCGCGCCACGCCCTACTCGTCCGCGCAATTGGTGCAACTGCGAAAGCCCGAAACGCTCGGCGTTATAAATAATCATAATCGTTGCGTTCGGAACGTCCACACCGACCTCGATAACCGTCGTCGATACCAAACAGTCGTACTCGCCATTCTTGAACGCCGTCATGACGTCCGTCTTTTCCTTGTCCTTCATTCTGCCGTGCAAAAGCGCAAAACGAACGGTTGGCAACCGCCCCTTCAGCTCTTCGTACAGCTCGGTTACACTAATAATGCTCCCTTCTTCATCATCGTCGATTTTGGCGCAAACGAAGTAGGCTTGTTTACCTGCCGCCGTTTCCTTGCGCACGTATTCGAGCATATCGTCGTACTTGCTTTCGGGTATAATTCCCGTCGAAATTTCTTGGCGAATACTCGGTTTGTCCGTAATTGTCGTAACGTCCAAATCGCCGTAGAAAATCAAAGAAAGGGTGCGTGGAATGGGCGTTGCGCTCATAACGAGCATATCCGTTCCAACTCCCTTTTCCGCAAGCGCATTACGCTGCGCCACGCCGAAACGGTGTTGCTCGTCGCAGACGATAAACGAGAGCTTTGGAATCTCTACGTCCCCTTGCAAAATGGCGTGCGTTCCGCAAAGGATATCGATTTCGCCGTTTTTGAGCGCCGTTTTCATCTCTCGTTTTTCCTTCGCCGTCATACCGCCTGCAAGATAGCCGACACGATATTCGGGGAAATATCTTTTGAGTACGTTATAGTTTTGTGCGGCAAGCACTTCGGTGGGCGAGAGATACGCTGCCGTAAAGCCGCTCTTCACCGCCATATAGATACCGCACAAGGCAACCGCCGTTTTACCGCTGCCTACGTCCCCTTGCACAAGTCTATTCATTCGTGTAGGCGAGTACAGGTTTTCAAAAATCTCGTTAACGGCACGTTTTTGTCCGTCCGTGAACTCGAATCCAAAACGTCTTGAAAATTCCTTTACTTCGCTCGCCGTGACCGTATAATTATGCAAACGGGCTTCTTCCTTGCCTCCTTTGATAATTTTGAAAGCGGAAATGAGCGTGAAATACTCCTCGAGCGCAATTCGTTCGGATGCGACGTCTTTATTTTCGTGGGAAGTGGGGTTATGCACTTCGTAGTAAGCACGCACCAAATCGGGCAAATCGTACTTGCGGATAATTTGCCAAGGAATTACGCTTTGCAAATCGCACTTTTGCATCGCTTCTTTGACGGCGGCGCGCACCACCTTTTGGCTCAATGCACCTTTGAGCGAATAGACGGGCACAATCCCTTTCAATCGGTAATTTTTGTCCATTTCTTCAAAGGTGGGATTGACAAGAGAAATTTGCCCAAACTTATTTTGCACGCGCCCGTAGAAAAGGTATTCGCCTGCTTTGAGCTTTTGCGCAACGTACGGTTGATTGAACCAAACGACGGTGAACGGGAAACCGTCCTGCGAGCAAAACGCCTTGACCATTTTGCGTTTATTGCCGTAGTTTACGGGCATCACACGGTTCACTTGGCAGGCGACGAGCGCCATATCGTTATGGTAAACGGTTTTAATCGACGCACGTTCGGTCAAATCGAGATATGCGCGCGGATAAAATCTTACGAGGTCTTCGACCTCGAAGATTCCCATTTTATTAAAATCCTTTTCGCGTTTTTCACCAATCGAACGCAACGTTGAAAGTTTCATCTATACTCCTAATTCCTTAACGGAAAACAAGTCTACTCCTTTTCTTCTTATTGGAAGTCGAGAAACTCAGTTTCTCGTGGAATCCAAAGGCAAAGCCTTTGGCGGGTGTGGGCAGCGCCCACGAAAGAAAGTCCCGCAAAAGCAAGCTTTGCTTGCGCACAGCAGGAAGTCGAGAAACTCAGTTTCTCGCAGGTGTGGGCAGCGCCCACGAAAGAAAGCCCAAACATAAGCAAGCTTCGCTTGCGCCCTATACCGTAAGGCATTCACGCAACGCAAGTTGCGCCTTTATGCCCCAACACAAGCAAGCGTTGCTTGCGCCCCACCGCATAGCGGTCAAACGCCGTTAGGCGCACATATCCCCAACACAAGCAAGCTTCGCTTGCGCCCCATGCCGTAAGGCATTCACGCAACGCAAGTTGCTCCTTTATGCCCCCAACACAAGCAAGCGTTGCTTGCGTCCCACCGCATAGCGGTCAAACGCCATTAGGCGTCCATTGTCCATAATACACCGATAACATCGGCAATTTACTTATACAAAAGCGGGAAAAGCGCCACCGCCTCTCCCGCTCATTTTTCTCATTTGCTTGTATAATTATACACAAATCGTTGAATAAATGTGCATTACTCCAAAGACATAATATAGTAGTAAACCGCTTGGCCGCCGTTGTGGAAGTCTACGTCGCAATCGGGATATTTTTCCGCAATCGTTTCCGCCAAAGCAGCCGCTTCCTCTTCCTTCACGTCTTCGCCGTAATACAACGTGATGACTTGATGGAATTCTTCCTTCATTCTGTCGATCAACTTGAGTACCGTTTCTTCCAACGAATGCGATTTCGCCAAAATTTTCTTGTCGTCCAAGCCGATGATGTCGCCTTCCTTAATCGAGAAACCGTTCAAGGACGTATTGCGCACTGCGTACGTCACTTGACCAACCTTTACGTTATCAAGCGCGTGAATCATATTCGTCTTGTTTTCTTCCGCCGAAGCTTCGGGGTTGAATTCAAGCGCCACCGCAAAGCCCTGCGGAACGTTCTTCGTAGGAATAACGTGAAGCGTCTTGTTTTCTACAAGATTCTTTGCTTGTTCCGCCGCCAAAATGATATTTTTGTTGTTGGGGAACACGAAAATATGCTCCGCATTAATCTTTTGCGCCGCATTTGCAATGTCGCTTGCGGAAGGATTCATCGTTTGACCGCCTTCAATAATACGATCTACGAGCAAATCCTTGAAAATTTCGGAAAGTCCTGCGCCCGTACAGATCGCAAGCATACCCATTTCCTTCTTTTCCGCTTCCATCTTCGCTTTGAGCTGACGGTTTTGCTCTAACATATTCTCAATCTTCGGTCTTTCCAATTCACCAAGCTCCAACGCATACGTAAGCGCTTTACCCGGTTGATTGGTATGCACGTGTACCTTTACAAGCTCCAAGTCACCGATACAAATAACACTGTCGCCAAGCGTCATCAGCTTTTCACGCAACCTGTCGATTTGCGCAAGCGTCGTGCTCTTTTTAAGATTGATAATGAAGAATTCCGTACAGTAAGCGTACTGAATTTCCCCGATATCCATCGCCATAATTGCGGAGTTGTCGCCAAATTCCGATTCATTTGCCGAGTTGTCCGTTTCGGGCGTGTAATTGTCTTCCACTTCTTCGCCCGTGAGCGCCGAGTTGAAGCCCTTAATAATCGTCATAAGACCGACGCCGCCGGAGTCCACAACCCCCGCCTTTTTGAGAACGGGAAGAAGCTCGGGCGTGAGCGCAAGCGCTCTATCGCCTTCTGCGATAACGTCTTTGAAGAAATCTTCAAAATTCTTTTTCTTGGGCACAATCTTTACCGCATATTCGCTCATCATACGGATAACGGTCAAAATCGTACCTTCCTTGGGTACGGAAACTGCGCCGTAAGCAACCTTCGTACCTTCCGCCAAAGCCTTGGCGAAGGTCTTGGTGTCTACTTCCTTTTCCGTTTTACGCAAAACGGTACAAATCCCCTTGAGAATTTGCGACATAATAACGCCGGAGTTACCTCTCGCGCCCTTGAGAGCGCCCTTGGAAACACGGTCACACACTTCAGTGAAGGCGTTAGAGGGGCAAGCCGACAATTCTTTTACTGCCGACTGCATGGTGAGCGACATATTGGTACCTGTATCGCCGTCGGGTACGGGGAATACGTTGAGTGCGTCTACTTTCGCGCGGTTAATCTCAAGCTGTTTCGCCCCGACCAGAACCATCTTTCTGAATTCGGTACTGCTTATCGTTTTATGCATTACGTAAATAGCTCCTTTATACTAATGTCCTTGTCCGCAAAAGGAAGGCGGATAGGCTGTTGCGCGCCACCGTGACGGAGGAGTTCGGTTCCGTTTCACTTCAATATCTAATATACACACATACGGCTGTGCGCGCGAAAAAGCGCAATGCGAGAATCTCCCGACTGCGCGAGAATCGTTAGAGTTTGACGCCGATAACGTTGACGTTGACCGTGTTGACGATCATGCCCGTGAACGCTTCGACCTTGTACTTGATCGCTTCTTTAAGCGAGTCTGCAACGGCGCTGATCGAAACGCCGTACTTGATGATAACGTATACGTCTACGTAAATTCTATTCCCCGACGTCGTTACCTTAATCCCTTTACCGCTGCCGTCCTTTTTAAGAAGCACGGAAAGGTTGTCGGTGAAACGGCGAGACACCATTTCCACGATACCGTACGATTCCATCGCGGTGTGGGAAGCGACTTTGGCGATAGCCAAATCGGATATAGAAATTTTGCCGTAGGCGTTGTTTGTACTTACTGACATAAATCTTTCTCCAAGTTCTTTTTTTATTTTACACTATTTCCATACCATTTGCAAGTGATTTTTCAATTTTTTCCGAATATTTTTTATTTTTTGCTTTTTGGGGCTCATTTTTAATTGCTTTTTCCAAATAAAAATGCTATATTATTTATGCTTGTTTAAGAGAGCGTGTTTTTTTGCGCTGTCGAAAAAACGCTAAACTATGAAAATTTATACCCAAAACGGAGGTGTTTAATATGTCGAGAGTATGCAATATTTGCGGTAAAGGTCAGGCATCCGGTAACAACGTAAGCCACTCTAACCGTAAGACGAGAAGAACGTTCAAGGTAAACGTACAAAAGATTTCCTACGTTGAAGACGGGAAAGAAATGAACGGTTACGTTTGCGCAAGATGCATCAGAACCCTTAAAAAAGCGGACGCTGAATAATCCCGCTTATTTTAACAACGTTTTGAAGGCCGAATCCTAATGGATTCGGCTTTTTGCGTACACAATTTCTTGATTGCGTTGCGTGGTGCTATTCCTTATTATATAATATAAGAGCCGAAGGGTATTCCCCTTTCGGCTCTTTTTCGTTATACTTTAATTATTTGCGGTAGTCAAACAACTTGTGTTGCATAGATGCCTTACGGCATAGGCGCGCAAGCATAGCTTGCTTTTGTAAGGGTATGTGCGCCTTGCGGCGTTTGACCGCCATGCGGTGAAGCGCAAGCAAAGCTTGCTTGTTATGGGTAAAAGACGCCTAACGGCGAAAACCGCTTCGCGGTGGAGCGCAAGCGAAGCTTGCTTTCTTTGGGCTACTTTTTCGTGGACTCTGTCCACACCTGCGAGAAACTGAGTTTCTCGACTTCCTGCTTTGCGCAAGGCGCAGCCTTGCCTATGTAAGGATATGTGCGCCTTACGGCGTTTGACCGCTATGCGGTGGAGCGCAAGCAAAGCTTGCTTGTTATGGGCAAAAGACGCCTAACGGCGAAGACCGCTTCGCGGTGGAGCGCAAGCGAAGCTTGCTTTCTTGGGACTGCTTTTTCGTGGGCTCTGTCCACACCTGCGAGAAACTGAGTTTCTCGACTTCCTGCTTTGCGCAAGGCGCAGCCTTGCTTATATTTTCAAGCGTGCGATCATTTCCGCACGATTTTCCGCTTTAAATACGGCGCTGCCTGCAACGATTACGTTTGCGCCTGCCGCTTTGATTTCTTCTACGTTTTCCGCCGTTACGCCGCCGTCGATTTGCAAATCAATATTCCTGCCGCTCGCGTCGATAATCGCACGAATTTCACGCAATTTGTCAAGCGCGCTTGGGATGAATTTTTGTCCGCCAAAGCCGGGGAAAACGCTCATAACAAGCACCATGTCGCACAGCAAAATCACATCCTTAATTTTTTCCACAGGCGTATCGGGATTGATGACCGCACCGCATTTTACGCCCGTCGATTTGATAAGCTCTAATACTTCTTTCAAATTGTCTTGGCACGCTTCATAGTGTACCGTAATAATATCCGCGCCTGCCTTTGCAAAACGCTCCACGTATTTTTCGGGATGCACGATCATCAAATGGCAATCGAGCGGTAAGCTCGTCTTTTTGCGGATATCTTCCACCATCTTGATGCCGAACGTGATGTTGTTAACAAACACGCCGTCCATCACGTCACAATGCACGAGGTCCGCCCCTGCAAGCTCCAACGACTGCACCTCTTCACCCATTTTAGAAAAGTCTGCCGACAGTATCGACGGCGCAATTTTAACCTTCTGCATCTTCTTTCTCCTTTGGCTTTTCTGCCAACTCTTTCTTTTTATCGAATAAATGATATTTTCCAATGGCTACAAGGTTCGCACCCAACTCAAAAGCGTACGAAATAATCACGAAGGGCACCGCCCTTATCAATACGTTGTATAATATTGATAAAGCGGTTGGTATCGTTACGAGATAACGCAACAACACCAAATTACGGATACGGAAAATAAAGGCATACCCTATCAAGCCAACGAGATAAATAATATCGAGAGGCTTTGCCGTACCGAGTATCCATAAGTTGATAATGAAATAACACGCTATTCCAAGCCCCGAAAAAAGAAACGCCCAAAATATCGGAGCAACCTTATCCTTTCGTTCATATAGAAAATATACCACTACACGAATCAAGCCTATTACCAAGCCTATCATTGCAAAATATTCCTTTTGCAATAAATAGGATAGCGTCAAGAAAACGATACCGCTACCTTGGCAAAACAAATAAAGCTCTTTCTTCTTAAAAAAATAACTTGATGCAATCACCAACATTGCAACCAAACTGACGATAAACGCCCATTGTTCACGAGTCATTATTCTTCCTCTAACCGCTCTAAATAGCTCGCGCGGAGCTGTCCACAAGCTCCCCCGACATCCACGCCGATTTGACGGCGCAGGGTAGCGCTCAAGCCACCCTTTTCCAACATACCGAGAAAACGGTATGCGTCTTTATCTGCGGTTGCCTTCAAATTTCTTTCCTTGACCTCGTTCAAGCGGATCAAATTCACGTGGCAAGGCTTGCCTTTGAGCAATTCCACAAGCGCCTTCGCATGCTCCTCGTCACAGTTCTCCCCTTGAATTAAGGTATATTCAAAGTAGTATCTTCTGCCCGTTTTTTTGAAATAGTAGTCGCAGGCTTTCAAAATTTCGCTGATTTTATACGCCTTGGCAACGGGCATGGTTCTTGCACGGGCTTCGTCGTCCGTTGCGTGCAAGGAAACGGTCAAGTTCAACGTAATTCCTTCATCTGCAAGCTTATACATTTTCGGTACGATACCGCACGTGGAAAGGGAAATGTTTCTTGCACTGATACAAAGTCCGCCTTCCGCCGTGACGTTGCGTAAAAATTTAAGCACTTCGTCGTAGTTATCGAGCGGTTCACCGCTCCCCATCAACACGACGTTGGTAACCGCTCTCGCTTCTTTGCCTTGCCCGACCACGTCCGCCTTATGTAAAGCATTGACCACGAGTATTTGCGATAAAATTTCCCCTGCCGTCAAATTGCGGATAAGTCCGCCAAGCGTAGAAGCGCAAAATTTACAACCCATTCTGCAACCCACTTGCGTAGAAATACATTGTGTGTAGCCGTATTTATATTTCATCAAAACGCCTTCGACAAGGTTACCGTCGGCGTACTCGAAAAGATATTTTTCCGTACCGTCTGCGGAAAGGTAGGTTTCCTTGATTTTGACGGGTTCATTCTCATATTCTTCGCAAAGCCGTTCCTTGAACGCCTTGGATAAAGAAGTGATGCCCAAAATCGTTTTTCCCTGCATCAAGCCTTCGTAGAGCTGTTTTGCACGGAATTTTTTCTCCCCCAATGCAAGCACGAGCTCTTCCAACTCCGCATAGGATAAATCTTGTAAAATTTTCTTCATCGTTTACCCCCATAGTTGGAAGTCAAGAAACTCAGTTTCTTGCGGGTGTGGGCAGCGCCCACGAAAAAGTAACCCCAATAAAGCAAGCTTCGCTTGCGCTCCACCGCGAAGCGGTTAAACGCCGTTAGGCGCACATAGTCCCATAACAAGCAAGCTTCGCTTGCGCTCCACCGCGAAGCGGTTAAACGCCGTTAGGCGCACATAGTCCCACAAAAGCAAGCTTTGCTTGCGCTCCATGCCGTAAGACATCTATACAACGCAAGTCGTGCTTTTTTAGCCCTCGCTTTTGCCACTTTGCTACGCCTTGCAACGTTTCGCTCTTACCCCTACTGCTTTATAAGCTTACAAACGTAAAAGCCTGCGCCGTAAGCGGCGTCGGGCAAAAACTGTAACCCGTATTTTTTCTTATCGTGCGAAAGCGGACTTTCCAAGCCTTCCACCCTAAAATTAGGGTGCGCTTTCAAGAACTCTTCCACCGTCTTATCATTCTCGCAAGCAAAGAGCGAACAGGTCGAATAATACAACGCGCCACCCTTTTTCACATACCTAGAAACGGTGGATAAAATGCTCTTTTGCGCCTTGGCAAGCGCCGCAAAATCTTCCTTCTTTCTAAACAGCTTGATATCGGGATTTTCACTCACCGTACCGTACCCCGAACAAGGTGCGTCGCAAAGCACCGCGTCGAATTTTTCTTCGTATGCCGCGTCGAAAACTGCGCTGTCCTTTTGTAGTTCCGTCACGTTTTTTACGCCCATTCTTTCCTTGTACTGCCGAATGAGCTCCACTCTATGCTCGTACAATTCAAACGAAGTCACTTGACCGCATTTTTTCGCCAAAAGCACCGATTTTCCGCCCGGAGCCGCACAACAATCGAGCAAGCTTTCACAAGGGGAAACACAGTCACAAATGGCGATACTCCCCACCGATTGAAAGGTGTAATTCCCTTCGTCGAAGCCTTCGTCACGGACGAAATTCTCAAAAATATAATTATTCTTAAACGGCGTTTGAATATGCGCTTTGTCAAGATATTCTTCCGCTCCTTTTTCAAAGCGAACGGATACCCCTGCGGACTTCGCCGCCGCAATTTTTTCCGCTCTTTCGCCGTACTCTTTTTGCAACATTTCATAAGCGTACAACGGATAGGAAAGGCGAATTGCCGTCCCTTCCTTGCCCTTGGGCAACGCGCTATCCACCGCCGCCTTGTCAAATCTACGAAGGAAGGCGTTAACGAAACCGCTCACCCCGCTCTTGCCGAGCTTTTTACACAAATCCACGGCGCAGTCGGTGACCATATACCGCTTTTTGTCCATAAACACGAGCATATACAACGAAATTTTCAAAATCGTCCGCACGGCAAGCTTTGGCGCTTTCGGCGCATAATGCCGAATGCAAAAATCGAAATATCCGTCGTTTTCCAACACGCCGTACACGATTTTTACGGTGCGGGAGCGGTACTGTTCTTCAATGTAGGTATCCGCAATCGCTTGCTTAACGTGCGCGCCGTCCGAATAAATTTTCGTCAATATTTGAAAGGGATCGTAAATGGGATTGCTTAACATTCGAATACCTGTCCCTTTTGCGCTTTTCTGCCGTTGATAAAATCGCTCCCCGAAATGCGTTTACCCCCTGCCGCCTGCACTTCCGTGAGCTTAATCGCCCCGTCTGCACACTTTACAAGCAAGCCGCGCTTGGGCTTATCCGAAAGCACTTCGCCGCATTTTGCGTTTGCCAAAAGGCTGCTTTCTTCGTCGTTTAATACCGCTTTTTCCGCGCGGTAAACGTTGATTTTATTCCCGTCCAAAGCGGTGTAGGCAATCGGCGCAGGGTTCATACCGCGCACGAGATTTACCACTTCTATCACGGGCTTATTGAAATCGATTTTTGCGTGTTCCTTGTTGATTTTGCGGACGATTTGCACCCCTTCTTCCCCTTGCGGCGTCAAGGTGTAATCCCCCTTTTCTAAAACCCGAAGCGCCTTGACGATCAGCTCCGCACCAATGAGAGAGAGCCTATCCGACAACTCGCCGTACGTTTCCGTTTCGGAAATCGCCGTTTCTTCCACACAAAGCACGTCGCCGCAGTCGAGCCCAAGCTCCGTCTTCATCACGGAAACGCCCGTCACGCTTTCGCCGTTTAAAATGCAGCTTTGAATGGGAGAAGCACCGCGGTATTTAGGCAAAAGCCCTGCGTGAATATTCCAAACGCCCATAGGAAAACTATCCAACACGTCCTGCGTCAAAATTTGACCGTAAGCGCAAGTAACCATAAGCTCGCCGCCAAGCGCACGCACCGACTCCACGTCGTTACGGATTTTTTCAGGCTGCAAAACGGGAATCCCCCTCTCTTGCGCCAAAACCTTGACGGGAGGAGGGGTAAGCACGGCTTTTCTGCCCTGCGGTTTGTCGATTTGCGTGATAACGCCAACCACCTCAAAACCGCTATCGAGTATTTTTTGTAAAGGTGCAACCGCAAAATCGGGCGTACCTGCAAAAACGATTTTCATATTTTTTCCTTTAATTTTTTTCTATATGACTTGCCTTGTCGATATACAAAATACCGTCCAAATGGTCGATTTCATGACAGCAAGCACGCGCGAAAAATCCCTTCGCTTTCAAGAGCTTCTTCTCGCCGTATCTATCTTGATAGGAAACGGTCACTTTCATTGGACGGGAAACCACACCGCTCTTTCCCTTGACGGAAAGGCAGCCTTCCCAACCTGTTTGCTCCCCTTTTTGAAGGACGATAACGGGGTTGATAAGTTCAAAATACCCTTCGTCCACGTCCACGACGGCAAGGCGGCGCAAAATGCCCACCTGCGGAGCGGCAAGCCCTGCCCCCTGCTCCTTTTTCACCGTGTCCTTCATATCGTCCAAAAGCGCGTGGAGCTTCTCGTCGAATTCCTCCACGGGAAAACATTTTTGTCTTAATACGTCGTCTCCGACTTGTACTACGTTACGAATAGCCATTTGTATATACTCCTTTTTATCGCCTTATGGCGATTGGTCGGTTGTTTAACTTAAATTCGTGGGATTTTCTTCCACCGATACAAGCACGTCGCGCGTTCTTGCTTCCGCACAAGCGTTGTAGATTTCGGGTAAAATGGAAGAATCGGAAAGCCGCATCAATACTTGATAGCGGTGCTTGTTTTGTATGCGTTTGATAGGCGCGTGCATTTTGTCGAAGAATAAGAACTTTTCCGCATTGTTTTCGTAGAGCACCTTCAAGGCAAAGTACACGTCCTTCAATGCGTCTAGCGCCTTTTTGTTGTCTTCGCCAGATACCAAAATGCGCACGATTTTCGAATAGGGCGGAAACGCCATCGCCGCGCGAAGGGAAATCTCGTTTTCATAAAATCCTTCGTAATCGTACGACGTCGCAAAGCGCAACACTTCGTTTTCGGGATCGAAGGTTTGCAAAACCACCTTCCCCTTTTCTTCCGCACGTCCGCTTCTGCCTGCCACCTGCGTGAGCAATTGGAAGGTGCGCTCGCCGCTTCTATAATCGGAAAAATGCAAACTCATATCCGCATCGAGAATCCCGACCAACGTAACCGCAGGGAAATCGTGCCCCTTGGCAATCATTTGCGTGCCGACGAGAATATCCGCCTTGTGTTCGCCGAACGCCTTTAATATCTTGTAATGTCCTTCCTTACCGCTCGTCGTGTCGTTGTCCATACGCAAAATACGCGCCGTGGGATAGAGCTTTTGCAGGTCGGCAACCACTCTCTGTGTTCCCGTACCTGCGTACGTGAGCTTCACGCCGCCGCAATCGGGACACGCCGAAAGCATATTGTATTTCATGCCGCAATAGTGGCACTTTAAGCATTTTTCTTCCTTGTGATAGGTGAGGGAAACGTCGCAAGCTTCACACTTTGCCACGTAACCGCACTCCTTGCAAATGACCGTCTGCGAATAGCCCCGTCTGTTCAAAAACAGTATCGCCTGCTTGTCCGCTGAAAGGCATTTTTCAATCTCTTCTTTGAGCGCGCCCGAAAAATTGGAATTATTCCCCCTACGCACTTCCCTGCGCATATCTGCGATATGGATTTCGGGCAAGGGACGTTTGTTAATACGCTTTTCCAAGCGAATGAGCGAAAACTCCCCTTCCTTTGCACGTTTGTACGTTTCCACGGACGGCGTTGCGCTCCCCAAAACGAGCTTACAGCCGTTGCGCTTTGCCCGAAGCAAAGCCACGTCGAAGGTGTTGTATCGGGGTGCGGATTCGCTTGAATAGCTCGAATCGTGTTCTTCGTCCACAATGATAACGCCGAGATTTTCCAAGGGCGCGAAAATAGCGCTTCTTGCACCGATGGCAATTTTCGCTTCGCCCGTGCGCAGCCGCCACCACTCGTCAAAGCGTTCGCCTGCGGACAGTCCACTATGCAAAATCGCCGCGTTTTTCCCAAATCTTACACGAAGCTGCGAAAGCATTTGGGGGGTGAGCGAAATTTCAGGCACAAGGAAGATAGAGCTCTTCCCTTGCGTCAGGCATTTTGCGATCAAGGTAAGGTAAATTTCCGTTTTACCGCTCCCCGTAACGCCGTGCAAAAGCTGTACGGTACGCCCGTCCGTCTCAATCGTTTTCACCGCACGGTCTTGGTCGGGGGTGAGCACCCTTTCCACCTTTTCTGCCGTCACCGTCTTGTACGGATCTCGCAAAATTTGCTCCTTGGTGATACGAACGTATCCCTTCTTTTCAAGGGCGGCCACGCCGCCGGGGTATATACCGTTGAGATAGGCGCAGTCCGTCTTGCCGTTTTGCTCCAAGTACTCCGCCGCCCCTATTTGATTTTTTGCCGATTTGACGAGCTTCATTTCCGCTATGGGAACGGTCAATTCCGCATAGTTGCGAAGCAGCTCCCTAACCTTGCCCGTGCGCATTTCCGCAGGCAAAAACAAGCGCAAGGTGAGCGCTTTTGGCACACGGTAACGAGCCGCAAGCTTTTCCGCAAGACTCAAACATTCAAGGTTGAGCGCAGGCAATTCGTCGTGATAGGGAAGCACTCTTTTGAGCTTTTCCATTGGATAGTCGGACGTTTCCTTGATTTTCATCACGAAGCCGGGAACGGTTTTACCCCCAAAGGGCGCGCGAACACGACTGCCGACGACCACGTTTTCGTCGCAGAGATAATCGAATATTCTGTCCGTTTCGCTTGCCGCGATATCCACGATAACTTCCGCTACCATACCATTCTCCCGCAAAAAATTGCCCCAAGGAATTCCTCGAGGCGATTTTTCTCAACAATTAGTCTTTTGCAATAACGACTTTACCGTCTGCAATGTCCTTGCATGCGGACAAAAGTTCTTTGTCCTTGCCCGTCGAATCGTGTACACCGAGGTTGCGTTCCATTTCGATGATTTGGCGCGCGCGTTTCGCTGCAATCGTGCAAAGCGCATAACGGCTAATCGGTTCTTCTTCCGTGCCGAGCTTTCTAATCATTGCGTCTACCGAAGGTTCATTAATCATATTCTTTTACACTCCTTACTGTGTTTATTTTTTATTGTGGCATAGCCTTTTATTTATTCACCGTCGATGATCTTGCTCAAATCGGCAATCGCCTTTTCCAAGTCATCGTTTACGATGATATAATCGTATAAGTCTTTGTGCGAGAGCTCGTATTCCATTCTAGCAAGTCTGTTTTCTATCTGCGCTTCCGTTTCCGAACCTCTGCCCGACAAACGGCGTTTAAGCTCGTCCAACGACGGGGGAACAACCATAACCAAAACGCATTCGGGGAAAGTCTTTTTCGCATTCAGCGAGCCAACGACGTCGATTTCCATAATCACCGATTTCGTTTTGAGCGTTTCTCTTACAAAGGATTTCGGCGTACCGTAATAGTTCCCGAAATGCTCGTCGTATTCCAAGAAATCGTCCTCTGCAATACGGCGTTCAAATTCTTCTCTTGAAAGGAAAAAATAATGCTTGCCGTGGATTTCCCCTTCGCGCGGAGCGCGAGTCGTACAAGAAACCGATTCCACGACGTCGGGCCGGCGGCTTATCAAGGTTTTTACCATCGTGCCCTTGCCCACACCGGAGGGACCGGACACTGCCAATAATACGTGTCTCATATACTTTCTTCCTTACTCGAGGTTTTGCACCTGTTCTCTAATCTTCTCGATTTCGTTTTTGAGCGCAAGCCCTGCGCGCGTAATCGTTACGTCGTTGCTCTTGGAGCAGGTCGTATTCGCTTCTCGGTTGAATTCCTGCACAAGGAAATCAAGCTTTCTGCCTACGATGCCTTCTTTTGCAATACTTCTAAACTGCTCGATATGCGAACGCAATCTCGTCAACTCTTCGTCGATATTGCTCTTGTCCGTAAATACGGCAACTTCCGTCAAAATACGGCTTTCGTCCACGTTTGCGTTTTCGAGATATTCCTTGACCTTCGCCGTAAGCTTTTCGCGGTATTCCTTGGCAATCATCGGCGCGCGAAGGGAAATTTCCCCCACGAGCGATTCAATCGTTTCCACTCTCGCAAGCATATCCGCTTTCAGCTTTTCGCCTTCCACCGCACGCATTTCGTTGAGCTTATCGAGTGCGATATTCAAAGCGGCGTCGAGCGCAGCCGTCATTTGTTCGTCCAAGCTTTGCGAATCTTCCTGCTTCAACACCTCGGGATAGCGGAGCACGGACGATACGGTAACGTCGTCGGGGAGCTCGGGGAAGGCTTCCTTCAAAGCCTTTGCCGCCGAAACGTAGGAGCTTGCAAGCGCAAGGTCTACGGCAAGCGCAGTCGGGCGTTCTCTCTTGTCCTTAAAGGAAATGAACACGTCGGCATGCCCACGCGTAAGCTTTTTACGAATGGTGTTGCGGATAACGTCTTCGTATGCTGCGAAGATACGGGGTGCTTTGATGGAAACGTCCAAATAACGGTTGTTTACCGTCTTGATTTCGCAGGTCAATTCCAACCCGTTTTCCGCATATTCGCCCTTTCCGTAACCCGTCATGCTAAGCATAAGCTTTTTTCCTCTGTTTTCGCTGTTTTTTCAAATACCCGCTTTGCGGGTTATATTATTATAGCAAAGTTTTTTAGAAATTTCAAGTACTATTGCAAAAAATCCCCTCTTTTTTTTATAAAAAAGAGAGAAATTTAGCCAGTGAGGAGCGTGACCAACTATTTTTTCGATAATTCTTGACAGTTGACCGCTATTATGTTATACTAAATCGCGTAGACCTTTGAGGAGAAATTGAACTATGGATGAATTGAAAGGTTTAAAAACAGTGACTTTACGTCCGCGCGACCCTAACGGCACGTATATTTCCACTACGGAAATTGAAAAAATGCTAAAAAAATCCCCCTTTGTCCGTTTTCCAAAGGACTATGATTTTAACAACGCACAGCACCGTTTCCTTGACGATGATGAACGAGCCGAAATTACCAAACGCAAAAAAAGTTTCCGCGACCGTGATTTTGATCTTTTTATGTCTCGTCTACAAATGGCAGATGTTAGTGAAAACATTTTAGACGCTATGGACAATCTCTACTACGGCAATCCCCTTTTTATGACGGCAATCACTTCGGGGGCAACCATTGATTTAGATGCGTTGTTAAATGCGTTGGTTGCAAATAAAAAGAGCTTTGCCGCAATACATCAAATTTTAACGACCTTTTACGCGGAAATCCTTTACGCGTCCTTTCAAGGGGTAACCCGTGACTACTACACGGCGCTTATGGTTGCGCAAAATGGAAAACCGGACAAGCCATCACGTTTATTTATGGGAGTTGTAGACCTATTTTTAGAAGAAGGCAAATTTGAAATTCGTTTTGACAAGGAAATCACACCGCAAATTCTTGACGTTTTACGAGACGATTTATTCGACATCAAAGCATATGGACGAGCAGGAAAAATTAACTTTGATATCTCTCTGACATATGTAAGACACAGCTTAAAATGCATAGAAACGCACGTAAACTTATATAAGTAAAAAGAGGGCAACCGCCCTCTTTTTTTGTTGCAATTTTATTCTTCTAACATTGCCTTAAACGTGGCTTCGTCGATGATTTTTATGCCGAGCTTTTGCGCTTTCGCAAGCTTACTGCCTGCTTCTTCGCCTGCCAAAACAAGCGTCGTTTTCGCCGTAACCGAGCTTTGGCATACGCCGCCCCGCTCTTCAATGAGCTTTTGCGCTTCGCTGCGCTTGAAATTCGTAAGCGTACCCGTCAAAACAACCGATTCGCCCGAGAAAACACCCTCCTTTTTCTCGTCCGACCACACGGGCTGTACCCCTGCTTCCGCAAGTGCGGCAAGCTCCGCTTTCGTTTCGTCGTCTGCAAAATGCGCCAAAATCGCATTCGCCGTAATTTCCCCTACGTTTTCGAGTGCAATCAAGTCTTCAAACGTTGCGTTTTGCAAATTTTCCATACTCTTGAAACGAGCCGCAAGGTCTTTCGCCGCAACCCTGCCTACCCCTTCCACGCCGATTGCGTAGATAAATGCGTCCAACGTCGGCGTTTTGCTCTTCTCAATCGCCGTCAAAATATTCTTAATTTTTTTGTCCTTAAAACCTTCAAGCTGCGCCAAATCTTCCGCCGTCAATTTATACAAATCGGACGGCTTCGTCACCGACATTTTCCCCACAAGCTGTTCTGCCGTGCTCTCGGAAAAACCGTCGATATTCATCGCATTTTTGCTTGCGTAATGATCGAGCGCCGCCACGATTCGGGGAGTACAAAGTCGATTCGGACAGAACAAATGCGCCCCTATTTCGTCAAGTGCCGCGCCGCAAGCAGGGCAAACTGTCGGTTTATCAATCTCTTTGCTATGCGCATAATGCTCCGTCGTTCCCAAAATTTCGGGGATAACCTCGTTAGAGCGTCTTACAAGCACGCGCGAGCCGATTTTCACGTCCTTTCTCGTGATGTCGCCGTAATTGTTCAAGGTCGCTCTCGACACGGTTGCACCGCCAAGGTCTACGGGATCGAGCAAGGCAAGCGGCGTCAATTTTCCCGTTCTGCCTACCTGCCAAATCACGTCCTTCAAAAGGGTGGTGACTTCTTCCGCTTCGAACTTGTACGCCATTGCCCAACGGGGGAATTTGTCCGTAGAGCCCATTTCTTCACGGAGCAATGCGTCGTTGACCTTAATAACGGCGCCGTCCGTCAAAACGTCGATGATTTTACGCTCCCTTTCGATGGTTGCAACGGCAGAAAGAACCTCGTCCTTGCTCTTACAAACGGCGAAATAGGGATATACCTTAAACCCTTCCTTTTTCAAGAACTCGTGCGCCGTTGTTTGAGACATGGGTGCTCCGTCCGACGTATAATTGACGTCGTAGAAATAGATATCGGGCTTCCGCAAAGCGGTAACTTTTGGATCTAAATTACGGATTGCGCCTGCCGCCGCGTTACGCGCGTTTTTGAGCGGCTCTGCCGCCGTTTTGTTATATTCATCAAGCACGGAAAGGCGGATAACCGCTTCGCCGCGCACTTCCAACGTACCTTTATAACCAATCGTCAAAGGGAAAGATTTTATCGTGAGTACCTGCGCCGTGACGTCCTCGCCCACCGTACCGTTGCCACGGGTAGTCGCACGGACGAACGCTCCGTTTTCATAGGTCAAGCACACGGTCAAGCCGTCGAATTTGTATTCCACGGTGTATTCCGTTTCCTTGCCTGCAAACTTTTCCACGCGCGTCAAAAAGGCGGTGAGCTCCTCTTCGGACACCGACTTGTCGAGGCTAAAAAGCCTTGCGATATGCGTATGTTTTTCGAAACCCTTAATCGGCTCGCCACCAACACGTCTTGTCGGACTGTCGGGGTACACCTCGCCGCTTTCTTCTTCGAGCTTGCGCAATTCGTCGTAGAGAGCGTCGTACTCCTTATCCGAAACGGTTGGGTTGTCGAGCACGTAATATTCGTGCGCCCATTTGTTGAGAATGTCTACAAGTTCCCTTTGTCTACTCATACTTTTTACCTTTCCCCTATTGAAAGTCGAGAAACTTTGTTTCTCGTGGCGTGCAGGGGCAACGCCCTTGCTGTATATCCCTTTCATAAGCAACCTGCGGTTGCGTTGCAATGCACTCTTTATTATATCACGGTCAACGGAGCAAGGCTCGCCGAAAGCTGCTTGATGCCCAAGCCTTCAAACGCAACCTTCAAAATCATATTGTTCCCTGCGCCGTTCACGCCCACAATCATGCCTTCCCCAAATTTCGGGTGCTTGACCTTCACGCCGATTTGGAACACGCTCAAATCCTTGCCTGCCGCCGTCGGTTTCGCCACCTTTGCCACACCGCCGAACGTAAAGCCACTGCTTTCCTTCTGCACCGTCGGCGTTTGTCTTGCGCCGTACGTGCCACCGTTCCACGTGGAACGTTTTACGGGTGCGCTTCCGCTTCCATATCCGCCGCCGTACGAGCTACCGCCGTAGGCATTGCCGCCGTAAGACGAGTTACCGCTATACGAACCGCCGTAAGACGAGCCGTAACCGCCGCCAAAATTGCTTCTTCTGCCGCTATATTCGTCGTTCGACGCATACCTGCCCCCTGCGTACGAGCCGTTCCCGTAATTTTCGGGATCGTCGTAATCGCTATAACCATAGGACGGTCTGCGCAACTCCTTCGGCAGTTCAATTTCGGACGAGAGCTCTTTCAAGAATCTCGAACGCGCCGTCGGCTCACGCTTGCCGTAGAGATAACGGCTTTTGGAACGTGTTAAGTATAACCGTTCTTTCGCTCGCGTAATCGCAACGTACATAAGACGTCGCTCTTCTTCCATATCCTCGTCGTTGTCCACCGCACGGGATACGGGTAAAATATTCTCTTCCAAGCCGCAAATAAACACGCAACGGAATTCCAACCCTTTCACAGCGTGCACCGTCGCAAGGGTAACGTAATTCCCGTCGTCCATTTCGTCCGTGTCCGAGGACAGCGTTACTTGATTGAGATAATCGGTCAGCGTCGTGTTCGGATTGAGCTTGCAATACTCTTCCACCGAGTTGATAAATTCGTCGATATTCGCACGCTTGTTGATGCTTTCGTCCGACTCGTCCGCATACGCTTCACGCATTTTGGTGTCCTCGATAATCTTCTTCACAAGCTCGTTGACGGGCATATCTTGACTGTCGATAATCCAATCCTTGACAAGATTTCTAAAATTGACGAGCTTCTCTCTCGTCGCCCCTGTAAAGCCGATAATATCCACGTCGATGAGCGCGTCGTACACGGAAAGCTCCTCTTGGAACGCGTAATTTTGTAACGCGTCCACCGTTTTTGCGCCGATACCACGCTTGGGAAAATTGATGATACGCAGCGCCGCCTCACTATCGAAAGGATTGTTGACGAGCCGCAAATACGCAAGCAAATCCTTGATTTCCTTTCGCTCGAAGAACTTAAAGCCCCCGAATACTTTATACGGAATGCCGTCCCCCGTGAACTCTTGTTCGAAAGAACGGGTAAGGGCGTTCAAGCGCATCAAAATGGCGAAATCCGAGAATTTATACCCCTGTCGCATAAGCCCTGCAATCGTCTGCGCAATGTAGCGAGCTTCGCCGCTTTCCTCTTCCGACTCCCACACCTTCGCAGGCGCACCCTCGTCGTTTTCCGTCCAAAGGGTTTTGTCCTTGCGCGCGCTATTGTTGTGGATAACGGTGTTTGCAAGTTTCAAGATATTTTTCGTGGAACGGTAGTTGCGCTCCAACTTGAAAACGTGGGCATTCTTGAAGGATTTTTCAAAGTGCAAAATGTTCTCGATTTTCGCACCGCGCCAACCGTAAATGGACTGATCATCGTCCCCTACCACGAACAAATTGCCGTGCACGGACGCAAGATAGCGAATAATTTGGAATTGCACCTCGTTGGTGTCTTGGAACTCGTCCACGAGAATATAGCGGAATCTGCCGCCGAGATATTCGCGCGCGTCTTGATTCGTCTTTAACAGATTACGCGTTTCATTCAACAAATCGTCGAAATCGAGCGCATTATTTTCACGCAAATGCTTTTGATAGCGAGTGTAGACCTTGATGATTTCGTCCACTTGGCGTTCCCCTGCAATCTCTTCGGCATAGCGTTCGGGCTCGTAACCGAGCATCTTCGCTTCGCCAATGTGATACTTGCACGCTTTGAGCAGTTTTTCATCGTCGAAATCGCATTCTTGGAAGGATTTTTTGATGATATTGTTACGCTCCGTTTCGCTGTAAATAGAAAAGTTTTGCTTGATGCCTGCATCCTCGGCATACATACGCAAAATGCGCACGCACATACTGTGAATGGTGCACACCCACGAATCGGAAACGTCCACGATAGCAGAAAGACGCTCTTTCATTTCGTTCGCCGCCTTGTTGGTGAAGGTAATGGCGAGAATCGCCTCGGCAGGGACTCCCTTTTCTTCCATAAGGTAAGCAATACGGGAAGTCAAAACGCGCGTTTTACCGCTCCCTGCGCCTGCGAGAACAAGCACGGGCCCTTCCGTTTGCAAGACGGGTTTTATCTGTTCGTCATTGAGTTTTTCCAATAATTCATCAATCTGTGTCATAACTCTTCTATTATAGCATAAAAGACAGTTTTTTGCAAGCCCCTACTACGCCGAATTTTTTCTTTATAAAGAAAAAACCGAGCGGTTTTCCGCTCGGTAGTTTTTGATATTTAATTGTCCGACAAGCCTAACAAATAATCCACGCTTACGTCAAAAAGCTTGGCTATATTCGCCAACATTTGCAAATCGGGCTGCGATCTTCCTTTCTCCCAATCGCAGACGGCACTATTCGTCGTGTGCAGCTTCTCCGCCAACTGTTTTTGCGTAATACCGTTTTCCACGCGCAATTCTTTTACTCGTTTACAAAACATTTCCATCACTTGTGTCATAGTGTTTTCATTATAGCACAAACTGCGATTCTTTGCAAGTACCTACCGTGTCGTTTTTTCTTTTATAAAAGAAAAAGCAAGGTCATCCCTTGCTTTTAATCTATTCTTTACGATTTTGCTTTTGCTCTATGAGTGATACTTTCTTAATAAGTATACCAAAACCATACATAAACAAATAATCGATTACCGATAATAAAACACCACCAATTAAAAATCCAAGTCCATAAAATATTTGTACAGTAAATATTATAGTTAGTCCAACTATAATAAAAAATGCTAAAAAAACAAAAAGCAATATTGTCGCTATAAGCATCAGTCTTTCCCCAGCGACAATTCCGTCATCGCTATTGTCTATATAGATTCTTTTTTCTTTACGTCCTATTTCCTTTTTAAAAAACGTTGCGCTTTGTGAAACAGCAGTATTAATTTTTACATCTTTTAAGTTTTCCCCACAATGCGGACAATATACTTCTCCCTCCTTAAGTTCCCCGCCACAGTTTTTACATTTCATCGTTGATTCCTCCTTAAACTTATAAAATATTGTAACACTAATTTTAGTGTATGTCAAATAAAAACATCAAGTTTAGTGTAAAATTTTCATATGAGCAGTTTTGGGGAAAACTTAAAAGAATTGAGAAAGGCGAATAAAATTAGCCAAGCGGACTTTGCAAAAAGATTAGAAACCACGCAACAACGAGTAAGCGAATGGGAATGTAACAAAGTAGAACCGTCGCTATATAATATTTTGAGAATTTTACAAGTGTTAAACGTTACGTTTGAAGAGCTCACGGACGGAATTTCCGTTTAAAAAGACCGAATCAAAAGGATTCGGTCTTTTCTTTATGCGTTTTTATGCAACGAATCAAATTCGCATTCCGCGCGGAAACGCTCCAAGGCTCGAAGATATTTTTCGCTCAACGTCAAGGTGTAACGCTGTTTTTCCTCGTAGGTCAACGTGGAATAATAGGCTTTGTCTGTAAGCCGCCCGATGGCGTCGCTCACTTCCCCTTCGGAAAGGAGCATTTCTTTCACTCGCAGGTAAAAATCGTCTTCCTTTTTTCCTTCGATTTGCTTGGTTACTTGCGCGGCGAAATACCGTCCTGCCTTGCTTTCGTTCAAGCCCTGCTCCCTCGCTTTTTCCAACTGCTCGTCCATATTTTCCTTGCAAGCCTTCCAAAAGCCCGTTTTGATGCGTTGCTTGGCTCGGCGAGCTTCTTCACGCAGCGTACACTTGTTTGCGTTTCCTTCTTGCGACATATTTCACCTCGTTTCTCTTTATTTCGACAAATGAAAAGAGCTCACAATCCTGTGAGCTCTTTTGTGTTTAGTTTCTGCTTCTCTTTCTGGCAGCTTCGGACTTCTTCTTTCTTCTTACGGAAGGCTTTTCATAGAATTCCTTCTTCTTCATGTCGCCGATGATACCGTCGCGGGAGCATTTTCTCTTAAAACGGCGCAATGCGCTTTCAACGTTTTCGTTTTCACCAACTCTAACCGTAGACATACTTTTCAACCCTCCTTTGCCGATGCGTTTATTTTTTACTCCGTAATTATAACAAAGCAGGGAGTTTCTGTCAAGCCTTTTTCAGCCCTTTTTGGAAACCTTTTTCAGAAATTTTCCTTACCCGAAAAAAGTATTTGTCGAAGCGTGTCTACATTTAGCCGATAAGCTCGAAATCCTCCGCAGGATGCTTACACCAAGGGCAAATGAAGTCCTCGGGAAGCTCCTCGCCCTCGTGCGTATAACCGCAAATTTTGCAAACCCATTTCTTTTTCGTGCCTTCCGCTTTTTGTGCTTGGGGCTTGGGTTTGACGTTGCTTTGATAGTAGTCGTAGGTCACCGATTTTTCGGTGGAAAGGGTTTTCGCTTCCGTCACTTCCGCCACGAAAAGGGTATGCGTACCGTAGTCGAGCGCGTCCGTTACCTTTGCGCTGATTACGGCGTTGGTGTGTTCGGGCAAATAGTAGAGCCCGTTTTCACTCGTCGCGTACCTGCCCCCCTCGAATTTGTCTTTATCCCGTCCCGAAACGAAACCGAATTGTTTATAAATCTCAAACGGCGCGCTTTCCGTAAGCACGGAAACGTTAAAAATCCCCGTTTTACGCAAAAGCTCCTCGGAGTAGTTCGCTTTGTTGACGAACACGACGATGCGTTTGGGATTATCCGTAAGCATCGAAACCGTATTGACGATACAGCCGTTTTGTTTACTCCCGTCCGTCGTCGTCAACATATACAAGCCGTAGGTGATTTTAAACATCGCTTCCTTTTCGATATTAGCCATAATATTCATACTCCTATAAGGGTTAAGGGCGTAACGCCCTTGCGGTTATAACGCAAGCAAAGCTTGCTTTTCGTCGGGGATTTTATTTCGCCTTACGGCGATTGACCGCTTCGCGGTGAAACGCAACCTTTCGGTTGCTTTTATTGGTAACCTTTTCGTGGGCTCCTTCTCGAACAATGTAAGGTAATCATTGTTCTCGGTCACCGTTCGCGCCAACTTATGCGCCACTCATCTCGCCTCTAAAAAGCATTATTAATGCTTTTCTTAACGGGCAACTCGTCCCACACCCACGAGAAACTGAGTTTCTCGACTTCCTGCTGTCTAAAACCTTACGCTTTCCAAAGGCCGTGAAGATTGCAGTATGCGTACACCGCTACCGCCTTGTCGCCGTCTGCAAGCGTGAACGTGCATACAGGTTCTGCGCCTGCCTGCAAGTACTTGATTTGATAGCCCTGCTCCGTTTCTACCGCCACCCATTCAATAAGGTGCGCTTCCGTCATCGGGTGCGCTACGCTCCCTACGTCTACCTTTACCGTCTTGCATTTCTTCGTCACTACGGGTACGTGCTTTTCTTGCGCCGCATCCGTACTGCCTGCTATAAGCTCCTTCCAACCTACAAGCTCTTTCAATTCATCCTTCGTTACAAGCGTTCTTCCGCATTTTTCGCATTGATATACTCTCAACATAATTTTTTACCTCGATTTTATTATTAGGACTAAATCCTATTTATAATATACCATAAAATTTTTTCCTTGTCAATAGTTTTTCGCAAAAAAATCAAAAAAATTTACCGACAATTATATTTATGAAGCAGTTCGTTGATATAATCGCACGCAATTTTTAATTCTTGCACGTCCGAGTAATTATCTTTATACACTTCGATAAGCAAAGCGCCGTCAAAACCGACGTCCATTAAACGCTTGATAAGCGTTTCAAAATCGAATTTTCCTTGCCCGGGCAGACAAATTTTTCCGTTCTCGTCCAAGTCGGAAATATGCGCATAGGCAAGCCTTTCCCCCATCTCGCTTAAATAATCCTCGTAAGGATATTCCGAGATGCGCGCCTGCTTGATATCGAGCACGCCTCGAAGATTGGGAACGGCTTCCGCAATTCGCGAAAATACCCCCACGCGGTTATACGTCGACCATTCGACGTTTTCCAAACAAAGGGTTACGTTCCGTTCTTTGCAATGCGCCACGATTTCTTCAAAGCCCTTGATCATCGACGGAAAATCGTCGTGCTTGCCCGAGCGGGTATGCCGTTTCATACGCGACGTGCCGTGAAAGGTATAATACGGCGCGCCGAGCGCGTTTGCGCTTTCAAGCACCTTGTCGAGCCAACCGTACGCATCCGCTTTTACCCTTGGATGCGCATTGAAAAGCTGCGGCTCGAACTCCGTATTCAAATCGTGTACGGAATTGATAACAAGATTCCCCTTACGGCTCGCCAAAAGCTCCCCAAATTCCTTTCCGTATTCGGAAAAGGACGTGAGAAAGACCTCGGCGCATTCTACGCCAAGCTCGTTTAAAAGGGGCAACGCCTCTTCGTTGTATTTTCGCATAAAAAGCGAAGCCGTGGAAATTCCTACTTGCATATCAATCTATATAATATACGCGATTTGCCTTGCGCGGTTTCTTTTCGGGCTCCATATCCGCATAGCCAACGATACAATTCCCGATACCTTCGTAATCCCCTTGAATGCCGAGCTTTTCCAAAATCGCCTTTCCCTCGGGCTTTGAGAAGGTTTCCTTCGCACGGTGAATCCAACACGCCCCAAGTCCAAGCGCATGCGCCGCAAGCAGCATATTTTCCATCACGAGCGAGCCGTCGTACACGTACGTCGACGCACTCTTATCCGCCAAAACGACGAGCACCACGGGTGCGCCGTAAAAGGGATCTTTGCGGAAAAACGGATCATCCCCTGCGTTAAGCGCAGACAGTTGATCACGCGTGGCTTTGTCCGTTACCGCCAAAATAATCGGTGCTTGCTTGTTTAAGCCGGACGGTGCGTGTAAACCCGCTTCGATAATTTGATCGATAAGCTCACGGGGAACGGGCGTATCCTTGTATTTTTTCACGCTCTTGCGTGTAAGCATTACTTGTATGGCGTCCATGGTTTACTCCTTATATATTAAGTCTTTTTCCGTCCAATTTTTAAGCGCGGCGGACATATCCGCGCCAAGCGCTTTCGCGCCTGCCAAATCGTGGTCGAGATAATTTCCGCACTCTTCCTTTTTCGTGCCGGGAATTTCCCCTTCAAAATCACGGATAAACGCCATGCTCTCTTGCACGAGCGAAATCGCCTGCGTATGCGAAAGGGTGTCGCGGACGAGCAAATAAAAACCCGTGCGGCAGCCCATCGGCCCAACGTAAACAATTTTATCCCCGTGCGCAGAGTTGCGTACATAGGTTGCGAAAAGGTGTTCGAGCGTGTGCGCCGCACCCATTGCAAAATAATCGCCGCCGTTCGGCTTTTTCATGCGGATATCATAGGTAACGACGTCGCCGTCGATACGGGAAATATACATTCCCTTTTCCAAAGTATCGTGATTGATTGTAAAACTTGCTATCTTTTTCATGGTATTCTCTCAAAATAAAGTATGAAACGAGGGGGGCAGGGATGCGTTTATCGTGATAAGCTCCTTGGTTGCAGGGTGGATAAATTCCAATTTCGAAGCGTGCAAACCAAGCCGCCCCAAGGGATTTTTTACAAACGTTCCGTCTTCCTTTTTTCCGTACTTATCGTCCCCGACGACGGGATTACCAAGCTCCTTCATGTGTACGCGGATTTGGTTTTTTCTACCCGTATCAATCTTCACACGAAGCAGGGAATACTGTCCGTTTTCCTTGGTAACTTCGTAATGGGTAATCGCCTTTTGCCCCGTGGGATCGTTCGTCGAGTAGACGAGATTATTGACGTTTTCTTTCAAATAGGTCGTAATCGTCCCCGACTTTTCCGCAAGCGTTCCCTCTACAATCGCGCAATATTCACGAAGCTGCACCTGCTCGCTCCAATGCATTTTGAGCATCGAGTGAATCTTTACGTTTTTGGCAAAAATGAGCACGCCCGACGTTTCCTTGTCAATGCGGTGCAACACGAACGGACGGGAATTTTTATCCAATCTCTGCATATGGTCAAGCACGTGTCCGTAAGCGCAATCCGTTTCCTTGTCGCTCTCAACGGAAAGCAAGCCTGCCGGCTTGTCTATGGCGATAAAATCCTCGTCCTCATAGATGATTTTTAAGGCAATACGGGGCTTGGGAGCAACCGTTTTTTGCACCCTGCCCTTCGTCGGTTGTACCGCCACTGCGCCGTCCTTAATCGGTTTTTTCGAAAGCTTAACTTCATCGTCCTTGGCAAGCACGAAATTGTACTGCGTAACCACTCTGCCGTTGACAAGCACTTGTCTTCTCACGAGCAACGATTTGACGTTGTTTCTCGACGTATTGCATTTGCGAAGCAAAAATTCAAGCAGCTCGTCGCTGCGGTTTACTTTATAGACGGCGGTATATACGGGAGCGCCGTTCACACGCTCGATTTCCGCTTTTTGTTTGCTTTCCGTCTTTTTTGTTGTAAAGGGTTTTCTCTTGTTCATACTTGTATTATACCACCGATAAAGCGGATTTGTCAAGGCGCACGCAATAAAAAAGCCGTTCTTAGAACGGCTTTTGTGTATCTTATTCTTTTCCCGATACTTTCGTTACCTTAAAAGGCTCTTTCAATGCCGCTTGCACCGCGCGGATAGCAACCCGTTTACGGAATGCGTCTACGCCGTACGGCGCATACTCGATGTTCGAAATATCCTTGCCCGTCAACACCGCCGCCCAAGTAAGTGCGGCAATATACCGCCCGAAATCATAGCTCAAATGGTATCCGTCGCGAGTAAGATTATCCCCTATTTCCGAGCTGCGCGCATTTTGAATCGCCGTTCCCACGGGTACGATTCCTGCGAAACCCCCCTCGTAATCCTTCAAAAGATTCTGTACACACTGTACGATAGACTCGTACATGGTGGCTTGATTTTTGTTATAATTCTCAAAATGGGGATGGTCGCTTCTCTGCTCGTACGCCCACGTCATATTCCAATAAAACTTTGCTTTTTTATTGATATTGCGCACGTAATCGAGCAAATACGAAAGCTGTGCGTACGTTTCGTACATACCGCTGTTTCCGCTGCACTGTTGGAAGGTGATCACGTCCCATTCCTTCGACGGCACGACGGTGGAAAGCTTGCTTTCAGGGGTGTTTACGTATACGCCGTTATTCCCCATATCCGCACGATAATCATACGCCGCAAGGTCTTCTTTTACATTCCTTACGTGCGTATCAATCGAGCAGCCGCCTATGTACATATTGTTGACGGAAATTTCTTCGTCTTCGCCTAAAAGTTCTCTCAAAATCGGATACAGCCACCAATCAAAGCTATCGTCCGAAAAACTATTGCCAATCCCTAAAAGTTTCATATTTTACTCCTTAAAATAACTAGTTGATTTTTATTTTACCGTGTAATGAATGGTGATCTCGTAAAGCGGAAGCACAGACCAATGGTTAATCGTTCCGTCATATCGGTTTTGAATACGGACAGACTTTCCGTTTACCGCATACGTATAACCGTACGTTTTGTCGCTTTCGGGTGTAAATTGCGTTCCTGCCACTTCTACACCGCCGACAAGTGCCGTCGGCGTTGCGTTCGTCAAATAGGAATAGACAACCGAAACGGACGTAATGCAAACTTCCTTGCCGTCCACGTCTTTGATCGTGAGGTCGATATATCCGCCGTTGCCGTCGGCAGATGCGAACAGACACATACCATTGGACGAAATCGGATAGCCCTGCTCGTAAACGGACGGTGGCGTAACGTATTTATAAAGGAGCGAGAATCCGCCGTCCGCGCCAAAAAGTTCGTCGCCGTATTCATTTTCGCCGCTAGGTTCGCTTAAATCGTCACGGTTGAGGGTAACCGTCTTGCTAAATTCCGTTCTCACGTTGTCCGTTCTTTCAAGCGTGATAACCGCATCGTACGTGCCGTCCGCTTTGCGGTAGATCGCGTCCACCGTGAACGCCCAACCGAGCTTTTCGCCGTTGTCGAGCTTGCTTCCATTGATAAACTGCGATTGGAAGGTTTCCATATCGAAGGAATCCCCCTGCTCAAACAACACTTCGCCATTTTGAATCTTGCTCGTTGTGTGGTATGCTTCGTTGGGGTTGTTTCTAATCATGTGCAGCACGTCGCATTCACTGCTCACGTTGTGATTATTGTACGCCAAGAGATAGCTTTCCCCGTCCACAATGGCACTCGTTTTGTTTTCGTCGTAAAACTTCGTCAACACGGAATTGACGTGCCATACCCGAATACCGCTTTGAATGGTATTCCTAAACCTTATCTGTGCGTCGAAGAAATTCAAGCCCGTGGGCGCAAACATTTCCAAAATCAAGTATTCGTCGTACAACGAATTGGCTTCATTCCACTTGTTGGCAAGAATGATATTTTGTCCGCTCGATTGGAAGTCGGACAAACGCAAAGTCACCGTATCCCCCAATTTATAATCGCTCGACGCATAAACCTGCGGTTTGCTCCAACCAATTCTGTTCACGTGATAGGGATCAAGACTACCGTAGTCGTCCTCTTGCATGGAAAATCCGCCTGCGGGGGCATATCTTTCCGTCGAAAATTGATCTTCGTACAAGTCCACGTTCCCGAACATGTGCCCGACTTCGTGAATCATCGTTCTTGCGCTCTCGTCAAACCACCACCTATATCTAACCGACAAATCGTCCACCTTTAACTGCTCGGCAGGGTCTTTTTTATCTAACCCATACAAACCGCCAAGGGGGCAGAATGCCATGGTGTTGAAGGAATACGTATGATTGTCGTTATTGTTCACCTCAAACGCTATCGACCTATTTTTATCCCCGCTCGCGCCGTACCAATTCGCTCCATAATAAAGGAGTAAACCGTCCAAATAGCCATCGCCGTTCAAATCGTAGTCTTCCAAGCTCTCGTTTGTGTGACTCTCGAAATACCAAGAAATGGCGCTCGTTCCCAAATCGTAAACGTTCGTGAGCTTTTCCTCTATGTTGTCGGTATAATCTTCATAGGACGTGGGCGAGCAATAGAACGCGTCGCTCACCGTAATATCCATAGTGAGTGCGCCGTAGCTTTGTGCTTCGTAGTACTGCTTTACCGATTTAAGCTCGCTGTCTGGTCTATTCCCTTTTACGGTGTATTCCACGTCTTCAAGCATTTGTGCTTGCTGCGCTTTCGTAAAGAACAAATCAGAATCGTTGAACCATACGGGAATCGTCAACAATTTCACCGTTCCCTTGCTCGGAAGCACCTGCGTTTTGCCTATATAGTAATTATTGAAATAATCGTTGTTGTCGTACGCCGTTTCCCTTGCACTGTATTCTTCTGTGACGTAATATTTCACGTCGTACGCAATTTTTGCGCTCTCTCCGTCCTCCGCATAAGTAAATTCCACCGTCTTGTGCGCTTCGTCCTTATCGAAAACGTCCGTTACAAGCAAAGCAGAATCGGTGATTTCCTTTTTAGCTCCGCTTTGATAGGTGGCGTACAGGTTGTTCAAATAATACAACGTGCCGTTGATAATTACGAAGTCGTTGCCCTCGTTTTCAGCGGACAAAGAAACCAACTTATCCTTGATAACGTTTACTGTTACGGTAATTTGCTCTTCCGCATAGGCAAAGACGATTTCGCTCTCGCCGAGCTTTATCCCCTTGACGGTGTTCGTAGTGCCGTTTACCTCTAAAACGCTCGCGTCGGCGGCGGTGATAACGTTCGTTTTCGCTTGATTGTTGTATCGAACGTCAAAGGACAATGCCTGCCCTTGATAGAGCTCTATCGTCGCTCCGTTGACAACCTCGCTTGCGTCTACTTTGTTGATAACCGTCAATAAATTTTGCGTTTCTCCGCCCGAAGCTCCTTCGCTCTTGGCAAGAGATACCTTTACGAAAACCACGTCGAGAACGCCGCCACTCCCCGTCGTCGTAACGGATATTTCCCCCACCTTGTCCTCACTTGTTTTGACGGTGGTAATATAGCCGTTTTCGTCCACGCTCATAAAATCCGCATAGCTCGAATCGGTAAGAGAGAAGCTCAAAACGTAGGGAGTATTATAAGAAATCGAATAAGATAACTTGTAGCTCTCTCCCGAATCCATCGAAAGGGAATAGGTGCACGTGGAATCATCGTATTCCAAACCCTCATTCATCAAAGAAACTCTGGCGTAATCCCCTACTCTTAACGAGAGCGCACAATATTTGCGTTCAATTTTCTTTGATACGCCTTTTTTGTATAACTCGGCGTTAATAACGAAAGACTCGCTTTCATTTAGAGAAGAGGCAATTTCTATGTAGCCGCTTTCGGATATGGTAAACTTGCCGTCCGTTTCCTCGTCTACGGTATATTTTAAGTAGTAATCGTCGCCCAAGCTGTCGTCGATTGTCGTTTTTACTTGATAGCTTTCGCCCGCATACAAGGTCAGGCTATAATACTCGCCGATGCTCTTGAATACTAGCTTATCGTCCGTAACGAACTCAAAGGTATCGAGCGTTTCTGTGCTATCGCTAGCACCGCTGCTTTCGCTATTCGAATCGCTCGTAGTTGGAAAAAGGTCGCATCCAGCCAAAAGCAAAAAGAACGATGCAAAAATAAGCACAAAAAAATTCTTCGCTTTTCTCATGAGATTGCCTCCCTATTATTTTTTATTTAACACACAAGGCGTTTCCACGTGAATCAAGACTCAAAAAAATCTCAAAACCATAGGTAAAATCATCATTCCCCCATGATTTTTAGCAGTTTGTAGAAACATATCATTCAAGCATAAATGATGACTTTATTTATTTTTTTCTTGCGTAAATAGAGCTTTAACGGCAAACCTAACTTGATTTTTAAGGCTTGGCGTGGGCAGGATTCAACACACTTCAAACATCTGATACACTGGCGATTTGTTATGCCCGATTTTATCGCTCCAAAGGAGCAATGTTCAGCGCAAAGATTGCACCCACTGCAATTTGCGCTTTTTTGTATCGTGATCCCAAGTCTGTTTCTTAATTTTGGGAAAATATCCGCCAAAGGATTTTTATACAGTTTGGGAAGCGATATATACGAAGGCTCTTTGACTTTTTCAACGATGGGCTTTAATGTATCAAACGCACAGAAGGCATCGTCATTGTCTATGTAGGAGTGCTTTGTAGGAATATACGCGCCCGCAACAATATTCTTTTGATAGTTTTTTTGAATTTCATGTAGCACATTTCCACAGCACATTTTTCCGTACGTAGCAATAGCCGTTAGATTGTCAACTGATATATTCTTCAAAAAATTCTTTACAACATCGGGAATATTTTGACAATGCACAGGAAATACAAGAACGAGATTTTGATAATGCTCCGCACATTTTGTTTCCATATCCGCAAGCGGATATCCTAATTGATTTGCGAAGTGTTCCGCGATTGCCTTGCTCTGCCCTGTATTTGAATAAAAAACCACTGCATTCATTACTTTATGTACTCTCGCATAATCACACATTCAGGTATTTCATCAAGCGAAAAGCCAAGTGAGGCTTTTAACTCTGCCAATGCTTCCGTTCTGGATAAATTATTGCTTCGGCTCGCAATCGCAATTTCAAGTGCGCTGAACGGAATCATCGTACTTCTCATATGATAAAATCTTGCAAATTGCGAATGCTCCTTGCATTTTTCAATTTTACAGCTTGTGTGTAATCCTTTGTCAAGTTCTTCAGGCGCAACCCATCCGCATTCACGAATGATGGTATCCTTTATTTTTCTCCACTCATAAACCCCACCGCATATTTCATCAAAATCCACTTGCACAAATGCAGGAATATTGCCCGACCACGAGGATGAACGGATCGCTCTTTTTAACGGATTGAGAATATTTGGAACTTCTTTGATCGCTTCGCAGACGTTATCGACAAGTTGGTTGGAATATCCTGCCAAATTCTTAATCTTACCATCGCCGTATGCGAACTGTTTCATTGTGACAAGGGTATGGAATTGCCCCTTTTTCAGCGGGGGATGCAGAGTTAAAATTCTCCCGATATTAAGCAAAAAGTTCAGTCCTTTATTGTTAGGGAATGTATAGGCCATCTTCGGTGCCATATGATTGAAATATAAGCCGAGCATCTGTGCAGGTTCGTTTCCTGCAACAAAATACGGAATTTTGTTTATAACAAGTTCAGGATAGAATAGAACGTACGCCAAAGCAGGACAAGCACAGGTATTTTCGCTCAAAGAATATAACTTGTTATATATCTTCTTTAAATCGTTATTTGAAATTTTGCGACTGATAAATTCTACCGAATCAAGCGATTGTTTGGCATTTTCAATGCTCTTTCTCGCGCATTCGGACATATAGGGAATTTCCCAAGTAAGCGCCAGCACGCGAAGCTTTAAGACTTTGGACAAATAATACAGTAAGTAGGTAGAGTCTTTTCCGCCTGTATAGAACACCGCAACATCA
Organism: Clostridia bacterium; assembly: GCA_017505465.1. GTDB lineage: Bacteria > Bacillota > Clostridia > Christensenellales > Borkfalkiaceae > Scatosoma. The sequence continues at coordinate 5,365 of JAFVPE010000019.1, read as the reverse complement.
AAACGCGATTTTTTTGATGTTGGAAACGTATTCATAATCGGAACGATACTTTTCAGATTTTTTGTCTTGTCTGCGGATTGACAGATTGGGCACCTGCCTTGTGCGTCAAATTCGATTCCCGGAATCATAAAATCATTTGCTATACACGTTGAGCAAAATCTTGCCTCGTCCAAACTCGAAGGAATTGCCTTTTTGCTTTCGAATTTCACAACCTGTGCCCCTACAAGATTTTTCAAGACGGCAATCTCACTATTTGTCAAATCGCAGGGCAGTTTTTCAATAATCGTTTTTTGCTTTTTGGTAAGCTTAACGGCATTTTTGAATATGTTGGGCTGATTTCTCAAACCGTAATATCTCAAAATATTGCCTTCAAGCTTCCATCTGCTTTGAATATCGTACATAGTAATTCCCTTCTTCCTCAATATGTTATGCTAAACTGCTGTAAAACGACTTTTGAGCCTTGCTCAAAATTCACATTTGTCCTGATCCGATTTTTGCTTATTTTCGCGTCAGACAAACCAAAGTCTCGACACTTGATTGGGTTTCCCAAAAAATTTTCCTCACTTCTTTACCGCCTTTATACAAAGGAAAATTGAACTCTATTGATTTTAAGGGCATCACACAATCGTTTTGATCATTAGGATTTATTTGTATTTCCTTAATCAAATACGTGATTAGAGTTTTTTGTTCCTTGTCATCCATTATATCATATATTTCTTCAAATGTCCTTAAAATTTCATAGATATTTTCCAAAGAAATTGATTCCATTTCAATTCCTTGCTTACGAAGTTTCGCATCTTCAATCAATTCTTCCAAGTCCACCATCGTTTCATACAAGCTATCAAGCCTTAACGACATATCGTGTAATTTTCTTTCTCTAAACTTTGCATCAATCGGCATACAGTCCATTTCGTTTTCCAAACGCACCTTATTCAAATCTATTTCTTTGAGTTTTAATTCGTATTTTTTAATTTCTTCGTCAATCTTACTTGTATCGACTTTTACACCGATTTTATCTTGTATCGCTTGTGCAAATTGTTCATCACGCACTAAATCTTTGATTGCCTCAACCACATAAGGTTCTATATCCGTCTTTCTTAATTTTGCTCGGTAATCACAAAGATGTCCGCGATCCGCTTTACTGTTTCCACAATAATAGTAGTAAACGTCGTGATACGAACCATCCTTATTTTTCCAAGTCGTCCTGTTGCAATACATCAAACCGCCACACTTTGGACAACGGATTAACCCCGTAAGTAAATGCACCCTATCCCTACCGATTCTCGAAACGGGTTTAATACCCGTTTTCTTTCTTTTCTCTTGAGCTTTCTGCCACATTTCTTCGTCTATTATAGCTTCGTGTTTCCCATCACACAATATGTAATCATCCGCAAAAACTGTACGATATTCATTCCGCGTGCCTTTTACTTTCTCTCGCGTTCTCCGCCCAAACGCTATTTTTCCACAATATACGGGATTATCTAAAATAATTTTTACGAAATGCGCACTCCACCATAATGTTTGCGTTGACTTCCTCGGATTTTTATCCACACCTTGTAAATTCAAATATTTTGCTATGCCCGAATAACCAATATTTTCATATAAGAATTTATGATAAATCGTTTTTATTATTTCCGATTCTTTCTCATCTATTATCAACTTATTGTCCTTTAAGGAATACCCATACGGCGCAGGACCTCCGTTCCATCCACCTTGTCTTGCTTTTTCCTTACGTCCGTTCATCGTTTGTTCAAGGATATTTTCCCTTTCAATTTCCGCAACCGCAGACAATACGGAAATTAAAAGTTTCCCACTTGTCTGCGACGAGTCAATCCCTTCTTCAACACAAATCAATTCCACCCCATAAGACTGTATTAAAGCCAATGAGTTCAAAATGTCTGCCGCATTTCTACCAAAACGGGACAATTTATAAACCAAAACGTAATCAACTTCTAATCCGTTCTCAATATCTGCAAGCATTCTCTTAAAATCAGGTCTTCCCTCAATAGACTTACCCGATTTCCCAGCATCTTCATATTCCCCGACGCATACCATTTCTTCACGTTCGCCAAAACGAATAATTCGATTATTCTGTCCCTCCAAACTAAACCCGTCCACTTGCATTTCGGTACTTACTCTTTTATAAGAAATATACCGTTTACCTTCTCTGTTCATAAATCATCCTCCGTTTTTTAGTAGTAATTTATTTGTTTAACACTCTATTGCCGTATTTCCTAATAAGCAATGTGAGCGTATCCACGAATCCGTTAAAACATTCTAATTCCTTTTCCCTTTCTTCCTTAGTTCTCTCATTCCCCTCAATCAAATAAACCTGCAAAGATTTCATTTTCCCCCTATCTTGCTTTTCTATTTCTTCGTCTCCTTTTTCGATATTCAAATTAAGAAAAAAGAGAGTCCGTTTCGTTCTTTTCAAACAAAACAAACCCTCTATGCTATTCATAGGATTATGCTTTCCCGTTATTCAGTTTTAGTTTATTCTTTCTCGCATACGCCACGAAAAAGAAAAGGGCTTGATCGCTTTTTCAAACGAATCAAACCCTCAATGTTATTCATAGAATTATGATTTCAACTATTTAATTGTATTTCCGTTTACCGACAAAAATTTTGAACCTGTTTCGGAATAACGCCGGTAAACTTTCGCAAGTCAAGTTTCCGTCGTTCAACGTCCTGACTTCTACACCATTTTCAATTAGGTATCTAACTTCTTCCATAGATTCATCGGGCGGCATTGAAAAGGTTTCAAAATCTTTCATTAACAAATACTCAAACTCTTTATGCTTTGCCATTAACCGCAAATCCCACAAGGTCAAATTCCCCAATTTACCCGTCTCGGAAAAGATTTTTACAACTTTCCATTCATTATCTTTCGCATAAGACGATAACAAACCCATCGTTTCCACCAATTCCGCTTGACTCCCGTTTTCCGACCTACACAACAATACTGCTCTTTTTTGCATACCTGTCTCCTTATGATTTTTTATTCTCATAACAGTAACAAGCATTGTTATTCATATCGTTAAACTGTTATTAAGTTTTTCTTTTAATTCCACTCTATATCCATCAACTCACGCAATTTATCAACTGCGTTCAATGCTGTTTCAAGAGAAAGAATTTCCGTTTTATCGAACACGTACACTTTTTGCATTTCCGCAAAGCTCTTTGCAAATTCCTTATTTTCTTTCAAACTACGGAAATACTCAAAGTTTGCAATCTGCGTTTTCGCATCAACACCGCCTTTTCTCGCCAATTCTTCTTTGCGTTTTAAGGCAACAATACTCAAAACCCGTTCCTTATTCGATAAGAAGTTTTGTATTTGCTCGTTATCCAACAACACCGTCAAATCGTAAACGTGTTTTGCCACGTCTCCGTACATTTCACGCTCATAATAGAACTGTGCCGCAAATACCTTATCGATAAAAATTCGTTCTAACGAAATCGTTTCTACGTCAAACGGGGCTACGTCGTACTGTTCACGCAAAATTTTCCGTCTATCCTCTCCGCAAAGTTCGTACAAATGCGGAGCTATCTCGATTTTCGTTGTCGGCTCGCTTACCGTAAAACTCGTTGCTTCGATTTTCACTCGACCAAAGCGTTGCAAAACGTCGGTATCGTCAAGCGTATAAAGCGAATCGTACAAATACTCGCAAGTAATACTGCCACGGTTATTTTCAAGTGTTTCGCCCTTCCGCATACTTTCGTACTTCAACGTAGCGTGTTCCAAACGTTTCTTGGCTTGGCTGGGCGTTGGGCAATCTTCTATAAATACCGTTAAATCAATATCCTCGGAAAATCTGCGTATGGATTTCAACGCTTTATACAATGCCGTACCGCCCTTGAAATACGCATACCCTTGATTTTCTTTTTTCGATAATTCTTTCAAAAGCAAGGTAACGTAATAGTCTTTTTCCAAAACGTCACGGCGTATATGTTTTTCTTGCGCCACTTCATCTATAATGAATTCAAACGCCGCTTTGTCTAAATGCAGTTTCATACGCTTACCCCTGTCGCAAGTTCGGAAAGTTTCATAAATACGTTTTGATTATTATAAAATCTCGCGTACCCTATTAATCCCTCAAAGCTCAAATCAAATCTTATAATGTGATTGCGCAATATTTCTCGATAATTCTCGTTTTCAATCGTTACGTTCATACGATTTTCTAACATATCCAAAAACTGCAAATAACGGTAATTCTCGTTCGTTATATTTATTACGGGTTTTATTAAACATATACCGCTTTTTTTATCTACATAAGACTTTTTTATTCTTTCCGTTGCCAAATACGTATAATGCGGCATTTGCGTTGTCAAACCTATTTTATTCATAAACGAAGGACCTGTTTCATAGCCGATAATCTCGCTTCCGTCTTGCAAATACGCGCGCTTTATAAGTTCAGGATATTTTATCCCCGCTTTTCCAAAAGGCGTATCTTCCGTTCTATAATACACCCCTTTCTTATGACGAATAAAATTCGGGTTTACCTTGCTGTATCTAACGATATATTCGTTTAATACGTTCTTTTGAACATTCGGCACTCGCAAACGCACGTATTCATAAATATCGCTCGTCAAAATAGGCACACGCATTTCCGTCTGCTCTACGTATTCACGAATACAATCCATTACGCCCATAAACGCCTCCTGTTATTATTATATACCCAAGAAAATCTTTTCGTAAAACAATAATAACATATTTTTTTAATTGAGTCAAGATATTTTATACTTTTTCAAAAATAAATCTCTCCGCGTATAAAATTTTCTACGCGATTTCCATTTCTTCTTCCTCCTCGTCAAGTATTTCAAGTTCCATTTTTCCGCCGTCGGATTCGTCTAAAACTATCGGGGTTTCCTGCTTACTCAAATCAAGCTCGGCATCAATTTCCGATAATTCGTTTTGCAGGCTTTCCAATTCTTCCGCTTGTTCAAACGGTAAGTCCACGGCGGCTTTCGCATCTTCTAACGATTTCTCGCTTTCGGTTATTTCTGTTTCCCTATTTTTGATACGCGATTCTAACTCATCTAACGCATTTTCGATACGGGTAATCGCACCGATACCGCTATCGCCAAGCTGTACACCGTAAATCCTCTTTGCTCCAACCAAATTAACAACGCCACCTAACGCCGTTCTACGTTGCGGTACAATCTTAAAGCCACGGATAAAACCTATCGTCTTGTCTACGTATTCTTCCGAATTAACCGCTGTTTGTAATATCGCACCTGCTTCTTTCCGTTCTTCATAACGGTTTTTGCCAAGTTGAATTAAATCGTCCTTATGCAAATCGCGCAAGCGTATATCTTCTTTAATATCTTCGATTTCTTCCACCAATTTTTCTATATGCTTTGGTAT
>JAFVPE010000018.1 GCA_017505465.1 Clostridia bacterium | reverse complement strand
GCGTTCATCCTGAGCCAGAATCAAACTCTTAAGTTTAATTGTTTAAAGTCGCTACCTGCTAAAAGTAGCAACGGCTCTAACTTTGTTATCTCTTTGCTGACTTGCTTTCAAGGTTACTTGTGTTTTCAAGTACTTTGAAAATTAACGGAAATTACCTTCTATTTGCATTGTTTGTCAAATAAAATCTCATTTCTTTCTTATTCCATTTTTAATCTTCTTAAACCGAACAACAGTCCGGGTTGCCCACTTTCTCGCGGACAGCTTGTATATCATACCACAAGCCAATATTTAATGTCAAGCATTTTTTCACACTTTTTTAAACTTTTTTAAAAATTTTTTTAAGCAGTTTTTTGCTTGATTTTTCCCGCTTTTTTTCGCAGACAGCCGAATTATATTACCATTTTCTTTCTCGCTTGTCAATTACTTTTTAAGGGTATTTTTGACTTTTTTAAAAAAGAACGGCTTGACTCTTACGCGCGCGCGTGATACAATATATATAATAATTTAAAACGATTTTCGGAGTATAAAATGTTAAAGGTTTTGAGAATTATATTTACGGTGCTTTCCGCCCTGTGCTTGGCTGCCACTATTCCCTTGGGAATGTTTTTTGATCTTCTCGGCGTATTCGGCGCTGTTCTCGGCGCAGGGATTTTCTTCGGCTTGATGTGGCTTTGCAAATATTTGCAGGATAGAAAAAATCCCCCTGCTCCCGAAGCGGATTATTTCACACCCACCTCTAACGACGAGAATAAGTAACACAACTCTCCTTTTTCGTGGAGCTTTCACAAAAATTTTATCATAGTTTTTTCAAGACTTGCTTGACAATTCTCTTTTTGTGGGTATATAATATTAACAGACATAAAAGGGACGTAACTGCGTTCAAAGGAGGGACTTATGCAAGTTGATAAATGGTTTTACGAAAAATCCAAGTTTGTGCAATTTTTGCTGCTCGCCCTGCCTTTTGTGGGGTGGGTTATGGAAATTCTCATCCGCCTTTCCATATTATCTAGAGAAAAGACGGCGTTTCATTCCGCCATCTTTCTGTTATTCTTGTTCTTCGGTGAATTTTGGATCTTGTGCGTTATCGATCTCATCTTCTGTCTCGTGAACGGACATCTCTTATTCTCGGAGAACCCTATGGATTCGGATACGGAATTTCATCAATAACTTTGCAAAAGGAAACCCGACTCTTATCGAGTCGGGGTTTTCATTGTTTTTATAAAGACGGTTTCACAACCCATACTTCACTGCTCAAAGTTCGTGAGTAGTTAACCGTTTTTAACGTGTTTCCACCGTAAAAGGCTTTTCTCTCAACCGTGTATACACTGTCGGGGATCGTAAGAGTTTCCACATATTTACAGCTAAAAAATGCACCTTCCTTAATCTTTTTTGTTCCCTCAGGAATGACTAAATTCGTCACTCTTTCGCCGTTAATAAGCAATTCGGTAATCTTCGTTCTATCTTCCCCTGCAAAATATTTTCCTTCGCACCACGTTTTTACGTCGCTAATAGAAACTGCACATTTGAAATTCGTCCCAAAATCTTGAACAGGACAATCGAATTGAATGCATTCCAACATACTGCAACTGTTTAATTTTTCCGATGCATCCGTAGGATCTTCCGTAATCGTCACACGTTTCAAATTTTCGGGAATCTTGTAGTAGTAGCTTACCGATTGGTTATCCCTATATTGTCTTACACCCTTGGGAACTTCTTCGCCAATCTTCCCTTCATATTTTTCATAACCGAAAATAAATCCAAAATAATAGGATATCGGCTCAAGATTCGTTCTTGAGTATCCCAAAAATGGAAGCACTATTTCCTCTAACGTCCAAGTGAGCTGAAACGCCTCTCTCTTAATTATTTGCACGCTCTTGGGAACGACAATCTTTTTAATACCCTGACACCAAATTTCTTCAATTTCCGTTACGGGAAGTCCGTTATATTCGCTTGGTATAACCACACAAGTATCCTCACAAGTTCCAGAGCCAACCAGCTTATAACCCGTTTTCTCACTGTTTAACTTAAAGGATAAGCCTTGACTATACGAAGTCGCATCGCAATTCGTGCATTCACCATTGACAAAATTATGGAACAACGCGTCTTGTTGCTGATAAGTCGTGTACGTACAACCCTCACGCGTACAATATTCATACGCCGCCCAACCGACGTTGCTACAAGTGGGAATCTGCTCCGCTTTTTGCTCTAAAATATGCCCCAACGCTTCCTCATTTTTTATTTTAGATGCGTCGAGTTCCTTTTTACCATTTTCATCTTCAAACGCCTTACCACAGTCCCCACACAGCCAATACGAAATATGTCCGTCTTTGTCGCAGGTTGCCGCTTGCGCCGCTTGATAACTTAAAGTGTGCGTATGTACCACTCCCGATTCACTGCCGTCACTACTGCTGTCGCCCTCCGTTTCGCATGCCGCTAATTGAAATACACACATTCCGCTCAAAAGAATGCTGGCTATTTTGATTGCAAACGATTTCTTCATAAGATTCTCCCTTACATAATTTTTTTATATTATAGTCTCTTTTATTTGCTTTGTCAATACTTTCATATTTTTTAGATGCGGAATCCAATAAATTGGTAATAATCAACTGTTTTGTTCCAAGATTTCAAGCATTTCCTCAATGCGGTACAAATCTTCGTGGGAGTAGTAGTCAATGTAGATTCTACCCTTCTTGTAGCTGCCGATAAGCGATACCTTCGTGCGGAATACGCCGCGCATTCTTTCTACAAGCGCTTTGAGCTCTGCGCTCTTTGCCGCCGCCATCGCCTGCTTTTCCTGCTGTACGACTTCGGGGGGAGTCAAAAACATCTTCACTGCACGCTCCATTTCACGGACGGAGTACCCACGCTTGATCGCCTCTTCCGCAAACGCACGCTGTTGCACTTCGGGTACTTTTACAAGCGTTCTTGCGTGGCCTGCCGACAGCTTACCGCTTTCAACCAACCCGATAACTTCGGGGGAAAGGGTGAGCAAACGCATCGTATTCGCCACGGCAGGGCGAGATTTTCCAATAAGAGAAGCTACGTCGTCTTGCGTCATACCGTAATCCTTGATAAGCCGTTGCATAAGATATGCCTCGTCCATCGTCGAAAGGCGTTCCGTCTTTAAGCGTTCTACACACGAAAAAGCTTCCGCATTCTTTTCGGAAAGCTGATAAATGCGCACGGTAATTTCCGTTGCGCCAATCGATTTCGCCGCATAAAAATCACGATCGGACGCAAGCAAAGTGAATCGTCCGTCGATTTTTTCGTTGACGGCAAATTCGGGTACGCCGTTCAAAAGGAAATAAGCCGCACGGTTGCGGAGCTCCTTTTTATCGTGGTCGCCAAGCTCCGTCTGCGCGTCGATCATAGACGCAGGAACGTTTCTCTTTTCATAATGCACGTCAAACGCTTTCTTTCGTTTTTCTCTCTTCATGGTTACCCCTCAACGCAAGCTTTTTCTTGCGTATTATTGATAAAAGCGGAAAACGGAGCCGCCTTTCAGTAGCTCCGTTTTACACGGTTATTCTTCCGTTTTGGTTTCTTCTACGATATGCTCTTTATCGGGAGCGGTTGCTCTTGCAAAAGGATTTGCCTCGTGTTCACCTTCGCGTCTTTCCATTTCTGCAACGACTTCGTCCCACGTTGCGCCCTTCATGAGCATTTGCACTTCTTCGGTGTAAATGGTTTCTCTTTCTACGAGTACTCTCGACATATTATCAAGAATGGAACGGTTTTCCGTCAAAAGCTTCACTGCTCTTTCGTGCGCTTCGCTAACGAGTCTGCGAATTTCGCTATCAATCGTCGCCGCCGTTTCCTGCGAGTAGCTTCTCTCGGAGTGACCGTATTCCATACCCACAAATACGGGTTGATCGGAATCGTACGCTACAAGCCCAAGCTTTTCACTCATACCCCATTGGGTTACCATACGGCGAGCAAGGCTCGATACGTGCTGTAAGTCGGCGCTTGCACCCGTCGTGATGTCTTTGATCACGAGTTCTTCCGCAACTCTGCCGCCGAGCGTCATACAAATGTTGTCGATAAGTTTGTTATACGATACGTCATTGTCGTCCGTTTCGGGGCGAGTCATCGTGTAGCCTGCCGCTCTGCCGCGGGGGATAATGGACACTTCGTGTACGGGATCGCAATGCTTGCAAAGACAAGCCAAAACTGCGTGGCCGGATTCGTGATAAGCGGTGCAACGCTTGTCGGATTCGGTAACGACGCGGCTCTTCTTTTGAGGTCCCATAAGCACCTTGTTGATGCCGTCGTAAAGTTCGAGATTGCCAATGAGCTTCTTGCCCTTACGTGCGGTAAGGATTGCCGCTTCGTTAAGAAGGTTGGCGAGCTCCGCGCCCGAGAAGCCTGCGGTTATGCGCGCAATCGTTTTGAAATTAACGTCGGGAGCAAGGGGTTTGTTGCGAGCGTGTACTTTCAAGATTTGTTCACGCCCCTTTACGTCGGGAAGGTTCACGTTGATACGTCTGTCAAAACGGCCGGGACGAAGCAACGCGGGATCGAGAATGTCCTCACGGTTGGTCGCCGCCATAATGATAACGCCTTCGTTGGATTCAAAGCCGTCCATTTGGACGAGAATTTGGTTCAAGGTTTGTTCTCTTTCGTCGTGACCGCCGCCGATACCTGCGCCTCTGCGTCTACCTACGGCGTCGATTTCGTCGATGAAGATGATGCAAGGGCTGTTCTTTTTCGCAAGCTCGAACAAGTCACGAACACGCTTTGCACCCAAGCCGACGTACATTTCTACGAAGTCGGAACCCGAAACCGAGAAGAAGGGAACGCCCGCTTCGCCTGCTACGGCTTTTGCGAACAAGGTTTTACCCGTGCCCGGAGGGCCTACGAGCAACACGCCCGAAGGGATTCTTGCGCCAAGCGTCGAGAACTTTTTCGGAGCTTTAAGGAATTCCACGATTTCTTGCAACTCTTCCTTTTCTTCTTCTGCGCCTGCAACGTCCGAGAAACGGGTTTTCACGTTGTTTTGTACCTGCGTTTTGCTCTTGCTCATATTCATAGCGTTGTTTTGCGCATTGGTTGCGCTACGCATCATGAACCAGAACAAAAGGGCGAGCAACAAGATACCGCCAAGGGGAAGAAGGGAGGACAGGAAACTGCCTTCGTTGGGATCGGTGAAATTCGGGATGGGGCAAACGTTTGCGCCGATGCTGTTATCCGACAAGAACAACGAGAAATCTTCGTAGTTATAAATGCTAGGACCAACGGCAATATACGTTTCAACGAGGTTGCCTTTTTCGTCGTAAACCTTACCCGTCCAATTATACGCGTCTACGTGCAATTTATCAATTTCGCCTGCGCGGATCTTATCGATAAACTCTTGGAAACTAATTTCCGTTCCGCGATTAAGGACGTTGTAAATGATGACACCAACGACAACCGTTACAATAATCGCCAGAACAACCCAAAGAATGATTTTTGTTTTCTTTCTCAAAGTATTACTCCTTCGCCAATTCCTACTACGTAGGAACGTTCAATACTTATTTATAAACAAACGGTAAAGCTTCTAAACCGTTTTGCGCTATTATTTTATCACAAGAATACGCCTTTTTCAAGCGTTTCCTATGGGAATTTTCAAACATTTAACAAACGTTCACACACTCTTCACAAAAGTGCTCCGCATCGTTAGCCAAACAAGAATACTACAGACTAGCCAATTAACCCCTCGATAAGGATTTTGATGCCGATTGCAAGCAATACCGCACCCCCAAAAAGGTTGGCTTTGTCCGCGAGCTTATCGCCGATGAGCTTGCCTATAAACACCGAGCCGAAGCTCAAAACAAGCGTCACCACACCAATAGCTGCCGTCGCACCCCACACACCGCCGAGGGCAATGGGCGCATTGATTTCCGCCATCTTTAAGGTAACGCCGATAGCGAGCGCATCGATAGAGGTGGCAACCGCCTGCACAGCGAGCTTTCCAACTGTGAGTTTATGCGGCTTTTCATGCGCTTCTTCTACGGTTGAACTCGTACCTGCCCCCATCGTTTCGCATTCCGCGCAAAAATTCCCCGATTCTTTTGCCTTCTTTTCTTTATGCGCTTTTATAAGCTCTTTTATGCTCTCGAAAAGCATTTTTCCACCCAAGAATGCAAGCAAAGCAAACGCCACCCAAGCGGAAATTTTCTCGAACACTTTAAAAAAGGCTTGCGTGAATAATCCCGTAATGAAATAACCGATAACGGGCATTGCGAATTGAAAAACGCCGAAAAAGACGCCGATAAGCGCCATTTTCCAAACGGGCATCTTCGTTTCGATCATACCGTTTGTCATCGCAACGGCGCATGCGTCCATCGCAAGCGCTACACTCATTAACAGGATTTCCCAAATTTCCATAAACGCCTCTTACAGACAGTTTCTTTCCTTCAAAATACGGACGACTTCCGTGAAAATTTCATCGGGCGTTTGATTGCCGTCTACGCAAACCACACGCTCGGGATTTTCCGCCGCAATCGCCTTATACCCTTCGTACACACGGCGGTGGAACGCCATACCCGCTTGCTCCAAACGGTCGTTTTCGTCCGCTCCGTGCTTGCGCTTGAACGCCGCTTCGGGCGTAAGATCGATGAACACGGTCACGTCGGGTAAGTAATGTTCAAGTGCATACGCGTTAATTTTGCCGATGAAATCCGTCCCAAGCCCTCGCGCATACGCCTGGTATGCAAGGGAAGAATCTACGTAGCGGTCACAAACGACCAATTTGCCTTCGTTAAGCGCAGGCTCTACGCGATCGGAAAGGTGCTGCACGCGCGCCGCCGCATACAACAGCGCCTCACAAGCGTCCGTCATTTCCGAATTTTTACCGTTGAGCAAAATTTCACGGATCGCTTCGGAAATTTTCCCACCGCCCGGCTCACGGGTAAAGATGTGGGGAACGCCGTTCTTTTCCAAATACTCGCTCAAAAGGCGGAGTTGGGTGCTCTTGCCACAGCCGTCGCAGCCTTCAAACGTAATAAACTTACCTCTGTTTTCCATATACTTTATTCCTCGTTTTCTATTTTCAAAACCAAAATTTCGCCGTTTTTTACACCAAATACGTTGTCCGCACTTTGTAAAAGACGGATTTTTTCCTTTTCAATCCGCTCGCCCACGGAAAATAAGGGAACGCAAGGGGGGAAAAGTCCGCATATCCCTGCGCAAATTCGCCCTTCCGCCTCTTCGAGCGGCACCCACTCCGTTTCCGCCTTTTCGGGCAGGGGGAGCGTTTCACATTTATGTACGCGCTTTTTTTCTTCCGCCAAGCCTTCCGCTATGGGATGCTCCACAAACAAGGCTGTAAGTCTTTCGCAAAGCTCGGCAAATTCCGCTTGCTCCGTCGCAGGGGAAAGGTAGAAGGTAATCGCGTTGCCGTCGCAAAATTCGGGGTAGATCCCTTCCGCTTGCAACCGCCTTTCCACCGTAAAGGCGTTTTCGCCAAACAATGCGACGAGCTTTGTCCAATCCTTATTCTTATATATGCGCGCGTTCCCTTGCGCAAAGCTTTTTACCTCTTCTTCCAATTTGGCGTTTCGGGGATATTTCACCGCATATTCCACCGATGCCATAATGGGGTAGGAAGGGCTTGTCGTGCGGAAAATATCCACACCCTTTGCAAGCGCTTCTACGCATTTTTTCGTACGAGCCGATACCACCGCGCCTTGCGTGAGCGCAGGCAAGCTCTTATGCACGCCGTCCACCCACATATCCGCATATTGACCTGCGTGCAAGTCTTTCTCAAAATGCAAATGTCCGCCGTGTGCTCCGTCTACGATAAGCAGCTTTCCTTTCTCGTCGCAATACTTGCGAATTTCCGCCCAATCTACGATATTTCCGTAATAGTCGGGCGAAGTAAAAAACAGAGCGTCCGCTTCGTCTAATAAAGGGGCGAATTGTTCATTCAACTCGTACATGGTATGGGGAAATGGTATTTTTTGCTCTATTTTTTGGGAGTAAACAAGGGGAGCAATTCCAAGTGCCGCGCACCCGTTAAACACGCTTTTGTGCGAGCCTTCGCAAAGGGCGATTTTCGTAACGCCAAGCTTCTTTGCCGCATACAACATAGACAGTACGCCCGACGTGCTTCCGTCCGTCAAGATAAAGCTTTTTTCCGCCCCTAAAATTTCCGCAATATCCTTCTCGGCTTCCGCAATACAGCCGCGCGGACAAGAAAGATTGTCGGAGTAGGAAAGCTCCGTAATATCGAAGCCCTTTTGCTTGTGTCCAGGCGTATGGAAAGAGAGATGCTTGCCTTTCGACTGCTCTTCGAGCATACGGAATATTTTGCAGTTTTGTAAAACTTTTTCGTTTTTGAACACCGTACGCATAACCACACTTCCAATTATACTATAAAAAAATAGCAAACAAAGGAACGGTTTTCGCCGTTCCTTTTTCTTTTTTATGCCGTTTTATTCAATGCAAGACAGTTCTCGATAAGATAGTTGATGAAAAGGACGTTCTCGTATTGGAACCCTTCCGTCATATCTTCCATTTTGAGGAAGCAAACCTGCATATCCGTCGCCGTAAGCACGTTTTTCGTCACCGTTTCTTCGCCCGTTTCGGGGTTGACTTCCGTCACGTCGTGCGTATACGCAACGTATTCCGACAAATGCTTCATACGGTTTTGCGGATCGCTCGAAGGGCAGAGATTGAGATAGTAAACACCTTCAATCGAGTATTTTTGGCTACCGATATTCTTCAAGGAAACCTTGGTAAATTCCACAATCCCTTCGTTTACGTAGCCGTAAAATTTTTCCAAAGCGTCGCGATAGGATTCAATACGTGCGATATCGTCTTTCACGCCTTGCTTTTTCTGCTTGTCCGTCTTAAAACGCTTGTCCCATTTCGTGCGTTTGCGGAAATCCTGCTCGATTTTTTCCTTGTTTACGTTTTCCTTCTTCGTCCAATCGCCGTTGTAGTAAACGTTGAGATATTCTTCCATTTGGTGGAAGTAGCCGTTTTCCGATTTGGGATCAAGATTGTAATAATACGTCCAATAGCCAATCAACGCGCTTTCCGCATACGTGTACTTATAACTAACCTCGCCCGTCACTTCATCTTTGATTTTGCCCGAAGAAGGGTTGGGTGTGATAGGAGCGAACATAAAATCGCCCTCGCTCGTACCAAACCGCGCGTCCATAAGCGTGTTGGCATACTCCGCGTTGCTCGCAAAGTCGTTATAGTTCGTCTCGATCACTTCATAGGAATAAATTCCGTCGCGGTATGCCTTGTTGTACAAATCAAAGAATTTCGTTTCCATAAAGGTTACGTTTCCAAGATAATTACAAGCAGTAAACTGTTGCGCAGGCGTGATTCGCGTTGCCGTCATCGTAAAGATCAACACCCAAACGAATACCGCCGCCGCTATTGTAAGCAGAATTTTAATCCAATCGTAAGAGAGCATTCTGCTTAATCTTTTTTTGGTTATTTTTGCATCCATCGCCTTCTCCGCTTTATTATCCGTTTATTGAATAAACGAATAAATTCTTATCATAAGATATGGGCAGGTATGAGTTCATTCTTATAACCGCCCGTATATTTTTATAATTATTCACACCCGATGTCGAGCGGCGTTTTCGCCGCCCAAGCGGTGATTATTATTTTTTAGGTTTCATTGTGGGGAAGAGAATAACGTCACGAATCGTAGAGCTATCGGTAAGAAGCATTACGAAACGGTCAAGTCCCATACCCAAACCGCCTGTGGGGGGCAAACCGTATTCAAGCGCATTGATGAAATCTTCGTCTACCTGCGCGTCGTTGTTGCCCTTCGCGCGTTTTGCTTCCACTTGCTTCACCATACGTTGCTTTTGATCGATGGGATCGTTCAACTCCGAGAATGCGTTGCCGTATTCGTGGCCGCAAATGAAGTATTCAAAACGTTCGGTGAACGCAGGGTTGGAAGGCTTGCGCTTTGCAAGCGGAGAATTTTCTACGGGATAATCGTAGATAACGGTAGGTTGAATAAGCTTGTCTTCTACGAATGCGTCGAAAAGTTCGATAAGCACCCAACCCTTCGTTGCGTTTTCGTGTTCAAGCTCTACACCGAGCGATTTTGCCGCCGCTCTTGCATCCTCGTCCGTAGCCCAATCGTTGTAATCCACGCCGGCATATTTCTTAACCGCTTCCGCCATCGTCAATCTCGTCCAATCGCCCATGTGAATTTCCGTGCCTTGATAGGTGATATCCAGCGTTCCGCAAACCTTGAGCGTAACCGTTTTGTAGAGATCTTCGATCATATCCATCATCATAATGTAGTCGCTATACGCTTCGTACATTTCGATGGTGGTAAATTCGGGGTTGTGGTAAGCGTCCATACCTTCGTTACGGAAGATTCTGCCCACTTCGTACACTTTGTCCATACCGCCAACGATCAAGCGCTTCAAGAAGAGCTCCGTTTCGATACGCATATACATATCAAGGTCGAGCGCGTTGTGATGCGTCTTGAAAGGTCTTGCGTCCGCACCGATTTCAATCGGCAAAAGGGTGGGCGTATCCACTTCAAGATACCCACGATTGTCGAGATAGTTGCGGATTTCCTTCAAAATAAGCGAACGCTTACGGAAGGTTTCTTGCACGTCCTTATTCATAATAAGGTCGATGTGGCGCAAGCGATACTTCATATCCTTGTCTTGCAAGCCGTTGTATTTTTCAGGCAAAGGCAAAAGGGATTTCGTGAGTAAGGTGATTTCCGAAACGTGTACGGAAATTTCACCCGTTTGCGTCTTGAATACAAAACCCTTAAAACCAAAGATATCGCCGATATCGTAGTCCTTTTTGTAGGACGTGTAATTTTCCTCGCCAATGTCTTGACGGGTAACGTAAATTTGGATAGAGCCGCTTCTGTCCGCAATATGCGAGAAGGACGCCTTACCCATAATACGACGGGACATCATACGGCCTGCCATTACAACCGTCTTCCCTTCATACGCTTCATAGTTCGCTTTAATGGTAGCGGAATCCGCGTCTACGGGATATTTTACTTGTTCATAGGGATTTTTCCCTTCAGAAACGAGCTTTGCGAGCTTTTCACGGCGGATTCTCGCCTGCTCGATGAGCTGTTCTTCTTCCGATACGCCGTTTGCAGGCGCGTTTACGTTCTTATTTTCTTGCATTTTCAACCTCTGTTTTGCTTGCAACGCAGCAAATAATTAGAAAATTTCCTTAATCGTCAATTTGTATTCGCCGTCGGGCGCCATAACCTTTACCGTTTCGCCCTTTTTGTGCTTCAAAAGTGCTTTGCCGACAGGGGATTCGTTGGAAATTTTGTTTTCCATTGCGTTGGATTCCGTCGAGCCCGTGATTTCATAGACGTCTTCTTCGTCCAATTCTTCGTCGTAGACCTTTACCTTCGACCCGATGTGTACGTAAGACGTATCCGCGATCAATTCGATAATCTTTGCATTCTTGATTTTGTAGTCAAGCTCTGCAATTTCGCCTTCGTTTGCCGCTTGTTCGTTACGAGCTGCGTCGTACTCTGCATTCTCGGAAAGGTCGCCGTGGCTTCTTGCTTCCGAAATACGTTCCACGATTTCTTGACGTTTTACCGTCTGTAAATACTTCAAACGTTCAACTGCTTCATCGTAGCCTTTTTGGGTCATTTCAAACTGCTGTTCAGACATTAATACTCCTCCTATTCCGCTTGTTTTATTGAGTGGTTTCCCGTCGTTTTTTCCGTGTTTTACGAACCCCTAACCTTGCAAAAACACACAAAAAAACCGCCCTTTTGCGGAACGCCAAAAATACCACCGTGACTTTTTTACGAGCCACGGTGTGTCATTTATTGCCTACATTATATCTTATTTTATTCCCTTTGTCAATGATTTTTGAGAGCTTTACAAAGATTTTCAAGTCTTTTTCACAAGCTTTTCAAAGGGATTTTATTTTTTAATTGTATTAACAAAATCCTGCATTCTATCAAACGCCTCGGAAAGGGCGGTCATACTCGTTGCATACGAAATACGGGTGTTGTTTTCCCCAAACCGCCCAAATGCGCTGCCGGGAACAATTGCCACCTTCTTGCTTGCCAACAATTCGTTGGCAAATTCCTCGCCGTTCATACCCGTTCCCTTGACGGAAGGGAAAGCGTAAAATGCGCCTTGCGGCTCAAAGCAGTGCAAGCCGATTTCCTTCAAGGAGTGCAGAACGAACTTACGGCGCTTATCGTAGGAATCGCGCATCTCTTCCACCGTCGCGAAATTATCGGAAAAGCCGTCCTTCAAAGCTTCGATTGCCGCATACTGCGACATCGTCGGGGCGCACATAATCGCATATTGATGAATTTTGAACATCGCTTCGTCGATATCCGCAGGCGCACAAACGAAGCCCATGCGCCAACCGGTCATTGCAAACGCCTTGGAAAAGCCGCCGATATACACAGTGCGCTCCTTCATTCTAGGAAGCGTCGCAATCGACGCGTGCTTTCTACCGTAGGTGAGCTCCGCATAAATTTCATCTGCAATTACGAGCAAATCGTGCTTTTCAATGACGGTAGCGATTGCTTTCAACTCGTCTTCCGTCATAATCGCGCCCGTAGGGTTGTTGGGGTAGGTGAGAATAATCGCCTTCGTCTTGGGGGTAATCACCTTTTCAAGATACTCGGGCTTCAAAATGAAGTTATCTTCTTCGTGGCACTCTACGTGCACGGGAACGCCGTCCGCCATCGCAACGAGAGGGGAGTAGGAAACGTACGCAGGATCGGGGATAAGCACTTCTTCGCCGTGCTCTACGCAAGCGCGGAGCGCAAGGTCGATTGCTTCACTGCCGCCTACCGTCACAAGAATGCGGTTGGGATCGTACTCCAAAGCAAAACGCTCCAACAAATATCTCGAAATCAACTCGCGGAGTTGCGGCAAACCACGGTTTCCCGTGTATTGCGTATAGCCCCTTTGCAAGGACGTAATCGCCGCAGAGCGCACCTTCCAAGGCGTGACGAAATCGGGCTCGCCCACACCAAGCGAAATCGCGCCCTCGGTCACCGATACGATATCAAAGAATTTACGGATACCGCTCGGCTGTATCATTTTGGCTTTTTGATTGACAAAATCACGCATATTTTTTACCTAAAAACTAAAAATGGGCATACCATGTACGCGTTGAACGCATTAAACAATGATTTGTCTGTGGTCAACGTCTTCCTTTTCCGTCAACGTGCCTTCAATTTTATATTTCTTCAAAATGAAGTGCGTCGCCGTCGAAAGAACGCCGTCGAAGGTGGAAATACGCTCGGAAACGAAGCGGGAAACCTGCTGCAAGGTCTTATCTTCAATAAACACCGCAAGATCGTACGCACCGCTCATAAGATATACCGCTTTCACTTCGGGAAAAGCGGCGATTTGCTTTGCAATCCCGTCGAAGCCTTCCTTCTTTTTGGGCGTTACCTTCACTTCGATAAGCGCTTCCACAACGGCGTCTTCCGCCTTTTCGCTGTTGACGATAGCGGTGTATTTTACGAGTAAGCCACTCTTTTCCATATCGGCGATACACGCCTTTACTTGCGCTTCGTCCACGGATAACATCGCCGCAATCTTGCTTGCGGGAATGCGCGCGTCTTCTTTCAAAATATCAAGAATTTCTTTTTCAAATGCCGTCATAATTTCCTCCGCTTACAGTATATTTTCTAAGAATAAATAGTCGTAACCCAAATGCTCCACGAAATCGCGCGCAGGGAACTTCACATGGTTGAATTTCGCGTAGTTGAAGATGTGCGTTTTCGTCAAAACGGGCGTGGGAATATCGAGCTCGTGGCAAATGTCCGTGAGATATTCGAAAAAGTGCGAATAGGTCAATTTTTCCGTGTTTTCATATACGAACTGTTTTTTGATATGACCGTTTGTCATCAGCTTCGCCCAAATTCTCATAGCTCACGCTCCTTATGGTATATGAATATTATACACAGTTTCATTAAAAAAGTAAACCGTTTCTTGGGGGAATTTTCTCATTTCGGTATATTTGACAGAGGATAAGAATAAAGTTATACCGTCCCGTTTTTTCAAGAGCGTTTCATTTTTTACAAAATTAGACAAAACTTCTAATTTTTTCCCGAAATATTCCCTTTTATCCCGTGTTACTATGGAGTTACCCTATGCGTATACGCACGAAACGATTTTCCCCTGCTTTTGTCTTTGCCGCCGCCGCTTTAGGGGCTATCTTTTTGATTGTTTCCACGATTGCATACTGTGTGCAATATCAAGCGGAAAATGATAACATGACGGGGGCAGGTACGAGTTTAAGCCGTTCTTTGCCCATTTATTCCGTAGAAACGGATGAAAAGAAGGTGGCGATTAGCTTTGATTGCGCCTGGGGCGTCGAGTATACGGATACGCTGCTGCAAATTATGGAACAAAATGACGTAAAATGCACCTTTTTTGCCGTGCAGTTTTGGGTGGAAAAGTATCCCGACTACGTTAAAAAGATTGTGGACGCAGGACACGAAATAGGCACACACAGCCGCACACACCCATATATGAGCAAGCTTGCAGAAGAAGAAATCCGCGATGAGTTAACCACTTCTTCCGCAGCCATCGAACGGCTCACAGGAAAAAAGGTTACCCTTTTTCGTCCGCCCTACGGGGATTACAACAATTTGCTTATCGACACTTGTGGAAAGATGGGGCTTTACCCCATTCAATGGGACGTGGATTCCTTGGATTGGAAGAATTTATCGGGAACGGAAATCGCCATGCGAATTATAAACGGCGTGAAAAACGGCTCGATTATCCTTTGTCACAACAACGGCTTGCACACCGCCGAAGCACTCCCTTTGATTTTCTCTACGTTGAAAAATCGAGGGTATAAATTCGTTCCCATTAGCGAGTTGATTTATAAGGAAAATTACACCATCGACCACAATGGCAGACAGCATTCTAATTGATTTGCCGTTGCCGTCTTTTAGAAGTCTGCTTGGCGTACGTGGGCATGCTTGACGGACGCGGATTTCCCGCAGGGAGCGTACTTGGCGTACGTGAGCAAGGGAAAACGCAAGTACAACGAAGAAATGCGACGTATATACGTCGTTTTTAAACAATAGGAGGTTATCATGAACTACGTAACAGACAAAAACAATAGGGTTTACGTCGCAGGTGAAATCGTGAGTGACGCAACGTTTTCTCACGAGGTGTACGGGGAGGGCTTTTACGAATTTTTCGTCAAGGTAATGCGGCTCTCGGGGCAGGCGGACATTCTGCCGATTACCGTTTCCGAACGGTTGATTCAAGGGGGAATGCTCGGAAAGGGCAAGCCCATTTGCGCCATCGGGCAGTTCCGCAGTTACAACAAGCTAGAAAACGGGAAATCTCGATTGATGCTCACCGTTTTTGTGAGAGAACTGTTAGAAGAAACGCCCGACAAAAATCCGAACAGTATCGTGCTTAGCGGTTACATTTGCAAGCCGCCCGTGTATCGCACGACTCCCTTCAACCGCGAGATAGCGGACGTTCTCATCGCCGTCAATCGCGCGTATAATAAGTCGGATTACATCCCTTGCATCGCTTGGGGCAGAAATGCACGCTTTGTCAAAAATCTTACCGTTGGGGATAGAATTGCCATTTCGGGGCGGATTCAAAGCCGAGAATACCAAAAGAAACTTTCGGAAAGCGACGTCCGCACTATGACGGCTTATGAGGTTTCCGTTTCCAAGCTCGCCGCCTTCGATTCCGCGGAAGAATTTGACATCGACAGTGAATTTGAACTGTATTCCTTGCAAAACAAGACGGAAGAGCAGCTTGCCGTCACCGTAGAATATTAAGAAAAGCCGCCGAGCGAAAAATCGCTCGGCGGCGTTATTTTACAAACAATTTTTAATTTTCTTCCGTTTGGTCGCTCGGCAATTGCGCTTGCTCTGCGCCCTCGGGATAGAACACCACTTCTTCCTCTTCGATTTGCGGCATTTGACCTTCGGGATAAATCACCATTTCGTCGGGTTTACTGTCTTCTTCCGAATGTACTTCCTTCAAAGGCATCGCAAGAATTTTCTTGCGCAATACAAGCACCGCAATGCTCCACGCAAAAGACGTGATCATCATACAGAAAATGAACACGTACCAAACCTTCGAGAAAAGCCGCACCCAAGGTTGGAACACGAAAAGCAAATTCCAAAACATTGCGCCCGCCGCAACAAGCTTGAAGATCATTGCAAGCACCGTGCACACACGGGAAACACCCTTTTTGTTATGTATACCAAGCTGCACACCGCCGAGAATCAACATAATTGCCGTCGGCACGCACGCAATCCCAAAACCTATAACCATGAAAATTAATTGAAAGGCTCTGCCGATACCAAAGCTGAGTTGAGCGTTGGAATCCGCACCTTCATCGGGATTGGGCGCAACACCCATTGCATTTGCGTCATAAAAGAAAAAGAAGAGTATAGAAAAAAGAAGCAACCCCGCCGTGACAAGCGTGATAATTCCTTCTATTTTTGCCAATTTTTTAATATCTTTCATTGTACGTCCCTCCGTATATATTCTATTATAACACGTATTCTAATTTTGTCAAGCTCCGAAGCATTTTTTCTTCACTTGACAAATTTTAACGCGGGGAGTATAATAATCTTATCAACAAAAAAAGAAAGGGGTGCTATTATGGCTGTTTCGAAAACCGATTTCGTGCGCGGCTTACAATGCGAGAAAATGTTGTGGTTGGACGCACACAATCCCGAATTAAAAATCATTCCGCCCGAAGTGCAGGCTCGCTTAGACGCAGGAAACGATTTCGGGGATAACGCAATGGGCATCTTCGGCCCGTTTGTGGAAACGACCACGTTGAAGGAAGACGGACGGCTCGATTTTGCCGCTATGCTTGAAAAGACGAAGGCGCTTATCGAAAGCGGCGAAGAAGTCATCTGCGAAGCCGCGTTTTCTTGGTACGGCAACTACTGCGCCGCCGATATTTTACGAAAGGTTGGCGACGGATACGTTCTTTACGAAGTAAAGAATACCTACGCCGCGCGCCAAGAATTTATCACCGACCTTGGCTTTCAACGCTTGATTTTGCGCAAGTGCGGTATTCCTTTACTTGCTTCCAAGCTTCTTCTTCGGGGCGATACTCCCCCAGAAAATTACCCTGCCGATCCCTACGAATCCACCAACGAATACTTGGAAAGCAACGGCTTCCGCTATAAGATCACGGACGTGTCCAAGGAAGCAAAAAGGGTGGAGTGGACGGCGAGCCAACGTGTGTTTGAGCTTGGAAAAATCAAGAAAAAGGAGGCTTGTATGCCTGATATTTCCGTCGGGGAGCAGTGCGAAAAACCCTACCGTTGTTGGTACTACGAACATTGTCATAAAGAGTGAGCGTTGCTCGCTCTTTTTTCTTTTCCTTGCGTTCTAAAAGCGGCGGCTTGCTCATAGAATAAAACAGAACGAAAATGCAACGCAAGGAGATAAAAGTATGAACGAAGAAATCGAATACGCCGAAATGTTAGAAATACCCGTTTCCACCGTCAACGTCGTGCGGAAAAACCGCCGCAAGAAAAAGACGGAGCAAAACGAACCGCTCCCCGTCGCTCCCTTAAAAGAGAGTGTCATTGCTCAGGTGAACGATCGGCTTGAAGAAACACTCCCCGAACCCACCGAAACGCCCGAATTCTCCGCCGCCGAAGCGGAAACGAACACGGAAAACACCCTTGATTTCGATCCCGAGCCCGTACCCGAACGAATCGACACCGTGCGCCTTTACGCAAGCGAAAGCAAGCGCGGATTTTTCAAGCGCAAGCTGCATCCGCAGGACTATTCCTTATCCCCCGAAGAACAAAATGAAGGGGGCAGGTATGCGTTGAATGACGAAAGTCGTTCTTCAAAACTCGTTCGCATTACCCTTGGCGCGGAATTTGCGGTTGCTTGTGCGCTTTGCGCGGCAATCTTCTTTACCAACGTCTTTATGCCCAATAGCGGCATCAACACCTTTTTCCGCTCGTTGAGCGATCCCACGGAAACCGCCGCAAAAACGGATAACCGCGCGTACTCCGATTTTGAGCTTTCCCCCGTGGTAAGCGAGTTTTCGAACGCCGAGCTCACCCTTTCCGAAGCGGGTGTTTTATCCTTCACCGACGAGTGCTGCGTATATCCTGCCGCCGACGGAAAGATTAGCGAAGTGACGAAGGCGGACGACGGGCTTTACACGGTTAAAATTTCCCATTCCAATACCTTTACGGGGGTTATTCAAGGGCTTGATTACGTTTATTACGCCGTGGGCGACGACGTGAAATCCAACGTCCCCGTCGGCTTTTCCAAGGGGGAAAACGAAGTGCAAGTGACGATGTATTCGGGCGGTGAATTGCTCAACTGCTTTGAGCTCACGGAAGAAAATTGTCTTGCGTGGGTTACCGAAGGAGCGTGAGCGCTTTGCCGTCGAAAGTCATAGAAATCTCCAAGAAGAAAGAGCGACGCAAAAAGAGTCGCTCTTTCCCTTTTCTACAAAAATTCCGCGTGCATCCGCTTTTCCTGCTCGTCGGCGTTTGGTATGCCTTGAAGGGGGAGCTTTTCCTCTTTCTATTGAGTGCTTTGGTTGCAATCCAACACGAGTGCGCGCACGCTTTTGCTGCGGCAAAACTCGGCTACTCTCTAAACCGTATTGTTTTGATGCCTTTCGGGGCAGTCATCGACGGTGACATGAAAGGGATTTCCCTAAAAGACGAGATTTTCGTTGCCCTTTGCGGACCGCTTTGCAATCTTGTAACGGCGGTATTTTTTGTCGCTTTATGGTGGTTAGCCCCTACCATGTACGCGTTCACGGATACCGCGTGCTATTCCTCGCTTGCGATTGCGCTTGTGAATTTACTCCCTGCGTACCCCTTGGACGGGGGGCGTATTTTGAAATGTGCGCTCGCGCGCGCATTCCTAAAATCTACGGCAGAAGAAGGGAAAGCCGAGAAAAAAGCGGCGAAAATTTGCCGTATCGTAACGCTCGTGTTTGCGGCGTTGTTTTTGGTCGGTTTTATACTACAATGTGTTGCAAGACAACCGAATTTTACCCTACTTGCGTTTGGCGGTTTCCTGCTTGTCGGCGCTTTCGGAAACCGTAACAAAACCGCCGTGTATTCCCGCATGGATTTTTCCCTAAAAAAGGCACTCAAAAAAGGGGTAGAAATCCGCCGCGTAGCCGTTTTGGATACTTGTCCTATCAAGAACGCTTTGCGTTTTTTGTCTAAGGGAAGCTATCTCGTTTTGGAAGTGTACGATCAAGAAGAAAATTTCCTGTTCACGCTTCCGCAAAACGAGCTATCCTTATGGTTTTCCAATTCGAGTTCCCCTTACGAAACTTTGGGGGAATTGTCCAAAAATCGCACTTTTTTTAATAAAAATGTTAATTTTTAGCACTAAACTTTTCCAAAACCTCTTGCAAATACGTTTTTAATGTGTTATACTATTCCTCGTGTGTGGATTATTGAGCACGACTGATCCAAGAACAACAACATAAGGAAAATACAAGATTTAATGAAGAAAGAAATGAAAAAAGAATGGTTTTTGGATCAATACTGCGGACATCTTTTCGCCGCTTTATTAGAAGACGGAAAACTGACGGAATTTTCAAGCGAAAAAGAGTCGCGCATAGCAGGCGTGGGGAATATTTATAAAGGAAAAGTCACCAACGTGCTTTCGGGCATGAACGCAGCGTTTATCAACTGCGGTTTGGAAAAAAATTGTTACCTTTCCATGGAAGAATCCTACACCGACTACACGAAATACGACGGTACGCTCGGCGAATCGCAAACGAAACCGCTCGACCTTAAAGTCGGCGACGAAATTATCGTACAGGTTATGAACCCCCCTCGCGGAAACAAAGGCGCGAAGGTGACAACGCACATTTCCTTCGTTGGAAAAATGCTCATTTACCTTCCCACGACCGATTTTCTCGGTATTTCCCGCAAAATTACGGACGAAGGGGTGCGCTCGGAGCTTTTAAAAACTGCCGACAATATGCGTGAAAAGACGGACGAAGGATTTATCGTTCGCACGCAAGCGCCGTTGGCTACGCAAGAAATGCTCGAACGAGAAGCGAAATATCTTAAAAATCTCTATTTGGAAATGGAAGAGCTTGCGAAAAATTCTTCCGTCGGCGCACTTTTGTACGAAGACGAAGATTTGCCCGTCCGCGTCATGCGTGATTCCTATGGCGACGAGCTCACCGCCATCCACGTGGGAAACCCCGAATTGTATAAGCGCTTGCTCCACTTAATTAAGCTTCGTCAAGACATTCCCGAAGGTAAGTTACAGCTCCACAAGGGACGCAGAGCTATGTTCCAAGAACACGGTATCACCCCCTTAATTCGAGAGGCAACGCAACCTACCGTTCCCCTTGAAAACGGCGGCTATATCGTCATTGAACATACGGAAGCGATGACGGTTGTGGACGTCAACACGGGAAGCTACGTCGGCGAAAGCAATTTGGAAGAAACGGTATTCGCCGTCAACCTTGCCGCCGCAAAAGAAATCGCCCGTCAAGTGCGTTTGCGCAATATCGGCGGTATCATCGCAGTGGATTTCATCGATATGGTGGACGAAGAACATAAAATTGCCGTCACCGAAACCTTGCGTGATGCGCTCGCTTTGGATAAAGCAAAGTGCAACGTGCTCCCGATGAGCGAATTTTGCATCACCCAATTCACGAGAAAGCGCTTGGGGCGCGACGTCCTTTCCTATCTCGTCAAGCCCTGTAAGCACTGTGGCGGTATGGGGTATATCAACGACGATATTTCCATTATCACACAGCTTCGAACGGACGTTCTCGACAAGTTCGCCGAAAATTACAACACCGTTATCGTCGAGCTTAACGAGAGTATTTTCCGCCGACTTTTACAGGAAAATTTATTCGCGGAAGAGCTCAAAACAATATGGAAGGACAAGCGTGTTTATTGCGTTCCGCACAAGACGTATGAAGAAACCTATTACGTCGTCCGTGGCGACAACGCCGAAAACCCTTCCCTTCCCGAAAAAGCACAGCTTTTGCGCTAATTTTAAGAGAGCCTTCGGGCTCTCTTTTTTAAAACGAGCATACCATGTACGCGTTGAATTAAAAATAAGCATACCGTGTGCGCGTTGAGCTTGTGGCATTTTTTGTAATTTTATCATTCTTTTTCCTTTTTTTTGTCCGCATAAATGGGCGTGAAATGCTTTACAAGTGTGGAATAAAATGATATAATAAAACTCTAAACTTTCGTTTTTATAAATACTTTATAAAAAAGGCGTGAGAAACTCCATCGAAAACGAAAGCTCAAAGGATAAAAAGTACACTTTTACAAGGAGAGTGCAATGGAACAAAACGTACAGGAAAAAGAAGGCATTAGCCTGCTTGATATACTCCGCTTGCTTTGGAGTAAAGTCCTGATCTTGCTCTTGACCGTTATTGTCGGCGGTCTTGCGGGGGCGGGCGTTGCGATTGTGAGAACAATCAACGTCGATTATTGGGGAACGCGCGTTGAATTTTACGTCAACCCCGATAAACCCAAGCAAACGACGGGCGAAGGCAGCCAATACGGCGTTTACGGTGCATACGGTAGACACGTTATGGACAACATGGTTAAGCTTCTCGACTCCGAAAGCTTCACGGAAAAGCTCATGCTCAACGGCGCAGACCTTCCCGTTGCGGAATATTGGATAAACCCCAATAACCCGTCGGAAGTAGCATTGGGTTTAGATGTGAAAGTTGCCACTGCGCAAGAGGCCCTTATTCTTTCTTCCGCACTTAAAAATGTTACCGAAAAGCAAGCGAAGGTTGTAAGTGAAGACTTTATGAATTTGCAAAACGCTTGGGCAACAGCTATTATTGGTACGGAATACGCACAATCTACGACTTATAACAAGAATTTGTATTCTCAAGCTATTCATGATTTCCGATTGGCGGGAATTGATACCACCGATTTGGAAGCAGCATACATTTCATACGAAGGCTCGTTAGATTCTAAAACGGCATCCTCCACCGCCCAAACTCTTCTTGAGCCATTCACCAATGCAGCAGAAGAGGCTCTTCCTTCATTCCGCAGTGATTTCGATGCAGCGAAAAAGTTGACCAATGAAAAAGATAAGGCGATTGCAATTAACGCGGCTTACGAAAAATATTTCAACAGTGTAATTTCCGTATTTGATTCCCATAAAAAGGCTCTTGGCTCGAATGTGATATTAAACACAATTTCTTCCGCCGCAAGCACCGCGAAAGAAGTAGCAGAAGCAGAAAAGACTGCCGCTTACGAAACTTGGAGCCATACGGAGGCTTATAAGAGTGAGCTTGCGAAATATTCGTCGGCGGTATCCTTCTCTTACTTGCGCGCGGATGAAGACACCGAGGACGCGAACAACCTTGCTCGAAGCTTCATTTACGTAAAGATTTCCGTCCTCAACGATAGAGAATTTGCCAACGAGCTCTTGGAAAGCGTAAAGAACGTTGTTCCCGGCTACGTAGAAGAAAACATGGCGAAGCCCGCCGATTACGAAGGCACGAACTGTCAAAGAATCACCCGTTCGGATGAAATCCGTTTGACCAACCCCGGTTACACGACGACGGAAGCGATTAAATACGGTTTGTTGTTCGCAGCAGCAGCACTTGTCATTGCTTGCGTTATCATTATCATCGTAGATAAATCGGATAAACGTCTTCGTGATTATGAAATCATCACCAAGAAATTCAACGTTCCCGTTCTCGGCGTCGTTCCTACGATTGAAACCTTGACCGAAGAATCGAACGCAAAAGCAAAGCAAAATGCAAAAAAGAATAAGGAGGCAAAATAATGGGTTTGTTCTCTAAATTTACGGGTAAAATTTCCCATCGCGCGCACGAACGTCGCGCAAAGAAAGCCTCTGAACGCAGCAAACACCGTTCCTCGAGAGCGGAATACTTACTCAACGAAGATACTCCCTTCGACGTAACGGAAGCTTTCCGTAACTTGAAAGCCGCACTTTCCGTTTCCGTTCCCAAAAAGGACGGCGGCGTTGCGATTATGACCACGTCGGCATATCCCGAAGACGGTAAAACGACGGTAACGGCAAACCTTGCGCTCATGTTTGCGCAGTCGGATGCAAAGGTTATTCTCGTCGACGCAGATATCCGTAAAGGCCGTATCGCAAAATACTTCAAGCAGAAGTCCGTTCCCGGTCTTTCCGATTGCCTTTCCGGTCAAAATTCCCTCGACGAAGTTATTCACCACTCGCACGTGAACGAAAACTTGTCCTACATCACCTGCGGTACACATTCGCCTAAGCCCTACGAGCTTTTGGAAAGCGAAGAAATGAAGAACCTTATTGCGGAGCTCCGTACGCGTTACGATTACGTTATCATTGATACGCCCCCCATACTTCTTCTTTCCGACGCATTGGCGCTCGTGCCCGTAACGGACGGAACGGTGCTCGTTGTACGTCACCAAGTTTCCTTCGTGAGCGATATCGAGCGTGCGCTTAACTCGCTTACGTTCGCAAAAGCAAACGTTCTCGGGGTTGTCGTAAACGACTTCAAAGCGCCCAAGACGAACGGCTATTACGGCGGTTACAAGAAATACTATTACTACAATTCTTACGCATACGGCTCCACCGATCCCAACGAAAAGGACGACGAGCCTACGCAAAACTAACCGCAAAAAACGAAAACCGAAAGGGTGGGACAGCTCCCGCCCTTTTTCGTCCTTTTCCTGCGGTATTTCTACAATACTGCTTGTTTAATTCCCCAAAAAAACGGTTACAAATAGGTATATGGAAAACACAAACATTTTAGAAAACAGAACAACGAATATTTTACCTATCGTGCCCTTACGCGGCAAGGTAGCTTTTCCGCACACGAACGTTTCGATTGAAGTGGGCAGAGAAATGACCTTGAAAGCCATTGACCGCGCGTCCAACTCGGATAGAACGGTCTTGATTCTCACCCAACGTCAAACAGAAAAAGACGCTATCACGGCGGACGATCTCTACACCGTTGGATGCGTGGCGAAAATCAAGCAAATTGCGCAGCTAACAGGCGGCGCAATCCGCGTGCTTTGCGAAGGTCTTTATCGCGCTCGTGCGCGCGTTATTTCTATGGAAAGCGGCTACTATTACGCCGTTGCCGATCCCATGCCCACCGTTCACGGCGACGAGGTTATGGAAGAAGCGTATTTCCGCACGGCGAAAGCGCTTATGAAGGACGTACTTTCCACCGACGGCAAAATCGGAAAGGATACGTCAACCAAGCTCGATAGGCTCAATAACGCGGAAGAATACGTGGACGTTGCGATTTCCGCAATGCGCGTGCGTTTGGACGTGAAGCAAGCCATTCTCGAAGAAGATAAGATTATCGAACGCTTGAAAAAATTTGAGCGTTGCTTGAACGACGAGCTTGAAATTTCCAAAATTGAGAAGAAAATTGCCTCGTCCGTCCGTCAAAGCATCGACAAAAACCAAAAGGAATACTTCCTTCGCGAGCAGTTGAAAGCCATTCACACAGAGCTTGGCGACGACGGCAAGGAAGAAGACGAATACAGAGAAAAAATCCTTTCAAAGAACCTTCCCCAAGACGTGGAAGTGAAGTGCTTGAAGGAAGTGGACAGGCTCGGCAAAATGCCCTCGTCCGCTGCCGAATATACCGTTATTTCGGGGTATCTCGACCAAGTCTTGGCACTTCCTTGGACGGAAGAAACGCAGGACACGGAAGAGCTTTCCGAATGCACCGCCGTTCTTGAAAAGGACCACTACGGCTTGGAAAAAATCAAGGAACGCATCACGGAATATCTCGCCGTTTTAAAACTCACGGGAACAATGAAAGCGCCCATTTTGTGCTTTGTTGGCCCTCCGGGCGTTGGTAAAACGAGTATTGCGCAGTCGATTGCGCGTGCTTTGGGTAGAAAATTCGTGAGAATGAGCCTTGGCGGCGTGAAGGACGAAGCGGAAATCCGCGGCCACCGCCGTACCTATATCGGCGCAATGCCGGGCAGAATTTTGTACGGCATGAAAAACGCAGGCACGATCAATCCCGTATTCTTGCTCGACGAAATCGACAAAATCACGGCGGATATGCACGGCGATCCCGCAAGCGCGTTGTTGGAAGTGCTCGATCCCGAGCAAAACACCACCTTCCGTGATCGCTATCTTGAAGTTCCCTACGATTTGAGTAAGGTTCTCTTTATCACGACGGCGAACACACTCGACACCATTCCCGGCCCCTTGCGCGACCGTATGGAAATCATCGAGCTTTCGGGCTATACACTCGAAGAAAAGACGGAAATTGCCCGTCGTTATCTCGTTCCCAAGCAGTTGGCGGCGAACGGTTTGACAGACAACAATGCGACGTTCACCGTAGAAGGTATCCGCACGGCGATTGACGGCTACACCCGCGAAGCAGGCGTGCGTACACTTGAACGCACGGTGGGCACGCTTTGTAGAAAGATTGCGGTGCAGTACGCAAACGATAAAGCCTTGCCCCTTGTTACGGTAGACGAAAACAAGGTGAAGGAGCTTCTTGGCGTACCTAAATTTAAAAAGGACGAAGAACGTTTCGTTTCCGAAATCGGCGCAGTGACGGGGCTTGCTTGGACGGCAGTCGGCGGTACTACCTTGACCGTCGAGGCAACGGCTATGGACGGCAAGGGGGACGTGAAGTTGACGGGGCAGCTCGGCGACGTTATGAAGGAATCGGCGCTTGCGGCGCTTTCCTATATCCGCACCAACGCCGATAAATACGGTATTGATAAAGAGAAATTTAGCAAGCTTGACTTGCATATCCACGTTCCCGAAGGGGCAACCCCCAAGGACGGTCCAAGCGCAGGCATCACCATTGCCACGGCGATTTTGTCCGTGCTTTCGGGCAGACACGTGCGCGGCGACGTTGCTATGACAGGCGAAATCACCTTACGCGGCAAGGTATTGCCTATCGGAGGCTTGAAAGAGAAGGCGCTTGCGGCACGCCGCTTGGGCATCAAGACGGTCATCATTCCCTTTGCGAACGGCAGCGAAATTGCAGAATTGCCTTCTATCCTTCGTGAGGAAATCACCTTCGTGCCTGTCAAAACGGTGGACGAAGTGTTCGATATTGTGTTGGAAGGCGGCGCTTGCTATCAACTCCCCAAGGCGGAAAAGCCCAAACGGACGAGAAAGGCAAAGGTCGTTCTTCCCGTCGTTGATACACCCCATAATGACAGCGTTCGCTGTTAAAGGAAGGCACCATGTACGAGATGAAACACGAAAAACAACAAAATGCACCCCCTGCGCTCGTCATTAAAAACGCAACGTTTATCACGAGTGCGGCGACAAAAGCGCAGTTCATAAAGCCCGACAAACCGATGATTGCCGTGTGCGGAAAATCCAACGTCGGTAAAAGCTCGTTTATCAATATGCTCGCAAATAGAAAAAAACTCGCCAAGACGAGTAGCGAGCCGGGCAGAACAAGGCTTGTAAACTATTTCGATTTCGGGGAATTTATCCTTGCCGATCTTCCCGGCTACGGCTTTGCGAGAGTGTCGAAGGGGGAAAAGGAAAAGTGGGCGAAAACGCTCGACGATTTCTTTAAGGATAAGGAAAACATCGCGCACGTATTTATGCTTGCGGATTCCCGTCACGATCCCACGGCGGACGACGTGCAAATGATTGAATATTTGCATTTCCATATGCTGCCGTTCACGGTGACGCTGACGAAAGCGGATAAGCTTTCGAGAATGAAGCTAAAAGAGCATATCAAAGCAATTGCGGCGGATTTGTATCTTGCGCCCGACAACCTGCTCGCCACGAGCGCGGAAACGGGCTACGGCAAAGCGGAAGTCCTCGCGAAAATTAAGTCTGTTATCGACCTTGCGGCAGAGCCTACGTACGTCGACGAAGACGAAACGGAAGAAGTATAATTTATAACAAAAAACACGGCTTTTAGCCGTGTTTAATTCTTTTTCCGAAAATCGATATAAAACTACAATGTTATACCTTTTTAGGTATGTCAATACCTTTATAGGTATATTTTGTGTAAAATATAATTATGTTTAAAGAAATTTTATTAGATTTATTAAAAGAAAAGGGTTTAAACCAAAATCAGTTAAGCAAACAAGCGGATATTCCGCTTACCACGATTAGCGGTTGGATAAACGCGAACCGTCTACCCGATTATAATGCATTAAGAAAATTATCCATATTTTTCGACGTTTCCGCTGATTATCTTCTTGGCTTAAAAGACGAATATTAAAAACTCCGTACATCTCTGTACGGAGTTTCTTTTTTATTCTTCGTCGTCTAAATCGTCTTCCTTTGCAGGTTGATTGTTTTTCTTAAAACGGATAAACTCAACGGGGTAGTCCTTGAAAATCAAACCGCCGTTCTTATCGTCGAATTTCACCTTGACTTCCATCTTCAACATGTTGACGGATGCCACGATGGCTCTGCCTTCGGGCGTTTGCACTTCCGAGCCAACCTTCGGCATTTTCTTAATCGCTTCCGCGTAGTAATCGTTCTCATAGGAAAGACAGCACATCAACCGTCCGCAAATACCGCTAATTTTGGTGGGGTTGAGGGACAAGCCTTGCGTTTTCGCCATCTTGACGCTCACCTTTTTGAACTCGGGCATATTTCCTGCACAACAGCAAACTCTGCCGCAGGAAGCAATGCCGCCAAGGTACTTCGCTTCGTCGCGCGTACCCACTTGACGAAGCTCAATACGGGTATGGAACGCCGTTGCAAGATCCTTGACAAGCTCTCTAAAATCCACGCGGTTTGCCGATGTGAAATAGAAGATTATCTTGCTCCCGTCGAATGCGTATTCGCAATCCACGAGCTTCATTTCCAATTCGCGCGCCGCAATTTTTTCCTTGCAAAGCTGCATCGCCTGCGGACGTTTTGCCTCGCAAGCTTCGTAAAATTCCGTATCCTTTTGCGTTGCAATACGAATGATCGGCTTGAGCGGCTGCACGACTTCGTCGTCGCTCACTTCCTTTTCGGGATACGCAACCCATGCGTACTCCAACCCCCTTGACGTCTCTACGACAACGGGCATATTGCGTTCGTACTTATCGCCTGCTTTCGGGGAAAAGTAATACAGCTTTCCGCCCGTCTTGAATTTAATTCCAACTACTTTAATCATATTTATCCTTATTTTTAATTATTTTTCGATTGAATTTTTGCAATGCAAAGCTCAATGCACTGCGAGAATACTGCATTGAATTTCACCTGCTTTTCGGCGTCCGACAACACTTCCTGCGCTGTAAATAGTGCAGGCAAAGAGTACCTTTCCGCAACCTGTTCTATTCTCGATACTTCCGTTTTCATCAAAAGGTTTCTGCCTGCCTTTTTGCCTTGCGTTTTTACCACGAGCGCGTCACGGAACACCAAACGGAGCATCGCAATCAATTCCTTTTGTTGTTTGAATTCCCCAAGTTGCTTTACAACCGTCGGGAGTTGATAGCTTTGGCATAAAACAAGCAAAAATGCGTTTTCCAAAAGCGTCTTGTAGTGTCCGCCTTCCAACATTCCTTGCGCTTGTCCAAGATTGCCGCCCGAAGCCGCCGCGCAAAGGGAAAGAATGGAACGATCATACTTGTTTCCGTAGATACGAGCAAGACAGTCAGCAGTTTCATCCACACCGAAGGAAAGAATTTCCAGCTTTTTCGCGCGCGACAAAACCGTTTGCAAAACGGAATAGGAAGTGGTCGCGCCAAGCAGGAAATATACCCCTGCAGGCGGTTCTTCCAAGAGTTTCAAAAGTTTGTTTTGCGTAACGGTGTTCGCCTCTGCAAAATCGCTAATCACAAACAGTTTTTTGCTTCCTTCCACGGGTGCAAGCGTGCTTTCTTCGTGGATTTTATCCGCGTCCTCCTTCTTCATTGTCTTTCCGTCCTCGGGGAAGAAAAGACAGTCGGAAAAATTCTCGTTGTCAATCAAATTCGCAATGCGCTTTTTATCCGCGTCCTGCTCACCGTAATATTCCCCGTCGCAATCGAAGAAAATTTTCGCAAACGTTTTAAGCGCGGAGCGCAAATTTCTCGCATCATCAAAAAGAAGCAGATAGGTGTGCGAAAAGCGACGCTCCCTGCCTTCGGTTTTGATAATTTGATATGCTTGCGTGGATTGCAAAAGGGTTTTCATGAATGCATCTCTTTAAAAAAGGTGTGTTTTCACGGACTTATTATTCCGCATTTTCCATTATAGCACAAATTTTCAAAAAAGTAAAGGGCGAGAGAAAACTTTCTCGGGGAATATACTAATATTCCCCGAATATAAAAATAAAAAATGAGCATACCATGTACGCGTTGAATAAAAATGGGCGCACCATGTACGCGTTGAAAATAGAAAAAAGCAGATCAAGAATATGCTCGGCTTTTGGATCTTGTAAGAAACAGACGAGCTGCCATTCTTGAAGAAGTCGAAAACTACGTTTAATAAAATTAAGCGGCGCAAAAGCGCCGCTTCTTTTTTACAGGTATTCCTTCCACTTTTTCTCAAATTCTTCTTCCGTTTTTATCATTTCTTCCAAAAGGGCAATGATTTTTTCATTTCCTTCGGGGGGAAGCTCGCCTGCCGTCGTGCGAAGGGACGTCACGCCCATAACCGTTCCCTGCACCATCATATCGGCAATGTGTGAACGGGAATTGTCCGTCAACGTGTTCATTTTTATCGAGCCCCACATCATCATTTTCTTCATCGGATTCGGCTCTTTCAATTCAATGCCCATATCCTTGGCAAGAATGCTCGCTTGGGCGGAAAAATGCTCGTATTTTTCATACTGTGCGGTGAGCTCTTTGCGAACGTCCATATCTTCCGATTCGGGCAAAATGTTAGAAATGGATTGCAGAGCAAGCTGTGCGTTACGGTAAATTTCCGCAAGAGCTTCTTCGGTTTTTTTAGTGTCTTGTGCCATAGTCATACTCCTTATAAAATCGGTTAAATATAGTGTGCGCAATTTACGGAAAAAGATACTATATTATAAGGAAAGAAAAAATCTTGAAAAAATGCAAAAATCACGCAAAAATGCTTGACGGCGCTTTGAAGAATGTGGTATATTGATAGTCGAGCCGATAGAAACGGGCTTTTTTAAGTCGGCGTTTTTTACGGAAAATAAAGGGAAATTCCTTGAAAATCCAAGAAAAACGGCGCGCCTAGATAATTTCTTCGAGACTGGAAAGAGGAGGTAAAACTTTTTATGTACGCTATTATCGATAACGGTAACAAGCAGTATAAGGTTGCGGTAGGCGACGTTGTTAGAGTTGAAAAGCTCGCAGCGGCAGAAGGCGAATCCGTAAGCTTTAAGGTACTGATGGTTGCTGATGAGAACGGTGTGAAAGCAGGCGCAGAAGTTGCAAATGCAAAGGTAACCGCTACGGTCGTTAAGCAGGACAAGGCGAAGAAGATCATCGTCTTCAAGTATAAAGCTAAGAAGAACGAACGTAAGAAGCAGGGTCATAGACAACCCTTCACCGCAGTTAAAGTTGAAGCTATTGAACTCTAATTGCACAGGTATCCCCTATTAGGGAAAAAGAAATTTGATTTTAAGGAGAAATAAAGATGATTTTTATCAGTTTATTCGCTCATAAAAAAGGTACCGGTTCCTCGCACAACGGCAGAGACAGCGAAGCGAAAAGACTTGGCGTAAAGCGCAGCGACGGCCAAGCAGTTCTTGCTGGTAACATTCTCGTTCGTCAAAGAGGTACGAAAATTCATCCCGGTGCGAACGTAGCTATCGGTAAAGACGATACGCTTTTCGCTCTCGTAGACGGTGTTGTTCGGTACGAAAGAATGGGCAAAGACAAAAAGAAAGCAAGCGTTTATCCCAACGCATAAGCTTATCCTATTAGGATAATTCAACCCCGAATTCCGTAAAGGAATTCGGGGTTTTATTTTGTTTACTTTTCTAAAAAAACGAAGTATAATAGTAGTATGAGAAAAATAAAAGACGAAAAACTTCATAATCAAGAAAAAATAGAAAACGATGCACCCATGTACGCGTTGAATGCGAAAAATACCGTTGAAACCGACGCGTCGTTTGATAAAAAAGAAATACAAAAACAAGCCAATCCGCAAAAATGGAAGGGTGTTTTGTGTATTCTTCTTTCGGCTTTTTTCTTTTCTTTGATGAGCGTTTTTGTGAAACAGTCGGGGGATTTACCCGTTTTCCAAAAAGCTTTTTTTCGTAATGCCGTCGCTGCGGTCGTTAGTTTTATTCTTCTTTTAACAAGCGGCTCTCTAAAAATGAAAAAAGGCAGCCTTCCGGGGCTTTTATTTCGTTCGATTGCAGGAACGGTGGGTATCGTTTGCAATTTCTACGCCATCGATAAAATGAATATCTCGGATGCAAATATATTAAACAAGCTTGCTCCCTTCTTCGCTATCATCTTCTCTGTCTTTATTTTAAAAGAAAAAACGGGGGTGTGGGAATGGATTTTTGTCGGCGTGGCTTTTGTCGGCGCTGTTTTCGTTGTTAAACCTTCGTTTGATATCACCGATAGTATTCCTGCACTTGTTGGTGTGCTTGGCGGCTTGGGCGCAGGGCTTGCCTATACCTTCGTGCGTTATTTAAAAGGCAGGGGGGAACGAAACACTTATATCGTTTTTTTCTTTTCCGTTTTTTCAAGTTTAGCCCTTCTTCCTATTGTGATTATTCAATTTCAAGCAATGACCGTAATACAGGTCGTTTGGTTGCTGCTTGCAGGATTGATGGCTACGGGAGCACAGTTTTCCATTACGGCGGCGTACTCTTTCGCTCCCGCGAAAGATATTTCCGTTTACGATTACTCCCAAGTGCTCTTTTCTGCAGTATGGGGTATTATCATTTTCGCAGAGCTCCCCGATTATTTGAGTATTATCGGTTATGTTATTATCATTGGAGCCGCTATTCTCAAATACGTAACAAGCCGTATTTTCGATAAAAAAGCACAAAAATAAACAAATGCGCTTAAAAATTTTTTTTGGTATTGACTTTGTGGATATTTTATACTATAATGATAATATGATTTATTACGGAGGAGTAAAATATGGCTCTTATCACCTGTCCCGAATGCCAAGGCTCTATTTCCGATAAAGCAAAAACTTGCGTGCATTGCGGTTGCGAAATTTTTGTTTGCCCGGAATGCGGAAAAGCTTCGGCGGAAAAGCTTGACGCTTGCAAATATTGCGGCGCACCGCTTACTGACGCGCAAAAAACTGCGCCTGTTGAAGAAAAGGAAGAATTCTTCGAACAAAAAGAAGAGAAACAAGAAGAACTTCCTAACGTTTCCGCTTTAATTTCCGAGTTTACCGTCTCTAGCGGCTTAACCCGCTTTATGTATAAAGGTATTAAAATTATCCGAACTATTTTTTCCGTGTTCGGGGTTATTTCCTTTATCATCGGCTTTTTAATCGTTTTATCGCCGTTAATTCCCCAAATTTCATTACCTAAAAACCTCACGGCTGAATTAGGTTTAATTTTTATAATTGTTGGTGACCTTTTAACGATTGTAAACAATCTTTTAACGCTAATTGCATCTTTCTACACACCGTTTGCGTTGGAAAATTGGATTCGCAAATACAATTTGGATGCAAGATTGATTTTGAAGTCCATTCTTCAAAATGGAACTGCAGGCGAACTTTCCATGTTGCCCAAACGCGCCAACAATCTTCAACCGGAAGCTTATCAATTAGCAACCGCTGCATTACACGTCGTGAATGGTGAAAAACCGAAAACGATCGTTTATTATATCCTTTCGCTTGTGTTTTTCTTGATTTCAAGCGGATTTACGTTTATGTTGTTATTTCTGTATATCACACCTATACACGAAATGCTTGGAAACGGTTTCTCATCGACTGCATTATTGTTTATGTTTAAATCCTTTATTCCCCTTATTTTTGTATTCATTTTTATTGCTATTGCTTTCGCTATCTTTAATGCCGTTTGGACCAACAAGAAGAAGGCTAGAGAGCTTGCTTGGTTGCAACAAAATATTCCCGAGAGCTTTACCTACACTAAATTGCAAACCGTGAATACAAACGGCTTGAAATAAGCAAATGGCGTACCCATGTACGAGATGAAATGAAAAACCACGGCTTTCGCCGTGGTTTTATTTTACACTTATTTATGCGATTTCTTTATAGATAAGTTTCGGGGAAGCACCGTCCGTTAAGCATTCCTTTGTGATGACAACTTCTTCTACGTTGTCTTCGGAAGGGATCTTATACATAACGTCCGTCATGATGTTTTCAATAATCGTTCGCAAGCCTCTTGCGCCCGTCTTTAAACGGATAGCCGTTTGCGCGATCTCGCGTACCGCCTCGTCTTCCACCGTCAATTTTACGCCGTCGAAGCCGACCAATTTTTGATACTGCTTGATGATTGCGTTCTTCGGCTCGGTGAGAATTTTCACGAGAGCGTCTTCGCCAAGGGGATCAAGGTTGACTACGATGGGAATACGCCCAACGAATTCGGGAATTAAGCCGAATTTCGTCAAATCCTGCGGTTTTACGTCGTCCAAAACGGAGTAGTCCGCTTCGTTTGCGCCGAGTCTTACCTTACCGCCGAAGCCAAGCGTCGTATCGTCCTTTCTCGAAGAAACGATTTTATCAAGTCCCACGAAAGCGCCGCCACAAATAAAGAGAATATTCGTCGTATCAATGCGCAAGCATTCTTGGTTGGGGTGCTTTCTGCCGCCCTGCGGGGGAACGCTCGCCGTCGTGCTTTCGATGATCTTCAAAAGCGCTTGCTGTACGCCTTCGCCCGAAACGTCGCGCGTAATGGAAACGTTTTCGCTCTTTCTTGAAATTTTGTCGATTTCATCGATATAAATGATACCACGCTGCGCCCGTTCAATGTCGTAATTTGCGTTTTGAATGAGCTTCAAAAGGATATTTTCGACGTCTTCGCCGACGTAGCCTGCTTCCGTGAGCGTCGTTGCGTCCGACGTAGCAAAAGGCACGTTCAAAATCTTCGCAAGCGTTCTTGCAAGCAAGGTTTTACCGCTACCGGTAGGGCCGAGCAAAAGCACGTTGCTCTTTTCGATTTCGATACCGTCGTCGTCCTTTTTCTTGGATTTCACCGTTGCGTTGATACGCTTATAATGGTTGTAAACGGCAACCGAAAGCACTCGTTTTGCCTTGTCTTGGCCAACGATGTACTTGTCGAGCTCTTCTTTGATTTCCGCGGGTTTTTTAAGAGGAACTTGTTCGGAAGTATCCTTATCCGCTGTTTCCCATTCGTCGACCATCGATTTGCAAATTTCGACGCATTCGTCGCAAATGCAAGCACCGTCCGGACCTGTAATCAAACGACGGGTTTCTTCCTTGGGTTTTCCGCAGAAGGAACAATGTTGATTTTTATTAGCCATAATTTAAATTACTCCAAATTATATGTACGCCGATGTTTTAGGCGTTGTGAATAAATGCGCAAAATCCGTAGATTTTGCGCATACAGAGATTGCGAAATAAAGATTATCTTCTTACGAAGACTCTATCGATCAAGCCGTAATTTCTTGCTTCGTCTGCCGACATATAGTTATCTCTGTCAGTGTCGCGCTCAATCGTGGCAATATCTCTGCCTGTATTTTCCGCCAAAATGCGGTTGAGCTTCGCTTTTGTGCGAAGAATATGCTCTGCTTGAATTTTAATATCGCTTGCCTGACCTTGCGCACCGCCAAGAGGTTGGTGAATCATAATTTCAGAGTTGGGCAAAGCGTAACGCTTACCGCGCGCACCGCTCGAAAGCAAGAAAGCGCCCATGGACGCTGCCATACCGATACAAATCGTGGAAACGTCGCACTTGATATAGTTCATCGTGTCGTAAATCGCCATACCTGCCGAAACGCTGCCGCCGGGGGAGTTGATATACAAACTGATGTCCTTTGTGGAATCCTTCCCTTCAAGGTAAATAAGCTGCGCAACGACGGTATTTGCAAGCGCGTCGTTAATTTCGCCGCTCAAGAAAATAATTCTATCGTCAAGCAGACGGGAGTACAAGTCGTAAGTACGTTCACCCGAAGAAGTGCGTTCCACAACGTAAGGAACTAAAACGTTTTTTTCTTCCATTTTATCAATCCTTTTTAATTTATTTGGGCGACCTCGTTACAGGTCGCCCCTTGTATGTCTATTTGATTAGTCTTCGATATACATTTCGTTGTTTGCTTTGAGGAAATCGAAGAGCTTCGTGATTACGATGTCACTGCTGATATAGTCGAATTGGCGAGGATCCATATTCTTCTTATATTCATCCGCCGTCTTGTTAACGGATGCAGCCTGTTCAGCAACCTTTGCTTCCACTTCTTCGTCGGTAGCTTCAAGTTTTTCTTCCTTGATGATGTGGTTGATGATGAGTTGGCTCGTAACGTTCTTCTTCGCTTGTTCTTCGTAGTTCTTTCTGAAGTCTGCAAGGGTAACCTTCAAGAAATCAAGGTAGTCCTGCAATTTCAAGCCTTGGTACATAAGTTGATATTCAAACTTTTGAACAAGACCGTCGATTTCTCTTTCAATCATTGCTTGGGGAATTTCAACTTCGGTGTTTGCAGCGATTGCTTCAAGAATGCTGTTTTCCGTAGCGTCGTTTGCTCTGCGCTTTGCTTGTGCTTCCAAACGTTCTTTTGCTTTCGCCTTGTATTCTTCAACCGTTGCGCTGCCCGTTGCTTCCTTGATGAATTCATCGGTGAGTTCGGGAAGTTCTTTGCCTTGAAGCGCGTTAAGCTTTACTGCGAAAACAGCCGCTTTGCCCTTCAAGTTTTCCGCCTGATAATTTTCAGGGAAGGTAACGTTTACGTCCTTCGTTTCGCCAACGTTCATACCAACGACTTGATCTTCAAATCCGGGAATGAATTGACCGCTGCCAAGGGTAAGGTCGAATTTTTCAGCTTCGCCGCCTTCAAACTTCACGCCGTCAACCGTACCAACGAAATCGATGTTTGCGATGTCGCCAAGCTGCGCCGCACGATCGGTAACTTCTACCTTGCGAGCGTTTCTGTCAAGCACGCGTGCGATTTCCGCTTCCACTTCTTCGTCCTTAACATTATACGCGAATTCCTTAATTTTCATACCCGTGTAAGAGGAAATTTTTACCTCGGGGCGAACGGGAACGATAGCTACGAGGGTA
This sequence comes from Clostridia bacterium, assembly GCA_017505465.1. GTDB lineage: Bacteria > Bacillota > Clostridia > Christensenellales > Borkfalkiaceae > Scatosoma. The sequence continues at coordinate 31,436 of JAFVPE010000018.1, read as the reverse complement.
ACGCCGTCGTCTTCAAGTTTGTCCACGGAAACTTCGGGATCGCCGACAACCGTATATTTCTTTGCGTCCTTTTCGATGATCTTGCCATAGTTTTCCGAGAACATCGTATTGAGCGCTTCTTCATAGAAAACGCCTTTGCCGTATGCGTTTTCAATAACGTTTCTGGGAGCTTTGCCCTTACGGAAACCGTTGATTGTAAATTTGCCTCTCAATTTAAGGTAAGCGTTTTGTTGCGCTGCCTTCCATTCTTCACCGTCGAATTTGATGGTGATTTTTACCGTGCTTTTTTCTGCCGCTTTGGTAGTGTACTTCATTGTAAATCTCCTACATCTATACTGAATTTTTTATTTTTTCTTTATCTTTGTACGGATTTTATCCGCACCGTTTTATATTTTACCATATTTAATGAAGAAAATAAAGCGTTTTTTGCTCGTTTTTCGCTTGTTTTTATTTACAATTTTATTATTTTGGGGTATAATTGAGAAAGAGTAATCCACAAGGAGGCGGAACGTGCCGCAGGACGCTTTTCATATTCGCAGATTGGCGAAAGAATTGAATACCTTTCTCGTCGGCGGTAAGATCAACCGCATCTCCCAAGTCAATAAAGACGAGCTTACCTTTATTATATACACCGGAAAATCGACGGTTAAACTCATTTTGAGCGCAAATGCGTCAAATGCAAGAGTTTGTTTGTCTTTAACTGAAAAAGAGCCTGCGCCGATTGCGCCGAATTTTTGTATGTTGCTTCGTAAACATTTGCAAAATGCGGAAATTTTGGAAGTTCGACAGTATGAATTCGAGCGTATTATCGAAATAGACCTTTTTTGCACGACGGATTTTTCTCAATGCAAACGAACGTTGTATTGTGAGTTGATGGGAAAATACTCGAATATCATTTTAACGGAAAACGGCGTCATTTTAGGGGCGCTTAAAACCACCGCTTTGGAAGATAGTTCCCGTAGAGTTTTGCTTACGGGTGCGAAGTATTTATACCCGACTCCGCAGGCTAAATTACACGTTTTGGACGGGGCAGGTATGCGTTCACGGTTGCAAAACTATCTTTCTATACGAGAAGAAACGCCCGACGAAGAAAGTCTTTCCGTCTTTCTTTTTGAGAACGTGGCAGGGCTTGCGCTGCCCACGGCAAGAGAAATTGTCAAACGCGCGGTTTTATCGGAAGGCTCGCTCACTACTTGTCTTTCTTCCGCGGCAAAAACCCCTTTTTGGGAGTTTGTCGGCGAGTTTTGTTTTAACGAGCCTTGCAATCCTTGCTTGACGGTAAAAAACGGCGTTCCTGCCGACTTTTTCGCTTTCCCCGTGGATGGGGGCGTTTCTATGCCCTCTCTTTGCAAAGCGGAAGATGAATTTTTCACCCGTCGGGAAACGAAAAAAGGGTTTGAAGATAGAAAACGCAAGTTGGAAAATACCGCGCGCGGCTTGAAGAAAAAGCAAACGAAAAAACTACAAGAAACGTTGGAGCGGTTAAAGGACGCAGAAAAAGCGGATGAGTACCGCATAAAAGGGGAATTGTTGACGGCAAATCTCTATCAAATCGATAAGAGTATGACGTGTGTAACACTCCAAAATTGGTACGACGTAAACGGCGGCAGTATAAAAATTACCCTCGATCCCACCCTTTCCCCTTCGAAGAATGCGCAACGGTATTTCAAGACGTATAATAAATACAAACGGGCGAAAGAGATTCTCACGCCGATGCTCAAGAATGAAGAAACGGAAATTGCGTACACGGACAGCGTGCTTTCCGCAATTATTTCCGCCGAGAGTATGGACGATTTGAAAGAAATCGAAACGGAAATGACGGAAATGGGCTTACTTAAAGTACCCAAAGCGAGAGTGAGCGGCAAGCGCAAGGAAGTGGAAATTCCCTTCCGTGAATACGAGTGTAACGGAATGAAAATTTACGCAGGAAGAAACAATCTGCAAAACGATAGATTGCTCCGTTTGGCAAGCCCCGATGATATGTGGCTACACACGCAAAAATACCATTCTTCCCACGTGATTATCGTCACACAAGGGGAGCAGGTACGCGATGAAACACTTTTATTTGCCGCAGAAATTTGCGCCTATTATTCCGACGGACGGGACGGGGATAAAATTCCCGTAGATTACTGCAAACGAAAATTCGTCAAGAAGCCGAATAAGGGCAAAGCAGGTTTCGTGGTATATACCGACTACAAAACAATCCTTGTAAAACCGAATGCACATAAATAAAAACACGGTCGTTTGACCGTGTTTTTATATTTTTCTTCCCACTAATTCATCTAATGTTATTTCATAAAAATCTGCAAGCCTAATGCAAAACTCTATATTCGGCAAACCTTTTCCTGCTTCCCACCAACTTATCATTTGTTGTTTTAATCCCGTTTGTTTTGCCAACTGCGATTGAGATAATCCGTGTGTTTCTCTTTGATATTTTAATGATTCTCCGATGTTTAATTCCATATTATTCCTCCTATTTTTTTATTTTACATAAAAATATGTATAAATACTTAACTTACAAAAATTTATGTAGTATAATATATACATATTTTTTTTATATATAGGAAGTTTTATGGTATATAAAGATTTTGAACTTGTTAACAGTGTAGTGAAAGCTTTATTAAAAACATATAATTTATAAAAACACGGTCGAAAGACCGTGTTTTTCTTTTTCAACGCGTACATGGTACGTTGTTTTTATTTTTAAAGGGGATTTTTTCTTTCTTTTCCTTGGCCGCGCGGATATTTGTTCGGGGTGTTTTTCGTCTTTTTCACCACGGCAAGCGCTCTGTCGCCATACCCTTCGGGAAGAGAATATTCGTAAATCTTCTCTATCTTACCGCCGAGAATTTTGCAGGCGGTTTCCGCTTCTTGAATTTCGGTAACGTCGCCGCTCTTGTACGCAATAAATTGACCGCCAACTTTAACAAACGGCATACAGTATTCGGAAAGAGTATTCATTCTCGCAACGGCGCGGGCGGTTACGCAGTCGTACCCCTCACGGAATTTTCCGTCCTTTGCCGCATCTTCCGCGCGTAAGTTATAAATATGCACGTTGGATAAGCCGAGTTTATCCACAACCACCTTCAAAAACTCGCATTTTTTCCCCACGCTTTCAAAAAGATCGAAGGAAAGATCGTCGCGAAGAATTTTAAGCACAAGCGAAGGAAAGCCTGCCCCCGAACCGATTTCCGCTACTTTTGCGTTTAAAGGAAACAAATCCATGCCTGCCGCGCTATCCAAAAAGTGTTTATAATAGACGTCTTTTTCTTCTAAAATGGTTGTCAAATTATATTTTTGGTTATATTCAAGCAGGAGCAAGCGAAAGGCTTCCAAGCGCTCCTTTTGCTTCCCATTTATTTCGTTTTGATAGATTTCTTCTACGTTTCTAATACTCATAGCCTTTTTATTATACCACAAAAGGCGTGGGATAGCAATCCTTTTTACACACTTTTCCCCACACACTGTTTATAAAGTTATCCACAGTGGGGATAGTTTCGGTGGATACCTTCCAAATTTTATTTTTATTCATTTATTTTTGCATAATTATTCGCACTAATTTCGGGGTACTCGTGGAAACTTTACACAATTCCACATTTCGTCCACAGAGTATTCCACAATAAAAAGTGATGTTATCCACGGTCTGTTTTCGACAAACTTTTCCTTTATTTTAAAGGGTTTACAGTGGATTGAGGAATGGTTGTCCACAATTCCACTCGACACTACTAATAATACTACTATTTACATTTATATAAATATAACTTAACTGCAAGATAAGCTTGCCGAAAAACGACGTTGCAAGTAGAGACCACAAACAAAGTCCCAATAAAGCAAAACGCAGTTATGAGCTACACAGCGAAGCCGTTTTTTCTGTTAATTATTAAGCCCTGCAATAAACAAGCTTTTCTTACATAGTACCGCATAGAGAATATAGGTAAAAAATCTATCGAGATTAACTATTAGAGTACGTTATTTTTTGAGATTGTATTATAGCTAAAAAAGTCGAAATTTAGAAAAAAAAGCAAGCAAAGCTTGCTTTATATAAGAAATACTTATTTTTATATAAAAAAATCACACAATTTTCATCCGTTTTTTTGTCAGTTCGTTATTGACAACTTTACAAAGTATGGTATAATAGAAACAATCTATTATTTTGGAGTAATTATGGAGCAGTTGCGTGTTACCGACAATACAATAGAAACCCCGAAAACCTGCGCTTTTACCGGTCATCGTGAGCTTGGAAAGGATTTTTCCGCTCGGAAATTAAAAATCGAAATAAAGGCGCTTATTGAAAAGGGTGTAGATACCTTCTACAACGGCATGGCGGTAGGTTTTGATCTCATTGCGGCGGAAACGGTGCTCGCCTTTAAGAGAAGATATAAGCATATCAAATTGATTGCGTGTATCCCCTGTCCCGATCAGGACAAGTATTTCTCGGATAGGGATAAAAAGCGGTATGTAAAGGTTTGCCAAGCCGCCGACGAGCGTGTGGTGCTTTTCGAGCGTTACACAAATTACTGTATGCAAGCGCGCGATCGGTATATGGCGGAGCGAGCGGACGTCCTCATTACCTACTGTAAAAAAGATACGGGCGGAACGGCGTACACGGTAAGGTATTTCAAGAAAATCCACGCGGAAAACGAGATTATTTTCATTTGAACGCTTTTTCTATGGAAAAGCCTGCGGTTTTTGCTTGCAAAAATGGGGATAATATGGTACAATAGCAAGGATAATAAAAGAGTGTTCCCCCTATGGGGGAAAGAAGGAGAAGAAGATGAAATTCGTATGTGACGGAACGGTACTTTCGGATGCGGCGTTTACCGTATGCAAGGCTTGCGCTGTAAAGACGACTAACCCCATTCTCGAATGTGTTAAAATCCACGCGGAAAACGACGGCTTGACGTTGACCGCTTACGACGGTGAAATTTCCATTGAAAAGAAAATTAAAGCGGAAATTCTTGAAGAGGGCGAATTTTGCGTAAACGGCAAGACGTTTGCTGATTTCGTGGGTAAAATTTCCGCATTTGAAGTTATTATTTATTCAGATGAAAAAGGTATCACGATTAAATACGGCGACAGCGAATCGTATATGCAATCCCTTTCTGCGGAAGATTTCCCCCGTTTGGGCGACAGAAGTACGGAAGGAAAAAACTATTTTGAAGTAAAAGAAAACGAGCTTAAAACGCTCATTTCCAAAGTGGTTTTCTGTTGTTTGACCGACGATAGCAGACCTATTTTGAAGGGTGCGCTTCTCGAAGCGAAAAACGGCGTGCTTACGGCAACGGCGCTCGACGGTTTCCGTATGGCTTGCTCCTATTGCGATACCCTTTCGAGTGGTGAAATGAAGATCGTTTGCCCTGCAAGAACGCTCACGGAAATTGCCCGTATGCTTGAAGGGGACGAAGGTTTGAAGATTTATGCGGACAAAAACCTTCTTTCCGTTGCGGTGAAGGATACCGTTATTACGTCGCGCTTGTACGCAGGCGAATTTGTTAAAAAGGAAAATATTTATCCTATCGATTTCACGACGAGAGTGGTTGCGAAGAGAGCGGAGCTCATCGACAGTGTAGAACGTGCGTCCGTATTGATCCGCGGAGATAAGAATAATCTTGTTATTCTCGACGTGAAGAACGATAAAATCGTCATCAACGCAAACTCCGATATGGGTAAAGTAGAAGAAACGGTGGTTGCGGAGCTTGAAGGTAAGGAAATCAAGATTGCAATGAACGGTAAATTCTTGCTTGACGCTCTCAAAGCGCTTGAAGAAGAACAGGTACTCCTTTCCTTTAATATGCCCATTTCCCCCTTCACGGTAGAAAACGTTGAGGACAAGCGTTCGCAATATTTAATCGTTCCTATTAGAATGAGCGCGCAGGTATAATATAGAAAAAAAAGGCGAAAAATCACCGCAAAATAAAAGGAAATCAAGAAAAAAGCTTGTAAAATTACTTGACGGACCTACTTGTTTGCGGTATAATTGATAAGGTTATCATGGGGAATACCGCGGTAACTTAAAAAATGAAAATAAAAACCTAATTAGGAGAAAAATTATGAAAAGAACTTATCAGCCCAAAAAGAGACAAAAGAGCAAAGTACACGGTTTCCGTAAGAGAATGGCAACGACCGCAGGAAGAAAAGTTCTCAAGAGACGCAGAGCAAAAGGTAGAAAGAGACTTACCCACTAATTTCCAATAAAGAAAATGTAACATTCCTTTCCTTTGTATAAAAGGAGAGGATTTACCATTTTTTAATAGAAGGAAAATGAAGTATTTAAGATTAAAAAAACAAGCGGATTTTCAAAGACTTTTCAAAAACGGGAAGCGAGCTTTTTCGCCTTCTTTAACCTTGATTTACCGTCCCTCCAAAGAGATGAGAATGGGTATTTCCATAGGAAAAAGACACGGCAAAAGCGTGATGCGCAACCGCATTAAAAGACTTGTTAGAGAAGCTTTCCGCGCTACGCAAGACCAAATGCAGGGTAACTATACCGTTATTGTAATCCCGAAGGTTTGCGACGCGTACTCTTATCATACCTTTAAACAACACTTAAAATGGATAATCGAAAAAGAAAGCCTTTAAAATGGAGTTATTCTGCCCTTTTTAAGGAAAATTTTCTATATCTAAAAAAAACGGTATTCAATCCGATTCTCAATATCGGAAAAACGATATGTATGCGATTGATCCGTTTTTACCAAAAGTATATCTCACGCCATACCTGCCTGTATTATCCCACTTGTTCGCAGTACACGATGGAGTGTATCAATAATCAAGGCGTCCTGCTTGGTATTTTACTCGGCGCGTGGAGAATTTTGCGTTGCAACCCCTTCTCGAAAGGCGGTTACGATCCTGCTCCCTTATCTTTTTATAAGAGAAAATGGCTCATGTGAGAAAAAATGCGGATATCCGCAAAAAAAGTAACAAAAAAAGAAACGCGGTCATTCCGCATAAGGTAAACGATGGAATTATTTAACCTTTTGGAAGTAACCCTTCCGTATTTTGAAAAATTACACGAGATCGACCTCGATTTCATCGGTAAATTCATCGGTATTCTCGTCGGCGCAACAGGCGTGGGCGTGGGTATTATTTTGTTTTCCCTTATCTTGAAGCTTGTCGTTTTACCCTTAGACGTTTTCCAAAGAATCAGTATGCGTAAGCAGAATCAAAAGATGAAGGAAAACCAAGAAGAGATGGAAAAACTGCAAAAGCAGTATGCCAACGATAAAGATATGTACAACCAAAAAGTCATGGAAATGTACAAGAAGAACGGTATGTCTATGTTCTCTTCGTGCTTGCCTATGATCGTTTCCATGGTTATATTCTTCGTGGCAATCGGCTCGTTTAACTCCTTCTCGTCTTATTCTAATTTGGAAAACTATAATACGCTTGTAAAATCGTACAACCAAACGTTAGAAGTGAATATTGCGGAGCTTAACGAAGATAATCTTACCTATTATATCGAAACGGAATCCGTTCAAGACGAAAACGGTGTAACGACGTACAAGCCCACGGGCACGGTAAAATATACCGTAAAAACCGCCGATTATTCTAAGCAAGGCGACGAGAAAAAGTATTTCTATTACACCTACCTTTACGCTGCGGATATGAATGCAGGCGAAATCGTTACCATAGATAACGCAGGTGTGATTTCGTATAAGGTAGACGAAGAAAAGGTAACGTTTGCGAAAATTTCGGAGCTTATTAAGAAAGCAAAGAATAAATCTTATTTCATCGATGCAGATCAAGTACTTTCCGACAAAGAATTAGAGAAAGAAATTTACAGTTACGCGGAATATACGAGCAGACAAAGCGAAATCGATCAAATCAACGAAGAGTTGAAAGCGGAAACTCTGACTGCGGAAGCAAAAGCGGAGCTTGAAGCGCGAAAAGTGAAGATTGAAAAGGAACGCTCGAATGCAGCGGTGCGCGAATATTTCGTGGAAGGCGCGCAAAGAGCTGTTAAGGTTACCTACGACAAGAAGGTTAAGAATGATACCGACTTCTTCTGGATTAAGAATATTTGGGTTACGGACGCAGTTTATAAACACCCCGTTCTTGGATATAAAGAATTCAGCAGCTCCATTGTAGAGAGAAGATCCTGCTCGTGCAATAGTGAATCCAAAGTAAAGGGTATCCCTGCCTACACGAAGGACGGGTATGCGACGATCACCGAAGAGCTTGCTGCTGAAAAGAAGGATATGAACGGTTATTTCGTGCTTATCGCTCTTTCGATTGGTACGATCTTGTTACAACAGTTCGTTTCCATGCGTTCGCAAAAGGAACAACAAAAGTATTCGACAGTAGACGGACAGGGCGCAGGTCAACAAAAGATTATGATGGTTGTTATGACGGGTATGTTTGCGGTATTCTCGTTCATGTATAGCTCGGCGTTCTCTATCTACTTGATTATTAGTAACGTATTCTCGCTGCTTTCCACGCTTATTATCAATAAACTTGTAGACAAATCTTTGGAAAAGAAAGCGGAAAAAGCAGAGCTTGAAAAATACAACAGACGTTTTGCAGGCAGAGCGGCGGCAACGAACGGAAAAGTTAAAAAAGTAAAAGCTTACGACGCAGACAAAGCGAACAAAAAGAAGAAATAACGAGAGAATTATGAAGCCCCCTATTTAAAATCACCCTTGGGGGCGAGGAGTATAAAATGAAATACACGGAATTTACGGGCAAGACGGTTGACGACGCCGTTGAAAAGGGCTTGAAAGAGCTTGGTGTGGAACGAGAAGAAGTAGAAATTCGCGTTCTTGAAGAAGGGAAAAGAAAGTTGTTTGGTTCCATTAAGGCGCGCGTGGAAATCGGCGTGAAGGAAACGGAAGAATCTACGGAAGCTCCCGTTCAAGCAAGCGGCGCAACGGACGGCGAAAGAACGGTTGAATTTTTGGAAGGCTTATTCAAGCTTTTGAATATCACCGCAAGCACGGAGCTTGTTGCGGAAGGCGAAAAGGTTGAAATTAACGTAACGGCGGCGAACACGACATCGATCATCGGTAAGCACGGCGCAATGCTCGACGCAATCCAAACGCTTGCAGGCGCGGTTGCAAACACGGGCAGAGATGAGTATAAGCGTGTTGTGGTTGACTGCGAAAATTATCGTGAAAATCGTGAAGCAACGCTTAACAAACTTTCGGAAAATCTTGCGCAAAAGGCAATCCGTCTTGGGAAGAAGATTAAGCTTGAACCGATGAACCCCTATGAAAGAAGAATTATTCACGCGGCACTTTCCGAACGTGAAGGCGTTTCGACTGTAAGTGAAGGTAAAGAGCCTAACCGTTACATTGTGATTATTCCCGACAACCTTGAAGATGCGGACGCTCCTGCAATTCCCGCAAGAAACGAACGCGACAGAAGAGATAGAAATCGCGGCGGCAGAGACCGCAGAGGCAATGATCGCGGCCGTGGCTACGGTAACCGTGGCGGCAAGAGCGGCGGTTTTAACAAGAAGCCCTTCAACCGTGACAGAAAGCCTTCGTCGGGTAACGGCGGCGGTACGACGATGAAGGCAAATAACGATTTCTTCGGTATTTTCCTTGGTAACAGCGGCAACAGCGAAGATAAGTAAAAACAAAACTCCGTACGGTTTTCCGTACGGAGTTTTTCTATTATAGTAAAGGTCAAGGGTGTAACACCCTTGCTAGTTTTAAGGGCAAGAAACCCTTAACGGGTATAGACAGAATCTATAGAAAGTAATACCCAACCCAAGCAAAACGCAGTTTTGCGTAATTTACGCCGTAGGCGTTGACCAACTTCATGGTAAAATTAGTACTGTTTTGGCCGTTCAACACATAAAATATCATTCGCATCTAAATCTAAAACCGTGCAAAGACGAGAAAGGGTGTCTAACGCAGGCAAATTTTTATTGTGTACATAGCTTGAAATTTGCTGTTGCTTTACCCCGATTTTTTGTGCGATTTCTTTTTGTGTTAATCCGCTTTGATTGATTGCTTCAGTCAGCTTTTTAGAAATATCTAATATTGTAACCATAAATAAATCACCCCTTTTTTAAATAATACACGTAACACTTGTATTTATTCTTGACTTACAAGCAATGCTTGTATTATAATAAAAATACAAAGGATAGGAATTTATTATGGATTACAATTTTTTTTTACAAGAGTTGAGAAAAACAAGAAAAAGAAAAGGAATTTCTTTGCGAGAGGTAGGAAATGCGATTGGTATAACGGGACAGCAAGTTTCTGTTATAGAGCGAGGAATAACGGAATTAAAAATGAAAGATTATTTTTTAATTTGTGATGTATTAAAAATATCCCCTCGTGAATTAATAGACGGAGACATACCCAGAGGAGAATACCAAACGGTAGTAGAAAAACTTCGAAATCTTAACGAAAGAGATTTTCGAATTATAAGGGATTTAATCATGTTGATGGAATTACCAAAAGAAGAATTATAAAAAGGTGCAGAAGAAAAACTTCTGCACCTTTTTGTAAATTAACAAATTATTGTATATACGTTTATGGTGTGGTACGCAAGTAGAGCTTGTTTAATCTTGTAGGATTCGAATGCCCTTTTTTCGCATTCGCAAAAATGCAAGATATAAGGGTGTTCCCAAGCCGTAAACCCACACCGATTCCGTCAACGCAAGCGAGCCTACAAAGGTAAAATATGAAACGGTGAGCGATTTTCCCTCTAATCCGCCGTCACATAAAAATACGATAATCAACGGAATGATAAACGCATTCAATACAACGGGGAAAAATCCGCCCAAGATAATCTTTAACGGAGTATTTCGTATAAATCTGCCGATTAAATACGTTCCCGTCGCCGCAAGCAACGTCGCAAGCGAGCCGATAAAAACGTCGTAAACAAGATATGCGGATTGTAAATTGGAAAGCATACACCCGATGTATAAAGCAGGGATTGCTTCGGGATAAATCAGCGCTAAAATACAAAGCGCCTCTGCAGGTCGGATTTGAAAAGGTCCGAAAGCGAGAGGTGCAAATGCGTACGTCAGCGCCACGTACAGCGCGGCGATTACACCCGCGCGGCAAAGGCGTTTGGTCGTTAGAAACTTCATTCGATTGTACCTCGGTTTTTTTAAGCGGAAGTGTTTACCGAAAACCTTCCTTTTCGACGCTTATTATTCCTCTATAGTATAGCGCGCAATTTTCGCTCTGTCAAGCGTTTTTTCTGTCTTTTTTTCGACTGCACCGCTCCCACAAAAGCGCCGCGATCGATTCGGATATAATTTCCGACATCGTGTAAACTAAGTTCAAACGAGTGGTGTTTAAAAGCCCGTAATTGGAAAGGGATTTTTCCGCTACGATCCCCATCACTGAAACGTCGCCGATAGCGCCGAGCTTCTTATTTGCGCCTGCGCCGGGAAGAAGGGGGGAATCCTGCACTCGAATAAGCCCGATATCCCCCTTATCGCCTACGGCGGCGTCAATCGCAAGCACTTGACTGCCTGCATGCGTTTCCTTTAAAAAAGTGTGCATATACGGAATTTCCTTCGCTGTAACGGGGGCGGCGAGCGTTCCGTACAAAAATACGTCCAAGCCCTGCGTTTTATATTTGAGCATAGAGCCCGTGATAGGGCCTAAACTGTCCCCGATGGCAAGGTCGCTCCCTACGCAAACAATTACGGGCGGTTTTTCTATCGCCCAAGCTTCTTTTTCGCTAAGAAGTGGGATTGAATCCGTACCTGCCCCCTTCATTTTGTTATTTTTCCGCAAAAAATCGGTGTGTAAAAGTCTATCTGCGGACATGGTAACACCGTCTGCCGCAAGTTTATTATAAATATGAAAGGAATATTCCATGCGCTTGTCCCCTAAAAAAATATCTTTTTGATTATTCCCCAAAAAAAGTCTTTTATACGGAAAATTTTCACAAAAATCCCCTTGAAAAAAACACTTTTATATGGTATAATGAGGACGGAAAAGCGAAATATATAAAAGGAGGTGGCGAAAATGCAAATTGGCTCGTTTTTGAATAATCTTTGTGCGGCGCATTGGACGAATTATTTGATAGACGTTGTACTTATCGTCGTCTTGCTTTTGTTTGTATTCGTATGTGCAAAACGGGGTTTTGTGGAGTGCTTTTTTGGGTTGATTTCCACGACGGCGGCGATCATCACAGCGGTGTTATTTTCCAAACTCCTTTTAAGTATCACGGGCGGTTTGTTCGGCTTGCAAGGGTGGTTTGATAAGCTTTTTACGGGCGCTTTTTCAAAAATAAACGGCTTTGATATGCTTATAAGCTCCGAAGGTATGGATGCGGCGCTTGCAAACAAGGATTTATCGGCAATCTTAGTGAATCTTGCCGTAAAATGGTTCGGAAAAGGGAATTTCCCTGCGGATACCACGGTGGCTATGGTGCTTGGCGGCGTTTCGGCGCGGCTCGTTTGTATGCTCATCATCGGCGTGTTGATTTTCCTTATTGTAAAGCTTTTATTCTTGCTTTTGAGAAAGGGGCTTGGCGCAGTCATCAAACGAATTAGCCTTCTTAGAGGAATAGACGCCTTTCTCGGAATGCTCGTCGGGCTTACGGAAGGGATTTTGCTTATAAGCGGTATCATTTCTATTTTGACCTTGATTCCGTCCGATACCTTGGCGGCGTATCTCAACAATAGCGCAGTGGTCGGCTTGTTGTACAACCACAACCCGATTATTTGGCTTATCGGCCTATTTATATAAGAAAAAACAAGCGAAAAACACGGTGTTTTATGCACCGTGTTTTATTTTATGCAAAAAAGCCGTTGTGGATAAATGTGGATAAGTTTTTTACGTCGTGCGGAAAAGAACGTTTGTTTGTGGATAAAACGGACATTTTTCATCTTTTTTGTGTGAAAATCGAGCATATTTATCCACTTTTTACGAAAATTAAAAAGTTATCCACCGCCACGAACATATATTCGTATGATTTTTAAAGGGAGTTCGCCGTGTTTATCCACCGAAAATATAGCGAATTTTGTCAAATAGTTGGAAAAAATAGGGAAAAATGAAAAAGCAAACAGTAAAACAAGGAAAGTTATCCACATTTTATATATTGATGCGGTGGACAACCCTTGTTTATCCACAGTTATCCACTTTTTTCTCGTTTGTGCGGAAAAAAATTGCCTTCCGTTCGTGCTTATAATTGTATTTTCGACACCGTTCGATAAAAGGCGACAAAAGAGCAATGTGGATAATTTTCACCCTATTTTTGGCTGCCAATCCCACCTTTTTATGGTGGAAAAGAGCCAAACCCTGCGTTCGCAAACGACGAAAAGGAAATGGGGGGTTAGCGCACGTTTTGGAATTTGACGGACACTTCCGCTTGCGTGTTTTTTAGAATACCGTCGGCGAAATTCCTTTGCGCGCGGTTCCCGTGTTTGAGAAGCATATCCCTTACACCGAAGATGTCGCACCCAAATCCTTTGGCTTTTTCAAAAAGGGAGTGGATTTCCCCTGCGAGCTTCTTTTCTGCGGCGGCGAAAACGCCGTTGGGTACGTCGCCTGCGTCCGCAAGCTCTGTTTGCGGAACGGCTTTGGAATAGTCGGCGATTCCCGAAGACAACGTGAGTTGGATTTTTAAGCTTGCTCGCCCGTCTTTGCCTACCTTCAAGCCCGTTTTGGAAGAATTTTGCTTGATGGTCAAGGTGCAGTTTTCGTCGTCAAGCGCTACGGTATAAAAGGCGAGCTTTAACTCGTTTTGCACGGTGCCATAAGCAAAGGTTTCTTCCGAGGTGAGAGTCCCTACTCGTTTTCCGCCCACGAAAAGAGCCGTTTCGCTTGCGCTAAAAACGGGCTTTGTTTTGTCTGTTTCACTTGGTGTTCCGCCGTTGTTTCCGTTTGCATTTGCGGCAGGCTTTACTGCCGTTTCTTCTTGTTGGGGTTCGGTTTTTACAATGGGTAAAAAACTGCTTTTGCTATCCCCAAAATACCCGATAGCGAAAGCTCGAAGGGTGTTGGGAAGTACCGTTCCCACTCGTTCTGCGTGTGCGGAAAGCACCTTGCCGATGGCAACGCCTGAAGTGGGATCGACGAGAGCCGACTCATTCAAAATATCCTTGGCAAGCCCGTCACAAGCGGCGACAAGACAGTTATCGGAAAGGTATTCGTCGAGTAAAAAGTAATCGAGCGCGTCGAAAACGTCTTGCTTGCACGCTTCTTCGCCAAGCAAAATCAAGTTGCAAAAAACGAGCTTTGGATACCATCCCGTCTTTGCGTTGATTTCCTCAAATGCGTCCGCAATTGTCTTGCCTTTGCTTACGATTTGTACCGATTGCGTGGATTTTCCCGACGTGGAAGACTGCGGAATGGCAATTTGCGCTGTAACGGAAAAATCTCCGTCGACACGGTCAATACCCACCGCCGTTACAATGGCGGTTTTTTGCACGTCTATCATACCGAAATCGTTGGAAAAGAACAAAAAAAGCAGCAAAACCGCAATGATGATATAATAGCGAACGGTATTTCGCGCATGAGCGTTATGCATAGCGTTTCTCCTTTTTTATAGGGGTGTTTGAGTTCTGGTTTTTAGGCAAAAAGAGCAAAAACAAGGGGAGCATGTCTGCGATGAGCCAAAAAACGAAAGGTAATTTTCCCGTAATCGTTGCGTAAAATCCGTCGTAAAAGCGGTTGAGAAAAAGCACGGCGAATAGTAGCGCAAGGCTCAAAATTGCCGAAATAAAAGTTTTTCTTTTCGTGGAAAAGCTTTTTGCGAGTAAATCGGCGGTATATTGTAAGGGCAAACACGTGTAAAAAAGCAAAACTACGGAAAGAAGATAGATAAAAACAAGGTCTATTCTGCCTACGACGGCAAGCGCAGGAAAATATTGCGCCACTTTAGAAAAGGCATAATGTTCTCGTGGAGCAATCGAGCCGTAAATGCTAAAAAACACGGCAAGAAAAAACAAGGTAAACACCGCTCCGCTAGCATAACCGATTGTAATTTTCACACCGTCGTTCTTTTTATAACGCAAATTTGCAATGAGGGGCAGTAGTAAAACGGCGTCCGAAAAGTGGGGGGCGGTGCGAGAAAACGCCTGCATAGAGCCTTCGAGCGGCGTTCCAAAAAAAGGCATAAGATTGGAAAAATCCGCATTCGTCAAGGACATAATCATAAGCACGCAAAAGGGTAAAAGAAACAAAAACAAGCAAAGGTCGGCGCTGCGCCCGATGCTTTTTACTCCCTTTACGCAAGCAAAAGCGGCGAAAAAGAAGAAGGCGGCGAAGGAAAAAGCCGTCGGTGCGGTGTCAAAAAAAGCCGCGTAGACGAACTTTTCCATATCGAGCAAGGGAAGCACCGCAGCAAAGAGAAAGTATGCCGCGTACAATACGTAAACGACGTAAATTCCCTTGCCGAGCGCATTTTGCAGGCGTTCGAGCAAACTCTTTTCCGATTGGGAAGCGGCATACAAAACGCCAAGCAAAACGAGCGCTTGCACCAAAAAATGCAAAACGGCAGGGAAGAGCAAATCCCCCTTTGCATACCGAGCAAGCAAAGAAGGCGCTTCCAAAAATTTAGCCGCAGGGAGTAAGAATGCCGCCGCAAAGGCAATTTGTCGTGCGTGGATAGTTTCGGTGTTTTTCGCTGTGGGGGGAGCAGGGATAAAGTCAACCAAATCAATTTTCTCCTTGTGTTTTTTCTTCGTTGGGAACACGTAATCTCGTCTTGTTTTTCGAGCGGAAAAGGCGAGGGCGTTGTTTCAAGGACAGCATATCGTATTTGACGATACTATCCCGTAAATCGTGGGGAACAAGGGGCGAAAAAGGCGCAAGCATCGGTGCGCCGAAGCAATCGGACGAGAGCATATAATAGAGCACGAATGCACCGAGAAGGACAATGCCGAACGGTCCGACGCTCCCTGCGACGAGCAAGAAAAGCCACCGAAGTAAGCTCCCTGTTTCCACAAAATTAGGGACGGTGTACAGGCAAATCCCCGAAAAGGCGACGATGATAATCGCAGGGGTGGAAAGAAAGCCCGCACTCACCGCCGTTTCGCCGAGCACGAGCGCCCCGACGACGGAAAGGGACATACCGACGTATTTTGGCATACGGATGCTCGCTTCTTTTAGAATTTCAAGAAGTAGCAGAACGACGAACATTTCAAGACTTGGCGAAAGCGGAATATCTCGTACGCTGCTTGCGATTGTTAGCATAAGTCCAAGCGGAAAAAGTTGCATTTTAAAAAGTTGTGCCGAAACGTAAAATGCAGGGAGCAGGATCGCGACGAACAGCGCAATACAGCGCAAAAAGCGAATGCTCGTCGCCACGAACGGCGACACGAAATAGTCCTCACTGCTTTGCAAATCTTCCGCAAGCAAAAAGGGTGCTGTGAGCGCGATGGGCGAGCCGTCTACAAGGATTCCCACCCTGCCTTCGGCGAGCTTTGCGGTGAAGATATCGGGTTTTTCCGTCGTGCCGATAACACGGAAAATCGAGTGCTTTCTCGGCGAGAGCAGGGCGGCGATATAGGACGAGTCGGGTACGTTGTCAATTTGCAGGGCGTTGAGCTTGTCCGTGATTTGCTTTTTTACCTCTTCATCGGCAATTCCGTGCAGCCAACACACGGAAACGGCGGTATCCGAGCGTTTCCCTACGCGCACCGTTTCAAAGCGCAAATCGGGAGTTTTTAACCGCTTGCGGATAAGCGACATATTTGTCTTGATGTCCTCAATAAAGCCCTCGCGCGGCCCTTTTACGGTGACGTCGGTGGGAGGCTCGATAACGGCACGGTTGGGCAAAAGCTTTGCGCCTGCAATGAAGCCCGTCGCCACGCCGTCCACAAGAAAAAGACTGTTCCCATCCAAGATTTCTTCCATCGCCTTTTGGAAATCCTCCGCGATCTTTAATTCAGGGAAAAGAGCGGTTTTTTTAATTTCGTCTTC
The DNA here is from genome assembly GCA_017505465.1 of Clostridia bacterium. Classification (GTDB taxonomy): domain Bacteria; phylum Bacillota; class Clostridia; order Christensenellales; family Borkfalkiaceae; genus Scatosoma. The sequence goes on along the minus strand of JAFVPE010000018.1, from coordinate 14,595 downwards.
TACGTTTTCGGCGCTTTTCAAAGAGAGCTTGGAAAGGGGACGGGCGATCAAATCGCCGAGAAGCTGTTTATTCACAATGCCGTCGGCATAAACGATGGCGCAGGCGGTTTTATCTTGCGTTTCAAACTCGTAGGTTAAAATATCTTCGGACGGGAGCCGTTTTTTCAACTCCCCAAGATTGGTTTTGATAGATTTCGATAAAGTATTCACGCAAATAGGTTGCGTTTTTGCGTGGAAAAGTATGCGATACTTGACTTTTTCTCTGCGGAGTGCTATACTTATTTTATATATAACGAAGGGGGTATGCACGATGGAAGAAAAATTCGGTCTTGGCGAATACGAAGTATTGGAAGATATGCTCATTGACGGATTGAAAATCGTGCAAGATACTCGGCTTTATCGCTTTACGTCCGACTCCGTTTTGCTCTCGAAATTCGCAAAGGCGAAAAAGGGGGATACCGTAGCGGATTTTTGCGCAGGAAGCGGCATTGTCGCCTTCCATTTTTATGCTTTGAATAAGGAAAAGGCGCAAGGAATGACCTTCACGCTCTTTGAAATGCAGGAAGAATTGTCCGTTTTGTCGAGAAAAACGGCTTTGTATAACGGTTTTGAGAATTTCACGTTCGTGCAGGGGAAATTGCAGGATATTCCAAAGGAATATAACGAGAAATTCTCGCTTGTGCTTTGCAATCCGCCCTACGAGCGAGCGAACACGGGTTTTGACAACGACGACTACGCAAAAGCGGTATGCCGCAAGGAAATCACCATTAATTTGAAAGAGATTGCCAAGGCGGCGGCGTTTGCCTTGAAATACGGCGGTAGGCTTTGCATGCTGCACCGCGCGGATAGGCTTGCGGAAGTGTGCTACACTTTACACGAAGTGGGGTTAGAAGTCAAGAAAATGCAATTTGTGGGGGGCAGGTACGCGACGAAACCGTATTTGGTGATGGTAGAAGCGGTTAAAGGCGGTAAACCTGCCTGCGAAATTTTAGAAACGATAGTGAATAAGTGAATTACAATTCAGCACTTGCAAAGCAAGTCAATTCATTCGATAAAAAGGAGTAAATTATGGTTAGCTTTGTGGCGACGCCGATTGGAAATTTGAAAGATATTACGCTGCGTGCGCTCGAAACGCTCAAAGAAGCGGACGTGATTTTTTGCGAAGATACTCGCCATACGATTAAATTGCTCAATGCGTATGAAATCAAGAAACCGTTGTTCGCTTGTCATAAGTTCAACGAGAAAGAAGCGGCGGAAAAGATTTTAGCGGCGAGCCGCCGCGGCGAAAAGGTAGCCGTCGTGTCCGACGCAGGTACGCCCGTTGTGTCCGACCCGGGGAATATCGTTTGCAAGACCTTGCGTGAAAACGGCGAGCCGTACACCCTCATTCCCGGAGCGTGTGCGTTCGTTGCCGCACTCGTTTTGTCGGCATTACCGGCAGGCAGGTTTGCATTCATTGGATTTTTGCCCGAAAAAAACAGCGAGAAAAAAGCGCTCCTTGAAAAGTACAAGGATAGTGATTTGACGCTTGCGTTCCACTCCGCACCCCAAGACGTGGACAAGGACGTGAAGGCGATGTACGAGGTGTTCGGGGATAGACCTGCTTGCGCTGTGCGTGAAATTACGAAAATCCACGAAGAGGCGGTTTCCTTTCGTCTTGCCGAAGGCTTGTCGGGCGAAAAGCGCGGGGAATACGTGCTCGTTGTCGGCGGTGCAGAAGAAAAGGAAAGCCCCCTCAACGCTTTGAGCGAACGGGAGCACATTCAACACTATATGGCGGCAGGCTTGGACAAAAAAGAAGCCTTGAAACGCGCCGCAAAGGACAGGGGAGTTTCCAAATCGGAGCTGTATCCATTCTCAATTGATTTATAAGTCCTTAAAATGGGTATATTATTAGTATACCAACAAAAAAGGAACGTTCAAATGTTAGAATATTATCTTATTTCTATCGGCGTGGCGCTCGTTTGTATGATTATTAGCGCAGTTGCAAGCGCAAGAGTGCACGCCGCCTACAAAAAGTACGGACAAATGGCGACGGAGTCGCACATGACGGGGTACGATACGGCGCAGAGGCTGTTGCGCGCGAACGGCGTTACCGACATTAAAGTGCAAAAGGTGCAAGGAAATTTGACCGACCACTATCATCCCAAAAAGAAGCTTGTGAACCTTTCGGAAACGGTGTACGGGAACGATTCGGTGGCGGCTTGCGCGGTAGCGGCGCACGAAATCGGGCACGTTATGCAAAAAAAGAAAGGGTATTTCCCTTACAAGCTGCGAAATGCGCTCGTAACCGTGACGAACATCGGCAGTCGGCTCGCCTTTCCGCTTGTTTTGGTGGGATTGTTACTCGATTTGTTGGTAACGGCGACGAAAAGCAGCGACGTCGGATTTTATATCGCTATGGTCGGCGTGGGCTTGTACGGGTTGTCCACGGTGTTTATGCTTGTGACCTTGCCCGTGGAATTTAATGCGTCAAGAAGAGCCAAAAAGATGCTTTTAGAGCAGGAAATTTTGACGGAAGCGGAGCTTCCTTACGCGGAAAAGGTACTTTCCGCGGCGGCGCAGACTTACGTGGCGTCACTGTTGACTTCGCTTATCTTCTTCCTGCGGTTTTTGTTGTGGGTGTTGATGTTATTCGGCGGCAGACGGCGTAGAAATTAAAGGGAAACGCCCCCAAAGGTTGCATAACCTTTGGGGGCGTACTTTTATACAAGTAAGGATATACAAAAAGGCTTTCCGTTTGGAAAGCCTTTCTTTTCGTGTTTTTCGGAAACTCCGATACGATTAAAGTTCAGCGAAGTACTTAATCGTTCTAACCATCTGGCTGGTGTAGGAGTTTTCGTTGTCGTACCAAGATACAACCTTAACAAGCGTCGTGCCGTCGCCCATAGGCATGCACTTCGTTTGCGTAGCGTCGAACAACGAACCGTAGGTGATACCGATGATGTCGGAGGAAACAAGTTCTTCTTCCGTGTAACCGAAGGATGCGGAAGCAGCGTTCTGCATAGCCTTGTTTACCGTAGCAGCGTCAACTTCGCCTTCGCAGATAGCAACGAGCTGGGTAAGGGAACCGGTGGGAACGGGAACACGTTGTGCGCAACCGTCAAGAACACCGTTGAGTTCGGGGATAACAAGACCGATAGCCTTTGCAGCACCCGTGGAGTTGGGAACGATGTTAGCAGCAGCTGCTCTTGCACGGCGAAGGTCGCCCTTTCTGTGAGGACCGTCGAGAACCATTTGGTCGCCCGTGTAAGCGTGGATCGTCGTCATGTAGCCTTTCTTAATCTTAGCGAGCTTGTTAAGGGTGTTCGCCATAGGAGCAAGGCAGTTCGTGGTGCAGGAAGCTGCGGAAATGATCGTATCTTCCTTCGTAAGGGTGTTTTCGTTTACGCTGTAAACGATGGTAGGAAGGTCGTTACCAGCGGGAGCGGAAATAACAACTTTCTTAGCGCCTGCTTTGATGTGTGCTTCGGATTTAGCTTTGGAGCAGTAGAAGCCCGTGCATTCCAAAACAACGTCTACGTCGTACTGAGCCCAAGGGCAGTTAGCAGCGTCTTTTTCAGCGTAGATTTTAATCGTCTTACCTTTTACGGTGATCGTACCTGCTTCGTCGTTAGCGGTAACTTCGTCGCAGTATTTGTATCTGCCCTGAGCGGTGTCATACTTCAAAAGGTGAGCGAGCATCGAGGGGCTGGTAAGGTCGTTGATAGCAACTACTTCATAACCTTCTGCGTCGAACATCTGTCTGAACGCAAGACGACCGATACGGCCGAAACCGTTGATTGCAACTTTTACGTTTGCCATAATTAGAGTTCCTCCAAGTATATAAAAATTTTATTTTGTGACTGTATAACAAGCGGAGTTTTGAGAAATCCGTTTTTGTCCAAATATCATTTTAGCACAATTTTTTTTATTCGTCAATAGTTTTGAGCAAAAGAAAAGAAAAATATTCCAAAAATTAAAACGGCTTAAAAAAGCCGTTCTGTTAATCGATTAGTAATTCCAAAGCAGATAATGCTTTGTCTTTTTTATTGTCGGGGATTTTTCTAAAAAGCTCCAAAAGTCGGATTTCTTGTTCGGACGGATCTTGAAAATCAACGTCAGCATAAAAAGAAGCAACAGAAACTTTAAAAGCAACGCAAAGGTTTTCTATTGTTTCACGGCTTGGAATGGCTTTCGTTTCATTGAACCAATTATAGACGGTAGTTGCACAAACTCCTGCTTCTGTTGCTAAACGAGATTTCGTCCATTTACGTTCTTTTCTTAATTTATCGATTTTTGAAACAATGTCCATAAAACCCTCTCCATATATGTTGTATTTATATTTTATTATGAGTATTTAAAAAAATATAAAAGCAAACAAGTAATTTATTCGCAATTTAACTTGCATTTTTGTTATTTAAATATAAAAAATATTGCAATTAAACTTGTAAAAACATAAAAAGGATGATATAATAATAAAAAAAGGGTGAGTATGGATAAAGAATTAAAAGAAACGGTAAAAATGATTTTGGGGTTTCATAAAGCCAAACACGTAAAGACGGATTTCGAAATGGAAAAATTATTTTTTGGGTGTTGTTTGCATAAAGCAAGCAATCGTCCGTGTGTGGAGGGGTGGCAAGAGAAAGCAAAGAAAAATTTTGAAAAGGTATTGCAAGAAATTTCCCAAATTTTGCAACGGCTTCCGCAAGATATTTTGGATACGGTCGAGGATATGGAAGCGTTTTCTTGGGGGTATATGAAAGAAGAAACCCGCATATTGTTGGAAAAATATCTCGAAGAATAAACCAAGCTCGGCGGAAACGCCGAGCTTGCTTTTCATAATAAAAACGGCTTGGATAACCAAGCCGTTTCTCTATTTTAATTAAAATGCTTTGCCTGCCGAGCCAAGAACGTTTACGATCTTGTGCTTAACCATTTCCTTCATCATTGCGCGCGCGTCGCCAAGGTATTGACGAGGGTCGAAATGACTGGGGAATTCGCTGTAATGCTTACGGATCGCCGCCGTGAACGCTACGCGAAGGTCGCTGTCGATGTTGATCTTACAAACTGCCATTTGTGCAGCTTTGCGAAGCTCGGATTCGGGAATACCGATTGCGTCGGGCATATGGCCGCCGTATTGGTTTACGATAGCAACTTTGTCCTGAGGAACGGAAGAAGCACCGTGAAGAACGATGGGGAAGCCGGGCAATCTCTTGCCGATTTCTTCCAAGATGTCCAAACGAAGCTTGGGATCTTGACCGGGCTTGAACTTGTATGCGCCGTGGCTCGTACCGATTGCGATTGCAAGGGAGTCGATACCCGTTCTTGCGGTGAATTCTTCTACTTCGTCGGGGGAAGTGAAGTGTGCGTTCGCCGCGTCAACGTTTACGTCGTCTTCGATACCTGCGAGCGTACCAAGCTCTGCTTCAACAACCACGCCGTGGTCGTGTGCGTATTCAACGACCTTTTTCGTGATCGCGATGTTTTCTTCCCAAGGGTGCGAAGAAGCGTCGATCATAACGGACGTGAAGCCGCCGTCGATGGAAGCTTTACAGATTTCGAAATCTGCGCCGTGGTCAAGGTGCATAGCGATGGGAATATCGTTGGTTTCCACAGCAGCTTGTACAAGGTGCTTCAAATATACGGGGTTAGCGTATTTTCTCGCGCCTGCGGATACCTGCAAGATAACGGGGGATTTTTCTTCGTTCGCCGCTTCTACGATTGCTTGGATCATTTCCATATTGTTTACGTTGAAAGCGCCGATTGCGTACTTGCCCGCGTAAGCTTTTTTAAACATTTCGGTAGTTGTTACCAAAGGCATAATTTTTTGTCCTCCAAAAATTTTACATTTTTCGTACGGAGTTATTATAGACCATTTTTTTAAAAAAAGCAATAAAAATAAGGGAGTTATGAAAATATTTTCCGTATAGCTTTCATCGGGCGGCGGCGACGGCGAAAAAATAGGGAGTGCTTGCGTAAATTTTTTTTAGAACGTATTGACAAAAAAAGGGATTCGTGATATAATGCACGTAACGGAGTCCTTTCGTTATATTATAATAGAGTAATATTGTGGAGGTATTATCATTATGGCAAATTGGAAAAAATACCTTGCCGAATTTATCGGTACGTTCGTGCTTGTAGCGATTGCTTGCGGTGTGGCGGCGGTTGTTGGCTGTGCAGACGCGGCAGGTAAAGCGGCTACGTCCGTAACCTTCGGTTTGGTTATCGTTGCAATGGCGTATTCGATTGGGAATATCTCGGGCTGTCATATCAACCCTGCGGTTTCCTTGGCAATGCTCATTAGCAAGAAGATGTCCTTTAAGGATTTCATCGGCTACGTTTTGGCGCAAATCGTCGGCGCGTTCTTTGGCGCGATGGTTGTTGCGTTGTTCGCAGGCGGTTGGGAAAATATCGTAGGTTGCGTAAACGGTATCGGCGGCGTGCAAGCGATTTGGAGTTTTGATTCCGATATCACCGCTATGCTCGTGAGTGTTATTGTTGAACTTATCCTTACGTTTATCTTCGTGCTTGCAATTCTCGGTGTTACGTCCAAGAGCGAAAATTCGAGCGTAACCGGTCTTGTTATCGGCGGCGCATTGACGCTCGTTCACCTTATCGGCACGAGTCTTACGGGTACGTCCGTAAACCCTGCAAGAAGTATCGGCCCTGCTATCGTTTATGCGTTTAGCGGCGACGTAACTGGTCTTGCACAGGTTTGGATTTTCATCGTTGGCCCTCTCGCTGGCGCGGCGCTTGCGGCAATCGTTTGGAAGATTCTTTCGTCCAAGAAGGAAGCAAAAGCGGAATAATCAATAACGAATAATTTTACGTTTTTGTGATTGTACATAACAAACAAGACGCGGTTTTCGGAAACGAAAGCCGCGTTTTCCTATATATACGTATACGCGCCCGCGAAAAAGCAAACTTGGGTTTTTGAGTTATCCACATTTATATCCGACGGGGGAAAGCTTGAAAGGGGCGAAAAGCCTTAAAAAAACAAGGAAAAAGCCACATTTCGCATTGTTGATAACTAAAATAAAAAATTTTTCAAAAAAAATAAAAAAAGTTCAAAAAGTACGCTCAAAACAGCTTGACTTAAATTTCTTTTCATACTACAATAAATAGGCGAGATGGGGGAAACCCCTTGAAAATACTGTTTTTCCCCGTTAGTTGAACGGATTTTCAATGGGCAAAGCTCCACGCAACCTAAAAGAAAAATATACACGAAACAAGGAGTAACATATTATGAAAACCTATATGGCTAAGGCCGAAACGGTTGAAAGAAAATGGTACGTTGTTGACGCGGCAGGCGTTCCTATGGGTCGTCTTGCAAGCCGTGTTGCTTCCGTACTTCGCGGTAAGAACAAACCCACCTACACTCCCAACGTTGACACCGGTGATTTCGTAATCATCATCAATACGGACAAAGCTGTATTGACCGGTAAGAAGTTGGAAAACAAATTCTACAGATATCATACCGGCTACATCGGCGGTTTGAAGGAAATTTCCTATAAGAAAATGATGGCTGAAAAGAGCGACCTTGCTGTTTACGAAGCAGTAAAGGGTATGTTGCCCAAGAACAGCCTTGGCAGAGCTATGCTTAAAAAGCTCAAAGTTTATAAGGGCGCTGAACACAACCACGCAGCACAAAAGCCCGAAGAACTCAAGGTTTATTAAGGAGAGTAGAGAATTATGGCTAAAGCAAACGTTAAAAAGAAGCTTCAATTCTGGGGTACGGGTAGAAGAAAGAAGGCTATTGCCCGCGTACGTCTTATTCCCGGTGGCAACGGTACGATCGTGATTAACGACCGCGCTTTCGAAGATTACTTCCCTCAAGGTACTCTTCAATACATCGTTAAACAACCCATCGTTTTGTTGGGTGTTGAATCCAAATACGATATCATCGTAAACGTAATCGGCGGCGGTTACACGGGCCAAGCAGGCGCTATCCGTCTTGGTGTTGCGCGCGCATTGCTCGAAGCAGAAGAAAACAGCCGTTCTGCTCTTAAAGCAGAAGGATTCCTTACGAGAGACCCTCGTGCAAAGGAAAGAAAGAAGTACGGCTTGAAGAAAGCTCGCCGCGCTCCTCAATTCTCGAAGAGATAATGAAAAAAACGAAACGTACCCTTGCGGTGCGTTTCTTTTTTTCTTATGAACGGCGCATATACGTCGCATTTCGGCGTTGCGCTTACGTTTTCCCTTGCTCTTACGCCAAGTAAACTTCCTGCGGTAAAGCCGTGCGCGCTTGAACGGCTCGCATTTTCGCGGTTCGAGAGGTGGGGTTACGGCGTTGAAAAATTTTTCAACAATTTCCAAATTTTAGTGAGTAAAATCTCTTTCCCGTACGTTATATAAGTGCAAAGAGAGGTGAGATCTATGCCCAACAAGGATAACGGATTACAATTTTATAACCATTTTCTGCAAGGCGACAATAGCGCTATCGAAGAGCTCGTTTGCTTGTACAGCGACAGGCTCGTTCGGTTTGCCTACTGTTTCGTAAAGGATTCCGCTATTGCGGAGGACGTAACCGAGGACGCGTTTGTATCCTTAATTTTAAGGCGCAAGCGTTTTTCAGATTGCGAAAATCTCCGCGCGTACCTTTATAAAATCGTACGAAACAAAGCCTTGGACTACTTGCGCTTACATAAAAAGAACATTCCCATGTCCGACTTGGAAAACGTTCTCGTGGGGCAATCGGCGGAAAAAGACGTCGTCCGCCGTGCGAACAACCGTGCGCTTTACAGATGTATGCAGCAGCTCCCTTCACAATATGAAGAAGTTCTATATCTCACCTACTTTGAGGACTATTCCGTGGAGGACGTTTGCAAAGTCGTGAGGCGCACGAAAAAGCAAGTGTATAATCTCCTTGCAAGGGCAAAGGCAGCCTTAAAAGAATTGCTTATAAAGGAAGGAGTTTCTTATGAAGACGTATAAACAAAGAACGGATAATATACTTAAAAAAGCGGATAAAATCAAAACGAAAAAACGTAAAATTTTGCTCGGAACGGTGATTCCTTGCGGCTGCGCGGCGTTTATGGCGGCGTTTGTCGGCGTATCGGCGGCGGTGCTGTTCACTCCCTATCCCATAGGCGATCCCACCGACCACATGGCGCAAATCGAAACGCAGTATGCAGGCAACGAATACCTGCACGTTATCAAGCACATCGAAAAGCAGCACTACGTGGAAGAGAATACCCCCCACTACAAAAACCGTTACGAAAAATGGTCGACGGAGTGGAATAACTTTATCGACGGCATCGGCTCGTTCTCTATCGGCTGTGGAGCGGCAGATAAGAATGCTGCCGTGGGCGGCGACATGATGGGCGGTAGTATGTCGGATTCGGATATGATTTTCGAAGGCGACGTACCCGAATCGGGCGTATCGGGCGAAAACGGCGAATACGTAGAAAGCACCGACAACCAAGTAGCAGGCGTTATCGAAGGGGATCTTCTCAAACGCACGGACAAATATATTTTCTATCTCGCGTCGTACGGCAATCAGTTTTATTTAGACATATACGATATTGTTCAATCCCAACCAGAGCCGTATCGCGTGGGACACGTCTTGGTAAAATCCAAGGAAAACGGTCAATTCCAAAACGATAAGCTCCAAGGGGCAACGGAAATGTATCTTTCCGCAGACGGAAATACGGTTACCGTTCTTGCTCGTTGCGTCATTTCATCGAACGTTTATACGGCGCTTATCAATCTCGACGTATCCAACCCTGCAAAAATCGTAGAAAAGGGGGAAAGGCAGTATTTCCGAGGCGACTATGTTTCCTCGCGTATGGTGGACGGCAAAATTTTGCTTGTCAACAATTATTCTATTCAACGCAAATATGACTACAACGATCCCAAGACGTACGTTCCTCATTATGGAACGGCAGGCAATATGGAATGCGTGGACGGCGTTGACGTAATTTGTCCCGACGACACCGTTTCCGAAAGATATACGACGGTATACGAGATCGACCAAGCGACCTTGGCGGTGGACGGAAGCACGGCGTTCCTTGGCTATTCCAACCAAATTTACGTATCGAAAGAAAATATTTTCTTGACTCGTTCTCACACCGAAGGCAGGGAAGTCGGCGACAAGCACGTCCGCTTGGACTACGTGAATATGACGGAAATTTCCTGCGTTTCCTACGCAGGGGACGGCTTGGAAATGAAGGGCTCCTTTGAGGTAGAAGGTTGGGTAAAAAATCAGTATAGTATGGACGAATACGAGGGTATGCTCCGCGTGGTGACGACGACGGATTCCACGTACAGCGCAAGCAACGCAAGTTTATACTGCGTACGCTTGTCCGACTTTGAAACGGTAGGGCAAGTGGTGGGCTTTGCGCCCGACAACGAAACGGTGGAATCGGTGCGTTTCGACGGTGTGAAGGCATACGTTTGTACTGCGCAAATCGTTACGTTCACCGACCCCGTGTACGCGTTTGACCTTACCGACCCGACGAATATTCCCTCTGTGGACACGGGCGTGATCGAAGGGTATTCAAGCTCCCTTGTCAACTTTACGGACGGGTATCTGCTCGGCATTGGCTACGGCGGAAATTCTAGTTGGGACAACGAATTAAAGCTTGAAATTTACAAGGAAACGGAAACGAAGGTGGAAAGCGTTTGCTCGTATACGATGAGCGCAAGCTTCCCTACCGACTACAAGGCGTATTATATCAACCGTGACGAGGGCTTGATCGGTATGGCGGTGTACGATTATAAAGCGGAAGAAAATCCGTACTGCTATATTCTTTGGGAATTTGACAGCGAGAAAGAAACTCTTTCCGTTTTGATGAGAAAAGAGAACGTAGGCATCACGTGTATGGACGAAACGAGAGCGGTGCTTATCGACGGATATTTCTATATGGTGGATAGCTATATGGGAATGACGGTGGTGCAGCTTCCGCAACAAACGGACGTAGGCGAAACGGCGTAAAAAAGCAAAGCAAATATAGGGAAAAGACGGGTGAAAAACCCGTCTTTTTACTGCTTTTTCGTCCGTTTTACACGCTCGTCATGCCTATCGAGAAATTCTAAACAAGCGTTGCTCGGCGGAGTGGGCGGCGGCGAGGAAGGGGTTTGCGCAGGAGCTTGTAACGGCGTTTGCGCCGTGGAATCGTCCGTTTTTTCTTTGGGAATTTCCCCGTTTTCGGGGGTGTTTTTCGGGGCGGCGGACGGAGTTTCTTGCGTTTTGGGGAGCAGTGCCGAGAGTAAATTGAGCAACCCGAAGGGTTCCATAGTTAAAAACCTCCAAAAATATAAAAAATTTCAAGCAAAAATAGCGAAAAGCGAGGTATTTTCGATTGCTTTCCTTGACAATTTAGGCTATAATAGAATATGCGTTAATATTATCTCTTAATGTCAGAAAACGGAGATTCTGCGGCGCAATACTGCGTCGAACTGCATTTCCCTTGCTCGTGTACGCACAGTACACTCCCGTCGGGAAGCCTCGTTCTCTTTGTCTTGCTTGCAGCTTGCTCCGTTTTGCACTCGAATGTCTTTTAATGTCAGAAAACGGAGATTCTGCGGCGCAATACTGCGTCGAACTGCATTTCCCTTGCTCGTGTACGCACAGTACACGCCCGTCGGGAAGCCTCGTTCTCTTTGTCTTGCTTGCAGCTTGCTCCGTTTTGCACTCGAATGTCTTTTAAGGTGCGCATTAAGATGATTACATCTATATTTAAGGAGTCCTTATAAATGAGGAAAACAACCAAAAAATTATTGAGCATTGTAGCTGCGGCGACTCTTTTGGGTTCGACGGCTGCGCTTGCGGCTTGCAGCGACAAGGGTTATCAAGGGGATCCCGTAACGGGGTATGATGCCGCTGCTTTGGTGAGAGCAGGCACGAACGGTGGCTTCACCGTTGAAAAGGGCGATTACGTCTACTTTATCAACGGTCAGGAATTGTACACGGCAAACAACTCCTACGGCAACGTAGTGAAAGGTTCGCTTATGCGTATTTCCAAAGAAGATTTGAAGAATGGAAACTATGAAAACACGATTACCGTAGTTCCTTCTCTTGTTTCGAGTGAAAACTTCGAAGCAGGTATCTTTATCTATGGCGACTACGTTTACTATGCGTCCCCTACGACGGACAAGAACAAGAAGGGTGAAATTGAAAACACTTCCATCGATATGAAGCGTGCTCGCATTGATGGCAAGGATGCGCCCGACTCCTACTTCTTCCGTTTGGAAAGCAACACGTCGAAGTTCCGTTACGTAGTAGTGGCAGACGTGGACAGAAACAACGACGGTTTAGACGACGTATTCTGTATGTACGAAGCAACGAACTCTTCGACGGGTAAGAGCGAACTCCGTTCCTATAATACCGCGACGAAGGAAACGTCCGTACTTGTTGCTGGCGCTAGCTCGATTGTTTACAACACGCAGGATCTTTCCGATCCCAACGTTTACTACACGATGGGCGTTACCTATCACGCAGACGCGGATAATTCTATTTCGGAAACGTACAACCAACTCTTTACCGTAAGAGCGGACGCAAGAGCAACTGTAAACGAGAGCGAAGCTTCCTATACGGTAGAAGGCGGCAGAACGTACGACTTCGATAAGGCGTGGATGAAGAAGCAAAACAAGAAGGCGGAAAACGATAAGAAGGATAAGCCTTATTCCTTCGGTAAGTACCAAACGTATCCGTACGTGAACCTTGGTACGCTTGTGCTTGACGGTGTAGGTTCGAACTCCGACCTTATCAAAAATCACGCGACTCCCGATACGAGATACAACGTAGACAACGTTGCGGACAGTGGCAACAACGTAGGTTACACCTACTCGATTAGCCGTTATGAAAACGGCGGTATCTATTTCACGAGAAGCCCTCTTGACGGCGGTTCGGATACGACGCTTTATTACCTTTCCAACGAAAGAGATGCGCAGTGGAATACGATTACGGCAAACAAGAATAACTTTGCAGGCGTGAAAGCGGTGGACGTTGTTGCGAAAGACACGACGAACGCTTCCTCGACGGCAGTGTTCCTTATGAAGAAGGAAGGCGACGTTCGCAAGCATACCTATCTCTACCTTTCGAACAACACGTTGACTCGCGCGGACGTAGTAGGCGGCGAAACGACGGAAATCGCGTTGATGCGTAACCTTTCCAGCGTTACCCTTTGGAAGACGGTAGGCAACTATCTCTACTACTATGGTACGGGTACGAACGGCAACAACCTTTTCCGCATCAACTACACGGGTAAAAAGTCTGTGGAAAACGGTGTAGTAAACGATCCGTATAACTCGCTTCTTGGAAATAGCGAATATCAACCCGTAGAAATCGTGGGTATCGATTGGAATTCTTCTTGGTACAAGCCCGAATTCGTTAACTTCGACGACGGTACGAGCGTATTCATGTATTCCAACGCACAGTCTTATGGCAACGGCGGCGTAGCATATAACTATGTTTATGCGGCAAAGATTGGCAAGACGGAAGACTTGAAAGCGAACGCAGACAAGTATCAAGCGGTAAAAGATTACCTTAGCGAATACAGCTCGAGCACGGATGCAACCAACCTTATCAACTATTTCTTCCGCACCGACCTTGCAGTAGAAGAAGAAAGCAAGAACTTGTATGATGAAAAGTTGTTTGCGGAAATAGAAAGCAAGTTTAAGGCAGAAGGCGGCGAGCTTGTAAAAGAAAGCCAATTCATCGGCCTTGTAGGCGAAATGAAAGCAAAAGACGAAGCGGCTATTGAAGACGCTTGGAAGAACTCCTTGCTCACCGAAAAGGAAGAAGTTAAGGAAGAAGACGAAAGCTTGCCCGGTTGGGCGATTGCGCTTATCGTTGTAGGTTCTGTACTCGTTGTTGCAATTGCAGTTGGTGTTCCTGCGGTGCTTTACTACAAGAATAAGAAAGCGAAGAAAGCGGAAGAAGAAGCGACTGTGAATGCGTACAAGCGTAAGAAGATCGATACCACGGACGACAAGTCTATCGACGTTTACGCAGACGACGAAGAGGCGGAAGAAGCGGCCGACAAGGAAGCTCCTGCGGCGGAAGAAGAAGCTGAATCTAACGAATAAAAACACGAAAGAGCCACTCCAAATAATGGAGCGGCTCTTTTTATGAAAAATTATGAAAAATTTTTCTAAAAACTTCAAAAACTATATGAAAAACAGTTTACAAATTTCTTAAATCTTAATATAATATAGCAAAATCAAGGTGTAAACCGAAGAAAGAGGGAAAATCAGAATATGGCGAGATATATAATTTGCCCGAGATGTGAGTTAAACTTTATTGACGCGGATACGCAAGAATATTGCGACGTTTGCGTGAAAGAGTTAAGCGGTGAAAAGACTTTTGCGGACGGCTTCGACGTAGAAGAGAACGTAGAAGAAACGGAGCTTTGCCCGATTTGCGGCGAGAACTATATGGTGCTCGGCGAAAAGATGTGCGAAGAATGCAAAAAGAAGAGTGAGTACGAAGCAGAGGTAGAAGAAGAGGACGACGAAAAAGAAGACGCGTCTTGGAGAAGCTACCTTGACGATGAGGAAGAAGATCTTGATCTTGGCATTCCCGACTCCAAAGAGTATCTATTCGCTCGATATGGGCGCACTTATTGCCGGTGCGAAGTATCAAGGCGAGTTTGAGGAGCGACTGAAGGG
>JAFVPE010000017.1 GCA_017505465.1 Clostridia bacterium | reverse complement strand
TACTCGGCGCGCCTTGAACTGCTCGCATCTCTGCCGTTTTACGGCAAAACCGCATTTCGGTGTTGCGCCTGCGTGTCCCTTGGTCACGTACGCCAAGTACGCTCCCTGCGGAATACTCGCACATGGGAATGCTCGTATCTCTGCTGATTTACGGCAAAACCGCATTTCGGTGTTGCGCCTGCGTGTCCCTTGGTCACGTACGCCAAGTACGTTCCCTGCGGAATACTCGCACATGGGAATGCTCGTATCTCTGCTGATTTACGGGGTATAGAAAAAAATCGACCGCTTTGCGGTAGTGTGCAAAACTGAGTTTTGCTTATTAGGGGTTTTATTTGCGGGGCTTTGCCCCTGCGCCCCACGAGAAACTGAGTTTCTCGACTTCCATTGGAGGGAAAAGTCTATGTTCGAAGACGAAAACTACGGCGAGGAAAATTTACTCGTTAGCACGAAAACGGAATATGACGCAGAAGAAAACGTGCTCCGCCCGAAGGTGATGGCGGACTACGTCGGTCAACAAAAGGCAAAGGAAAATTTGAGCGTCTACATAGCGGCGGCGAAAGCGCGCGGCGAAGCGCTCGACCACGTTCTTTTGTACGGTCCTCCGGGGCTTGGTAAAACCACCCTTTCTCACATCATCGCAAACGAAATGGGGGTAGCAATCAAGCTTACAAGCGGCCCTGCCATCGAACGTTCGGGGGATCTTGCGGCGATTTTAACCAACCTGAACGACGGTGACGTTCTCTTTATCGATGAAATTCATCGTTTAAATCGTTCGGTAGAAGAAATTCTTTATTCCGCAATGGAAGATTATGCGCTCGACATCATTGTTGGCAAAGGTCCGTCCGCGCGAAATATCCGCTTCGCTTTAAAGAAATTCACGTTGATTGGCGCAACCACGCGTGTGGGGATGCTTGCAGCGCCTTTGCGTGACCGTTTCGGTATCATCAACCGTTTGGAAATGTACACGCCTGCGGAGCTGCAGGAAATCGTTACCCGCTCGGCGAAAGCGTTGGAAATTTCCATTGAAAAGGAAGCGGCGGCGGAAATTGCACGCCGTAGCCGTGGCACGCCTCGTATTGCAAACCGCCTTTTGAAGCGTGTGCGCGACTTCTCTCTTGTAAAGGGGAATAGCACGATCACACGTGAAGACGCACGCTTTGCCCTTTCCCGCTTGGAAATTGACGAGCTTGGTTTGGACGAAACCGATAGAAATTTACTTCGTGCGCTTATTGAAAAATTTGGCGGCGGCCCGACGGGATTGGAAACGCTTGCGGCGACGATCAACGAAGACGCAAACACCATCGAGGACGTTTACGAACCCTATTTATTGCAGCTTGGCTTTATTGCAAGAACGCCGAGGGGGCGTATTTGCTTGAAGGACGGCTATGCGCACATGGGTATAGAGCCGAGTATCAAGGCAAGACGTCAAATGTCTGTTTTTGACAGTGATTTTTAAGAATGAAGGGGGCAGGTATGCGTTGAATGCAGCCTGCTAGGATATATGGAAGAAAAAGTACAGTACAAAAAGAGCGATTTTTATTATGATTTGCCCGAAGAGAGAATCGCGCAAACGCCTGCAGAACCGCGTGATTCTTCTCGTCTTTTGGTATATAATAAGGAAACCAAGCAAATAGAAGACAAAGTGTTTCGGGATATAGCCGATTATTTACAGGAAGGGGACGTGCTTGTTGTCAACAACACGAAGGTAATCCCTGCGCGCATGTATGCATTGACGGAACATGGCGGCGTGGTGGAAGTTCTACTTCTCAAACGTTACGACCTCAACACGTGGGAAGTGCTTATGCGCCCCGGCAAAAAAGGGAAAATAGGCGTAAAAATGACGATTGGGGACGAGCTTTCCTTCGTTGTCAAGGATATCACCGAATCGGGCGAACGTATCATTGAATTTTCCTACGAAGGGGCGTTTGAGGACGTGCTTTCTAAGGTGGGAACGATGCCGTTGCCCCCTTATATCAAGGAAAAATTAGAAAATCAAGCTCGCTACAACACCGTTTATAGTAAGGTGGACGGCTCGGCGGCGGCTCCTACGGCAGGATTACATTTTACGCAAGAGCTTTTGGACAAGCTCAAAGCTAAGGGAGTGCAAATTGCGGAAGTAATGCTTCACGTTGGATTGGGAACGTTTAGACCTGTTTCAGAAGACATTATTACCGACCACAAAATGCACTCGGAGTATTATGAAATCGGGGAGCAGGCGGCGGCGATTATCAACGCGGCGAAGAAGGACGGACGGCGAGTGATTGCCGTTGGAACGACGTCGGTACGAACGCTTGAAAGCGTGGCGGACGAGCAGGGGTTTGTGCGCCCGTGCAAGGGGAATACGGAAATTTTCCTGTATCCGCCGTATAAAATGAAGTGTGTGGAAGCGTTGATTACGAATTTCCACTTGCCCGAGAGCACGCTGATTATGCTTGTTGCTTGTTTGACGGGCAGGGAAGAAATTTTGAACGTCTATAAATACGCCGTGGAAAAGGAATATCGTTTCTTCTCTTTCGGGGACGCAACCTTTATTAAATAACAATCTAATGATAGCTTGCAAGCAGTAGGAAGTCACAGGAATCGATAAAAGGGGAAAATATGAATACTTACGCAAAATACAATCAATCAAGTGAAGATTACTTGGAAAGCATTCTCACGATTAGCAAAGAGCAAGAAGCAGTACACCGCATCGATGTGGCGAAAAAAATGAACGTTTCGCAGGCGGCGGTAAACAAAGCCGTGAAGATTCTTTGTGCAGGCGGTTACGTCTATGAAGACGGAAAACACTTGTATCTCACCGAGTCGGGAAAAGCCTACGCGGAAAGGGTGTACGAGAAACATTGCATCATTCGCGACTTTCTCTTAAAGAACGGCGTATCTGCCGCAAATGCGGAAGAGGACGCTTGCCATATGGAGCATCTTTTGTCCGAAGAAACGGTGCAAATGATGAAAAATTTTCTTCATAAATAATAAATAATGTAGAAAAGGCGGCGCGGCAATGCGCCGTTTATTCTTATTAGAATAAAAAAATTTGAAAAATTTGCTAAAAATTTTCTTAACTGTGGTTAATTATTATTGACAGACGCATATAATAGTGATATAATGACAACGGAAAACGGCGAGAAAACCGCTTTTTATTTCGAGTTAAAACTTAACCACAGTTAAGAAATGAAGGAGAGTATATATGAAACTTTTGTCACAGTTTAAGGTTGGTGAAAGAGGCGTGGTTGTTGCCGTGCACGGCGAAGGGGCGATTCGCCGTAGATTGTTTGATATGGGCATCACGCCCGGTGCGGAAATTTACCTTCGCAAAAAAGCGCCTTTGGGCGATCCGATGGAAGTGTCCCTTCGCGGGTATGAATTGACGTTGCGTAATGCAGAAGCGGCGCACGTAGAAATGAAGTGAGAGAAAGAGAGGTTAATAGGATATGTTAAAATTTGCTTTGGCAGGTAACCCTAACTCGGGGAAAACAACGCTATTCAATGCCTTGACGGGCAGTACGGCACACGTCGGGAATTGGCCGGGCGTCACCGTTGACAAGAGAGAAGGCACGTACAAAAAGGGCGAAAATCCCGTAGATATCGTGGACTTGCCGGGGATTTATTCCCTTTCCCCGTACACGCCCGAAGAAGTCATCGCAAGAAACTTCATTTTGGAAGAGCGCCCCGATTGTATCATCAACATCGTAGATGCGACGAACTTGGAGCGTAACTTGTATCTTACCACGCAGCTTATGGAAGTAGATACGCCGATGATCATCGCCTTGAATATGGCGGACGTTTTGGAAAAGAACGGCGACCATATCGACGTGAAAGCGTTAGAGAAGAACGTGGGGCTTCCCGTGGTGGAAATTTCCGCGCTTAAAGGCAGAAACATTGACCTTTTGATGGAAAGAGCGGTGGAAGCGGTAGAGCAAAAGAGAGTGGGCGTAAGCGTTTTAAAGGACTCCGTTTTGGGTTCGGCAATCGCAAATGCAGAGATCGCATTGAAGCTTAAAGACGTACCTGCCCCCTTGTTCCATGCGGTAAAGCTTGTTGAAAAGGACGAAATTGAAGTGAAAAACCACCCTGCGGAAGCAAGGGCGGTGGAATCCTTCATAAAGGAAAACGTTTGTCAAAAAAGCGGCTTCTGCGGCGATGCGGAAGCGGAAATTGCAGACGCAAGATATAAGTACATAACGGCGCATTACTCGTCGACGCTCACGAGAGCGAGAAAGGCGGCGGACGAGACGTCGAAAACGGAAAAAGCGGATAAAATTCTCACCAACCGCTTTGCAGGTATCCCCATTTTCCTTGTGATTTTGTTCCTAATCTTCCACTTGACCTTCTCGGAAGATATGTTCTTCCTTGGCGCAATCATCAAACCGTTCGGCGAATGGTGCGGCGTGGAAGGAAACGCGGCAAAAAGCATTTTCTTTGCAGGCGGCTTGAACTCCCCCGGCGTGATTTTGTTTAACGCGTTGGATCTCTTGACAAGCAAAATCGGGGAATGGTTGACGCTTGGTTTAAACGGCTTGGGTGCAAGCAGTTGGGTAAGCGGACTTGTGGTAGACGGCATTTGGGGCGGCGTTGCTTCGGTACTTTCCTTCCTTCCGCAAATCCTTGTGCTTTTCTTGTTCTTCTCGATTTTGGAAGACTCGGGTTACATGGCGCGCGTAGCGTTCATGCTCGATAGAATTTTCCGCCGTTTCGGCGTTTCGGGTAGAGCGTTTATGCCGATGATTATGGGTTTCGGTTGTTCCGTTCCTGCGATGATCAACACCCGTACTATGGCGGACGAAAGAGAAAGAGAAGCGACGGTGCGCGTCATTCCTTTCTTCTCGTGCGGTGCGAAATTGCCGATTTTGCTTGCGATTGCAGGCGGTATCGTTGCAACGACGGGCGTGGCAGGCGGCTATGCCGACGTCATTACCTATTCGATGTACCTTTTGGGCATCGTAACGGCACTCGTTTGCTTGCTTATTATGCGCAACACGACCAAGCGTGGCGAAGCTTCCCCGTTTATTATGGAACTTCCCACCTATCACTTGCCCGGCTTTAAGAATTTGATGCTTCACCTTTGGGATAAGGCAAAGCACTTCATTCAAAAGGCGTTTACCATCATTCTCGTATCCTGCGTAGTCGTTTGGTTCTTGTCCAACTTCGGTTGGAATTGGAAGATGGTCGACAGTATGGATCAATCCATTCTCGCTTCGATTGGACAGTTCTTGCAGCCGATCTTCACGCCGCTTGGTTTCGGTGCGCAGCTTAACCAAAACGGTTGGGTATTCGCCGTGGCGGCTATCACGGGCTTGATTGCCAAAGAAGACGTTATCGCAACCTTCGGTACGTTGGCGGCTTGCCTTGTGGCAAGTATGCCTTCGGGTGAATACGGCGAAGGGGTTGCAGAAGTTATGGTCATGATTGAACAAACGGGTATTACCGTACCTGCGCTCATTTCCTTCATCGCTTTCAATATGTTGACGATTCCTTGTTTTGCGGCGGTGGCGGCGGCGAAAGGGGAAACGGCAAAGGGCAAATTCAAGTGGACGCTCTTGTTCTGGATTGTGGTATCCTTCGTTACCTCGGCAATCGTTTACTCCTTCGGTACGATGTTCAACCACCCGATTGCAAACGGCAACGTTTGGTCGATCTTCGTTAGCATTGGCATCGTGATTTTGGCGGCGCTTGCCATTTTGGGCATCGTGCTTTACAACAAGCATATGAATAAAAAGGAAGCAAAAGCAAAGCTTTTGAAGAATAAATAATCAGTTTACACAAAATACCTCATTTTTTGCATAGTACCTGTCCTTTGCGCATTCGTGGGGGGCAGGTATGAGCCTAAAAGGGAAACTTACAGAAAAAGGAAGAATATGAAACCTATTGACGTTATAATTATCGTGGTGCTTGTGTTGATTGTCGGTGGTATTCTCGCTTGGATTATCGTCAACAAAATCAAGGGCAAAAACATCGGTTGCGATTGCGGCGGCAAGAACGGTTGTGCAAGCTGTTCGAGCTGTTCAAGCTGCTTCTCTTGCCCAAGCGCAGGAAACTGCAACGGCGAAAAGTATTCCACGGAAGAGAAATCCGCTTGTCCTCATTGTGCGGCGAAAGCGGAAAAGGAAGAGAAAAATGCATAAAATAATGTTTGTTTGTCTTGGGAATATTTGCCGTTCGCCGATGGCGGAGCTACTTTTTAAGGATATGGTGAAAAAGGCAGGGCGTGAAAAAGAGTTTTATATCGAATCCTGCGCAACCTCGGACGAAAACGTTTGGAATGGCGTCGGTGCGCCCGTCTATCCGCAAATCAAAACGCTTTTGGAAAGTAGGGGGATTTCCTGCGCAGGGAAAAGAGCGCAAGTGCTTACGAAGGCGCACGGCGAACAGTTCGACCTGTTCCTTTGTATGGATGATAGCAACGTGCGGAACGCTCGCCGTATCTTGGGCGAAAAGCACGCAGACAAGTGTCAAAAGTTGCTTTCTTATGCAGGGGAGAGCGGCAACGTAGCCGATCCTTGGTACACAAGAGATTTCAACCTTGCCTATGAAGATATCAAACGTGGGTTGGAAGGCTTGTTAAATAGTCTTTCGTAAACGAAATAAAGGGGCGGAAACGCATTTGCGTTTCCGCCCCTTTATAATTTTATCTTTTTGTAACGGCGACTTCTTCAATTGCCGTTCCGTTTTTTACGGCTTTTTTCTGTAATCGTTCTTGTTTTTTGCGTTCCTTTTCTTCTATTTTCGCCTGCTTTTTGAGATATTTCTTCTCTAATTTTGCATTCTTCTTTTCCGCTTTCGCTTCTTCTACTTTTTTATCGAGTAGGAGCCTTGCCTTCGAGGGCTCTTTTTCTTCCACTTCGTTTCCCGTGATTTTCTTAAAGAAATTGCCAACCGTTCTTGCAGGCTTGGTCATATTTTCGTAGTCCGCTTCCAAGCCTTCAAGCAAAAGATTGATGCGTTTGGTGAAAAACTTAATCAAGATTTCAAAGACGATTTGCAGTACCCATCCGACAATCATCAAGGCGGATAAAATCACCGAAAGGGGAGTCACGTTTTCGGTGGTAAGCCAAACGCCGTACAACATAACGCCCAAGGTAAAGAGCTTGATGATTTGTTTGCACCGTGTGTAAATGGTTTTGACGACCTTATGTACTTCCTTTTTCGTTTCCCGAACGGTGACGAACATAAAGAAGGCGAAATACGCCGCCGAAAGCACAAATAGAGTAATATTGACGGCAAAAATGCCATTGTCGAAAATCATAGCGTAGACGAGATAGAGAAGATAGATAATCTGCGTGATGATATTTCGTGCGAAATCGACCTTCTTAAAATCTTCGCCCACCTGCTTGATCGCCGCTTTGGTGTAATCGAGCATAAAATTTCTCCGTTATTTCAAGTCCTCTAACTTCGGCGGTTTGCCGAAATAGGAGTAAAATCCGCATACCAGGTTCGCGTTGAACAGTTTTTTCTTCTTATCGGCGGACTTGCCGAACCAACGCTCGAAGTCGGGCAGGGACGTGAGCACGTACGCATTCCAATCGGGCAACGCACGGAAGGCTTTGCCGAATGCGGACATCAAGGCGCGCACTTCTTTTTCCTCGCTCAAACGTTCGCCGTAGGGGGGATTGCAAAGGAGTACGCCGTATTTTTTATCCGATTTGAACTGCGTAGCGTTGGCGACGGTAAAGTGGATATGCTTATCCACGCCTGCACGCTTTGCGTGGTATTTAGCGATAGAAATCGCTTCGGGGTTGATATCCGACGCAAAAATTTGCAATTTTGCATTCGGCTTTTCGTTGTCCTTAGCTTCTTCTTTCGCTCGTTCTAAAATACCCTTTGGTGCGCAGTCCCAAGCGGTGAAATCGAAATCCCGTTTCAGCCCGGGTGCGATATGCAAGCCTTTCATCGCCGCTTCGATAGGGAGTGTTCCGCTTCCGCAAAAGGGATCGGCAAACGGTTTCTCTTCGTCGCGGTCGGGGTTATAAAAGGTGCTTTCGATGAGCGCCGCCGCAAGCGTTTCTTTGAGCGGAGCGCTATACGCCAAGGAGCGGTAGCCGCGCTTGTGCAAACCCTCGCCCGACGTATCGAGCGTTACCGTCACTTCGTCCTTGTAAATGGATACGCCGACGATAGACCTTGCGCCCGTTTCCGCAAAAGTCTTTCTTCCCGAACGAATTTTATCCCCAAGCCGACGGATAATCGCCTTTTTGGCAACGCCGCCCGTTACTTTAATGGCGGCTAAAACGCTTTGCACGCTCTTGCCGTCCATTAAAATTTTGGAATCAACGGTGAGCCAATTTTCCCAAGGGATATTATACACTCCTTCGTACAGCTCGTCAAAGGTAACGGCGTGGAATTTGTCGAGCATAATCAACACTCTTTCGCCGCTGCGAAGGAGCACGTTGAGCCGCGCGACGTCGTCCCAACTGCCGTCGATTTCAATTCGACCGTTGTCGGCAGGTGCTTTGTCAAAGCCGAGCGAGAAAAGCTGTCGCTTTGTAATTTGTTCAAGTCCCGATGCCACGGGAATAAGCAATTTCATAGCTAACATTATAAAGGATTGCCTGCGTTTTGTCAAGTAAAGATTGACAAGAGGCGAAAAAGGGGGTATAATGGAAATATGAAACGTAACTACGATTTGCTTATGCAAGAACAATTGAAAAACGTGGAAAAGGGAACGCCGCTATTGTTGCATAGTTGTTGTGCGCCCTGCTCTTCCGCTTGCTTGGAGCGGCTCAAAGACGTTTTCAAGGTGACGGTGCTCTATTATAACCCGAACATTGACGAGGACGCAGAGTACGAAAAGCGCAAAGCCGAGCAAATCCGTTTTTTGAAGGAAACGGGTTGGGCAGAATTTCTCGACTGCGATCACGAAGCGGAAAGGTTTGCCGAAATGGCAAAGGGTATGGAAAACGAGCCCGAAAGGGGGGCTCGCTGTTATCAATGTTATGCTTTGCGCCTAGAAAAGACGGCGGCGGTTGCCAAGGAAAACGGCTTTTTGTGGTTTGGTACGACGTTGACGTTAAGTCCGCATAAAAATGCGGAGTGGTTGAACGAAATCGGCGAAAAGGAAGGGGGCAGGTACGAGTTGAATTACTTGTATAGCGACTTCAAAAAGCAGGGCGGTTATTACCGTTCCATCGACCTTTCCAAGGAATACGGACTGTATCGGCAGGATTTTTGCGGTTGTAAATACTCGAAAAGATAAATGGACGCCTTGCGAACGCTTCGCAAGGCGTTTTTCATACAATAAAGTATGAGAATTTTCGAATATGACCGTCGGGCGGCGGTAGAATACGCCCGAAAATGGGCGTTTTCACGCAATCCGCAATATTATGATTTTAGTGAAATCGGTGGCGATTGCACCAACTTTGCTTCGCAATGTCTGTTTGCAGGTGTGGGCGTAATGAATTTTACTCCCGACGTCGGGTGGTTTTATCGTTCGCTAGAAAGCCGCGCGGCGGCTTGGACGGGCGTAGAATATTTTTATCGTTTTCTAATGGCGAACAACGGTGAAAAAGGGGTGGTTGGCTCGGGCGCAGGGCCGTTTGCGAGAGAAGTGCCCCTTTCGGGCTTGGAAATTGGGGATTTCGTGCAGCTTGGACGGGATACGGGGGATTTTTATCACACGCCCGTGGTGGTTGGCTTTTCACGCGGCGAGCCTTTGCTTGCGGCGCATTCCTATGACGGTTTCAACCGTCCGTTGAGTAGCTATCGGTATGCACGGTTGCGCTGTTTGCATATTGTGGGAGCACGGACGGAATGAAGGGGAAATATGCCCAAGGGCGCATACGTCAAAAAACGACGCTCGAAAAATGGGGAAACGCCCCGAATGGGGGCAACCGCATATATCGGAAACCCCATTCGACGAAGAGGACGTCGGTAGAGCGCATTCGACAAAAAACGAGCGAAGGGTGCTTGGTAAAGCAAGTATGCGGTTACCCCCATTTATGAAAAACAAATATGCGGTTATCCCCATTTGACGGGGAATAGGCGAGCATGGGAAACAAAAAACACTTGCGTTTTCACGCAAGTGTTTTTATGTTGGCAAGTTTTAATATTCGTCTGTTAAGCCGAGTAAATAATCTGCGCTGACTTCAAAAAAGAGAGCAGTTTTTCTAATCATGCTTTCCGTTGGTTCATTTACTTCATTTTCCCAAAAGCAAATCATCGATTGGTTGCACCCTAATTGTTGAGCTAAGGCTTTTTGCGATAAGCCTTTCTCTTTTCTCAATTCTTTTAATCGTTTTCCAAAATATTTCATATAGTTTTTATGTTTATCAAATTAATATTCGTCTGTTAAGCCGAGCAAATAATCTGCACTGACGTTGAAATAAGTGCAAAGCGTAATAATCATATTTGTGCTCAGATCGAGATATTCTGTTTCGTATTTGCTAATACTTCGTTGGGTTGTATTTAGTATCTTCGCAAGGTCGTTTTGAGTTAAACCTCTCTCTAAACGCAATTCTTTTATTCTTTGTCCGTACATGATATTTCTCCTATTTGTTATTTTACTCCAATTTGGCGTAAAATTGCTTGACATACTCCAAAATGGAATTCAGTAAAAGGAACAAAAAATTCCACCGACCTGTTTGAACAAGAGAACTCTTGAAACCAAGCGGTGGAATTTATGGCTTATTGTGGGGCTTAACGCCGATTAACCGCTTTGCGGTGTGGCGCAAAACTGCGTTTTGCTTTTTTGGGGCTATGGGCGCAACTTTCGTTGCGTGAATGCCTTACGGCATGTGCGCAAGCGTAGCTTGCTTTTTGTGGGACTATTTTTGTGGCTCTGCCACACCGCCAAAGGCTCTGCCTTTGGATTCTGCGAGAAACTGAGTTTCTCGACTTCCTGCTTATGGGATTTTGGGAAGGTCGGCAAAGCTCTTTTCAAGCTCTTCGTCCGAAGGGATGTAGTCCGTCATTTTGCCGTCGTGGAATTTCTCATAGCTCATCATATCGAAATATCCCGTGCCCGTTAAGCCGAATACAATCGTCTTTTCTTCGCCCGTTTCCTTGCATTTCATCGCTTCGTCAATCGCTACGCGGATGGCGTGGCTTGATTCCGGTGCAGGCAAAATGCCTTCAATGCGCGCGAAATATTCCGCCGCTTCAAATACCTTCGTTTGCTCTACCGAACGAGCTTCCATCAAGCCCTTGTCGTAAAGCTCCGAAAGCACGCTCGTCATGCCGTGATAGCGCAAGCCGCCTGCGTGGTTTGCCGACGGAATAAAGCCCGAGCCGAGCGTATACATCTTCGAAAGGGGACAAATTTTGCCCGTATCGTTGTAATCGTATGCGTATTTTCCGCGCGTCAAGGTCGGGCAGGATGCAGGCTCAACCGCAATGAAACGGTAATCCGCTTTGCCTTGCAATTTTTCCACCATAAAGGGCGCAATCAAGCCGCCGAGGTTGCTCCCGCCGCCTGCGCAGCCGATGATGATATCCGCTTTTACGCCGTACTTATCGAGCGCAGATTTCGTTTCCATACCGATAACAGATTGGTGTAAAAGCACGTGGTTGAGCGCACTGCCGAGTACGTAACGATAGTCCGCGTTTTTCGACGCTTCTTCCACCGCTTCCGAAATGGCGCAACCGAGCGAACCCGTCGTGCCGGGGAACTGTTCAAGCATCTTTCTGCCGATTTCCGTCGTCATGGAAGGGGACGGGGTTACGTTTGCGCCGTAGGTGCGCATCACTTCCCTGCGGAAGGGTTTGAGCTCGTACGAGCCTTTGACCATAAACACCTTGCAGTCCAAGCCAAAGTACGCGCAAGCCATGGAGAGCGCCGTGCCCCATTGTCCTGCGCCCGTTTCCGTCGTAACGCCTTTCAAGCCCTGCTGTTTTGCATAGTAAGCCTGTGCAATTGCGGAGTTTAATTTGTGCGAGCCCGAAGTGTTGTTTCCTTCGAATTTATAGTAAATTTTCGCAGGCGTTTGCAATACCTTTTCCAAACAGTACGCACGAATGAGCGGGGCAGGACGGTACATTTTATAAAAGTCCCGAATTTCTTGCGGAATCTCGATGTATTCCGTCGTATCGTCCAATTCTTGGCGGGCAAGCTCGTCGCAAAAGACTTTGGAAAGAGCTTCTTGCGTAATCGGCTTCATCGTAGCGGAATCGAGCATAGGCGCGGGTTTTTCTTTCATAAACGCGCGCAAATTGCACCAATATTTCGGAAGCTCGTTTTCGCTTAAATAAATTTTATAGGGGATTTCTTTTTTCATAATCATAACTCCTTTTGTTTCGATTTTGGGGATAAATTGGTGAGTTTTAGTAAAACTAACGATCTTTACGCCATCGAAATTCCCGTTTCTTGTTCATAGTTTTCGACTCCTGTTATAAAAAAATCCCGAAGAACGGAACACGCCGCTCTTCGGGACGATATTTGCATACCGCGGTGCCACCCAAATTGATCTTTCGATCCGCTTTTTCACGTACCAACATACGTTCCGCGCTGTTACGGGCACGCCCCGTCGATTGCTACTAACGCAAAATTTTGCGCGTTCGTTCGCCCTCATAAGTCCATTCGCCTTGCCCGTCCTGCCGTAATTCCACCGCCTACGGCTCTCTGTAAGTCCGCTTTCGCAAAGTTACTACTCTTAATCATCGGTTTTTTTGTTAGGTTTTCTATATGGTATCACTTTTCTTGATGATTGTCAAGCGTTCCGACGAGAAAATGAAAAATTCCCCAAACTTATTCTAAAATTTCCACTTGGCAACAACGCATAACCTGCAAGGCGGCGTTGTGGTTTTCTTCCGTCGTGCCTGCGCAAAGGGGAGCGTTTACCTTCACGGCAAGATCGGGGAACATCGCCTTTAACACGAGTGCGTTGCTCACCACGCAAATGTCCGTGCAAGTGCCGACAAGCTCTACTTCATCGAATTCGCCGAGCATACCCCAACCCAAATAGACGAAGGTGGGTTTATCCAAAATCAAGGCGTTTTTCGCACGCAAAGCGCTTGCAATTTCGTTCGCAATTTGCCAACCGTCCGTATCCTTGATACAATGGGGAACGGGCAGTTTTTTGCCTTCGGCGGAGTGGAGATAATCGTCCTTATGCGTATCGCGCGTGGCGATAACCGCGCCTTCGTACCGTGTAACGTAGTCGGCGATAGGGGAAACAATGGCTTGCGCCATGGGATTGGCAAGCGAGCCGTCAATGAAATCCTTTTGCATATCGATAACGATAAGAGCTTTTTTCATAATAATTTCCTTCATTCTGCGTTTTGGGCGGCGAATTTAGAAAAGCCGTCGAATACAGTATAACACGTTTCTAATAAAAAATCAATAGGGAACTTTTTAGGTGGAGCGCTGTACCGACGAAAAGAGAAGAATGGGGGGGCAGGTATGCGTTGAACGCATACCTGCCCCCGTTATTTCATCAAATTAAAGTGTCAAACAATCGAAAATTCCGCCCGTTTCCAAATCTTTCCAATACAAAACACCGTCGTCTACAAGGATATAGGAATGGGGGGTGTCGGGTTTGGGAAGGGCAACCGAGCCGCAGTTGGCGTAATATGCGCCGTTTTCAAGCTCTCGGCAGCAGGGCGTGTGGAAATGCCCGTTAAAAAGGACATCCCCCTTTTGCAAAAGCGGGGGATTTTCCCCGTCGAACAAGTGTCCGTGGGTAAAGAAAAGGGTGTGTCCGTTCTCATTCCCAAGCGCATAGTCGGCAAGAATGGGAAATTCAAGCACCATTTGATCGACTTCACTGTCGCAATTTCCGCGCACGCAAAGAATTTTCTCTTTGATGGCGTTGAGCATTGCAAAAACCTTTTTCGGGGAATA
Source organism: Clostridia bacterium (assembly GCA_017505465.1). GTDB lineage: Bacteria > Bacillota > Clostridia > Christensenellales > Borkfalkiaceae > Scatosoma. Next base: position 1,862 of record JAFVPE010000017.1, on the reverse strand, counting down.
ATCGTCGGGAAAATCGTTGCGGGGGCCGTGATAGAGCAAGTCGCCAAGCAGGACGAGCTTATCCGCGCCTTCGTTTTCAAAGGCGGCGAGCAGCTCCGCGCACCAATACGCCGAGCCGTGAATATCCGAAGCAATGATAAGTTTCATACGTGTACCTACGTTAGAAAATAAATTTGACGACGTCAAACTGTTCAGGGAATATACCGTTGCCGCCGTATTGTTCCATATACTGTTTCATAAGGGTGGGCAACGCTTCTTCGTTGTGCATTTTGAAGGGGAATTCCGAGAAGGTGATCACCTTATTCGCAAGCAAGTTGATTGCCGTTGCGATATATTTACGGCTTTCCGAAATTCCTTTGACCGAAATATTGTTTTTCATCATATATTCAAGGTCAATGGACAAGCTTTTCCCTGCCGTAGAGCAGAAGGCAACGCAAGCGTCGCGCTTTACAAGGGGGAAGATAACGGAAGGCTCGCAACGGTTATTAGAGGCGAGATATACCGCGCCGTCGGCAAGCGTGCCGCCCGTGGCGTTCGCCACGTTTTGCGTTAACGGATCCGCCGTTTCGCTCCCTGTAACGTTCATGATATTTTTCTTGAGCGTTTCGTCGTTCGCAAAGGTATAATGAATACCGCAGCGTCTTGCCCTTGCAAGGCGTTCGGCATTGTTGTCGGCGAGAATAGGCACTGCGTTATGGTAGATAAGCACTTGGCACAAAACGTTAGCAACCAAGCCGCCGCCAAGCACGAGAATACGTTGTCCTGCTTTGACGTTCAAAGCGTCCACGACGTGCTCGGAAAGAGCAATCGAGTCGATAAGGAACGCTGCGTCGTCGGAAACGGAAGGGGGCAGGGGATAGACGTCCTTCGTGTTCATAAGTACGAAATCACGGTAGAAACCGTCTATTGTTTCGCCTGCGATTTGCAGCTCGCCAGCCGCAGTTTTATCCTCCGTAACGGTAGCAAGATATACCCTCGTGCCTTTGGTGACGAAGGAGCCCTCGTTGGCTTCGGTTACTTGCCCGATTGCAAACTTTCCGGGGATAAAGGGGGCTTTGACCTTGATTGCGCCGGAATAAACGGCGACGTCCGTTTCGGTCAAAAGAGCCTTGGTAACTTTTACCTTGACCTTATCCTTCGTAAGTTCCAAGTTGGGCACGGTAACGCGCTCTAACTGTTTTGGGGATGTTAACTGCCATACTTTCATAACGGAAAATATACCTACCGTGCGCAGAAATTTGACGCAAAACAAAGCCGCGTCCTACGCATTAAAATAAGTATAAACTATTTTCCCGAAATTTGCAAGTATTTTTTACAAATTCACGCAAAAACAGTTGACTGCTCAAAAAAAAAGCGTTATAATTGACTAGCATACGAAAAAATAACAGCGAGGTGAAAATAATGAAGGCTGATATTCATCCCAAATATCACGAAGTAACTGTAACTTGCGCTTGTGGAGCTACGTTCAAGACTGGCACGACGAAAGACGGCGACGTAATGAAGGTAGATATTTGCAGCAACTGCCACCCTTTCTTCACGGGCAAGCAAAAGTTGGTTGATACCGGTGGACGTGTCGATAAGTTCAAAAAGAGATATGGTCTTTAATTGGTATACCGGGCTTTAAGACAAATTGCGTCTTAAAGCCTTCTTCTTTTTTACGGCGGATTTTGCCGCCGACACTTTGCATACGTTGCGCTAGCGCAAGAGATATGCTCAAAAAAGATTAACCAAAGCAATATAATCCGAACCAAGATTTTTGGTGGTAAATTTCGGCGTCTACTGCGTTGAACTCCTTGATAAACCGTCGGGTTTATCTTCGTCCTTCGCCTTGTATCCGTTTGAAATTTCTCTACCATAAAATT
>JAFVPE010000016.1 GCA_017505465.1 Clostridia bacterium | reverse complement strand
CAATTTTATGGTAGAGAAATTTCAAACGGATACAAGGCGAAGGACGAAGATAAACCCGACGGTTTATCAAGGACTTCAACGACTTAGACGCTGAAATTTCTCATTAAAAATCTTGGTTCGGATTATATTGCTTTGGTTAAGGAGTGGGGTATGTACGAAATCAATACGATCGTGACGTTGAAAAAATCCCATCCTTGCGGCGGTGTGGAATGGAAAATCGTTCGTATTGGCGCGGACGTAAAGTTGCAATGCCAAACGTGCGGAAAGTACGTGAATCTTACTCGTGACGAGCTTAAAAAGCGCGCGAAGGAGAAAAATGAAAAATAAAGAAATAAAAGACGGGGAATTGTTTGAAGAGCGGTTCGGTTTTAAGGCTCGCCGTTCTAGCCATCTTTTCTACCTGATTATTCTGTTTCTCGTGCTAGCGGTTTGCGTGTTCCGTCTTGTTTGGACAAGCACCTTTGGCGGCGTGGTGGTAGACGGGGATTCGATGTATAGCACTCTTTTAGACGAAGAACAGCTCTTGATGCGCAACGTGAAAAACGGCAGGGGAGTGAAGCGCGGCGACGTCATCGTCGTATACGTCGGCGGTTACAAGGAATTCGGCGCAGGGACACCCGGTGGAAAAACGGAGTATCTCATCAAGCGTTTGATTGCGGTGGAAGGCGATCACGTGCGTTGCGAGGACGGGCAGGTACAAATCCGCTACGGCGGCAAGGGCGATTGGGTGGATCTCTACGAGCCATACGCCTATTACACCAACAAGCAAGCCTACGATTTTGATACCTATATCGTAGAGGAAGGGGAAGTGTTCTTCCTTGGCGACAACCGAAATCATAGCCAAGATAGCCGTTACAATGAAAAATACGGTTCAAGGCTCGACGATTTGTTTAAGCAAACGGACATCGTTGGGGTTGTTCCCGATTGGGCAATCGAACACAAGGAAACCTTGGCAAAAGTTCTGTTTTGGAACTCTAATTCTTAAAGATTACACGTTAAAATTTATATCATAAAACAAACAATAAGGAGAAAATTATGGCTATTCGTATTACATCTGACAGCACTTGTGACCTTGGACATCTCGTTCAAAAACACGACATCGGCATTATGTCTTTGCAGGTAAACCTTGGGGATAAGTCTTACAAGGACGGCGTGGATATCGTGCCCGCCGACATTTTCGCATTCGTTGCGGAAACGAACGTTTTGCCCAAAACGAGCGCGCCTAGCATCGGGGACTATGAAGAATTCTTCGAAGAACAGCTCAAATTGGGTGAAGAATTGGTGCATTTCAACATTTCGGCAAAGAGCTCCGGCTCACACAATGCGGCAACGCAGGCGGCGGAAAGCTTCAAGGGCAAAGTACACGTGGTGGATTCCAAAGCGCTTTCTTCGGGACAAGGGCTTCTCGTTATGAAAGCGGTGGATATGCGCGACGCAGGCAAATCGGCAAAAGAAATCGTGGAAGCGGTTGAAGAGATTCGCAATCATATAAACACTTCCTTCGTTCCTGATAGCCTTGACTATTTGCATAAGGGCGGACGTGTATCCGGTATGGTAAAGACGGTGGCAAGTATGTTCAAAATCCATCCGCTTATTGAAATGGACGACGGTCAGCTCGTGCCCGGTAAAAAATACAAGGGCAAGATGACGATGCTCATTAAGCAATACGTACAGGATTTGAAGGAAAAATATCCTAGCTACGATAAGACTCGCTGCTTCATTACCCATTCGTGCGCAGATCAAGAGCTTGTAGATGCGGCAAAGGAAAAGGTTGCAGAATTGTTTGAATTTGACGAGGTAATCGAAACGGTCGCTGGTTCTATCGTTACGAGCCACTGCGGAAAAGGTACGCTCGGCGTATTGTTCGTCTATAACAAATAATAGAAAAATTGCCGTAAGCCTGCTCCGATAGGGGCAGGTACGGTTTGAAAAAAAGCTTGGAGTGAGAAATTATGATTTCCGTTTATAAGGACGCCGATTATTTGGCGGTATATAAACAAAAAAAGAAAATATGGGCAATTTTCCTTGCTGTGACGGCGGGCTACCTGCTTTTTTGCGGTGCATGGCTTGCCTATCACATTTCGTTGCCGTATGAAGATCCGATGCAGCTTATGCCCAAGATTTTCGTTTGGGTGGCAACGGGCGTGTATGTAATTTTTGCGTTTATCTTTTTGTCGATTAAATATAGCCGCGTGCGCCGTTATTATAAGCTGCTCACATTCCTTTCCGAAGGATTGAAACAGGAAGAAAAGAACTATTTTTATTGTTTTGAAGAAAAGAGCTTGCAAAAGGATAACATTGATACAATCGGTTGTATTTTTGAAACTTGGAACAAGAAAAAGTGCGAATGGATGGAGCGTGAAGCATATTTCGACGCCGAAAAGCCTTTGCCTGAATTTGAAAGCGGCGACTACGTGCGCTATATCGTGCAAAGCAACTTTATTATTCAGTACGAATTTATTCAAAAGAAGGCGCTCGAATTTGAAGAAGTAGACGAAGATTACGAGGGCGAAACGTATATCACGGAAGAAACGGAAAAAGCTCCCGCAGAAGAAATGGAAACGCAAGGCAACGTTCCCGTGGAAGAAGCGGAAACAACAGAAGAAGAATCAGAGAGAGAATAAAGAAAAAACGGTTATAAAGGAGTTTTTTATGAGAGCAGTCGTTACCGTTACGGGCAAAGACAGAAAGGGTATTATCGCCAAAGTCAGCGGCTTTTTGGCGGAAAAGGGCGCGAATATCGAAGATATTTCGCAGACGATTATGGGGGAATACTTCGCCATGATTATGATTGCGGATATGAGCGAGGCGAAGGAAGAGTTCTCCGTCATTGCGGCGGCTTGTGCGGAGCTTGGCAAGCAAATCGGTATGTCCATTTATTTGCAACACGAAGATATCTTTAACGCAATGCATAGCATTTGAGGTGAAGCATGTTCAGTAATAAGGACGTTTTAGAGACCATTGCAATGGTCAAAGAAGAACACCTTGATATCCGTACGATTACGATGGGGCTTTCCCTATTGAGCTGTATCCGCGATACGGCGGAAGAAACGGCGGCGAAGGTGTACGATCTCGTATGCAGCAAAGCGGAAAATATCGTAAAAACGGCGAACGATCTTTCGGCACAGTACGGTATTCCCATCGTCAACAAACGTGTTTCGGTTACGCCCGTTAGCTTGATTTGTGCGGCGTTTCCCGAAAAAGCGCCCCTTATCGGTAAGGCGTTGGACGATGCGGCGGCTACGCTCGGCATTGACTTTTTGGGCGGCTATTCCGCACTTGTGCACAAGGCAACGGCAGAATATGAAAGAACCTTTATCCGCACCATTCCCGAGGTGCTCGCAAACACGCAAAGACTTTGCGCTTCCGTCAACGTTGGCTCGACTAAGTCGGGGATCAATATGGAAGCGGTCAAGCTCATGGGCGAAATCTTCAAGGAAGCGGCGTTTTTGACCAAGGATAAAGACGGCATTGGCGCGGCGAAGCTCGTGGCGTTTTGCAATGCAGTGGAAGACAATCCCTTCATGGCAGGGGCGTTCCACGGCGTAGGCGAAGCGGACGTAGTCGTGAACGTCGGCGTTTCCGGTCCCGGCGTTGTCAAGCATGCGCTTGAACAAATTCCCGATGCGGATTTGACGGAAGCGGCGGAAATGATCAAACGTACTGCATTCAAAATTACGAGAGCAGGTCAGCTTGTGGCGAAGGAAGCGGCAAAGCGCTTGAACGCACAGTTCGGCATTGTTGATTTGTCCCTTGCGCCCACGCCTGCTATGGGCGATTCGGTTGCGATGATTTTGGAAGAGCTCGGCGTTGGCGTAGTCGGCGGTCACGGTACGACGGCGGCGCTTGCAATGCTCAACGACGCTGTGAAAAAGGGCGGCGTAATGGCGTCTTCAAGAGTGGGCGGCCTTTCGGGCGCATTCATTCCCGTATCCGAAGATATCGGTATGATCAAGGCGGCGGAAGCAGGACAAATCACGCTTGATAAATTGGAAGCGATGACCTGCGTTTGCAGCGTTGGCTTGGATATGATTGCCATCCCCGGCGATACGCCTGCAACGACGATTGCAGCGATGATTGCGGATGAAGCGGCGATCGGTATGATCAACAACAAGACGACGGCGGTGCGTATTATCCCTGCTCCCGGCAAAAAGGTCGGGGATCAAGTCAGCTTCGGCGGACTTTTGGGCAGAGCGCCTATTATGCCCGTACACGGTTGCGATTCGTCAAGACTTATCAACCGCGGCGGCAATATTCCCGCACCCATTCACAGCTTTAAGAACTAAAAAAGAGCGTACCGTGTACGCATTGAAAAGGAAGAATAGATATGGAAAGAAAGGATATCCCCCAAGGATTGAAATGGAATCCGACGGATATTTTCCCTTCGGATGAAGCTTGGGACGAAGAATATAAAAAGGTGGTTGCGGAGTACGGTGAATACGATTTCGACGTGTTCAAGGGCAAGCTTTCTCAAAAGAAGGACTTGTTGGAATGTTTCACGTTGATGGACACCGTTTCTCGCCGTTTGGAAAAATTGTATCTGTATGCGCATTTGCATCACGATTCGGATATGCGCGTGGCGAAATACACGTCATCCTATGCGATGGTGGCAGGCTTGATTTCCAAGATTTTCGCACGTTTTTCCTTTGTGGATCCCGAACTTACGGAGCTTCCCGACGAAGTGTTGCAAGGCTTTATCAAAGATCCCGATTTTGCGGCGTACGAGTATAGACTCCGCAGAATTGCGGCAGGCAAAGCACACGTATTGAGCGAAGCGGAAGAAACCTTGCTTGCGCTTTCGTCCGACGTTATGCGCGGCTTTCAAGAAGTGCACACAATGCTTAATAACGCAAACTTGAATTTGCCCAAGGCAACGCTTCACGGCGAAGAAACGCAAATGAGCCACGGCTTGTACGGCGTTGCGCTTCGTTCGGGGGCGGTGGAAGAACGTAAGGAATGGTTTGAAAAATACTACCAAGCGTATATCAATCTTATCGACACGATCACGTCTGCATATAGCGGAAACGTCAAGAAGGACGTTTTCTATAAGACGGTGAGAAAGTACGAAAGCTGCAAGGCGATGGCGCTCGACGGCGAGGACGTCGATCCGATTGTGTATGAAAATCTCATCGAAGCCGTGCATAGCTCCCTTTCGTATATGCACGAATACATTGCTTTGCGCAAGGAAGTACTTGGTTTTGAAGAACAGCATATGTACGACATCAACGTACCGCTCGTGGAAAACACCGAAATTAAATTGCCGTTTGCGGAAGCGTACGAATTGGTAATCGAAGGGCTTGCGCCCCTTGGAAAGGACTATCAAGATTTGCTTCGCCACGGTAAGGAAGCCCGTTGGATCGACGTTTGCGAAAACGAAGGCAAGCGTTGCGGCGCATACTCGGCAGGTATTTACGACGTGCATCCGTACGTACTTTTGAACTACCAAGAAACGACCAACGACATCTTCACAATCGCGCACGAAATGGGGCACGCATTGCACACCTATAAATCGGCGGAAACCCAACCGTATGCGAAAGCGGATTACACCATTTTCCTTGCGGAAATCGCAAGTACGGTAAACGAAGTTTTGCTTTTGAAGCATCTTTACAATAAGAGTGAAGATAAGCAGTTGAAAAAATCTTTGCTCAACTACTATATGGATATGTTCCGTGCAACCTTGTTCCGTCAAACGCAGTTTGCGGAGTTTGAGCAAATTGCGCACGCAAAAGCGGAAGCAGGGGAAGCGCTCACGAAAGAGAGCTTGAACGAGGCGTATTATCAGTTGAATAAGGACTACTACGGTGACGGCATCGTCCACGATGAACAAATCGCCTACGAATGGGCGAGAATTCCTCATTTCTATTCGTCTTTCTACGTATATAAATATGCGACGGGTATCATTTCCGCTATTTCCATCGTCAAGAGAATTTTGACGGAAGGGGAGCCTGCGGTGCAAGATTACTTCACCTTCCTTTCTTCGGGCGGCTGTACCGATCCCGTATCCATTTTGAAAAAAGCGGGCGTGGATTTGACTACGAAAGCGCCTTTCGAAGCGGCAATGAAGGAATTTGCGGATACCTTACACGAATTTAAAACATTACTTGATTGATAAAACGCCCTACCCATGTATGCGTTGAATAAATAGTAGCGCGTACTTACCAAAGGAGGAAACATGGCACAAGAAACGATTACAATGCCCTATAACCGTGATGCGGAAATGGCGCTGCTCGGTTGTCTTTTGATTGACAATGAGATTGCGGCGGAGCTTGTAGAGAAACTCTCGGAAGACGATTTCTATCAAGAATCGCACAAGTACATTTTGCGCGCAATGCAACAGGTTTTCAACAGTAGAAAACCCATTGACCTTGTCACCGTATCCGACGAGTTGGAAAATACGGCGTCTTTGGAAAAGGCAGGCGGCATCGTATATCTCACCGAGCTCACGCAAATTACGCCGTCGGCGGCAAATTATAAATCGTATTACGAAATCGTTGCACGCGATAGCGTCAATAGAAAGCTCATTCGCGCTTCGCGTAAAATCATCGAAACGTCGATGAAAGGGGTGGACGAAAAGAAGTCCCTTGCGTTTGCGGAAAAGAGCATTTACGACATTTCCAAGCAGACGGAGCGTTCCGCTCTTTTGAGTATGACGGACGACGATATTATCGGCGACGTGCTCGATAAATTCCAAAAATTGCAATCCGATCCCGATTCCTTCAAGGGAATCCCCACCGGCTTTAAGCGTTTGGATAAAATGACGAACGGCTTGCAGGCAGGTGCGCTCATCGTCCTTGCAGCCCGTCCGGGTATGGGTAAGACGTCCCTTGCCATGAATATCGTAGAAAACGCTGCGTTAAACGCAGGCAAAACGTGCGCGGTATTCTCGCTCGAAATGCCCCGTAGTGAAATCGTACAGCGTTTGATTTGTTCGTATGCGAACGTCAGCATGAAAAATGCACTCTCGGGCGAACTGACTGCAAAAGAGTGGAAAAAGCTTATGCTTGCAGGCGATCAATTGAAAAAAAGTAACGTCTATATCGACGATTCTTCCCGTGTTACGCCTGCGGAAATCCTTTCCAAGTGCCGTCGTTTAAAGACGACAGCCGGCGGTGTGGATTTGATTATGATCGACTATATTCAGCTTATGTCGAGCGGTGATTCCAACCTTGCAGGTGCGGAAAACAGGCAACAGGAAGTCGCTTCCATCACCCGTGATTTGAAGATTATGGCAAAAGAGCTTAGCGTTCCCGTTATTGCACTTTCACAGCTCCGTCGTATTCAATCGAAAGAGCCGCAGCTTTCCGACCTTCGTGAATCGGGGGCAATCGAGCAAGACGCGGACATCGTTATGTTTATTAGCCGTCCCGAAGCGATCGCAACGAAAGAAGAAATTGATTCGGGTAAGGTTGTCAAGGGCGCGGCAGAGCTTATTGTGGCAAAGCACCGTGCCGGAGAGCAGGGCAGAGTTCCCTTGAAATTCATCGGCGAATATACGAAGTTCGTGAACGTAGAAGACCAAAATCTCGATTTAGAACCGCCGCAGTACGGCACGACGCCCGTCAACTACGACGACGATGAAGAATACGTTGCTCCCGACGATGATTACGGCGCACCCGAGCCCCCGATGCCGCGCAAAAGCGACTTGAAGGCGGCGGACGACGAATTACCTTTCGAGTAAGAACTTTAAATTTAGCAGTATAAAAATACGGCAATTCGCCGTAAGAAGAATATGAAGACGGAAATCAAACAGATCACGCCCGAAACGCTTGTCGAGGCAAAAAATTTAATACTTGACGGCAACGTGGTGGCGATTCCTACCGAAACGGTGTACGGGCTTGGCGGTAACGCCTTTGACGACGATGCGGTAAAGCGCATTTTCGAGGTTAAAGGCAGACCGAACGACAATCCGCTGATTGCGCACGTGCATAAGGACTACGATCTGTCCACGATTATAGACTACGATCCGCCGTATGCAGAAAAGCTCCGCAAAGCGTTTCTTCCCGGTCCGTTGACGCTTGTATATCCGTCGACGGGGAAAGTGAGCCCGTACGTTTCTTGCGGACTCAATACCCTTGCCGTTCGCGTGCCTTCCCACGAAGGAGCGCAGGCATTTTTGAAGGAACTCAATATTCCCATTGTTGCGCCTAGCGCAAATCTTTCCAAACACGTCAGTCCCACTTCGGCGATGCACGTTTTTGAGGATTTTGACGGAAAAATTCCCCTCATACTTGACGGCGGCGTTTGCGAAGGGGGGATTGAAAGCACCGTTTGTGACGTTACGGGGGAAATCCCCGTCATTCTTCGTCCCGGTTTGGTAACAAGGGAGATGATTGCCACAGTCGTGGGCGAATGCGGTGAATATACGCCCAATTTTAAGGCGGGCGAAAAGGTAAAGAGTCCGGGGCTTTTGTATAAGCACTATTCGCCCCGTTGCCAAACGTTGTTATTTCCTGCAACGGACGTTGAAAAAGCGGTGGCAATTTGCCTTCGAGAATGTGAAAACAAGCGTGTGGCGGTGCTTTGTGAAGAGAACGTGCTTTCCGCTTTTGAATCGTTTGGTATAACGGCGTTAAATTTAGGGAAAACCCCTACGGAAATGGCAAATCGCCTCTACGAGCTTTTACGTGAAGCGGAAAAGGTTTGCGAGCTTTTAATCGCCGTAGAACCCACGCAAAAAGACGGCGTGATGACGGGGGTACTCAACCGCTTGCGCAAGGCTTGCGTTTCGGTGGATATTCAACATTAATTAAGCGCAGAGAAGCTGTCGAAATAAAAAACGAAGGGGGCAGGTACGTGGCGAGAAAGAAAATTGAAAAGAAAATCATCTTTGTTTGCACGGGCAACACTTGCCGTTCGCCTATGGCGGAAATGCTCTTAAAGGATGCGTTAGAACGCGCAAAGCTGAAAGGCTTTTGCGTATCATCCGCAGGGATTGCTGCAAGAACGGGGGACGCAATCAACCCCAAATCTTCCTACGTGCTTGCCGAACACGGTATTATTGCGGTGGATTTCAATTCGACGCTTCTTGATGAACGGGAGCTGAAAGACGCTTTTGCCGTTGTATGTATGACGGAGCAACATAAGGATATTTTGCTCGATATGCGTTGGCATGCCTTGAAAACGGCAGGCGAAATTGGGGACGAAGAGATTGAAAACAATATTTATTGTTTTTCGGAAATTACAGGGTATGACGTTCCCGATCCTTACGGTAGGGATATCGACGCATATCGCTACGTGTACGGCTTATTGGAAAGGGGAATTCCTACGCTTATAGAGAAGCTTCGCTTGCCTGAAAATTCGAAAAAGACGAAACCGCGCACGCCGAAAGAGCCCGTTATTGGGGAAGACGGCTTGCCCATTCCCCCTAAAAAGCGCGGCAGACCGAGAAAGGAACGCCCCGAAGGGGAAGAAATAAAGATTCCCAAAAAACGTGGTAGACCGAGAAAAAATTCGTTGTAAATTAGGCATTGCCTATGATATAATACCTATGATATAATAAATGGAGAGAATAAAATTATGAAAATTGCAGTTGCTTGCGACCATGGTGGCTTGAAGTTAAAAAATGCACTCATCGCATACCTTGAAAAATGCGGACACGAAGCGGTGAACTTCGGTACGGACACGACAGATTCTTGCGACTATCCCGATTTTGCGGTGCTTGCCGCAGAAGCGGTGGCGAGTGGGAAATGTGAAAGGGGCATCGTCGTTTGCTCGTCGGGAATTGGCGTTTCCATCGTAGCGAACAAAGTGCCGGGTGTACGTTGTGCGCATTGTCACGATTGGTACTGTGCAAAATTTACCCGTTTGCATAACGACGCGAATATGATTGCTTTTGGTGAAAAGGTAATCGGAGAAGGAATGATGCAGGAAATCGTCAACGTGTTCCTTACGACGGAATACGAAGGCGGTGAAAGACATGACCGCCGCCTTGCGAAAATTAAGGCAATCGAAGAAAAGTACTGCAAATAAATTGGATACCAAATAACTTAGTGAGGCAAATATATGTTAGAAGAACTCTGGTCTAAAGTAAGGGCCGTAACGTGGAATTTCTTCAGCAATTACGGGAAGGCGATCGTTTTGGCGCTCGTAATTCTCGTGCTGGGCATTCTTGTCATTTCCATCGTTAAAAAAGCGGTCAAGAAAAACTCGGTGAAGAGTCGCAAAATTGACAATTCTGCGGCTACCTTCATCACATCGATCGTATCGCTTGTAGCGTACGTTGCGTTGATTATTTTGATCATCGTTGCGCTTGGCGGATCGGCATCGAACATCATCGCGGCGCTCTCGTCCGTTATGCTCGCTATCGCCCTCGGTTTGCAAAACACCTTGGCTTCCCTTGCCAACGGTATCTTGCTCATCTTCACGAAGCCTTTCAAGGCAGGCGATTTCGTAGACATCGGCGGTACGTCGGGTACGGTTAAGGAAATCAAGCTGTTCAGCGTAAAGCTCGTTACGCCCGACAACCTTGTGGAAATCATTCCTAACAACACCGTATTCAGCTCCACGATCATCAATTACAGTAAGATGCCTATGCGTCGTTTGGACATCGTAGTGCCCGTTTCCTATTCTACGGACGTTGCGAAGTTGAAGGCGCTTATCAAAGAGCTTGTGGAAAAGGATTCCCGTATCGCGAAGAACCCTTCGTATTTCTTCCGTTTAACGGAATACGGTGCAAGCTCCTTGAATTTCACGCTTCGCGTATGGACGGACGTTTCGGTGTTCTGGGACGTTAAGTTTGATTTGCTTGAAACGATGTTGGAAAAATTCCGTGAAAACGGTATTGAAATTCCTTACAATCAACTTGACGTACACGTTGTAAAAGCAGAAGGGGAGGTGTAATTTATGAACGCATTGCTTACGATTCTTAACCCTTCCGCAGAAGGCATTATGCTTGCGGTTTACTACGGCGTATGCGCGCTTGTTATCATTGTTGCACTCATTATCAGCGCTTCTTTGAAGCGCAAACAAAAGAAAGAGCTTTCCGGTGAAGCTGTGAAAAAGCATTGCTTGAAGGCGAAAAAGATTGCAGAAGAAATGCTTGACGACGGCAACGGTACGAACCTTTTGCTCGGTTCGACGAAGCTCCTTAATTTGAGCAAGAGCGTTGCAAATGCGTCTTGGTACGCATTCCAAATCTACGAAGAAAAGAGAGATCTTCTCTTCGAAGGGATTGCAAATAGCCTTGACGGTATTTCTAGCGAACTTTCTGCGGATTCCGAAATGGGCTTTATTCCCAAAGAAGCTTATTTAGAAGACGTAAAGAAAACCATCGAAGCGCTTGACGCAGCGATTGCAAAAGTGGATTCAGTCAATCAATAAAACAATGGCAACGGAGCGTGCGGACGGGAGTCCGCGCGCTTTGTTTGCAAAACAAAGGTGTCTAAAAATGAAGAAAATTATAGCCATCGGCGGAGGGGAGCTCCGTGAAAGAACGACGCTTAAAATCGATGAATATATCGCAAACCTTGCCAAGGAGCACGCAGGGGGGAATAGAGCCAACGCGCTGTTTATTCCCACGGCGAGCCACGATTTTATGCCCTATTATAACACCTTTCATAAGGTATATACGGGGGTGTTTAACATCAAGACGGACGTTGCGCTTACGGTATTCAAAGAACCTGATATGGAGAAAATGAAGGCGAAATTTGAAAAGGCGGATATGATTTACGTTGGCGGCGGTGATACGGTGTTTATGATTGAGCATTGGAAGCAGTCGGGACTGTTGCCGCTCATTGAAGACGCCTACAACCGCGGCGTGATTATTGCTGGACTTTCCGCGGGCGCAATTTGTTGGTTTTCGGATATTTATACCGATTCGGCGGCGGCGCTTGGGGAAGGGGATGAGTACGCAATGTTCAAGGGCTTAGGTTGGTTGGACGGGAAAATTTCCCCACATTACGGGGCGAGAATGCTTGACTTTGATGAGATAGTATGCTATAATTTCGACTGTGCTTACGGGATCGAAGACGACGCGGCCCTTATTATCGAGGACGGTGACATCGTTGGCAGCATATCGAGTGGCGGCAAAGCCTATAAGATAGAGCGAGTGAACGGAGCCATACAAAAGACGGAAATCGAGTAATCGATTTTCGGAAGATAAGCGGATGTGGCGAAACTGGCAGACGCGCAGGTTTCAGGTTCCTGTGGGCGACCGTGCAGGTTCAAATCCTGTCATCCGCACCAAAAAACGACAAATTTCGACAGAAATTTGTCGTTTTTTATTCAAGCCGCAGGCTTGGTATGGAATCACGCGTTAGCGTGTATGGTATCGCCGTAGGCGTATGGCATCACCAAAGGTGCATTTTTCTGCGGCTTGATTCCATACGATTGCTTTGCAATCAATTCCATACCGCAACAAGTTGCGGATTCCATGCACGGCTCCGCCGTGATTGAGTACGCGCGGGTTCAAATCCATACTGAAAAACGAAAAATATCTTTTTTATCTTCCCTTTACAAAAAAGAGAACACCAAAATGGTGTTCTCTTTTTTGGTTTGAGTTTCGTATTTTTGACAGGATTTGAGGGTGGGAGCCGTTTTGCGGGAGCAAAACGCTTTGCCTTACGGCAGTTGGATAATGACAAACTTGACGGCAAAGGCGGCAATTGATAATTGCCGAGCGGGGCGCGCCGCTAAAGGCGCAAATCCTGTCATCCGCATTTTAATATTCTCTTCTTCCGCATAAAAGGTCAAGGCTTACATCAAAATAATCGGCGATTTTCCAACATTCGATAATACTTGGCTCGTTTAAGCCTTGTTCCCAACGGGATACATTTGCTTGACTAGTACCAATTTTTTGTGCAAGTTGTTGTTGTGATAATCCTTGTTGTTTTCTTAATTCGGCAATTACGTTATTCTTAAATGTGTACTCCATAAAAATATTATATACAAAAATGTATCAACCATATTGACAAATACAAATTTGTATTATATAATAAGGGGACTAAAATAATTGCAGGACATTTTGATAATATTTAGAAAATTTTACATTTATAGGAGACAGAACATGTGCATTAAAAAAAGATCGCTTCTTTCGTTATTGATGGTTTTAGTTTTAACTTTACTTGTGCTTATTTCTTGTGGTAAAAACAATGAAGCCCTACATGTACATACTTATGCTGAGTGGAGCATTAAAAATGAGGCCTCATGCATGGTAGAGGGGTTAAAAAGCAGAACTTGTAGTAGCTGTGGGTTTACTGAATATTCTTCCATTCCCAAAAGTGAACATGAATTCGATAGTGGGGTAATTATCTCTTATGCAACGCCGGTTAAGCAGGGTGCGATAAATTATACTTGTAGAACGCCTGGTTGCAATTACAATTATATAAAAAATTATGCATTAAAGCTTGACAATGCGTATGATATTTTATTGGATGGGTTATATGCGAATGCCACAAGTATCGAAAATGGATTTGTAGCGTTTGATTATTATATGGATTGGCAGGTTCAATATGCTTTGAGTTATGATGAACAAAAGCGAGATTTAGTTGTGTGTACACGAGTTAGAATTGAAAATGAAGGGGTTGTTTTTTTTAACATAACATTGGAAAAAAACACAAAAAAGTTTGCTTATCTGGGTTTGTTTGAAGATATAGAGGATTCAACAAATAGTTCTCAAACATTTGGATATATTGATGGAGCTATTTTTACTGCCACAAGTAAATTGAGTTATACAAATCATTATGGCACAATGGTCTCATTTAATTCAAGAATGGAGATTTTGAGTTTGTGCGCAAGTAAATGTGTGGCATTTCTAAATGCTTTTTTGAATATAAATGAGATTGGCACAACTCTAGATGCGTTAGGTTTTACAGCATATTAAGGCTGGGTTAAAAATTTTATTGCGTTCAAGTCAATAGTGAAAACCTTAGAGGTGCATTTTCCTTCGCTCGATCCAAAGACAAGATGTACCTTTTGAGGTACATCTTGTCTTTGGTATGATATACGAAATATGAAAGGATTTGAGGGACGAGTTACCCGTTAAGAAAAGTATTAATAATACTTTTTAGGGGCGAGATGAGCAAACGCATAAGAGGGCGTTTGCGGTGACCGAGTGCAAAGCAAACCGTACTTTGCACGAGAAGAGCCGTTT
>JAFVPE010000015.1 GCA_017505465.1 Clostridia bacterium | reverse complement strand
TCTGACCGCCCAGAGTCTGCTCGGTGGGGGAGAAGGTCAGAACGCCGTCGTCGGTGAGCTTCCAGGTGGCCGTATCGGCGGAGGTAAGACGGAAATCCGTCGCGTAGCGAACGTAAATCCTGCCGTTTGTCAGGGTTGCGGCGCTTGTACGGTAACCTGTCCTTCGGGGGCAATGGATTTGAAAGGATTCAGCTCCAAACAGATCATGTCGGAGGTAGAAGCAATATGCAAGAAGTAACCGAAAAGAAAGAATTTACGCCTACCATCGTTGCCTTTTGTTGCAACTGGTGTTCGTATGCCGGCGCAGACCTTGCAGGTTCTAGCCGTTTGACCTATCCTGCAAACGTAAAAATTATCCGCGTGCCTTGCTCCTGCCGCGTCAATCCTTCGTTCGTATTGAAGGCGTTCCAGCAAGGCGCTGACGGCGTTATTCTTTGCGGTTGCCATCCCGGTGACTGCCATTACGTAACGGGCAACTATTACACGAGAAGAAGAATGGCGCTTTTGTACAGCTTCCTTAACTATATGGGTATCGAAAAAGACCGTACCTGTATCGAATGGGTGTCTGCGGCAGAAGGTGCGAAATTTGCAGCCGTTATGAACGATTTCGTGAAAAAGGTAACCGACCTCGGTGAGAATAAACGTCTTACCGACCTCAGAGTAAAGGAGGGCGAATAAGATGAAAGACGTTGAATTGAAAATGTTAGAACGCGCAAAAGCATTGCTTGAAGGCGGCGAGGTAGCGCGTGTTATCGGTTGGAAGAAAGGGGATTTCTGCTATGACGTATCTCCCGCTTCCTTTGAGACGGTAGAAGAACTCGACGGGTTCGTATACAATTGGTTCTGCGGCGCAAACCTTTCCAAATATCTCATTGAAATGAGCAAAAAGGAAGGCAAAACGGCAGTTTTCCTTAAACCTTGCGATACGTACAGCTTTAATCAGCTTGTAAAAGAACACCGTATCAAACGCGAAAACGTTTACGTGATTGCGGTAGAATGTCTTGGCAAGCTCGACGCTGAAAAGATAAAAGCGAAGGGCATTTCCCTTATTACGGACGTTGAAGTGGTGGACAAAGACGTGAAGGTTACGTCCGCTTACGGCGTAGAAACCCTTTATAAACCCGACGTTGTTCTCACCAAGTGCGAAACTTGCCAAAAGACGCATCAAGTAAAGGACGAAGAAATTATTCTTCACGAACGTCCCGAACGCGACGTTGACCGCTTTGCGGAAGTTGCAAAGCTCGAAGCGATGACGGAAGAAGAACGCTTTGCTTTTTGGAGAAGCCAACTTTCCAAGTGTATCCGTTGTAACGCTTGCCGTAACGTATGCCCTGCATGCTCCTGCGTGAAGTGTGTATTCGATAACCCCGCATCGGGTATTGCGGCAAAGGCGAACGATTCCGACTTTGAAGAAAGTATGTTCCACATCATTCGTGCATTCCACGTGGCAGGTAGATGTACCGACTGCGGAGAATGCTCGCGTGTGTGCCCTCAAAACATTCCTTTGCACCTTTTGAACAGAAAGTTCATCAAGGATATCGACAATTTCTACGGCGAATATCAAGCGGGCGAAACCGCGGAAGGCAAAACGCCGCTTACGTCCTATACGGAAGGCGACATCGAAGCCAAAGACGTTTTTAACGGGGAGGCAAAATAATGTTGAAAATTGCGAAAGAAAGATTGAATGATTTGTATGCAAAAATCAACGAATCGATGGGGCTTTTTATTCCTATCAAGAAAGCAGGCGAAGTAGATTATCATATTTGGGGAGAAGGAAAAGAAGTTTCTCTTGAAACGTTAAAAACGGTAAAATCCCCGAAAAATATGTTCTTCCCTCAAAGTGAAAATATGATGAAGTTCAAAACGGAAGGCAAGAACATTGAAATCATCGACGTTCGAGGCGAAAAGAGACCTTTCGTTTTGTTCGGCGTAAAGCCTTGCGATTATAAGGCAATCGAAGTACTCGACAAGGTATTCCTTGCAGAGCCCGTAGATACCTATTATCAATCGAGAAGAGAAGCGACGACGATTGTAACGCTTGCTTGCTCCAAGCCCGAAGAAAGCTGCTTCTGTAAGGTATTTGATATCGACGCAACGGCGGCTTACGGCGACGTAACCACGTGGCTTGACGGAGAAAACCTTTATTGGCAAGCAAACACCGAAAAGGGCGAAGCGCTCACCGCGCTCGTCAAAGAATTGCTTGAAGATAGTGACGATGCGGCGGTAAAGGCGCAGCAGGAAGCTACCAAAGCTATTATTGACAAATTGCCGTATTCTAACCTTGATTTGAGCAAATTCAAGCCCGAAAACTTGAACGAGCTTTTCAACGCACAAGAATGGACGGAAATGAGCGAAGCTTGTCTTGGTTGCGGTACTTGTACGTTCGTGTGTCCAACCTGTCAATGCTTTGACATTCGTGACTTTAAGACGAACGAAGGGGTAATCCGTTATCGTTGTTGGGATTCTTGTATGTACTCCGACTTTACGCTTATGGCGCACGGCAACAGCCGTACGACGCAAATGCAGCGTTTCCGCCAAAGATTCATGCACAAGCTCGTATATTATCCTTCGCAGAACGACGGCTTGTATTCCTGCGTAGGTTGCGGGCGTTGCGTAAATAAGTGCCCTCAAAAGCTCAATATCGTTAAGGTAATCAAAACGTTGGGAGGTAAAAACAATGATTAATGAAACTCTCATTCCCAAAGTTGGCGTTGTAACGGATATCCGCAAGGATACACCCGACGTAAAAACCTTCCGCGTGGTGGGAACGGACGGCAAAAAGCTCTTCCAACATATGCCCGGTCAATGCGCAATGGTTTCCATTCCCGGCGTTGGTGAGTGTATGTTCTCGATTACGTCCTCGCCTACAAACGAAGAATATATGGAATTTTCCATCAAAAAGTGCGGTTGCGTAACGGAAGTGATTCACTCGCTTGAAGTGGGCGCACAAGTAACCGTTCGCGGGCCTTATGGCAAGAATTTCCCCGTAGAAGAGGATTTTAAGGGCAAAGATTTGCTCTTTATCGCCGGCGGTATCGGTCTTGCTCCTTTGCGCAGCGTTATCAACTACGTTCGTCATTACCGTGAAAACTACGGCAAAGTCGTTATCGTATACGGAGCAAGAAGTAAGGACGACCTCGTAGACATCGAAGAAATCCAAACGGAGTGGGTAAACGAACCGAACACGGAAGTTTATCTCACGATTGACCGTCCCCAAGAAGGTTGGGACGGACACGTTGGCTTCGTTCCTGCATACGTAAAAGAGCTTGGGCTTAATCCCAACATGACGGCGGTGCTTTGCGGCCCTCCCATCATGATTAAGTTCACGCTTGCAGGTCTTTTGGAACTCGGCTTTGACAAATCTCGCGTATACACCACGTTGGAGCTTCGTATGAAGTGTGGCGTAGGCAAGTGCGGTAGATGCAACGTCGGCGACAAGTTCGTATGCAAAGACGGTCCCGTATTCCGTATGACGGAATTGGACGAATTGCCTGATGAGTACTAAGGAGAGATAAAAAATGGAAAAAATGGTTAATGTATATCTTTTCGGTAAACGTTATCAGGTTCCGGAAAGTTTGACGATTATGAAAGCGATGGAATACGCAGGCTATCAGCTCGTTCGTGGGTGCGGTTGCAGAAACGGTTTCTGCGGCGCTTGCGCAACCATCTACCGTATTCACGGTCAGCAAGAACTCAAATCCTGTCTTGCTTGCCAACAGCAGGTAGAAGAGGGGATGTACGTGGCGACGTTGCCTTTCTTCCCCCTCGTGAAAAAGGTTTACGACATCAACGAAATCAAACCCACGCAGCAGATTATGATGCAGCTCTATCCTGAAATTTATTCGTGTATCGGTTGCAACGCTTGCACGAAGAGCTGTACGCAGGAACTCAACGTTATGCAGTACATCGCTTATGCACAGCGCGGCGAATACGAAAAAGCGGCGGAAGAGAGCTTCGACTGCGTAATGTGTGGCGTATGTTCTTCCCGTTGCCCCGCAGGCATTTCTCATCCGCAGGTTGCGGTACTTGCTCGCCGTTTGACCGGTAAGTATATTGCGCCCAAGACGGAACATCTCATCAACCGCGTTGACGAGATCAATAGAGGGGATTGCAAGGCGGCGTTGGAAACGATTATGAACACGCCTTTGGAAGAACAAAAGCACCTCTATAACCACAGAGAGATCGAGAAATAAGGAGAAGCGTATGTATAACTATACAGATGAACAACTTGAATCGATGAAAAAGGTGGAAGCAAGCCGTGAATATCGTTTGCAAAATCTTCACGTACGTATGACGGCGGACGAAAAAGACGCTGTTTTGGCGCAGTTCCACCCCGACTATATCACTTCCGCGTATGAAGAATTGAAAGTTGGTAAAAATAAAGGCGGAAAGGTGCTCCACGAGCTTGCAGATCTTTTGCAGGGACATTCCCGTATCAAAGATAAGAAAATCGACCTTACGAAGATTGATTACGACGTAGACGTACTCGTTATCGGTGGCGGTGGCGCAGGTTCGTCTGCGGCTATCGAAGCGCACGAAAGAGGCGCAAACGTTATGATCGTAACGAAGCTCCGTATCGGCGACGCAAACACGGCGATGGCAGAAGGCGGTATCCAAGCGGCAGATAAGCCCAACGATAGCCCTGCAACCCATTACCTTGACGCACTTGGTGGCGGTCACTTCATGAACAAACCCGAGCTTCTTTATAAGCTTGTAAACGAAGCACCCGAAGCGATTTTGTGGCTCAATAACCTTGGCGTTATGTTCGATAAGGAAGAGGACGGTACGATGGTTACCACGCACGGTGGCGGTACGTCAAGAAAGCGTATGCATGCTTGCCGTGACTATTCCGGTTCGGAAATTATGAGAACTCTTCGCGACGAAGTGTTTAACCGCAAAATCCCCGTTGTAGATTTTACGGCGGCAATCGAACTCATCAAGGATACCGACGGCAAAATCGCAGGCGCGGTATTGATGAATATGGAAACGAAGGAAATTTTGATTGCAAGAGCAAAGACGGTCGTTATCGCAACGGGCGGTGCAGGTAGATTGCATTACCAAGGCTTCCCCACGTCCAACCACTACGGCGCAACGGCAGACGGGCTTGTTCTCGCTTACAGAGCAGGTGCAAAACTTTTGTACCCCGAAACCTTGCAGTACCATCCTACGGGCGCTGCTGAACCTACCCAAATCTATGGCGCACTCGTTACCGAAAAGGTTCGTTCGCTCGGCGCACAGCTCGTAAACAAGAACGGCGAAGCATTCGTTTATTCCTTGGAAACGCGTGACGTTACAGCATCTTCCATCATTCGTGAATGTAAGGAAAGAGGCAACGGCGTAAAGACGACGGACGGCGAAGGCGTATGGCTTGATACGCCGCTTATCGACATCATCAACGGTGAGGGGACGATTGAAAAACGTATTCCCGCAATGCTTCGTATGTTTGGTAAATACGGTATCGACATTAGAAAAGAGCCGATTATCATTTATCCTACGTTGCATTATCAAAACGGTGGTATCGACATCGGTGCAAACGGCATGACGTGCATTGAAAACTTGTACGTTGCAGGCGAAGCTGTCGGCGGCGTACACGGTACGAACCGTCTTATGGGTAACTCCTTGCTCGACATTATCGTATTCGGTAGAAACGCAGGTCAGCAAGCAGGCGAAAAGTGGAAGAGTGTAGAACTCAAAGAACTCACGCTCGATCACGTAGACGCATTCGAGAAAGAACTTGAAGAAGCAGGTATTTCCACGGAAGCATGCTCCCCCAAACTCCTTCCCGATTATAGAAGAAAGGCGAATTGATAAAGGGAAAATAGATGAAATAGTCAAGGACAAAACGCACGAGGTACGCTTTGTGCGTTTTCGTCCGTAAAGATATAAAGGAGATTTAAAAGTGGAGAAAACTAACAAAAAGAGTCTAAAATGGCTTTGGATTCTTCTCGCATGTCTTGTGGTTGCAGGCATCGCAGCGTGGTGTACCTATTGCGCTATTGCAAAACCGGATATGGCATTGGATGAATTAGGAAAAGAGTACGTTAATAAATTTGGCGTAGAAAACGTTTTAAATTTTAGTAGCACCTTTGCCTTATTTACAATTATATTCGTAGTGCTTGCATTGGGATATTTGCTTGGCGGCATCAACATTAAGGGAATTTCTCTCGGTACGGCAGGTGTATTCCTTATCGCAATTTTAGTAGGATATCTGTGTACGTTAATTCCTGAAAAAGCAGGGGTATTCTCTGAATTCCATTTAACGGAAAAGTCGAGTGTGGTCAGCACCTTGAAAGGACCTATCCAAAACATCGGTTTGATTATGTTTGTCGGTAGCGTTGGTTTTATTGCGGGGCCTAACTTCTTTAAAAATTTAGCAAAGAACTTCAAAACGTATATTGTTTTGGGTATCGTAATTATATTGTCGGGGACTGCGGTAGCGGTTATTTGTACGCTTGTTACCGATTACGGCCCTGAATATTGGTCGGGCGTTTTGTCGGGCGCACTTACGTCTACTCCTGGCTTCTCGGCGGCAAAAGACGCAGTTGCAGGAGCAGCTAATGCAGAGGACTTGGAATCGCTCATCACGCTTGGTCACGCAGTTGCATATCCGTTCGGTGTTGTTGGTGTAGTATTGTTCGTTCAATTATTGCCAAAGATTATGAAAGTGGATATGGAAAAAGAAAGAGAGCTTTTGAAACTTGGCGGAACGGAAGAAGCAAGAGATTACTCCAAATACTTCAAGTGTGAAGATTTTGGCTTTATGCCTTTTGCGCTTGCGGTTATCGCAGGTTTGCTTTTGGGTTCGATTACGATTCCTTTGACGGGTAAGGGCTATGATGGAGCATGTTTCTCGCTTGGTACGACGGGCGGCGTGTTGATTATGTGCTTGGTGTTCGGGCATTTTGGTCACATAGGCAAGCTTTCCTTGGAAGTAAAGGAAGGTACGTTGAAGGTAATGCGTGAACTTGGCTTGGCGTTGTTCTTGCTTGGCGCAGGTGTTCACGGCGGTGTTTCGCTTGTAGAACAAGTTTCTCAATACGGTGCAGGTATCGTATTGTGGGGCTTCCTCGGCGGTGCGCTCATGACGATTGTTCCTATGATCGTAGGGTTTGTGCTTGGTAAGTTTGCGTTGAAGCTTCCTTTGCTTAATAATTTGGGTTCAATTACGGGTGGTATGACATCTACTCCTGCACTTGGTACCTTGATTTCGACGGCAAAGACGGACGATGTTGCTTCTGCATACGCATCCACGTATCCTATTGCATTGGTACTAGTCGTACTTGCCTCACAGCTCATTATCAGACTTATGTAACTAAAGACTCTGCCGTGTATTTTTGTGATACACGGCAGAGAAAATTGAAAAATACGGGCAAAAACAGTTGATTTTTGGTTAAGATTGATATATAATATAAAAGCTGTTTGCAGAGATGGCGGAGCGGTTGAACGCGCACGATTCGAAATCGTGTTATGCAGGAATGTATACAAGGGTTCAAATCCCTTTCTCTGCGCCAAGGAAATAAAGGCTTGTAGCAATTTGCTATGAGCCTTTTATCTTGCCATTTTAACCTAACCACGATTTTTACACGGGTAATCAAAACGTTGGATTTATAGAGAATTTTGCAAGTTCTTTGCGCTTGTATTCGTCAAAAACGTGTGTATATACTTTTAATGTCATTTCGGGTGTAGAATGTCCAACTACCTGCTGACAAACTGCTACGTTGACACCGCTTTCCGCGCATCGGGTTATAAAATTGTGGCGTAAGTTGTGCAGGCGGTGCGTGGTGCATATCTTTTTGAATGCCTGCGAGAGATAGGACGGGGAATAATTAAACACCTTTTCGGGGTGTTGGCTTTCGTATTTTGTTCCCTTGTCAAGTTCATTTTGCTTGCGCTGTCCGTCAAGAGCTTCTTTCAATTCCTTACTTAAAAGGATATGTCTATAACTGTCTGCTGTTTTTGTGCCTTTTATCAAGATAAGACCGCGTTCTTCGTCAATGTCTGTCCATTCAATGGAAACAGCTTCCGCACGGCGTACACCAGAATATAGATAGAACAGCATAACCCATTTTATCCGCTTGCCCTCAATGGCTTTCAAAAAGGCGTTTTGTTCGTTAATCGAAAGGGCTTTTCCGTTCGTTTTCTTGTATCTTACGGGGTCGGAAAGGGCAACCACGTTGCGCAATATAATGTCGTGTTTTTGAGCTTTTACAAAAGCGCAATGCCACGTCTGCCGAGCATATTGACGAGTACGCCCAAGCGGTATTTCAGACAAAGCGCGGTCAATATCATAAACCGTAATATCAACCATACGTTTAGCTTTGAGCCATTCGGGCGTGTGTAAACGTATCATTTGGTCAATATTGCGTACGCTATACGGTTTTAAGACGGGCTTTTTATATGTATCAAACCACTTGGCGAGCCATTCGCCGAGCGTGATATTTTCAAAAGGGCGTTCGTTAATCATAGCAATCTCCATAGGCTAATCAAGGGCGAAAGTGCCGAGATACTCGCGCCGAGTATATCGAGCCACTAACAAATCCACACGTAGCAAGCGTGTAAATCGGGCTATCATAGGGGCAAGCCCCTATACCCCAAGATAATGCGCAAGCCATGGTGGCGTATCAAATGGGGTCAACGTATCGTCGGGGAGCGGTATTAAATGCATACGTTTGCACCGCCGTTTGTATTCCGCGATTTCCCACTCGATGAAAGTAATAAAACGGGGAATATCGTCCATTTTCAAAGCAAAAGTGGCGTTGTATCTTGTTTCCGCATAGGGAATATATCCGTGCGATAAGAGCCAATCACGCGCAGCAAGGGCTATTGTAGGAAAGTATTTTACAGTACGCAAGACTTTCTTCAATCCTTTGGAGCGAAAATATCTATGGGAGCGCAGCTGAATGTTGTCTTTGCTCATATACTTTGCGCAGTATTTTGCTACGTTGACGCGGTCTTGGTCGCTATCGTTTATTTTTGTGATTTGTACGTGTCCGAACCTTTCTCGAACGGGCGACCAATCCAAATGTTTATATTCGTTGATAAATAAATCGTTTTCGGGAATACCCGACATAAGAAAATGAAAATGTAACCGTCCATTTTTTGCTCCGTATTCGGGTACAAGAAGATATTCAAAGTTGGGAGCTGTTCTTGTTTTGTAGTTGTTGAAAAATTTTGACAGCTTTTCTTTAATAGATAACGGGTCATAGATATTATGCCATTCCCCATTTATAGTAATCGTGCCGAAGTATTGAAAGTCATTGACTGTTGCTAAATCGACCAAGGAAACACGGGCGCGTCGAATGGAACGCCGTATATTATCCTCGTTATTGATAATCTCGCCGTCTGCATTTACTTTCAAAATCTTATATTTCATTTTGCGTTGAATATCAAGCATAATATTATTGATTTTGCAAGGGGATATGCGTTCAATTAAATACCTATTATAAATATCTCTCGTTGTTGGTAAGTTAAATTTGCAGTTAAACCAAAGCTTGTGAATAGGTTTAGCGTTTTCTTTTTTGCGAACGCTTTGAGAAGAAATACAAACTCTCATAGAGCGTTTACAATCAGTAATATTTAGTTGTAAATTGCTCGAAATCTTCAAGTCTATGTACTCCTTATATAGTAATGAGTGAAAAATGTCCGTTAATCAAGTAGGGGTAGTGTATCGTCAGGGGGCAGGCTAAAGCCAACCACCCAGACGAACCCCACACGGGTTTTCTTAATCCTGCCGACCATTGGAACGTGGCGCAGCTGAACGTTGGAAATAAAGCAAAATCCCCCGCAGGTGTGGAAATGCGAGGGATAAGCAGAGTTATATATAAATATTTAGTTGTACATAGCAAGTTTCCACACCTGAACATCTCAAAAAGAGATACTATCATTATTATAGTAGCTCAAAATGAGATAGTCAAGCGTTTTAAGGTGCTTTTCTTGATTTTTTTCTCAAATTGTGATATATTGTATTTGGAGGTGTTAAAAATGAGTAGTTTTGCGGAAAATTTTAGTGATTTATTACGAGTAAGGGGATTTACTCAATCGAGCTTTGCAAGGCGTTTAGGGGTAAAACAAAACACAGTTTCTCAATGGGCAAATGGACAACGTGAGCCTGATTTGGAATGTTTAGTAGATATATGCTGTATTCTTGAAACAACACCAAATGATATTTTGAGTTTTAATGTATTAGAGGCTGAAATAAAAAAGGTTGCCAAAGAGGTAATTGAAACAGTAAATGAAGAGTTTGAGAAGATGTCCTATAAAGAACGTAGGGCTTTTATAAAAGAATTCAAAAAGGAACTGAAAAACCAAGATTGAATAGCAGAGGGTTCGAAATCGTGTTATGCAGGAATGTATACAAGGGTTCAAATCCCTTTCTCTGCGCCATAAAGTGTGGACAAAAAAGATCCATACACCTAAACCCCAGGATTTTCCTGGGGTTTTCGCATTTCAAAGGGCGAAAAAAAATACCACATTTTTATAGATGCAAAATGGCTATTTTGCGATACTTGACGGAGTTGAACTCCCGTATTCGCAAAAAATAAAAACTTTGTCGGCATAGAGAAGGAAAAACTCTATGCCTTTTTTTATGCCCAAAATTAAAAGGAGAAATTATGATACTGCGAAGAAAGGTATTTCGATTTGATGAACGACGTCGATTATAAGCACGAGGTTATAGAGAGCGTCGACAAAGAATTTAAGGCATACGAAGCGGATTTGTTGGACGGAAGTAAGACGGTCGAAGAAGTTTACGCGCACAGCTACGAATCGATGGTAAAAGCGGAATTCCGCGATACGATTTGCGGTGAGGTAGAGTTCAACGATAACGTTTATAAAGCGTTGTACAAAGAAAGGGGTAAAATACTCGAAGGCTTGCATCAAGACTTTGTAGGTCAGCCCCATGCGAGCGTAAACAGCTTTGAAGAAACGGGGTTTTTTATTGAAGATTATTGCAACCGTTACCACGGTGAGATAATGCGTGAACCGTCCGAAGATACGGGCATGAACATGGGCTGACGTATGGCGAGTACGATGAAAAGTACGGGACTGCAAATGTCCTTTTTTGACGGTACAATGCCGTTGAAGGTGACGAAACCCATTCGGCTCATCGAACTATTTGCAGGCATCGGCGCGCAGGCAAAAGCGCTTAAAAATCTGGGCGCGGATTTTGAACGGTATCGAATATGTGAAATTGAAAAGAGTGTCGTGGACAGCTACAATGCAGTACACGACACTTTTTTTATGCCCACGGATATCACGAAGCTCCACGCGGAAGATTTAGGGATTGTCGATACGGATAAATACGATTATATTATGACATATTCCTTTCCCTGCACTGACTTGTCGAAGGTCGGCAAACAAAAAGGAATGGGTAAGGGAAGCGGAACGCGCAGTGGACTACTGTGGGAGGTGGAACGGCTGTTGAATGAAACGGCGGAACTGCCTAATTTTTTACTCATGGAGAACGTCCCCGATATATTGAGTGAAAGCAACCGCAAGGACTTTTTCGCATGGTGCGCTTTTTTGGAAGAACTTGGATATACAAACCGTTACGCGGTGTTGAACTCCAAGGATTTCGACGTGCCGCAGGATAGAGAACGGTGCTTTATGCTGAGCTGGCTTGGGGAAGGTATGTATTACAATTTCCCTCGCGGAAAAGGAAGGAAAAGAAAGCTCAAAGACTTGTTGGATACGGAAGTGGATGAGAGGTACTATCTAAAAGAGGACGCCATTAAAGAACTGAATTTGTCGCATACGCCGAAGAAACGTGAGATAATCGGGTATTCCGGTAGTTTATGGACAGAGGAAGAAAAAACGGAGATAGCGGACGGGCGTAGGTTTTACAGACAAGCGTTTGAAACGCTACGGACGAACGCATGTGAGGACGGGGACACGATAGATGCATTCAATCAGCGCGTCAACAAAAGCGGTGTCTCGCCAACGGTAACGACAAGGCCTGAAGGATTCAAGACGGCAATCCTTGTCGTGGACGGACCGATTGTGTACGATGGGTATAACGGCGTGATACGCAGGGACGGAACGTGTGTGGGAACGCTCACGACGAACTGCGGCGCGGACCTAAAACGGAACGGGCAGGGGATTATCGAATCGGAAAAACGCATCCGAAAATTAACGCCGAAAGAGTGTTGGCGGTTAATGGGTTTTGACGATGAAAGCTATGAACGCGCGGCGAAGGTAACGACGCATTCGCAACTTTATAAGCAGGCGGGAAATTCCATTGTCGTAGACGTGCTGATGGCGATTTTTAAGGAATTATTATGAGGAGGATAGAATGAGTACGAGAGCATGGATAGCAAAAGAATTGGACAACGGCAAGTATAGGTCGATTTACTGTCATAGCGACGGATATCCATCCCATGCAGGGATGATATTGCTAAAGCATTATGACACAGAAGAAAAGTTGGACGAACTTCTAAAACTCGGCGACCTTTCAGTCATAGGCGGAAAACTCGCGCCCGATCCGACAAAGCCACACAATCACATGGAACGGCAAGAGGACGTAACGTTGGCATACGGCAGGGACCTTGGCGAAAAATGTGTTGGCGCAAGGAGGCGTGATTTCAAGTCGATCACGGTTGATACGGATTGTAATTACACGTATATTTTTACGAAAGATAAGACTTGGAACTATATAAAATTAGGTCAGCCGACGTTGGTCGAAAAAGACCTTGCGAAAGAATTGAAGTATGAACCGCAGGAAACGATAACAGAGAATGAGGAAACGGTGGAAGCGGAAGGGGAAGAACCGTTGATGCAGAATATGTAAAAGGAAGGACGGAAAAATGGCAGAGAAAAAGAAATACAATTTTAAGTATGGCGCAGGTGCAACACGCGGTCAAACGGACATCGCAATTTACAAAGGCGCGCCTGCATACGTGAGCCAAAAAGCCTTGAAGAAATTTCCGTTTCTAATGGAATGCAAATGGGTATGGGGCGTGGATGAAGAGCATGGTGTGCTTGCGTTAAAACAGGATGAACGCGGACATGGTATCATGAAAAGCTGTTTTGCGTGCCATCTATATTGTCCGCCGCAGGTAGCGAGAAATTATGCAGGTCACTATGAGTTGGAAGAGCAGGACGACGTGTTGGTGTTGACACCGATGCAATCTATGTAAGAAGGAGGAAGTATGAAGAAAAATATTACGGTAAGCTATGACGAAGAAAAGCTGTCGGCATTGAAAGTGTACTTGGAACAGAAAGGCCAAACGGTGGAAGGCGAGGTGGAAAAAGCCATGGAAAGTTTGTACACGAAAACTGTACCTGCAGGGGTGAGGGAATATCTTTCGCTACGAGCAGGGAACGGTGGTAAGAATACAGTAAAGAAAGGTGTTATATCTTCTGCTATCGCCGCAGGCGCGGATGAGGAGGTAACGGATGGAAAATAAAGAATTGATAATTCCCATTCACTACCGCAAATACGCCGCGATGCGCGAAGCGCTGGAACGCGGCGGAAAAAATTTCGACGAACAGCTCCAAGCGAAGGCGGAGGAATGGTATCAAGAACTTATTCCGCCGTCGGAGCGAGAGCAAATCGAAAAGCAGATTGCTTTGGATGACAAGGCGGAAGCAGTGAAGGGGAAACAATTCGCCGTGGTGCGTATCCGAGATGAGTTCGAGGAATATGCATTCAGCACGCCGCGCGGTGAAAGTTTTTTCTCGATCGCAAAAGATTATGCGGAGGCGGATAAGGACGAGGCGTTAAAACAATACACGGTGGATACAGTCGGACAAAGATGTTTTTTGGCGGAAGGTACGTTGGATGAATCGGTGTACGAAGTGCTGTGCGACTCCATAAAAACGAATCCTCTTATCACGGCGGTGGTAGATTTTGATTTATACGAGGGAACCGTTCACGTGCTGGAGCAGGGCTATGAAGATTGGAAAGCCTACGACCTATACACCTTAACGAAAGCGGTAGAAAATGCCGAAGGCGAGGTTGGTTTAACGGAACAAGAGCGAGAGCAGGTATTCCGCGACAACCTGGACGGTGAAGAAATAGACATGGCGGCAAGAAACGCCATGGGCATAACACCGCCTTAAAGGGCGAAAATACCGCCTGTTTGCGACGATTCCAAGCGGGTGGCAGAAGTACCCGACGGGGCAAAATACGGCGAAATTTCAAGCCTTTGTGCATGAGTGTAAAAACGCAAGATTCGGGCTATTGTTGCGCGGTGGCATAGGGTAGAAAATAAGCAGGAGAAAGCGTTTGGGTTGTAGACACCCCAAACGCAGTTCACAACAGCGTGCAACGCCCGCTGTTTCAAGGGATTTAGCGATTTGAACCGAGTGGGTTGTAAAACGGGGTGTTGTGTCAAGGAGTGGGTTGCGGAAGGCTGAATATGCGGTGTTGTAAGGGAAAACGAGTGGGTTACGGGGTGGGTTAAGGAAGAAAGGAGGAAATTGTGACAGAAAAGAAAGCAGAGCAAGAAGATAAGAAAAGGTTCGCGTTATGGGCAAAAAAAGAAACCTTGCAAAAGATAGACGATTGGTATAAAAAGGCGAACTGTCTAACCAAGAGCGAACTCGTGGAAAAGGCGGTTGATTTTTACGTTGGGTATCTTTCCTCTAACGATAACAAGGAATACCTTCCGCATATCGTACTGTCGACCTTGAAAGGAATCGTAGCGGAGAGCGAGAATAAGCAAAGCCGAGTGCTGTTTAAGCTGGCGGTGGAGATGGCGTTGATGATGAACATCCTTGCGATTAACTTGGATATCGACCAAGTGTCGTTGGAAAGGTTGCGCGGCGAGTGCGTGAAAGAAGTGAAACGCTTAAACGGCTCGTTTGGTTTTGAAGACGCGCTCGATTGGCAGAAAGGAACTGAATGGCGCGGCTAATAACAAAGTTCAAGTACCTGAAGAACGACGAGCTGAAAAAGATAGGCGGCTACGCAAAATATATTGCTACGAGAGAGGGCGTGGAAAAGATAGACGAGTCGTTTAAACTCGTACCTGCTACCCTCAAACAAAGCGATATCATCAAGAAACTCTTGAGAGATTTTCCTGATGCGAAGGATATGCACGAGTACGATGATTACTGCAAGAATCCGTCCAAGTGGAACGCATCCGAATTCATTTCCCGTGTCGTGGAAGAAAATATTGAAACGGCAATGGGCAAGAAAACGTATGCGGACTACATTGCGACGCGTCCGAGGGCGGAACGGTTCGGCGCGCACGGACTGTTCACGGACGACGGCGAGCCTGTCAATTTGAATTCGGTGTCGGCGGAACTCAACGAATACGACGGCAACGTATGGACGGTAATTCTTTCTCTTCGAAGGGAGGATGCTCAGCGGCTCGGCTACGATAACGGAAACCGGTGGCGTGATATGCTTCGCTCGGAAGCGGCGATGATGGCGGAGAACTTCAAAATCCCGCTTGAAAACTTTTGTTGGTACGGCGCGTTTCATAACGAAGGACATCATCCTCACGTGCATCTAATTGTGTATTCGAAAAATCCAAAGGAAGGTTACCTGACGAAACAAAGCGTACACAATATGCGTTCGAAGTTCGCGGCGAATATCTTTGCCCAGGACCTTATCAGCGTGTATGAAAAACAAACGCAGCATCGTGACGAGCTTCGTGGCACAGGCAAGGACTTGATTGCGGAAATCGTTCGTCGGATCAACGAAGAAGGGTATGACAATCCGCAGCTTGAACAAAAGCTCGTACAGCTTGCGAAAAGGTTGTCGAAGACGAAAGGAAAAAAAGTGTACGGATATCTTAAACCTGACGTGAAAGCGTTGGTGTGTTCTATCGTAGACGGGCTGGCGAGTGACGAGCGGATTGCAAAGCTCTATGAGTTATGGTACGAGCAAAGGGAAGAAGTTATCAAGACTTACACAAAGGAAATGGGAGAACGGATTCCGCTCTCTCAGAACGATGAGTTTAAATCCATTCGCAACGCCGTTATCAAGGAAGCGATGAACATTTTACTAGAACGAAAGGCGATGGATAGGGATTGTCCTACGCCAGAGCCGACGGACGCGGAAACGGAAAGCGTAAAAATTTCATGGAAGGACAGAAAAAAGATGTGGGAACTCTACCGCAAAGCTAAGGATTTGCTTGTCGAAGAAAGCGACGGGTACGATCCGAAGAAAGCGGTAGAGTTTTTGATTGAGTCAGCAAGCCTTGGGAATACGGTTGCGAAATATCAGTTGGGGAAAATGCATCTGCAAGGAAAAGTGGTTTCCAAAGATATACCGACCGCGCTCAAATGGTTGGAAGATTCAGTGACGGATAAAAACCATTATGCGGAATACCTGCTCGGCAAGACCTATCTTAAAGGCGAAGACATAGAAGCGAATGCAGAGCGAGCGGAAGAGCTGTTGCGAAGAGCGATTGCGCAGGAAAATAAGTATGCGATGTATACGCTTGGAAAAGCGTTGCTGGACGGCGAGAAACTAAAGAAGAACACGGCGGATGCGGTGGAGTTCTTGAAACAATCAGCGGAGAAGGGTATGCTGCCTGCGGAGTACGTGTACGGAAAACTTTTATACCAAGGCGAGCTTGTAGAAAAGGACGCAGAAAAAGCGTTGGAATATTTAGAGCGAGCGGCAGGCAAAGGTAATCCGCGTGCGGCGTATCTTGCAGGGAAGATTTGGCTCACGGAAGAAGGCTTGACGGATACGGAAAAAGCCATTCAGCATTTCGAGCAAGCGGCGAAGGACGGGAATGCGTTTGCGGAGTATCAGCTTGCGAGGATATATCTGTACGGTTTAGGAGTCGAACGGGATGAAGAAAGGGCGATGGCGTATCTGCATTCTGCTGCAGAGCAAGGCAACGAATACGCACAACAGACCTTGGAAGACATACGGGAACACCGAGCAAGGTATATGCAAACAGGTATAGTGCGGTTGTTTTATCATCTGAGCAGAATCATGAGAGATAAGCTGGAAAAGGGCAAGCGCGGTATGACGGACAGTAAAGAATTGCGGCGTATCAATGAAAAGAAACGCGCGCAGGGCTTAAAACAAGAACAATAAAAGGCAAGGAGGAATTATGGCGTACAAAAAATTTAGTGAACAAGAGATTAAGAGAGCAGCCGAAACGGATATCGTGGATATGCTAAGGCGGCAAGGCGAAGAACTCAAAGCCGTGGGTTCGGAGTATGAGTGGAAGCATGGCGCGGACAGGATAACCATTCGCGGATGTCAGTGGTATAATCACTATGAAGAACGGGGCGGCAATGCGATTAAATTCGTGCAAGAGTTCTTTGGGAAAAACTTCAAAGAGGCGATGGAGTATTTGCTCGGCGGCACGGCAGGGGAACTGAAAACGTCAAAGCCAAAGCCTGTTGAAAAGCCGAAACAGAAAACGGATTTTCAACCGCCTAACAGGAACGAGAGTATGCGCAGAGTATATGCGTACTTGCTCACCAAGCGGGGCTTGGATAAAGACGTGGTATCGGCATTTGTAAAGCAGGGGTTGATTTACGAGTCGGCGGATTACCATAATGCAGTGTTCGTCGGCGAGGATAAAAACGGAAAGATTATGCATGCGAGCTTGCGAGCAACGGGCGATAAATCTTCGTTTAGAGGGAATGCGGAAAACAGCGTTCCCGAATACAGTTTCCACTGGTACGGCAAAAGCGATAGGCTGTATATTTTTGAAGCGCCCATCGATATGCTTTCGTATATCAGTATGAACAAAGAAGGCTGGGAACAGCATTCGTATGCGGCGTGTTGCGGCGTGGGAGATAGAGTGCTTTGGCAAATGCTGAAGGATAAACCTGAAATCAAGAAGGTTTACGTTTGCTTGGATAACGATGAGAAGGGCAGAATGTTCGATGAAAAAATCTCGGATAAGCTCTTTGAGAAGGGTATCGCAAGCAAGATACTAATCCCTAAGCACAAGGATTGGAATGACGACCTTCGCGCATTGCAGGCGGAACAAGCGGAACAGGCAGACCAAGCCGAAGAAAGCGGTGAAGACGAGGAGGCGGATCTATGTCAGGGGTTACAACTTTAATCATCGTTGGCTCGTTGATGTTGGCGGTGTTGGGGTTGATTCCGCTCCTTGCGTATATCTATAACCTAAACCACATCAAAAGCAAGACGGTTGGTGACGGACAGCACGGTACGGCGCGGTGGGCTACGAAAGCGGAGATACGGAAAACTTACCGACATATTCCGTTCACGCCAAAGAAATGGCGAGAGCAAGCGAGGAACAAACAACAGCCTACCATGTCCGTAATGAAACCGAAGAAACTGCTTTCCAAACAGCCTGCGGAAGTGATAGAAGAACCTTTGCCGCAAGGGATTGTGGTCGGTTGCAAAGGCAGTAACGCAAAAACAATGGCGATGGTAGACACGGGCGACGTGCATGCGCTTATGATTGGCGCTGCTGGTGTTGGTAAGACGGCATACTGGCTATACCCTTGCATTGAGTACGCATGCGCAAGCGGAATCTCGTTTTTGACGACGGACACCAAAGGCGACGTAATGCGCAATTACGGTACGATAGCCAAAGAGTATGGGTATAAGATATCGGTCATTGACCTAAGAAACCCGACGCGCTCGAATGGCAATAACCTGTTGCACCTCGTCAATAAGTACATGGATTTGTATAAGGACCATCCGGGCCAACTTGTGTACAAGGCAAAAGCGGAAAAGTACGCAAAAATTATATCCAAAACGATTATTTTGTCGGGGATGGACGCGGCATCCTTTGGACAGAATGCGTATTTCTACGACGCGGCGGAAGGGATTCTCACGGCAACGATCTTGCTCGTCGCGGAGTTTTGCGAGCCTAAAAAGCGGCATATCGTATCGGTATTCAAGGTGATTCAGGAACTGCTCGCGCCGTCGCAAAAGAAAGGCAAGAACCAGTTTCAACAGCTCATGGATTTATTGCCGAACGACCATAAGGCGAAATGGTTTGCGGGTTCGGCGCTCAATACGGCAGAGCAGTCGATGGCAAGCGTAATGAGTACGGCGCTTTCGAGATTGAATGCGTTTTTGGATTCGGAACTGGAACAGCTACTTTGTTTTGATACGGAAATCGATGCGGAGAAGTTCTGCTCGGAAAAGTCGGCGATTTTTATTATCATGCCAGAGGAAAATCCCAATACCTTCTTTATGATTTCGCTGATTATTCAGCAATTATATCGAGAAATATTGGCGGTAGCGGATGAAATGGGCGGGAAATTAAAGAATCGTTGTATATTCTTCTGTGACGAGTATGGTACGCTTCCCAAGATTCAGGATGCGGAAATGATATTCTCGGCATCTCGATCCCGAAGATTACAAATCGTGCCGATTATCCAAAGTTTCAGTCAGCTTGATAAAAACTACGGAAAAGAAGGCGCGGAAATCATTGTAGATAATACGCAGCTCACAATCTTCGGCGGGTTTGCGCCCAATAGCACGTCTGCGGAAGTATTATCCAAAGCGTTGGGAAGCAGAACGGTATTGTCGGGGAGCGTAAGTAGGGGTAAAAACGATCCGTCCGAGAGTTTGCAAATGATAGAACGCCCGCTGATGACACCCGACGAACTCAAGAGTATGCCCAAGGGACAGTTTGTAGTAATGAAAACAGGCGCGCATCCAATGAAAGTACGGCTTAAACTGTTCTTTGAATGGGGGATAGAGTTCGATGAAAAGAATCCGTACACGGTAACGGAAAACGGCAACCGCGAAGTAAAGTATGCGGAGAAAGAAGAACTGATAAAGGCAATCAAGAAGAAGTATCATCCTGAACTGTTGGAAGACGAAGCTGAACGCGAGCCAATGAAAGGCGGTGGCGGTATGGTACAGACAGAAAGCCAGATGCACGAACCGCAGCTCTCGCCAGTGAAGGCGGAGAGAGTGAGAACAACGCCGAGAAGCCGCAGGCAAGTGCCGTTGCCAAAGGAATCGGATGGGCATCCATGATTTCTTATACAAAAATCCCGAACTGCCAAGTCGCGCCGTGGCGGTTTATTTTTATTTGGAGGACAGAGCAAACGCAAAGGGCGAGTGTTGGCCGAGTATTAAGAGAATTGCAGAAGAACTTAAACTGTCGGAGTCCACCATTCGCCGTGCGTTAAGCGATTTAAGAAAAGCTAATTTAATAACGACAAGACAGCGTTACCGACCGAACGGCGGGAAAAGCAGTCTTTGTTATAAAATCAAAGGTAAAGGAGGGTACCAAAAGTGGCAACAATTTATGGTTTTAGTTTGAAAGGGATTAAGACTTTTAAGGGACGGGAAGGAGAGGGATGTCAAGGCGATATTTATTACGATGGTAAAAAAGTCGGGTGGTACAGCGACAATGCAGACGGAGGTATGGCGGATATAGACTTTTACGGCGAGATTGATGAGCGAAAAAGAATGTCCGACTTACTAAAGGCAGCAACGGTGAAGTATTACGCGCAATATCCTCTTACGGGTGAGTTTTCGAGCTTGGAACCTAACGAGGAAATGTTCATGAGCGAGTTGGTAGGTTTTACCGAACACGAGAAAGAGTTAAAAAAATACCAAAAGGACGGGTATATTGCAATGGCGGTATTCAGAAAGCCTGGGGATGACCTTTACGAATATACGCAGCTATTCAAAAGAAAGGCGGCGATTGAGGAATTCCAAAAGCGGACGGATATCGAGCAGGCGAGGATATACACGAAAGACGCGTTTGTAATCGCTGATGAACAACCGTTAATCACGCAAGGCGAAGGGGAAGAAACTACCCCGAATATGAGGATGTAAAAAGGAACAAACACCGATTATCTGAAAGAAGGTAGGCGGTGTTTTTATTAAAAAAACAATTAAGAAGGAGAAGAAAAGAAAACATGAAAAGAAAGAATAAATTTATTCTTGGAACGGCAGCGGCGGCATTGTCGCTGATGGCATTAGGCGGTGGAGTGTTCGGATTGAATACGGAAACAAAGACAGCCTCGGCGTTGAGCTATGAAACGGCGAAATATACGCCGCGTGGACAAACGACCTATGACGATACCACGATATGGGGCTGTCCAGATAATTTCCAGATTTATATGTACGGCACGTATATGAATGATGAAACGGGTACGCTGTACGAAGATGAGCTTTTGAACTGGTATAGATATTCCGTTAACGTTGAAACGAAAGACGTGAGCGATCACCTTTCGTTTACTATCTACAAGTACGGTTCTGTATACAGTAGTAAGAGTTTATCAGGCGATGGAAATATGTCCTTGTGCTCGGAAGTTTTGGATGATGGTGAATATACTATCGAATATAAATGTCGTTATAGAAAGAATATCTTTCATAGCTATACAACCTATACGTTCACGTATAGTTTCGAAGTAGACAAAACAAGTCCGACGTACACGTTAAAGTCTAACGGCGCAAATCTTACGACGGGCGCTTATACGAACAAAGCTATTGAGTATCGAGCGAGCGACACGAATTTTTGTCGCATTGAATATCAAAAGCCAGGAAGTAGCACATATTCCTACGAATACGGTCGTTCTTATACGGTAGCAGCGACTGCGGCAAATAACGGGCTTTGGACATTCCGCGCTATCGATTGGGTGGGGAATCCTACTTCATACGTAAGGGTATTTCTTGATACAATCGCGCCTATCGGTACGGTGAAAAATCAAGACGAAGACGTGATTTCCAACGGAAGTGCAACGAATGAGCCGTTTATTTATTCGGCAACGGATGCAAGAACAATAGCGTCGGTACAATACAAATCGCCTACTGTTACAACGTGGACGACGTATCCCAAAGACGTGTCGATTTTGAAATCAGACGGCTGGTATTATTTCCGAGCTACCGATAGCGCAGGGAACGTATCGGACGAATACCGCGTGTATTATGACACGACGAAACCTACGGGGGCTGTATTTGATAGCGTACAAGCGCGCGGAAGTGGTTATATTACGAATAAATCCTATGTGAAATATATCGCAACGGACGGAGGTTCAGGTGTAGGCTCAGTCTATGTGAAAAAGCCCGGTTCGAGTTCGTTTGTGAGTTATACGAACGGGAGTCAGTTGACAACGCAAGGCAAGTATTACTTCAAGGCGTATGACAAGGCAGGCAACCTTACGAGTACAACGCATGAAATTACGTTGGACTTGATGGCTCCCGTAGGACAGTTGAAAGTAAACGGTGTGAACGTTGCAAGTGGCTGTTGTACCAGTAAAGCGTTTAGCTACAGCGCAACGGACAATAATGCAGTTGCATCTTATCAGGTGAAGAAACCGAATTCTACCGCATGGGTAAGCTATACGGCAGGCACGGCTATTACTGGTACGGAAGGATGGTATACCTTCCGTGCGTATGATAAAGCAGGCAACGTGTCGACCGAAAGCAAGATTTTCTACGACGCATCTAAACCTACAGTAACACTTCTTGGCGAGAACGGTGTTACGCTTACCAACGGTGCGGTCGTTGGCGGTGAATATATCAAGACAACTGCTATAGATAGCGGTTCGGGAATTGCTTCTATGCGTGTTTGGGGGGATAATTATTCTTCTGCCGTTTCTTATGTAGCAGGCACGGAACTGACCAAGGAAGGAAGATATTATTTTGACGCAACAAACAAAGCGGGGATTACGTCGGATACGTATCGAATTGTCTTAGATAAGACAGCGCCTAATGGCTTGGTGTATGCAAATGGTATTAAGGTAGCGAATGGTACGATTACGAATGCAGATAAAATCATGTACATTGCCAACGATGCCCTGGCTGGAGTTGAATCGTGGTTTGTAAAGAAACCAAACACGAATGAATTTGTTGCCTATACTCCTGCGGTGGGATTGACGGAAGCAGGGAAATATGAGTTTTATTCGGTGGATTATGCGGGAAATCAATCGGCTATCAGTACGATTACCATTGACAGAAGTATCCCTACTGCACAATTGTATGCAGACGGGGCTACGATTACGAACGGTAGCTATACGAATAAGCAATATATTAAGTTTGTAAGTAATGGCACTTGCTTCGTTAAGAAACCAGGCACAACGAGCTATAGTTCTTACGTGTCGGGGACGGAGTTCTATCAAGTGGGCAGATATGAGTTTTACGCGCAAAATTCCGCAGGCACGAAGACGGACACCTATGTGGTTATTATCGACAGAACGCCGAAAACGGTTACTAATAACAGTGTAAGCAGCGGTAAGAACTGGATTGATTGGGAGCTTACGTGGACGGATGGGGATGCGTCAACGACAGCGCCTATCACGCGAATCACTATTAACGGCAAGAATTATGCGTTCGGCTCTATTGTTTATACGCTTGCAGGAAAAGAATACAACGTTGTTGTCTATGATGCTGCAGGGAATCAATCCACGAAGAAGTTCTATGGCGGGACAATCGATATTCCTACGATGACTTTGCAAAAAGAGTATTGGGAAGTAAAAGACGGTTGGAGTGATTATGTGTATTCCTTCCAAAAATATGAAAACGCATTAAGCTATGCAACGAACGCCGAAAAGCGATTTGTTGTATTAAAGACTTGGAATACGGCAGCCTGGGATCAGGGTATTCCTATGGACACGAAGGATAGCGTGAATGCGAAGAACGGTAACTACTATGTTTACAAGAGCGAAGACGATCCTGAAAAGCAGGTGGCGTATTTCACGCAAGAAAGGTTGGACGAAGTAGTTAAAAAGTACGCAGAGCAGACCATCAAGGCATACTATTATTGGGAAAAAGAACCTGAATCCTGTCTTGACGGCGACTTAAACGCATACACGGACGAAAATAAAATCGTTGCAACGGAAGTACAGCTTCGTGAAGGTTTGATTTATACACTTGACGGAGTTGGTTATACAGAATTGACGATTACCGAATCTGGCGCGCATACACTTTTGATTGAAGACGGTTACGGCGGCAGCGTAGAGTTTGAAATCTATATTCTTGATAGTGCATCTACGATTCAGTATGCGTTAGGGAATAATTCTCCGTCCACGGCGGAATTTGACAGAACCTACTATTTCAAAGATAGAGTAACGGTGTCCGTACCTTTCGAGGGCGACGAATTTGCTATGTTTGCGGTATATGATAAGAAAGGCGACCTGATTGGCTATTTTGATATTGACAACGCTTGCTATATCGAAGAAAGCGGTAGCTATACGGCAGTTGCTTATAACCATTACGGAGCATCGAAAGTATTTTCTTTTGTTGTATCTATGAATGCACCCGAAATTACGATTACGGAGAACACGGAAACAAAACGCCTTGACGTGGTTATCACGGAAAGCGTGGATAAAGAGTCGAATATCACTTTCTTGGAAATTATGAAATCCGTAGACGGCGGTGAAACGTGGGAAATCCTTACGCACGACGATTACGACACGGCTATCAGCGTAGATACTTTGGACTATAAGTTCCGTACAAGCGGTATTTACAAGGTAACTGTGATGGATGAGTTCCGCACGGGTATTGACGCGATTGTCTGCGAGGAAAATTATGAGCAAGCCAAACCCGTTGGAGCGTTGGAAGGCGTAGAAAACGGCGGTATCACGAACACGGCAGTAAGTTACACTTGGACGGATGAGGCGGTTGTAACGCTTACGAAAGACGGCGTGGCAATCGAATACGTTTCCAAGCAAAAATTGACGGAAGACGGCGATTACGTTTTGACTATCTCGAATTATGACGGCTATATGGAAAGAATTACGTTCACGATTGATACGGTTGTTCCCGAAATTACGCTTGACGGTGTAGAAGAAGGCGGTATTGTAAACGTTGACGTATCGGCAAGCTTTGAGGACGGCGCAACGGCAGAACTTTTCAAGAACGGTGAGTCGCTCGGCTCGTACCTGGGTGGCACAAAAGTCACGGAAGACGGTGTGTATCGTCTTGTGGTAAAAGACAAAGCCGATAACGAATCGGCGGTGGAATTTACTATCGATAAGACGGTGGATTGGAATATTAACATCAACGAACAGGGCTTGGCAAACAGCGTAACGGCTACGGCAAATGAAAGCGTTATGGTAAAATTACTCAAGGACGGCGGTGAAGTTGAATATACGCTCGGTGATGAAATTGTTTTGCCCGGCTCATATACGCTGACGTTGGCAGATTCGCTTGGTAATACGGCAAGTCGTTCGTTTACGATTGTACAAGCAATTGTGAAGGAATTTGCGTATGATTTCAACCGTATGCCGAACTTTGAAACGGTGCTTATTAGCGGTGAAGTAAGGGATACGAATTACGGCATTTTGAGATTAACGGAAGACGGCGTTTATGAAATCGGTGTCGTAGCGGCAGGCGAAACGTATAGCTTCACGGTAACGGTAGACGGTACGGCGCCTGCGATTGTCCTCAACGGCGCAGAGAACGGTAAAACGATGAAAAATAACGTGTCTATCACTACGACGGATGATAACGTACAAGTAACGCTGTATTTGAACGGCGAAGAAATCGAATATACGCTTGGCGGCGTGTTGACGGCGGAAGGCGAATATCGTGCAGTAGCAATTGACCTTGCAAATAATAGCGTGGAAGTGACCTTCAGTATTGATAAAACGGCTCCTGTATTGACCTTGACGGGTGTCGAAGTCGGTGGAGTAACCAACGGCAACGTGACAATTTCCGCAGTAGATTATGCGACGGTAGTGGTATATCTCAATGACGGCGAAATCGAATACACGCTTGGCGACGAGTTGGCGGAAGAAGGTGCGTATTTCGTTCAGGCTTGGGATGCGGTTGGCAACGTAACGGAAGCGGCGTTCACGATTGATAAATCTGCACCTGCGATCGCCTTAAAAGGTGTAGCGAATGCAGGCAAAACCAATGGTAACGTAACGATTACCGTAGCGGACGATGCTACCGAATTTAAGGTATTCTTGAACGGCAAGGAAATCTCTTATAAAGCTGGTAAGGAATTGAAGGACGAAGGTGCGTATAAAGCAACTGTAAAAGACGAGCTTGGAAATTCCGTAGAAGTTAGTTTCACTATCGATAAAACGGCAGCAACGCTTGTATTGAACGGTGTAGAAAACGCAGGAAAGACGAAAGGCGAAGTAAGCCTTACCGACCTTTCCGAAACGGCAACGGTGGTTGTAGTCAAGGACGGTGAAACGGTTGAATATACGCTTGGCGAATTGTTAAACGAGGCAGGCAGGTACGCGATCACGGTCACGGATACTTGCGGCAACGTTAGCGAATATTCCTTTGAAATTACGAAAGGAATCAGCGGTTGGGCGATTACGGGCATCGTTGTCGGCAGTCTTGTAGTGATTGCAGGCGCGGTGTTCATTATCCTTAAAAAGCGCGGTACGATTTAAGGATAGGGATTGAAGAAAAACTGCGTTGGGGAAAGCGTAGTTTTTGAAGTAAGAGTATAATAAAAGGACTGTAAGACGCAGATGGCGGGGATGAAAATCTCCAAAGCCTGCGTTTACAGTCTTATGCTCTTAAAATTTTCTCGATTTTACTTAAAAGGGTGTACCATATCTAATAGGTGGTAGGTGGTACCTATCATGATGGCGGGACAAGAACTTTCTCATTGGAAGAAAGGTTAACAGAGAAAAGAAATATAACACGCGCGAGGGTTGACAAACTGAAAAATCTTTGTTATGATAATGAAGCAAAGGGGTGACACGAATGAAGAAATATACTTTGGAAATGAAATTGGAAGGGACGGATCTTAAACGTACAGTAAGTATTTGCGGTGGAATGAATTTTGAAGAGCTGCATCAGGTTATTCAAGTTGTATTCGGCTGGGAAGATTATCATATGCATAGCTTTACGGCAGGCAAGATAACGATTGGAAATTACGAGGATTATGAGGATGAAGACGAGCTTCCCGTCAATTTCCGTTGGGAAGGAGAATTGGGGATTGATTTAATTCTTCTGAACACTCCAAAAGTTATATACGAGTATGACTTCGGTGACGGTTGGCGCGTGGAGATAAAGGTGAAGAAAGTGGAAGACAGTGATACCTTTGATGCGCCAAAATTGATATTAGCAAATGGTGGAATGGCACAAGAGGATTGCGGCGGACCGTATGCTTTAATGGAAATGCAAAGAGAAGAAGTCGATATAGACGGATTGAATCTGATTTTAGAACACACGTTTGAATAAACGAGAATGGAATCGCAAAAATGCGGTTCTATTTTTTTCTCTGGGAACTCTTGACAAACAAAAAGAAATCGCTTATAATAAAAAGGCTAAGCTATCTTCATAAATGTTTGTCTAATGGCAAATACTCTACGGTGTAGTTCTCGTTGGTAGAACTATGCCTAATCGCATTACAATTAAACCGTAGGGTAGAAGTGTAAGATAGTTTAGCAGCTTGCGAAAAGGCATGTCTACGATGCCGTTCTCGCAAGAGGCGGCATCTTTTTTATTTAATTAAATAGTCGATGGCAGGAAGAGCCGCTAAAAACGTTTTTGTTTTTGGTGGGCTCTTTTTTGCTTATAGGGGGATTTATGAAAGCTTGTAGTTTTTTTGGACATCGCGATACGCCCCAAACAGATGGGTTAAAACAAAAAGTTCGCGAAACGGTAGAGCGATTGATTGTTGAAGAAGGGGTAGACACCTTTCTTTTTGGCAGTCGGAGTAAGTTCGATGAGCTTTGCCATATGGTTGTTACAGAACTTAAAGAAAAATATCCGCACATAAAACGGGTTTACGTGCGGTCGCAATATCCTTACATTGATAAACTATATAAGGCCTATTTGTTGGAGTCTTATGATGAAACAATTATACCCCAAAGTGTAAAAAATGCGGGTAAGGCATCTTACGTGGAGCGAAATCAAGAGATGATAAACGCCAGCGATTTTTGTGTTTTTTACTATAATCCTTCCTATTTACCGCCCAAGCGTAAATATTCCAAAAGAGATATAAGTGAGTATCAACCGAAAAGCGGGACGCGGCTTGCGTGGGGCTATGCGGCTCAAAAGAAGCATGGGGGAAAAGATATAACCATCATTAACTTTTATCAAAGTGAGTAATCGTGAAAAAAAGCAGGCGAGGTGAATCGTCTGCTAAAAATGAGAAAACAAGGGAATATTTTACAAATGAAAATTTGTTGAAAGGCATTGACAATAATACGGAAAAACGCTATACAAATAACATATTATTTGTCGCCCCGTGCTTGCGATGGAGAAACCTTTTCTTTTTTCTTGTAAAATTTATTAAATTGAGCATAATCGTTGAAACCGCAAAGCTCGCTGATTCGCGTTAAACTTAAGTTTGTTTCATAAATAAGTTTTTTTGCGAATTGGATGCGCTTATCAATCATATACGCCTTTGGATTCATACCAAATTTTTCTTTGAAAAGCGTGCGGAAATAG
This sequence comes from Clostridia bacterium, assembly GCA_017505465.1. GTDB lineage: Bacteria > Bacillota > Clostridia > Christensenellales > Borkfalkiaceae > Scatosoma. The sequence goes on along the minus strand of JAFVPE010000015.1, from coordinate 14,713 downwards.
TCGGGGGAATAAAAAATTTGCTCTGCTAAATCTTCCACTTTAAGATTTTGCGTAAAGTGTTCATCGATATAGTTTTTTATGAAGTTTAATAAATCGTCTTGCGTTGAAAGGGTGTGAGGAGTCAATTCAAGCAATAAACGATTTAAGTATAGGCAAATTATATTTTGGAAAAATGCGGAATGGGCAGCATATTCCTTTTCAATTCGACGGACAGAGTTGTAAAACAGTTTTTCCTTATCGCGCATAAAGAACGGTTTTTTCAAAATCGCTAAATCGGGGAGTTTATCACCCTCTTCCAAACTAAACCCAATTGCCGTAACTTTTGAAGCTCCATAGTGTTTTTCATCGTGCAAAGTGTTGGGCGGTATAACGATCAACGTGTTGCTTGAAAAGTCAATCTGTTCATAAGAACCCTGCTCTTTTTCGGTAAAAATGAGAGGCCCGTTTGCTTCGTGAGAAGCGGGTTTCCACGTTGTGTACCCGTTGGTGTTATGGTAATAAACTAACTCAAAGCAATTATGCAAATGCATTTGGATATGAGTAGGGGAATTGTACTTGTCAATATATACGTAAGCTAATTTCATAGAAAGCTCCTTTTCTTACAGTATAAGCAAAATATAAAAAATGTCAAGCTAATTAAGCTGTATTTTCAAAATCTCGGAAAATGACTACCAGGATAACGGAAAATGACATTTCAAAAAAGAGAGAAATAATATATAATATTATCGGCAAAAACACATATCGAGAGGAGGCGATTTTGAATAATATGGAAAAAGAAAAACACTTGCTAATCTTAGATACTGACATTGGCGACGACATTGACGATGCGTATGCGTTAAGCCTATTATTGGCGGAAAATGCAGAGCTTTTGGGTGTTACCACTGTGTATAGAAACAGTTTGCAAAGGGCGAAAATTGCATCGAAACTGATTTCTTTGTTTGGGAAGTCGAATGAGATAAAGGTGTACGTCGGAGAAGATTATCCCGAAAAAGAACCTTTGAAAAAATTTGAGAAAGCGGATAGGGATGGAAAAGCGAATATTCCGCACTACATAGATGAAGAAATGAAAGACGAACCCGTAGAAGATGGGGCGGTGGATTTCATTCTTGATACGCTTAAAAAAAATCCTAATGAAGTAACGATTGTGGCAATCGGACCTTTAACCAATCTCGCGCGTGCGATAGAGAAAGATAAGGAAACGTTTTCTTTGGCTAAGGATATTTTGATGATGGGCGGCAATTTCAGTGAGTACGACGTAGAGTGGAATTTCCTTTGCGATCCCGAAGCGGCTAAAACTGTTTTTGAGTGCGGCGTACCGATTAAGGCAGTCGGGGTAGATATTACTCGTAAATGCACGTTCAAGGAAAATACGTTGGAATGTCTTTCTCAGTTGAAGTCCGATAAATATAAGTTGCTCGTAAAAATGACGAAAATTTGGATTGCGCATAACGAAGAACGCGGACAACCACCTACAATGCACGATCCTCTTGCGATTTCCACGTTATTCAACGATGAGTTTGTAACCTTCAAGAAAGGGAACTACAAAATCTTTTTGAGCGATAAGGCTCGCGCGATGTCTTTAGCGGAAGAACACGGGGCGGAAATCGAATATGCTTCGGACGTGAACGTAGAAGCGTTTATGCAGTATTTGTGTAAAACGTTATCAAAAACAGACATAAAGTAAAGCGTTGAGCTTTTACTAAAGGAGGAAGTGATATGGAGAATAATATTTCTATCAATTCTGCGAAATATCAAAAAAAGAGAAAACTGATGAAATTTAAAGATGGGTTAGAGAATTTCTTAATTTCATCTTTGCCAGTTTTCGGATTTTTGATTTTCGGTGCGTTTCCGATGGTGTTATCGCTTGTAATGAGCTTTTTTGAAATGCACGATACGGACTTTTCTAATGCGGTATTCATTGGATTGGACAATTACAAGAATATGCTCAATTTTAATGTTTACGGAAAAGATTTCTTATATACCTTTTTGACGGCGGGTATATTTATGATATCCGTACCTATTGGGCTTGCGATTCCTATTTTCATCGCATATCAACTTAATAAAATTCAATTTGCAAAGCATTTTTTCCGTTCGGTATTTTTTGTGCCTGCGGTTTGTGCGGTAACGATCATCGTAATCGTTTTCAAAATGTTTATTGATGAAAATTCCGGTGTGTTTAATCAAATTTTAACTGGGTTACATTTTGAACCGGTTAAATGGCTGACGGGTAATCCTCTAACCTTTAACATATCTATGATAATCGTATCCGTTTGGTCTGGGCTTGGATATGCTACCGTATTATTGCAAGCGGCGTTTGCAGGCGTGGACGAGAGCTATGAAGAAGCGGCAAAAATCGACGGGGCTTCGTCGTCGCAGATTTTTTGGAAAATTACTTTCCCTGCGATTACCCCCACGCTTGGTTATTTGGTGACGATGCGCTTAATAGACTCGTTACAGCAAATGAGTTTGTATTATCAATTTGGCTTTGGTATTGCCAGCCCGCCTCAATGGACGGAAGGATTATATGCTTACAATACTCCCGTGGTGTACATATATCGTATGATTTTCGCTAATTCTTATCAATTTGGCTATGGCATCGGTTCTGCGGCGGCGTGGATTTTGGCTATTGTTATCTTCGTGGTAACTCGAATAAACTTTAAATTACAGGAGAAGTGGGTAAGTTATGATTTCTAATACGATGAATAATAAATTGCCTAAAAAATACATTGTATTTAAAACGGCGTATTTCTTTGTTTTCCCTGTAATGATAATCATTACTTCAATTTTTGCACTGGGAACGTTGTTTCGTTCGGCGGAAGGATATCATTCAAGATTAATTGCCACGATTTTATTTGCGGTATGTTTATGCGCGGCAATAGGCTTGTTTATAGCAAATAAAATCTTTGAGGAAAATGAACAATATAAAGCTTTTTCATATCCATTTATGAACAAGTTTAGTTTAGGGTCAATTACAGCGTTAATTTTCCTTATGTTTATAACGCTATTTCCTTTCTATGTTGTAATTATTAATTCCATAAAGACTTCTGCGGAAGCGAATGCCTTGGGCTTTACATATATTCCCAAACAAGGTGTAACGTTTTCTCATTTTGAGGATTTGTTTGTTAATTCTACAGGTATTGGGATTGATTTAATGTCCTCGTTTTTCAATAGCTTAATTTATGCGACCTTCCCTGTGTTTGCAGGCGTGCTTGTGTCGGCGTTATCCGCATATGGTTTTGCGAAACTTAATTATAAAGGACGTAAGTTTGTTTACGAATTTATGATTTTTACGCTTATGGTTCCCGGTTGCGTAACGATGTCGAGTTCTTACGTTTTGTTCGATAGACTTGGCTGGACAAGCGGAGTAGGGCTTTCGCTCCCGTTGATTGTTCCTCGTTGCTTCGGTTCGATTGGTACGGTAATGTTTTTGAGAGAATATTTCAAAGGGATTCCCGATGATATGCTTGCGGCGGCAAGAATTGACGGTTGCGGGAAATTGCATATCTTTACGGCAATTATGTTGCCTTTGGGGACTCCGGCATTGATTGCGCAATTTGTATTAGGATTTATCGGCGTATATAACGATTATCAAAACTCGTTGATTTACTTAAAGTACCCCGAACAATATACGATACAATTGGCGTTGTCCTTCTTTAATAGTGAGTATATGGACAAAGCGTTGGCATCTGCCGCGGCGGTATTTGGTATTGTACCCTTGTTAATCATTTACGTAATATTCCAAAATAAGATTATATCGGGTATTTCGTTCTCTTCGGGATTGAAGGGTTGATTTTGTAAAAATTTGAGTTGTAAAGTTTTTATCTATAAATATTTAGTTATAAGGAGAAAAAAAGATGAAAAAGAAACTGTTAACAAAAGTAGTGTGTTCGGTGATGTGTTGCTCCACGTTGTTTGCAACAGCTTGCGGCGGTGGCGGTACGAAAGGGAAGGCGACCTTGGATTTTATGTTCACAGGTACGCAAGAAATTTTGGAACTCTTCAATGGATTGGTGAACGAGTATAATGCTACGCAAGGCGAAACCGATAAGATTAGAGTTATGCCTATGCCCGTTGCTGAGGGCGGTATCGATGGTAAACTTACGAACGTATTGCCTTCTTCGAACGGCCCTGACGTTGTAATTGGTACGGATGAATATTTCAAGAAACATACTAAAAATATGTATGATTTAACGAATTCTTTCTCTTCCGATGTGCTTGGTGGTTTATATAAAGACCAAGAATCGAGATATCATTACAACAGAGCGAACGTTACCGCGCAACAAAGCGATCCCCTGTATGGCTTGCCCGCAGTAAACGATCCTACCGTATTATATTATAATAAGACGGCGTTACAGGCGGCTGGCGTTATTTGCATCAGTGTTGATGAAAAGGATATTGACGCATTCAACGCAGGAACCTTGACGGACTACAATGGGAAGACGAAGGCGGACTACGGCTTGTCGATTGACGTACCCGCAAAAGGTTATTTCCGCAGCTCGAATCCTTACATCTTCAATGGTGTAGATTATAGCGGCGATACTTGGAGAAAGCCTACGGGCGCGACTCTTGTATTCAACGACCGTATTGCTATGAACTGGGATGAAGTAGAAGATTTGGGTATGTTGCTTACGAAGACGAAGAACAGCAGCTCTCCTACGGATTACGGTTATTATACGGAATGGTGGTTTAACTATGCGTGGAGCGTTGGAGGCGACTGCTTACAAGATATGAACGGTCAAGGCGAATTTACGTTCTCGTTGCCTGCAACGGTTGCGAACTATATCGTAACGGAAGGCAATACTTATACGGGGCTTTATACGGGTACGACGTATAACGCAGGGGAAACGATTGAACTTGCTGACGTTATCAATGCGAATGCAGGCGATACGATTTCCTATAAAACGGATTCTAATACCGCATTCTATTACACGGTAAACGACGTTGCTGCGGAAGTTCGCGCAGATATCACGTCCAAGAAAGATAGCGGTGTGCTTAACGAATTACCTTGTACGCAAGACGCGTTTAAGCGTTTCTGTATGCTTGCAGGTGTCGGCGGTTTGAACGTTTGTCCTTATCCCAGCGCATTCAACGGCACGTCTTCCGTACAATACTTCTCGTCTGGTGTGCTTGCAATGCTTGTGCAATATTATTCGAATTATAGAATTATCGATTCTTCCTCTAATTTCGATTGGGGTATCGCTCCTTTGCCTGTATATAAGCAATATACGAGCGCAGATCCTATGAACGATGAAGTTGCGGTAAAAGGTCAAGCGGCAAATCACTCCCTTGGTTATTATGTAGCAATGAGAAAGGGTACGCCCATTCCCGAACAAAGTGTTAAATTTATCAACTGGTTGATGACTGCGGGGCAAACCTATGCAGCTCAAAAGGGGTATGTATCTGCTCAAAAAGCGGACCAAGCAGTAGCAATTGAAAACATGGCGAAAAAGATTGGAAAATCGAGTGCAATGGCAGTTGTGGAATCTTCTGCAGTATCTCGTGCAGGTGACTGGTGGTACATGCCTGACAGAAGCTGGATTGATAACTGGGCAAATCCTTTGAACGATAAGGTTCGTTACGGAACGCTGTCTTTCAATGATTATATTTATGGATATACGGAAGTTTCCAATAACGCATTGAGAGCCTATAAAAACTAATTTAATTATAAAAGGAGAGGAATCACAATGAAACTGAAAAAGATAGTATCTTTGATTTTATTAGGTGCAGTTTCTATAAGTGCTTTTTCCGGTTGTGGATCGGAAAGTGATTTGACAAAATCCTTGAAGGGCGAAAAAATATATTTAAATTATGCTACGGGCATGGATGAGTTTGGGAATTTCAATAACGATTTATATTCCTACAATCAAATGTCTGCAATCGGGGCGGATCCTGGCGCAATTTATGTTCCCGAAGAACGCGATGCGGAAAACGGCGGATATTATTATATTTATGCAACGGGTGGCTTGAAGGAACAATTTGGTTGGAACGGTAATCCCGGTCTTAACGGTTACGATGAAGACGTGGATACGCTTGCGGTAAGATGTTTCCGTTCGAAAGATTTAAGTACTTGGACTCTTTGTGGTAGCGAACGCGGTTATTCTATCATCGGCAGAGAAAGCGATTGGGAAGAATGGACGATGCGTACGCCTTGGGCTCCCGAAGTTGTATATAACGAAGCGGAACAAAAGTACTATATGTTCTATTGTATGGCTTCGAAATTGCGTGAAGAAGGCGAATTGAAGATAGCAGGCGATTGGGATACGGCAACGGACACTTCTAAATATCCGCGCGACCATAGAAACTATATCGGTATTGCAACTTCCGACGCGCCCAACGGACCGTTTACGCCTTTGGCGAGAACGGAAACCGTAATTATTGACGGGCAAGAAGTTGAGCAAAAGGTTCCTTGTATCAATTTCCCTGAAGCTTTTGATATTACGGTGGAAAAGAGGGAAGATTTGGCTCCGATGATTGATATCAGTCCATTTCTTGATGAAGACGGCACGTTGTATCTTTATATGAAACACACGATTCATGGCGGTATTTTTGGTATGAAGATGTCTGCCGATGATTGGACGAAACCCGACTATGATACCTTTACTTGCTTATTGAAACGCGGTTATGCGAACGTAAATAGTCCCACGGGTAAAGCGGCGTTGACGGAAACAACGTATTCGGGTGAAATTTCGGAACAGATTATTGAAGGCCCGCACATGATTAAGTATAACGGCGAATATTTCTTGACCTTCTCGATGGGTGATTATTTGCAACAAGATTATGCCGTATATCAAGCGAAAGGCACTTCGCCTCTCGGTAAATTTGCTCGTGTAGGTGAAGGGACGGGCGCACTTGTATTGTCTGGTGTTCAAACGAACAACTTTAAGGGAACAGGGCATCACTCTTTCGTTTACGACGGGAAAGAATATTTCATTATTTATCACGCGCATCAAAGCACGGAAACGTTCGGTTGGGATAGATATTTACACGCGGATAGAGTTTCCTTTAGAGAAGTAAACGGTGAAACGATAGTTGTATCCAACGGACCGAGCAAGAGCTTACAATGGTTGCCTGAACAAGCAGGGGAATATTCCAATATTGCTTCAATGGCGAAAATTACCGTAAGCGGCGGTTCTGGCGTTGAGTATCTTAACGACGGGCTTTTACCTTATTATACTTATAACGAAAACAACGTATTTGAAGTAAACGAAGACGTTACGGTAACGCTGACTTTTGATCAGCCCGTTTCGGTAGTATCTCTTATGATATATAACTCGTTTAATGAGAATTCCGCGTTCTCGAATATTAAACTGACGGCGTTTGAATTAGCAGAACAACCTACGTGGGCTTCAAAAGACTTTGATTATGCGGTAATTGAGAATTTGCAGTTCCCTACGATTTATTACGATGAAATTGAGGGTGATGGCAATAAGTATATCAATTGTGCGCCTGCGGTAGCAGAGTTTAATGAAATTAAAGTAACTTCGATTTCGTTTATGATTGCGAAAGATGCTCGTATCAAAGAGTTTGATAAAGCGGGTAACGTAAATACGAAATTGAATTTGACGGAAATCGCTGTTATAGGGAGGGCATAAGGATGAAAAATATTAAGAAAATTCTTATTTCGGTATGCTCTATATTAACCTTGACTTGTAGCGTAGCAGGGATAACGGCATGTAAAGATAAAGATTTTACAGCTGCTCCTGCTGAAAATGAATACGAGTATAAATATACGACTAACTATGAAGGCGAAAATGACCCCGGCATCGAAATCGACGGGGTGCTGGATGAAGACGTTTGGCAAGATAAAAAGTGGTTTACGAACGCTTTTTATACGGATATAAACGGTACGATGCCGAAACTTGCCGTAACTGCTTTTAACACCGAATACGGTGTTTATATGGCGGCGAAAGTTCAAGATGGAAACGTTGTTTACGGCGGAAGTCTGAATCAGTCGAGAAATACTACGTTTGAGTTTTATTATTACGCGGATAAATCGGATACCGTGCTTGGCGACCGCGATTATTCTACTCGTCACGCATTTATGCTGGACTGTGGCGGGGAATTATATTCAACGTGTGAAAGAATGAAACGCGCCGTAGTGGTTGACGGTGTCATTAACAGCGGGGCAACCACGGGCGCAACGGTAGAAATTTTCGTGCCTTGGTCGGAAATGCGCGTTGACGTATCCGACGGAGTATATCCCGAAAAATTGTTCTTATTGCCCGCGTATAGACCTATATTGAAGGGAAATACGAACTCGACACAAATGTTCCCCGTTCCGCTCAATCCTATGCATCATATGAAAAACTATTATGTTTTTGATGACAATGGATATACGGATGAGGATCCTGAAGGGACAACAATCGGCGATGCAAGCAATGGCGTTGCAAAGACGGCTAATTGGGATACGGAAAACTTGGCTGACGGAAAAGTTTCCGTTAGCACGGGCGTAGAATTTAATACTATTTACTTTAAAGATGCGTTCACGGAGAACTTCATGGCTGAAACAACCATTTATCCTTTTGGTGGTGCTGAAGGCTATTCAGGTCGTTTTGGAGGATTCTTCTTCTTGGCAACCAACGGGAATTATTATGCGATGATGTTGGATATGCGTGAAGATCGTTTCGTGCAAGCACAAGACGGTAGAAACACGTTGACGAAGTTCGGATTGACGACGCTTACGGAAGCGCATAAGACGTGGGAGCAAATAACCAGAATTACGATTGATAATCCCGATGCGTCGGGGGGAATTACTCCTTATGAAGGCGGCGTTCGCTTCAAAATTATTAAAGATAGAGAAAAAATTCACTATTTTGTAAACGATTTGTATTTGTATTCGGAAAAGTTGGATTTCGTACAAGGTAATGTGTACGCAGGGCTTTTCAATATGAACGTTTACGCAGAATATGAAGATTATTCTTTTACGGCGTTGAGCGATGAAGAGTTAAACGCTGAATTGAATTATTGCAATATTTACAATATTGATGCGAAAGCTACGACGGTCGGCGGTTATGTTGAATTGAATAAAGATTACGCGTTTGCCGGTGATGACATTGATATCAAAATCGTTACGGATTCGGGATATAAAGTTTCCAAGGTCACGCATAACGGTGAGGATATTACTCAAAAGGTAAGCGAAGCGGCAAAGAATGGTGTTTACCGTCTTGAAAATATCAATGAAACGGCAGAATTTAACGTAGAATTTGAACAAATTGAGAATGCGGTAACTTATAAAGGGATGCTCGTTCTTGAAAATAATGATGCGCAAAAAGAAACCGTTGCAGGGAATATAACGTTGGTAAATAAGACCGCCAACGAGCAAAGATATGAAACGGTCGCTACAACCAATTATGGCTTTGAGGTAAAGGTAGAAGCGGGCGAGTACGAGTTATTCATTGATAATTATTTCGGCGGTATTTCTACAACGATAACTGAAAGCGTAACGGAAGCGGTAGAAATCGATCTTTCTTCTAAGACTTCTGTAAAATCGTCGGATATTCGCAATATGAACGTTGACTTTGTAAACGTTTCTGCAAACACCATAAAAGGGAAACAAGGTCAATGGTTTACGTTTAATAACGCAGCCGATACAGTATATTGGTCTGCTCGTATGTATAACTACGATTTGGACGGTTTCACGATTGAAACGGAAGACGGCGAAAACGTTCAGTTCTATTTCGCTTGGCAAGGATTTTTCTTATTGAAGAACTATGACTGGGTGGAATTGTCGACGGTAGAGCCTACTTATTACAATACGTATAAAAATGAAACGAAAGGCGTTTTGTTGAGTCCTACAATCGTCGAAAAACTTGATGGTTCTCTTGTTGAACTTGCAATTGTTGACGGTGAATTATTTGTTACCGTTGACGGAGTAGGTAAAGCAAAGTTTGTGCTTTCGGCTCTTAATGAAGCCTTTACGGCAGACGCAAAATACCGCGTTGGTTTTGCTACTTACAACGGGACTGTTGCAAAATACCCTAACGGTGGCGCTCGTTGGGAAGGAATCACGGCTAAATTTGGCGCGGCTGCTCAAAATGACGCTGAAACCATTAAGGAACTTTGCGCTGTAGAAGATTACGCGCTTGGTACGGAGCTTTATAGCGGCACGTCGATGACGAAGATTGATACAACGATTACGTACACAGCAGAAACGATCGGCGCACAACTCTTTGACGGGGTAGAAATTGCGCAAGGTACGGACTTTGTCGTTTATGCAACGGTAGCAAGCGGTATGACGGCAGAAAACGTTGGTTTTATCGTAGGTACGCTTGGCGCAGATAACGCTAATCACTTGCTTTTCCAATGGAGAAGAACTAAAAACGATTTATATATTTGGAGAGATTTGGGTGGCTGGCAAGGTCACGACGATAACATATTCAAGAGCGCTATCGGTACAAACGGTGCGGAGATTGCGTTGGTATATAAGAGCGGTAGATTTTATGCGCTCTTAAATGGTAGCCAAGTTTGCACTTTTGCTAATTCGTTTGACAATGGCTGGGGTGGCAAACTTAACGTCGGTGAGATCATCGGGACGACTGGAACGATTAAATTGGGGTTATCCATTGCTTATGGTATGGCGCAATTCACGGAATGGGGCTACTCGACGGATGCGGAAGTGATTAACGGCTACGTTACAGATTCGGATATTCCCATTGAACCTCCTGTTTCCGATGAAACGGATGATTGGACTCCCGTATTCAAGGGTGAAGGCGCATATTGCAAGGAAGACGAAACGAAAGTAGAAATCAATAACGGTGGTTATTTGATTGACGGCGCAATAGTAACGAATTGGACCAGCGACGTATCGAACTCTGCAAATTGGCCTAACGGTGGACCTGGGCAGAATACCGTTTTTGAAGCATCTACAACGGTTGAAGCCAATGCGACGGCAAAGCAATTTGGTTTTGTATTGACAACGGCGGATGGCGGTTCTCGTTTGCAAATTATGTATAATACGGAAACTGGAAGAATTCGTGTTACGGACGGAACGCTTCATCGTGAATACAATGCAACGGAAGGCTTGTATAAAGCAGATCAAAGTAATACGTTTACGATTAAGTACGACGGAAGCGTGTGGATTGAATTCTTAATCAATGGAACTTCGGCGGTTACGAATGGTTGGGACGGTAAATATATCCACTTACGTTATGGATTTGATGGTGAGAATTCGAGTCAGGTTAGCGATGTGAAAGCATGGCAGAGCTTTGGCTTTGGTTCTACGCTCAAAGTAGGTTTAGCGGCAACGCACGGCAGTGCGACGTTTACCGGTTGGAGTTTCTCGGCTGACAATGATGAACCTGTAAATCCTCCTGTAGGAACGGGTGATTGGGCTTCTATCTTTGAAGGTGATGGGGCTTATTGCCAAGAAAACGAGAATCAGGTGGAAATCAATAACGGTGGCTATGCTATTAAAGATGCGACGGTATCAAATTGGACTAGCGACGTATCGAATTCTGCAAATTGGCCTAACGGTGGGCCTGGGCAAAATACTGCATTTGAAGTATCCACAACAGTAGCTGCGAATGCGACGGCGAAGCAATTTGGCTTTGTATTGACAACGGCGAGCGGTTCTCGTTTGCAAATTATGTATAATACGGAAACTGGAAGAATCCGCGTTACGGATGGAACGCTCTATCGTGAATATAACGCAATCGCAGGGTTGTATAAGGCGGGCGAAAACAATACGCTTACTCTTAAATACGATGGTAGCGTATATTTTGAATTCCTTATCAACGGAACTTCCGCTGTAACAAATGGTTGGGATACGAAATATATCCATTTGCGTTTTGGTTATGACGGAGATAATTCAAGCGGCGTAAGCAGAGAAAAAGCGTGGCGCAGTTTAGGTATGGGCAATGTGCTGAAGGTTGGTTTAACGGCTACGAATGGTGCAGCAACGTTTACCGAATGGAGTTTCTCTACTGGCGATGATATGTAAGGTTACCATAGTAGCGAAAAAAGAAAAAATTTAAGACAAATACCGTAAGAACAAAACGGAACGGCGGTATTAACGAATCGCCGTCCCGTAGCTACGGTAAATAAAAAGCGAAAAAATCTTGCAGTGTAATTTTAGCTGTAAAGAAATATTTAAAATAACTATCCACAATTTACATGATTAAGGAGAAAAAACATGAGAAAGAAGTTAATAGGTTTTATAGCATTATTATCAAGTTTAGTGTTGTGTGCTGGTTGTTTTGGCTCTGGAAATGATAGTAGTTCAAACTCATCAAGTAATTCTATAGAAACAGAGCAATCAGGGAACGGTTCATCAGATATTACGGACGATAGTAGTTCCGATGATAGTAGTTCTGATGACAGCAGTTCGGACGATAGCAGTTCGGATGACAGCAGTTCGGACGATAGCAGTTCGGATGACAGCAGTTCGGATGACAGCAGTTCGGATGACAGCAGTTCGGACGATAGCAGCTCGGACGATAGCAGTTCGGATGACAGCAGTTCCAATGACAGCAGCTCCGACGATAGCAGTTCCGATGACAGTAGCTCTGACGATATTGTTGATGATAACAAGTATGCTATTGGGACGGAAATATACACGGGCGCAACAATGACAAAGGATGGTGATACGATTACATACACAGCAAACGAAACGATTGGTGCGCAAGTATTTGAAGGCGTAGAACTTGCACAAGGTACGGATTTTGTCGTTTATGCAACGATTGCAAGCGGAATGACGGCTGAAAACGTTGGATTCATCGTAGGTACGCTTGGTGAAGATAACGCTAATCACTTGCTTTTCCAATGGAGAAAATCGCAAGAAGACTTTTATGTTTGGAAAAATTTAGGCGGTTGGGCAGGCCACAATGATAAGGTCTTCAACAGCAGCATCGGAACGGAAGGCGCAGAAATTGCCCTTGTGTACAAGAATGGTACGTATTATGCGTTCTTGAACGGCGAACAGGTATGTTACTTCAAAGATTCCTTCGACAACGGTTGGGGTGGTTTGATGAATATCAATGATTTCATCGGCACGGAAGGCACGCTCAAGATTGGTTTGTCGGTTGCATTTGGTGCTGCACAATTTACCGAATATGGATATTCGACGGATGCAGAAGTAATTAAAGGTTACGTTGCAGACGAGCCTGTAACGCCTCCCGTGGAAGAGAGAGATGATTGGACTCCCGTATTCAAGGGTGAAGGCGCATATTGCAAGGAAGATGAAACGAAAGTAGAAATCAATAACGGTGGTTATTTGATTGACGGCGCAATAGTAACGAATTGGACCAGCGACGTGTCAGACTCTGCAAATTGGCCTAATGGCGGACCTGGTCAAAACGAGGCGTTTGAAGCATCTACAACTGTAGAAGCCAATGCTGCTGCAACACAAATCGGTTTTGCCTTAACGGCGGATGGCGCATCTCGTTTGCAAATCGTTTATAATGTCGAAACGGGTAGAATCCGCGTTACTGACGGAACGCTTCATCGCGAGTACAATGCAACGGAGGGCTTGTATAAAGCAGACCAAAGCAATACGTTTACGATTAAGTACGACGGAAGTGTATGGATTGAATTCTTAATCAACGGCACCTCTGCAATTACAAATGGTTGGGATAATAAATATATCCATTTGCGTTGGGGCTATGATGGTGAGAATTCGAGCTTGGTTGGCGATGTGAAAGCATGGCATAGCTTTGGTACGGGCGATGCGCTGAAAGTGGGTTTAGTTGCTGTGAACGGTAACGCAATATTTACCGACTGGAGCTTTACGATTATTGAGGATGAACCTGTAGTTCCTCCTGTAGAGCCCGATAATTCTTATTCGTTAGGCACGGAGCTTTATACGGGTGCAACGATGACGAAGGACGGCGATACGATTACGTACACAGCAAACGAAACAATCGGCGCGCAAATATTCAAGGATGTAGAACTTGCACAAGGTACGGATTTTGTCGTTTATGTAACGGTAGCAAGTGGAATGACTGCACAAAACGTAGGCTTTGTTGTGGGTACGCTTGGCGAAGACAATGTTAATCACTTGCTTTTCCAATGGAGAAAATCTCAAGAGGACTTCTATGTTTGGAAAGATTTAGGCGGTTGGGCAGGCCACAATGATAAGGTCTTCAACAGTGGTATTGGAACGGAAGGGGCAGAAATTGCCCTTGTGTACAAGAATGGTACGTATTATGCGTTCTTGAACGGTGAACAAGTATGTTATTTTAAGGACACCTTCGACAATGGTTGGGGCGGTTTGATGAACGTAAATGATTTCATCGGTATTGAAGGCACGCTCAAGATTGGTTTATCGGTTGCATTTGGCTCAGCATCCTTCACGGAATGGGGCTATTCGACAGATGCGGAAGTAATCAAAGGTTATGTTGCAGATGAACCCGTAACGCCTCCCGTAGACCCCGACCCTCCCGTGGTAGAACCCGAAGTGAGAGATGATTGGGCTCCTGTATTCAAGGGTGAAGGTGCGTACTGTGAAGAAACTGAAAATCAAGTGGAAATCAAAAACGGCGGTTATTTGCTTGAAGGCGCAGAGGTTGCAAACTGGAACAACGGCAATGCTGGTAACGTAAGTGCAAACGGCGATGACTGGGTAAACGGCGGTAAACAGATGAACACGAAGTTCTCTATTAGCGCTACCATTAAAGCAAATGCAGAAGAAAACTACAAGGTAGGTTTCATCTTCACGTTGAACGGCACGGATTATTTCGCAGTTGTATATAACAATGAAGAAAAAGAAATCCGTGTA
>JAFVPE010000014.1 GCA_017505465.1 Clostridia bacterium | reverse complement strand
GATATATAACCATAGCGGTGACGATGGCAAAGAGGATCCACCTGTTCTCATTCCGAACACAGAAGTTAAGCTCTTTTACGCCGAAAGTACTTACGGTTAACCGTTGGGAGGATAGGTAGCCGCCGCTTTTCACTTAAAACCGAGCATCTTATAAGATGCTCGGTTCTTTTCCGCTTTCTTTTAATTTATGATAGGATAAGGCACACGGATTAACAGTCCGTGTGCCGTTTTGTTTTCGTTTTTCATATATTGAATAGTGGACGGGAAACACATATAAGAAAATTTCCCCTCAAAAACTCAGATGAAATACGGAGCAAGACAATGAAATTCACACTGATGACGGTTGGCGGTATCGCCTTTATTTTTCTTATGACGGTGCTGGGTGCGGCGCTCGTCTTTTGTTTTAAAAAAGAGATTTCCCCACGGCTTAACGCCGTATTTTTAGGACTTGCGTCGGGCATTATGATCGCCGCATCCGTGTGGTCGTTACTGCTTCCTGCGTTTGAACAAGCGGAAAAATCGTGGGGAAAATACACTTTTATCCCCATTGCAATCGGACTTTTATTAGGGGCGGCGTTTCTATTCTTTTTTGACCGCTTATTGCCCTTGTCTAAAGAGAAAATAGCATCGCAAAAGCCACGGCGGCTATTTATTGCTATGACGTTGCATAATATCCCTGAAGGGCTTGCCGCTGGATTTGCGTTCGGCACGGCTTACGCAATAGGAACGCCTGCTGTTTTTGCTTCTACAGTCGGCTTGGCGATTGGACTCGGCATTCAAAATTTCCCTGAGGGTGCGGCGACGTCTTTGCCAATGCGCTCCGCCTTAAAAAGCAGGGGGAAAGCGTTTCTTCTTGGGGTAATTAGCGGTATTCCTGAGCTGCTTTTTTCGGTTTTAGGCTTTTTCCTTGCGTCACAATTGATTGCATGCCAGCCTTGGCTACTTGCTTTTTCTGCGGGAGCAATGCTTTATGTTGTGGCGGAAGATTTGCTTCCCGACTCCAAACTTAGCGCGGAACAAGCGGATTTGAAATTTGCTCCTATAGCAACTTGGAGCTTTATGTTAGGCTTCATATTGATGATGATTCTCGACGTTGTACTGTAAATGTGTGAAGAATTTTCAAAAAATGTCTTGACGGAAAGTGAAAAATATGTTATTATAATATATATAGTAATATAATAAAAAAGGATTACGTCAATATGAAAAAACTGTTGCTTTTGATTTTAAGCGCGATACTTGCGATGAGCGTATTTTGTACGGTTGGTTGTTCGGATGGGACGCCCGATAATTCGTCCATATCGTCGGAAACTCCCACTGAGAAGACTTATACGGTTACCTTTAAACAAGACGGACAACGTGACGTTGTAAAAACGGTGGAGGAAGGGGAAAGTTTGACGGATATTCCCGAACCTAAAGCAAAAGTTGGTTACACTGTAGCTTGGGAAGTAGTTGACTTGACGAATATTGTAGAAGATATTGAAGTTAAGGCGATTGAAACGGCAAATACTTACGTTGTAAGCTATGATTTAAACGGTGCAACAGGCGAAATTTCTGATTTGGAAGTAATGTTTGACGGAGCGTACGTATTGGCGACGCCTTCGCGCGACGGATATAGCTTTATAGGCTGGACGTATCAAGGTACAGCAGTGCTTACTTCGGGGGCGCAGTGGAAAACGGCTAGTAACGTGACGCTTGTAGCTACTTGGGTTAAAGACGTTGTAAATACGTACTCGATTACCTTTAAGCAAAATGGTGTGGCGGATAAAGTATATCCCAACGTAGAAGAAGGGAGCGCATTTACGGCAACACCGTCTACGGAAGCAAAAGTTGGCTATACGGTAACTTGGAATCCTAGTGATCTTGCAAAATTGGCAAACGTTAGAGAAAACGTGATCGTTAATGCAGTGGAAACGGCAAATACGTACACCATTACCTACGATGCAGGGGAAGGAACGGTAAGTCCTACGACGCAAGACGTGGTTTATGACTCGACGCCTACGTTTGCGGAGCCTACGCGTGATGGCTATACGTTTACCGGTTGGAACTACGAAGGAAAGGCCGTATCGGGCAAATGGACGATTGCGGATAACGTAACGCTTGTAGCTACTTGGACGAAGAATCTTGAAAAATTCTCCGTAACGTTTAGACAAGACGGAAAAACGGATAAGGTATTCGAGGATATCCTTGAAGGAAGCGCATTTACAGCGATTCCTGAAACGGAAGCAAAAGTTGGTTATACGGTGACTTGGAATGACGGTGATCTTGCGAAGCTGCAAAGTGTAACGGAAAACGTTGTTGTTAATGCGGTAGAAACGGCGAATACGTATACGATTACCTACGATGCAGGCGAAGGAACGGTTACTCCTGCTACGCAAACCGTAGTTTATGATTCCACGCCCACGCTTGCAATTCCCGAGCGTGAAGGCTACACCTTTACTGGTTGGAGTTATAATGGCAAAGCGGTATCCGGTAAATGGCTTATTGCTGATAACGTAACGATTGTAGCTACTTGGTTGAAAGACGTAGTGCCTACGTATACGGTAACGTTTAGACAAGCGGGGCAAGCGGATAAGGTATATAACAACGTTGAAAAGGGAAGCACGTTTACGGACATCCCTGCAGTTGTTGCAAAAACCGGTTACGTTATTGTATGGAATGCGGAAGAATTGAAGGCTTTGACGAATATTTCGGGGAACGTAGTCGTTACGGCGGATGAAAAGGCAAAGACCTATACGGTAACCTTGAATGCAGATGGTGGTTCGGTGTCGCAAACGAGTATTACCGTTACCTACGGTGAAAACTATGAGCTTCCCACGCCTACGAAAGAAGGCTATGAGTTCTTAGGCTGGAAGAAAGGCTCGGTTGCAGTAGACGCAAAAGGCGCTTGGACAATCGACGAAGATAACGTTACGTTGAAGGCTACTTGGAAAGAAATCAAGACCGACGATGAAAACGACGATAAGTATTGGACGGATAACTATTAATAAAGAAAATCCCTCGCAAGTTGTTGCGAGGGATTCCTTTATACTTAATCTCTTGACAATGTACAGTTTATATGATACAATATAATTGGAGGGAAACTATGAATATTGTCAAAAATAGGGCGTGGAGTTTTATTCTCGTTACGCTTGTATATATAGCGGCGACAGTGGGCGGCATTTTTCTATACTTGTATTTACCGATCAAAACAGAGTTTTTTTGGTTGAAGCTTTTAATTGCCGACGTTGCGGCGACGGCATTTACCTTTGTATTTAGCTTGATTTTTCGTAATGCTTCCGTGTATGATCCATATTGGAGTGTGCAGCCTATCGTTATTTTGGTGGCTTATGCTATTGCCTATGGGGTGAATATTTCGGGAATATTATTGCTCGTTGCCGTATGCTTTTGGGGCGTTCGCTTGACGGCGAATTGGGCGTACACGTTTAAGAGTCTTGAGCATCAAGATTGGCGTTATACAATGTTGAAGGAAAAGACGAGAGTATTCTATCCGATTATCAATTTTGTTGGAATTCATCTCGTGCCGACGTTGGTCGTTTATGGGTGTATTTTACCTGCGGTATTTGCCGTACAAGGCAGCTATGGTGCGCAAACCGACTTGCAATTCGTTGGTGTCGCGATATTCCTTTTTGTTTCCGTGTGCGCCGCGACAATGCAAGGGGTTGCGGATATTCAAATGCACCGCTTCCGTAAACAAAAAACAGGTGGATTTATCCGCGTGGGCTTGTGGAAATATTCCCGCCACCCCAATTATCTTGGTGAGATATTGATGTGGTGGGGCGTAGGGCTTGCGTGTGTTTGCATAATGCCCGATAAATGGTATTTGCTTGCAGGTGCAGTTGCGAATACGTTGCTGTTCCTTTGTGTGAGCATTCCCATGGCAGATGGTAGACAATCTAAGAAGGCAGGATTTGCGGAATATAAAGCGCAAACAAGAATGCTGTTACCAATCAAAAAATTCTAAATAAAAATCCCTCGGGCATTTGTCCGAGGGATTTGTTTTGTGTTTTTTAGCCAACGATTAAGTTTACAAGTCTACCTTTTACAATGATGCACTTTCTAATCGTCTTGCCTGCGATAAGCTCGGCGATTTCGGGATAAGCGCAAACGGTGTCTTGGATGTCCGCGTCGGAAAGACCTTCGGGAATCATCAATTTCGCCTTAATCTTGCTATTGACTTGAATTGCATATTCCACTTCATCTTTTACAAGTGCTTGCTCATCGAAAGCGGGGTAGCTTTCAAGGAATACGGAATTCTTATGTCCGCAAGCTTCCCAAAGCTCTTCCGCAAAGTGGGGAGCGAAGGGGGCAATCATACGTACGAGATCTTCTGCACATGCCTTATAGAATGCAACGTTCTTATCCGTAACTTCCGATTCATATTTTTGCATTGCGTTGACGTATTCCATAAGACGCGCTACGGACGTATTAAACGAGAATTCTTCCACGTCGCGCGTGATATTCTTGATTGCGTAATGTTTTGCGTAATTGAGTGCTTTTTCCGCCGATTTCATATCGTTATGAGCGTTATCGGAAGAAAGCTCCAACGATTTGCGAACAATACGTTCCACGCGGTCTGCAAATTTAGCAACGGACTTGATGCCGTCGTCACTCCAAGGTCCGCCTTCCGTATAGCTGAACCCGAACATCAAGTACAAACGGAACATATCGGAGCCGTATTCTTCGATATAGGTGTCGGGAGAAACGACGTTGCCGTGGGATTTGGACATACGGTTGCCGTCAGGACCAAGGATAATGCCTTGGTGTACAAGACGCTTGAAGGGCTCGCCAAAATTGATATAACCCATATCGCGAAGCGCCTTCGTAATGAAACGCGCATAGAGCAAGTGCATACAAGCGTGCTCGCTGCCGCCTACGTAAACGTCCACGGGGAGCATTTTGTTGGCAACTTCGCTCGAGAATGCTTGTTTATCGTTCTTCACTTCAGGATAACGAAGGAAGTACCAACTCGAACAAACGAAGGTATCCAAAGTATCGGGATCGCGTTTTGCTTCGCCACCGCATTCGGGGCAAGTGCAATTCATAAAGCCTTCGTGGCTAGCAAGGGGGGATTTCCCCGTAGGACGGAATTCCACATCGTAAGGGAGCTTCACGGGAAGCTTCTTTTCGGGAACGGGAACAACGCCGCACTTTTCGCAGTGGATCATAGGAATGGGTGCGCCCCAATAACGTTGACGGGAAACCGACCAATCGCGTAAACGATAGTTTACCTTCTTGCCGCCTTTCCCAATCTTTTGAAGGTGGATAGCAATCGCATCTCTCGCCGCTTCGCCGGAAAGACCGTTGAAAGCACCGCTGTTTACGAGGATACCGTCTTCACAGTAAGGAAGAATGGTTTCTTCGCCTTTCTTTTGAATGACTTGCGTCATAGGCAAACCGTACTTTTTAGCAAACGCATAGTCGCGTTCGTCGTGCGCCGCAACCGCCATAACTGCGCCCGTACCGTAGGAATAGAGAACGTAGTCCGCAAGATAAATAGGCACTTGCTTGCCCGTAAGGGGATGGATTGCATACGCGCCCGAGAAGGTACCCGTCTTTTCACGAGCCGTGGAAAGTCTGTCGATATCGTTTGCTTCCGCCGCATAGCGTACGTAAGCGTCGATGTCCGCCGCTCTTTCGGGGTGAGCCGCCTTCAATTTTTCAACAAGGGGATGTTCGGGGGCAAGTACCACGTAATTTACGCCGAACACGGTGTCGGGGCGGGTAGTAAATACGGTGATATCGTCGCCCGTTTCACATTCGAAATGAATTTCGCAGCCCGTGGATTTACCGATCCAGTTTTTCTGCATCAATTTGGTCTTTTCGGGCCAATTCAAGCCGTCTAAATCCTTCAAGAGCTCTTCTGCATATTCGGTAATTTTAAAGAACCATTGTGTCATATCCTTACGGAGCACAACAGAACCGCAACGTTCGCATTCGCCGCCGATAACCTGTTCGTTTGCAAGCACCGTTTCGCAGGAAGGGCACCAGTTAACAAGGGCGTTCTTGCGGTAAGCAAGCCCCTTTTTATAGAGTTGAAGGAACAACCATTGCGTCCATTTGTAGTAGCTTTCGTCGCAGGTCACCATTTCCGCCGACCAATCGAACATAGCGCCCATATTTTTGAGCTGTTGTTCCATCGTTTCGATATTCTTTTCGGTGGAATCCTTGGGATGAACGCCCGTTTTAATCGCATAGTTTTCTGCAGGCAAACCGAATGCGTCGAAGCCCATCGGTTGGAATACTTCGTAGCCCTGCATTTTCTTGAAACGCGCATACGTATCGGTAGGACCGTAGTTATACCAATGCCCAACGTGCAGTTTCGAGCCCGAAGGATACGAGAACATCTCTAAAACGTACAATTTTTCCTTGTTCGATTTTTTATCAAACAAGTTGATTTTCGACTTTTCCCATTTTGCTTGCCATTTCTTTTCAACGGACTTCATATCCATAGTGAAAAACCTCCTGCGTTCGCCAATTTTGGCGAAAACGTCAACTTACTAAAATATTCGTTTCTATATTATATAGTATTTTACGTTTTAAGTCAAGCGAATGAAGGGTTGCCAAGGGTATGGAATTTGCCGTTTATTATAAATAATTTTGCATTTGCGGCATACAATAATGATGTGGAAGAAATAACGATAACGCAAAACGGCTACGACGGCTTGTATATGTCTTACTTGTACGGAAAGGTAAGGGATCGCTTTTCCTTTTTACCTTCCGTATGCGATATGAAAAAAAATGGCGATTGCCTGGAAATTGATTTCAAGACGGAACGGGAATACTGCCCGTACGTGCGTAAATTTGCGGAGAAGCACATAGCGGACGTTCTTGCCGTGGGCTATAAATACGCATACTTTGAAAAACGGCTCGTCTTGCCGCTGTTATCCCCACAAAGAAAGCGGCTATTGCTTACGGCGCTCGTGGCGGCGGACTATCGAGAAGATTGGGCGTATATTGTACGGCGAATACGCAGCAGTGCGTGTTACTGCTTGGACGGTATGTTTCATTTTCGTTTGCAGGAGCTAAAAAAGCGTTGGGACGGTATCGTGGATTACGTCCCAACCGACATGGGCGAAGCTTCCGTCGACGGTTTCTTGGAGTTTTTGACGGACGACGGGGAAGGGAAACTATTCCTAAAAAACGGCAAGGTGTACGACGAAGAATACCGTCCGCTTAGCAAGAGCCTTTTGACGGGCGTTGAAAGCCCAATCGGCGAAATTCTCATTGGCGGGGCGGAAAAGGTGTATTGCTTTGGCGAGGTGGATTCGAATACCCGTGCATTTCTCGAAAAATATTACGGCGAAAAAGCAGTTTTTTGTTAAAAAAAGGTTGACAAAAGAGAGAGAAAGGATTACAATAATATCCGTAAAGACAAGTAGCGTCGTTTGCGGATTTGCAGAGAGCCCGTTCTTTGGCTGTGAAACGGGTAATTCGGGACGAAGGGTGAAACCACTTTACGTTCGGAACTGAAAAGGAAAAGAGCGGTCATAGTATGGCTATGGCAATTAAGGTGGAACCGCGCAATTGGAAAAACTGCGTCCTTAAATTCCCGTTATGGGGAGTTTAAGGGCTTTTTATTTTATAAAAAAGAAAATGTACATATATGGAGGAACTTATGAAAATCATTCTCAAAAGCGGCGATATGATGGAGCTTTCTGAAAACGCAACCGCTATGCAAGCGGCGTTGGCGATTTCCGAAGGACTTGCAAGAAATGCAGTTTGCGCAAAGGTAAACGGCGAACTTGTCGATCTCTCGCACGAATTGAAAGAAGGGGATAATCTTGAAATCGTAACCCTTAAAGACAAGGAAGGGTTGCAAGTTTACCGCCACACTTGCGCACACGTATTGGCGCAGGCGCTTAAAACGGTATATCCCACTTGCAAGCTTTCCATCGGACCTGTTATTGACAATGGGTTCTATTACGATATCGATTTCGTGACGCCGATTACCCAAGCGGATCTTGCAAAGGTGGAGCAAGAAATGCAAAAGATCATTAAGAGTAATTTGCCTATCGAACGTTTCACGTTGCCCAAGGACGAAGCAATCAAGCTCATGGAAGGGTACAGCGAAAACTATAAGGTAGAGCTCATTGAAGAATTGCCCGAAGGAGAAACAATCTCTTTCTACAAGCAAGGCAACTTCACCGATCTTTGCCGTGGACCTCATCTTCCCTCTACGGGCAAGATTAAGGCGTTCAAGCTTACGAGCATTGCCGGCGCATATTGGAGAGGGGACGAGCATAATAAGATGCTCACCCGTATTTACGGTACGGCTTTTGCGAAGAAAGACGAAATGGACGCGTACTTCACCATGCTTGAAGAAGCGAAAAAACGCGACCATACGAAGGTCGGCAAAGAACTCAAACTCTTCGCGATTATGAACGAAGGCAAGGGCTTGCCTTTCTTCCTTCCCAACGGTATGATTTTGAAGAATACGCTCGTGGACTATTGGAGACAAATCCACACGAGAGAGGGCTACGTAGAAATTCAAAGCCCGATTATGCTCAACAGAACCCTTTGGGAAACGTCGGGACACTGGTTCCATTACCGTGATAATATGTACACGACGAAAGTGGACGACGAAGATTTCGCAATCAAGCCTATGAACTGCCCCGGCAGTATCTTGGTTTATAAAAACGAACCGCACAGCTATAAGGATTTGCCTATCCGTATGGGCGAACTCGGTCTTGTGCACCGTCACGAAAAATCCGGTCAGCTTCACGGCTTGTTCCGTGTTCGTTGCTTCACGCAAGACGACGCGCACATCTTTATGACGCCCGAACAAATCAAGGACGAAATCAAAGGCGTAGTACGCCTTATTAACGAAGTTTATACGTTGTTTGGATTCAAATACCACGTAGAGCTTTCCACTCGTCCTGAAAATAGCATGGGAAGCGACGAGGATTGGGAAAATGCTACGGAAGCACTCCGCAGCGCGCTTAACGACCTTGGTCTTGACTACGTTGTCAACGAAGGGGACGGGGCATTCTACGGCCCGAAGATCGACTTCCACTTGGAAGACTCTATCGGCAGAACGTGGCAATGCGGTACGATTCAGCTTGACTTCCAGCTTCCTCAGCGCTTTGAAATGGAATATATCGGCGAGGATGGCGGTAAGCACCGACCGATCATGGTGCACCGCGTAGCGTTTGGCTCTATCGAACGTTTCATCGGTATCCTTATCGAGCACTTTGCAGGGAAATTCCCCGTATGGCTTGCACCTGCGCAGGTTAAGATTCTTCCCATCACGGATAGACAGCTTGCATACGCAAACGAAATTTGCGCAAAGATGAAGGAAAAGGGTATCCGTGTGAGCGTAGACGATAGAAGCGAAAAGATTGGCTATAAGATTCGTGAAGCACAGCTTGAAAAAGTGCCTTATATGCTCGTTTTGGGCGATAAGGAAATGGAAGCAGGATTGGTTGCCGTACGTCGTCGCGATGGTGAACAAGCGGTGGTTTCCGCAGATGAATTTATTGCTACCGTTGTCAATGACATTGCAGAAAAAACCGTATTCTAACACGAAAACAGTATGTTGAAAATAGGTATTATATCCACCGCGTATTTCGGGTTCCATAATTACGAAGCAGGCATGAAAAAGATGCGTGCGCACGGTTACGATGGCATAGATTATCAAGGGCTTTGCAGTATAGAAAACTCGCCCTTGTATAAGATGTCGGACGGAGAGTTGGAGCGTTATTTGACAAACTTCAAGGAGTGCGCTAAGGCAAACGGCTTGGGGATTCATCAGTTGCACGGCGCTTGGCCGCACGTAGACGATACGACTAAAGAGGGTAGAAAGCAAACGATTGAGTACTTCAAGAAAAACATTTACGGGGCAAAAATGCTCGGTTGTCCGAGGGTGGTCGTACATCCTTGTATGCCCAGCTTATATTTAGGCAAGTCCTTCGACGAGCAGGAAGATTTCGAGGTGAATTTATTCCTTTTGGAGAGTCTTGCGCCCGTCGCTAAGGAATGCGGAGTTACCGTTTGCTTGGAGAATATGCCCTTCCCTATGCAGTCAAGCTATTCCTTTATAAAAAACGTTAAAAAGCTGCTTGAAACGGTCGATGGCGAGTATATCAAAGCGTGCTTGGACACGGGGCATTTTAACGTAGAAAAGGGGGATATTTACGAGGCGATTTGCTTGCTTGGCGACCATTTGTCGACGTTGCATATACACGACGATAGATACGGTCAGGATAGGCACTTGATACCCTTCCAAGGGGAGATTGATTGGGACGGTTTTGTCAAGGGCTTGCGGGATATCGCTTATCAGGGAGTCATTTCGCTCGAAACGAGAATTGGACCGAAAACCCCTCAACCGATGCGCGAGCAAATGGAAATTCAGCTTGCTAATATAGCGAAGTATTTTGCGAAAGAGATAGAAAAATAATTTCAACTTTTTTCTAAAAAGTATAAAAATTTACTTGACAGAAGGTTTTGCTTTGTGTTAATATATTCAAGCAAGCAGAAGCGAACCTTCTCGCCGTGCGATTATGATCTGTACGGCTCGATAATTTTTCTACCGCGGAAAAGCGGAGATTATTATGCGGAAAAAGGGTTGCTAATGCTTAGCAACCCTTTAATTTTTGTTGTGAGGTACACGATCATAAAAGACCAGCATCAGATTAACGAAGAAATTCGTGACAGAGAAGTCAGAGTTATTTCCGCAGAGGGCGAACAGCTCGGTATTATGAGCGCAACGGAAGCACTCCGTATCGCAGAAGAAGCGGATCTTGACCTTGTAAAAATTTCTCCCAACGCCGTTCCGCCCGTATGTAAGATTATGAACTACGGTAAGTTCAAGTTCGAGCAAGCGAAGCGTGAAAAGGAAAACCGTAAAAATCAAAAGGTTATCGAATTGAAAGAAATCTATCTTTCGATGACGATTGACGTAGGGGATTTGAACGTTAAAGCGAAAAAGACGGTAGAAATGCTCGGCGACGGCAACAAAGTAAAGGTTTCCATTCGTATGCGCGGCAGACAGCAAGCGCACGCGGCGATGGGGATTGACGTTATGCACCGTTTCTTCGACCTTCTCGGCGGTAAAGCCGTTATGGATAAAGAGCCGAAGACGGAAGGCAGAAACATCTTGATGATCCTTGCGCCCGCAAAATAATCACGAACCCAAGCTTCGTCCTTTGGACAAGTTGGTACATAAATTTAGAAAAAAATTCGGAGGATAAAAATATGCCTAAACAGAAAACACATAGCAGCACTAAAAAACGTTTCTGGCTCACCGGTTCCGGTAAAGTAAACCGTTCTCACAGCGGTAAGAACCACAAAGCAGAAACCAAGAACAGAAAGAGAAAAAGACGTCTTCGTCAGGGCGCTCTCGTTGCTTCGACTCAAGAAAGCACCGTTAAGAGCATGATGCCTTACAAGAAATAAGAGAAAGGAGATAAGAGATTATGCGTATTAAGAGAGCAGTAAACGCTGTTAAAAAGCGTAGAAAAATTTTTAAACTTTCCAAGGGTTACTATGGCAGCAAGAGCCGTTCTTACAGAATCGCTCGTGAAGCTGTAATGAAGTCGTTGAACTATGCGTTCATTGGCAGAAGATTGAGAAAGAGAGACTTCCGTCGTCTTTGGATCGCAAGAATCAATGCGGCTGCAAGAATGAACGGTCTTTCCTACAGCAAACTTATGCACGGCCTTAACGTTGCAGGTATCAACCTCAACAGAAAGGTTCTCGCTGACCTTGCAGTAAACGATGCAGCGGCATTCACCGCAATCGTTGAAAAAGCAAAAGCAGCACTTTAATCGTACAAAAAAGCCTTTTATCACAAAAGGCTTTTTCGTTATTTTTTGAGAAATGATTTTAACCTCGAAAAACAATCCCTTAATAAAAGAAACGGCGTCCTTAAAAGAGAAAAAAGCGAGAAAAGAACTCGGCTTATTTCTTGTGGAAGGGCGAAAAATGGCGCAGGAATGCTTGCAAAGTGCGTTTGAAGTGGATAGGGTATTCGTTGCGGAAAGCTACGTGGGAGATATTCCGTTTGAGGAATCGCTCGTGGTGAAAGTATCCGACGACGTTTTCCGTTTTTTGTCCGACGAAAAAACGCCGCAAGGCATTTTATGCCGAGTAAAAATCCCTGATACGACTCTCGTAAAACCTGAAGGGAAATGCCTTCTTTTGGACGGCGTTGCCGATCCGGGAAATATGGGCGCGATTTTGCGTACGGCAAACGCGGCGGGGTACGATAGAGTATATCTCACGAAGGATTGTGCCGATCCGTTTTCCCCCAAGAGTGTTCGCGCTAGTATGAGCGGCGTATTTTTCACGAAAATTTGCCGTGGCGAACGCACGGAAATTCTCTCTATTTTAAGGGGCACGCCCATCATCGTTGCGGACATGGGTGGTTCAAACGTGTTTGAATTTACTCCCCCGAAGCGTTTTGTGCTTGCGATAGGGAACGAAGCAAACGGGATTTCGGAAGAGGTGCAAAAGGCGGCTACGCATACGGTAAAAATACCGATGCGCGCAACGCAGGAAAGCTTGAATGCGGCAATTTCCGCCGGAATCATTATGTACGTCTTAAATAAAGACGAAATTCAATAAAAACAAGGAGAAAAAGTATGTCTGGACATAGCAAATGGCATAATATACAAGCAAAGAAGGGCAAGGCAGACGCAGCGAAGGGTAGAATTTTCACGAAGCTTGGCAGAGAAATCGCCGTAGCGGCAAAGACGAACCCCAACCCCGACACGAATAGTAAGCTTGCAGATATCATTGCAAAAGCAAAGGCTGCAAACATGCCCAACGACAACATTCAACGTAGTATCAAAAAGGCGTCGGGTGAAATGAGCGGCGCAGATTACAAGGAACTTACCTACGAAGGATACGGCGTAGCAGGCTCGGCGGTTATCATCGTTACCCTTACGGATAACATCAACCGTACGGCAGGTGATGTGCGCGCAATTCTCGGTAAGCACGGCGGGCAGCTCGGTCAAAACGGCTGCGTATCCTATAACTTCGATAACAAGGGTTACATCGTGGTAGAAAGAACGGTAGAACTCGACGAAGATACGATGACGGAAATCGCACTTGAAGCAGGTGCGGACGACGTTGTAGCAAACGATGACGTTTACGAAATCTTCACGGCACCCGAAGCATTCTCCGACGTTCGCAAATACCTTGAAGACAAGAACGCTGAAATGATGGCAGCTGCTCCCAAGACGAGAAGAAATGAAGAGGAAGAACCCAAGATTCGTTTTGTACAAGCGGAAGTTGCAATGATTCCTCAAAACAAGATCACCCTTCCCGAAGATAAGGTAGCAACGTTTGAAAAGATGATCGACGCACTCGAAGAACACGACGACGTGCAGAACGTTTATCATAACGTAGATCTTCCTTACGACGACGAAGAATAATAAAACAGAGAATACGCAGCGCAATGCTTTGTTGCGCTGCGTTTTTCTTGCTCGTTTACGCACGGTAAACTCCCGTCGAAAAGCCTCGCGCGCCTCGCCTTGCTTGCGTCTTGCTCTGTTTTGGCGTAGCGGAAGAGGTAAAATACTTTGTTGTGCTGTGTTTTTCTTATAAACATTTTATAAACGCTTGACAAATATTTCTTGTTTTGTTAAAATATAATAGTTAAGAATCCGTGAGGGAGTAACAAGCGCATTGTGCGTGGCAAGTCAACAACACTGGCTTCGGTCTGGCTTGTCTTAATTTGTGAGACTCATTGTAGGCAAAAGTCATACAAAGAGTTGCGTGTTGAATTTTTTGAGTATGGCGGTTGCTGTACTCATTTTTTTGTAAAAATTTGGTTATAATAAAATAAAAGGAGCAAAAATGAAACATTATTGCGAAAACAAAGAGGTCGTTTTAAGTGCATTGAATAGTTCGCAAACGAACGGGCTCGCTTCTCAAGACGCACAAAATCGTCTTGAAAAGAACGGAAGAAATAAGCTCGCGGAAGCGAAGAAAAAGCCGCTCATTTTGCGCTTTTTGAGCCAACTTGCCGATCCGATGACGATTATTCTCATCGTAGCCGCTGCAGTTAGCGGTGTGACGGCGGTGCTTGGCGGCGAAGGGATTATGGGCTTTGTCGACGTCTTTATCATTATGGCGGTCGTGCTTGTGAATGCCATTCTCGGCGTATTCCAAGAAAGCAAAGCAGAAAAGGCAATCGAAGCGTTGCAAAAGATGTCGGCGGCGCGTTCCAAAGTGCTTCGTGACGGTAGAACGTTAATCGTACCGAGCGAAGAACTCGTCGTCGGTGACGTCATTCTATTGGAAGCAGGGGATGCAGTGCCTGCGGACGCGCGTATTATCGAATGCGCAAGCTTGAAGGTGGAAGAAGCCGCACTTACGGGTGAATCTTTGCCCGTAACGAAAATCACGGAAGCTTTGAAAATAGCCGACAACGTAAAAGACGTTCCTTTGGGCGATAGAAAAAATATGGTCTATATGGGCAGTACGGTTGTTTACGGTCGAGGCGTAGCCGTTGTCACAGCAACGGGTATGGATACCGAAATGGGTAAAATCGCCGGGGCGCTTACGCAGGCGCAAGAGGGCAAAACACCTTTGCAAAGAAAGCTTGCAGGGCTTTCCAAAATTCTTACGTGGCTTGTGCTCGGCATTAGTGTTGTTGTGTTCGCCGTTCAAATTATTCGCGGCGCAGTGAATAAGGATTTGAATCTTGATTTGGGATTAGAATCCTTTATGGTAGCCGTATCGTTGGCGGTTGCGGCAATTCCCGAAGGACTTGCGACGGTTGTTACCGTAGTGCTTTCCATCGGCGTTACGAATATGTCCAAGCGCAACGCAATTATCCGTAAATTAACGGCGGTAGAAACCCTTGGTTGCGCACAAATTATATGCTCGGATAAAACGGGTACGCTTACCCAAAACAAGATGACGGTTGTAGATTTCTTCGGGGATAACGAAGAGGTTACTGCCAAAGCGATGGCACTTTGCTCGGACGCAAAGATTGACGAGGAAGGGGCGGTCACGGGCGAGCCTACGGAAACTGCACTTGTGGTTTGGGCGGATAAACTTGGCATGAAAAACCCCGAATTGCGTGCGGCGAATCTGCGTGCAGGGGAAGCGCCGTTTGACTCCAACCGTAAGATGATGAGTACGTTACATGCGGCGGAAAACGGCTATATTCAATACACAAAGGGTGCGCCCGACGTCGTTATCGGCAGATGTACACATTATCTCAAAGACGGCGTAGCCGTGCCGATGACGGAAGAATATAAGGCGCAAATTCTTGCGGAAAATAAGGTGATGGCGGATAAAGCGCTCCGCGTGCTTGCTTGTGCTACTCGTGCGTGGACGGAGCTTCCCGATTGCTCGCCTGAAAACCTTGAGACGGAGCTTTGCTTTGCGGGTATTTGCGGTATGATCGATCCCGTTCGTCCCGAAGTACAGGCGGCGATTGTACAATGCCGCAGCGCAGGCATTCGTCCGATTATGATCACGGGCGACCATATCGACACAGCGGTTGCAATTGCTAAAGAGCTTGGTATTTTGGACGAAAACGTGTATGCGATTACGGGTGCGCAACTCGACGAGATGGACGATGAGACCTTCGAGCAAGAGTTCAAGAATATTAGTGTGTATGCACGTGTGCAGCCCGAGCATAAAACTCGTATTGTCAACGCTTGGATTAAGGCAGGCTACGTGACGGCAATGACGGGGGACGGCGTAAACGACGCACCTTCTATCAAAGCGGCAGACATTGGCGTTGGGATGGGTATCACGGGTACGGACGTAACCAAAAACGTTGCGGATATGGTGCTTACGGACGACAATTTTGCAACCATCGTAGGGGCTGTGGAAGAGGGGAGAAGAATCTACGATAATATCCGTAAAGCAATCCAATTCCTGCTCGCTTCCAACATGAGTGAAGTGATCGGTATTTTTGTTGCGACGTTGTTTGGATTCACTTTACTTGAACCGGTGCATTTACTTTGGATTAATCTTGTCACCGACTGTTTCCCTGCGCTTGCGTTAGGTATGGAAAAGGCGGAAGCGGACGTTATGCAAAGAAAGCCGCGTAGCGCCAAAGCCGGTATATTTGCGGATGGCATGGCGGTGGACGTTATCTACCAAGGCGTTCTCGTTGCGTTGCTTACCTTATTAGCGTACTTTATTGGGCACGCGGTTGAGCTTGGGTATTGGTCTTGGAGCTTTACGAATAGTCCCTACGGCATGACAATGGCGTTTATCACTCTATCGTTTGCGGAAATTTTCCACAGCTTTAATATGCGCTCTCAAAGAAAGAGCTTGTTTAGTATCAAGAAACAAAACGGTATGTTATTCTTTGCGGCGCTCGGTTCGGGCGTGGCAACCATTCTCGTTTGCCTTGTACCTTTCGTTTCAACGAAATTGTTTGGCTTTGCGATTATGGATTGGTGGTGCTATCTTATTGCTGTCGGGCTTGCATTCTGTGTGCTGCCCGTGGTGGAAATTGTTAAGCTTATTCAAAGAGCCGTATCCAAAAAGAAATAATACAAGGGGCAGGTATGCGTTGAATCGAATATCAATGCCAAAATAGCTAAAAATCGCGTTTTTCGTCAAAAATCTTATTGGATTGGCGGCGGAAGGCGCGATTTTGCAAAAAAAATGCTAAAATTGGCAATAAATTTTTTTCAAACCCTTGACCTTTTCTCGTTGAATATGTTATAATAATTAAAAATAGCAAGTTAGTTGTTTATCGCACGAAAAGAAATAGATAAACGGATACCTGCTATGCCCATTTGTAGTGCAAGTGGGAAGGATAATTTACAAAGTAAATAAAAAAATAGAGGTGTAATATGGCGGACAGAAAACATTACGAAGCATTGTACCAATCGATCGCACGTGATCTTTACAAAGCAAAGGCAGAGCTTTTGACCGAAATCAAAGCTTCCACGGAACAGCTCAACGCATTGGAAGAAGGAATGAAGAGTGAAGGTGGCGCTTCGTTGGCGCAAGAAATTCGTTATTTGCAAAAGCAAAATCAAACGGTTTACGTTGGCTTGGAAGAACTCGTAAATCAAAAGTTGGATGAAATCCGTTCTTTGCTTGGCGATCTTGACGAGTTGAAGTATAGTTATCAGCAATTGCAAACTGCATATGAAGGTCTGTCCGATAAGCTTGACGTACATAACGATAAGGTAATCGACGCTGTTTCGAAGGCTGTAGATTATGACCGCATCATCGGCGGTACGGTAGAGCAAGTTGTTCAATCGATGCCTTGTCCCGAAAAGATTGATTACGCTCGTATCGAAGAGATGATCGCAAAATCCGTTGCGTCCGCACTCAACGTAGACGCAATTGCGGAAAAGGTAGCGGAAAAGCTTGCTGAAAAAGAACAAACCTACGAAGTAGTGCTTGACGAAGACGGCATCAACGAAATTGCAGAAAAGGTTGCGGTAAAAGCGCAAGCTGTTGATTATGATCGCATTTCGGCGATGATCGACGAAAAACTCGTTTGCGAAGACGTAGAAGAAGATTACGAGCTCGTTATGGACGACGAAGGCATCAGCGCGATTGCGAAAGCGGTTGCGGAAGAACTCCGCGCAACCTGCGGTACTTGCGAATGCGCTCCCGTGGAAGAAGTTGCGGAAGAACCTGTTGTTGAAGAAGCTCCCGTAGAAGAGCCCGCTATCGAAGAACCTGTTGTTGAAGAACCCGTCATCGAAGAGCTTGCAGTTGCAGTTGCTCCCGTAGTGGAGGCGGCTCCTGCGCTTGTAAGTGCGGACGACGGTCTTGTACAGCGCTTGAAGAAGAGCTTTACGGCGAAGATGAAACAAAGCGAAGACGACGTTAAGGAATATTACAGTGCGCTTAAGAATGAATTGACTTCTTACAAGAAGATTAATTCCAACGTAAGCTGGCACGGCGATAGATTTAACTTTGGCCGCGATACGATTGCGAAGATTACGATTGTAGGTAAGACGTTGAACCTTTACCTTGACCTTAACCCCAACGATCCCGAATTTAAGACCACCGTATATCATCAAAAGGACGTAGGCAACCAAAAGGCATACGAAAGCACGCCTTTCATGGTTAAGATTAAGAGTGACGCTGCACTTAAAAAAGCGCTCCGTCTTGTAGGGTATCTTGCCGCAGCAAAGCAAACGGACAAAGAAGAAAACTTCCAAGCAGTAAACTACGTAGCGGAATTTGCGTATGCTTCCGACGAGCAACTCATCGAAGAAGGCTTTATCAAAGTAACGCAAGAAAAGAAAGTCGCGCTTGACTTCTAATTTACAAATGAAATAGTGAAATAACAAGAAAGAGAGCTGATAATTTTCATTTTCGGCTCTCTATTTTATGGATAGGAGATAGAACAAAAAAAGGTGAAAGAAAAGAAAAAGGAAAAGAAGACGCACGAAGAAGAAAAGAAAATAAGAAAACCTCGCACGAGTAAGAAAAATCCAATGGGAACGTCGTTTGATGCGACTGCGCCCGTAGCGTACGCAAAGACGAAAAGCAATCGCTCAAAAAAAATGGATAAGCCCGCGGCAGGGAAGCCCGTAACGAAAAAAACAACGGCGCAACCCCAACCGTCTAAGGTAAATGAAGTGCCTAAAAAGCGCATTGTTTCCCCCAAACAATCGAACAAAGAGTTTATTGCTTATGAAACAGTAGCGCCGAAAAAGACAAGCAAGAAGAAATCGCCAAAGAAGAAATCGGTCAAAATTCTCTTTCTTGGCGGCGTAGGGGAAATCGGTAAAAATATAACGGCAATTGAATACGGCGACGATATTGTTATCGTGGATGCAGGGCTCACCTTCCCCAACGAAGATATGCCCGGCGTGGACTCCGTTGTGCCCGACGTTACCTATTTGGCGCAAAATAAGGATAAAATCCGCGGCGTGCTGCTCACGCATGGGCATGAAGACCACATTGGCGGATTGCCTTATTTGATGAAGGAAATTCACGCAAATACGCCGATTTTTGGGACGAAGCTCACGCTTATGCTTGCGGATAACAAGTTGCAGGAAAATCGTATTTCGGGTGCAATCGAGCGAGTAGTTATGCCGGGCGATAAAGTGAAGCTTGGCGCATTTGAAGTGGAATTCATTAACGTAAACCATTCCATTTCGGGGGCTTGTGCGCTTGCCATTCGCACACCTAACGGGCTTATTTATCATAGTGGCGACTTTAAAATCGATCTCACACCCGTTGCAGGCGAACAAATCGATTTGAAGCGTATTGCCGAACTTGGCAACGAAGGGGTATTGCTCTATTTGAGTGAATCGACGAACATCGAACGCCCCGGCTATACGATGAGTGAAACGGTTGTCGGGACGACGCTCGATCATCTCTTCTCGGAAAATATGAACCGCAGGTTGATTATCGCAACGTTTGCATCCAACGTGCATCGTTTGCAGCAAATTATTGACTTGGCGGTCAAGTATAGAAGAAAGGTTGCACTTTCGGGGCGCAGCATGTTCAAGGTTGTGGAAGCGGCAGTCAAAATCGGGGAATTGCGTATTCCCGAAGGAGTGCTCATTGACATTGAAAAGACGAAAAATCTCTTTGATGGGGAGCTGCTTATCGTATCCACGGGCTCGCAGGGTGAACCCATGTCCGCATTGACGCGTATGGCGTCGGGGGATTTCAACCGAGTTACCATTGGCACGAACGATACCATCATCATTTCAGCAAACCCCATTCCGGGCAACGAAAAGATGATTTATAGAGTTATCAACAATCTCTATAAAAAGGACGCAAGAGTCGTCTACGAAAGCTTGGAAAAAATCCACGTTTCGGGACATGCTTGCCAAGAAGAGCATAAAATTTTGCATTCTCTGCTCAAACCCAAATTCTTTATTCCCGTGCATGGAGAATACCGTCATTTGAAGCGCCACGCACAGCTTGCGGAGTCGCTTGGTATGTCCGAAAGCAACATTTTTATTCCCGAAATTGGGAACTGTGTGGAATTGACGGAAAATAGCATTTCGCTTGGAGAAAATATTCCTGCCGGCACTCGTCTTATCGACGG
Source organism: Clostridia bacterium (assembly GCA_017505465.1). Classification (GTDB taxonomy): domain Bacteria; phylum Bacillota; class Clostridia; order Christensenellales; family Borkfalkiaceae; genus Scatosoma. Next base: position 11,219 of record JAFVPE010000014.1, on the reverse strand, counting down.
CGAGGGGGTAGAAGATTACGGGAATAGCGAAGTGATGAAGGATAGGTTGAAGATGTCCGCAGACGGCGTGTTTACCGTAGCGATTGCAGTAACGGGCAATTTCGTTATCAACGATCCCGTACTTGAAGCGCATGGTTGCGTTTTTGCCGATAACACTTCGGAAGCGGAGCTTCGCACCGTGGTGCAAAGAGCTGTTGAAAATTACGATTATGCGGACGGCAACAAAGCGGAGCTTTCCAATGCAATCCGCAAAGCGCTCAAAAATTATTTCTACAAAAAGACGAAACAAGCGCCGCTTATCGTCGTGTCCATACTCGACGTATAAAGGGCGAAAGGGAACGAATGAAATACACTGCATCTCTCGTAAAATTGAATATTGACGAACGGATCACCGCACGCCGCAAAGCGGCGTTAGACCGTGGCATACCCGTTGCGGACGACGAAACCTTGCAGTTTTTGCTTGTGACGCTCGAAGCGGTCAAGCCTGTGCGTATTCTTGAAATTGGCACGGCGGTTGGGCTTTCTTCGGTGGCGATGCTTTATGCGTGCGAAAACGCTCGTTTGACGACGATTGAGCTCGAAGAAGATCGCTATCTCGAAGCCAAGCAAAACTTTGCGGACTTTGGCGTTTCCGAGAGAGTGAACGCACATCTTGGCGACGCAGGGGAAATCCTTGCGATGATGGATGGGGAGTTTGATTTCGTGTTTTTAGACGGGCCGAAGGCGCAGTACGAAAAATATCTCTTTGATTTGAAGCGCTTGATGAAAAAGGGAGCAGTACTCTTTGCGGACGACGTTCTTTTGTACGGTTGGGTGAGCGGGGAAGAGCCCACGCCCCAAAAAAGACACTCCATTGTGGACAAAATTCGTTCTTATCTTGAAACGGTAACGGCAGATAAAGATTTTATTACGTCCGTACTCAACGTCGGCGATGGCGTTGCGTTATCGGTATATAAGGGGGATAAGCAATGAAAGCGGAACTTTTAGCGCCTGCGGGCAGCCCTTCAAAACTCAAAACTGCCTTGCATTTTGGCGCAGACGCCGCATACGTGGGAGGAAAACAATTTTCCCTGCGTACGTTTGCAGATAATTTCACTGTGGACGAGTTAAAATCTGCCGTAGAGCTTGCGCACGGCTTGGGCAAAAAGCTTTACGTTACGGCGAATATTTTTGCTCGCAACGCCGATTTCTTGCAGTTAAAGGAATATTTTGCAAGCCTTGGCAATATCGGCGTGGACGCAGCGATTATTAGCGATCCCGGCGTCGTATACGTGGCGAAACAAGCCGCTCCGAACCTGTCCATACACCTTTCCACGCAAGCGAATACGACGAACAAATACGCCGTTAAGTTTTGGCAAGAGCAAGGTGTTTCGCGCGTGATCTTGGCTCGTGAGCTTTCCATTAAAGAAATTGCGGAAATGCACGATTTTGTTCCCGATATGGAGCTTGAAGCCTTCGTGCACGGCGCAATGTGTATATCGTATAGCGGTAGGTGTCTGCTTTCCGATTATTTAGACGGAAGATCGTCCAACCGTGGGGCGTGTGTGCAATCGTGTAGATGGCGGTATGAAGTTCGTGCGTTGAATGCGACGAACGGTCAATCGGAATGGTTGCCTATCGAGCAAGACGAAAAGGGTACGTATATTTTTAACAGCAAAGATTTGAATATGCTCGCACACTTGCAAGAGATGGAAAAGGCGGGCGTTAGCTCCTTTAAAATCGAAGGTAGAATGAAGAGCGGATATTATCTCGCAACGGTCATCAATGCCTATCGAAGAATGATGGACGGCGGTTCGCTCGACGTATCGCAAACGGAGCTTTCCAACGTTGCACATAGAGCGTATACGCAAGCGTATATGCTTGGCAAGAATAGCGAAACGGTCAACTATGAAGACAGTCAATCCCGTGGGGATTACGTCTATATCGCGGACGTTTTAGGAAGCGAAAAGGGCTACGTGCTTGCGGAAATGCGCAACCGCTTTAAGCAAGGCGACGTATTAGAAGTGCTTTCGCCCGACGAGAATTTTGGAAAGACGTTCGTGGCGGAAGAAATATATAGCTCGAAAGACGAACGAGTGGACGACGCGAAGCTCGTACAAGAGCTTTATAAAATCAAATGTCCTTATATGCTGAAAAATGGGGATTATCTCCGTCGTAAAAATGGGTAATTATTATGAAGAAAATTCTTTTAATTGCAACGGGTGGCACGATTGCTTCTTCGCTTGGTGCGGACGGCTTAACGCCGCAAATCGCTGCGGATAACTTGCTTAAATACGTACCTGAAGTGTTCGATATTTGCGAGCCGAGCGCTATGCAAATTTACAATATCGACAGCACCAACGTCACGCCTGAGCATTGGGTGTGTCTTGCCACGGCAATTCGTGACAACTATGACAAATACGACGGCTTCGTTGTTTGTCACGGTACGGATACAATGTCCTATACTGCGGCAATGATTTCGTATATGGTGCAGCACTCTCCGAAACCGATTGTCTTTACGGGCTCTCAACAACCGATTGACAAAGAAGATACGGATGCAAGAATTAATTTGCGCGACAGCTTTTTGTATGCTTCTTCCGACAAAGCTTCCGACGTGGTTATCGTGTTCCAAGGCAAGGTGATTGCAGGAACGAAGGCGAAGAAAATCCGCACAAAGAGCTTTAACGCTTTCACGAGCGTGGATTTTCCCAACCTTGCGGTAATCCGCGATGGAAGAATCGTGCAATATATCACCACGCCCAAGCAGGATAAACCAAAGTTTTTCTTGGAGCTTAATGAAAAGGTGGGCTTGCTCACCCTTACGCCCGGTGCGCGCCGTGAAATTTTGGACGCATATTTCCAAATTTACGATGCGGTGGTGCTTTCGGGTTACGGCACGGGTGGTATCCCCGAAGGGGAATACTACGGCTTCTACAAAACGATTGAAGGGTGGGAGCGCAAGGGCAAAACGCTCGTCGTTACCACGCAGGTGCAACAAGAGGGGAGTGATATGAACGTCTATCGCGTCGGAAGAGGCTTGAAAAACCGCTTCGACTTGCTCGAAAGCTACTCGATGACGTATGAAAGCATCATCACAAAGCTCATGTGGATACTTGCGCAAACAAAAGAGGACAATAAGGTGAAAGAGCTCTTCTATCAAACGGTTAATTACGATTTAATAGGGTAAAAATGAACGAATTAAAAACCTTTGAAAACATAGCATACGAACGCCCTGACTTTGATAAGGTCAAGGCATTCTATGGGGAATTGAATGCCCGTTTGCAAACGGCAAAAACGTACGAAGAGGTCAAACGGTGCATTCTCGACGAAGAAGAATTTTCTTCGCATATCAACACGATGGCAACGGTTGCGGAAATCCGCCACACCGTCGATACGTCCGACGAGTTTTACGAAAAGGAATCGGAATATATCAACCAAAGCTTCCCCGAAGCGATGCCGTATATGCAAGCTTTCAATATGGCGTTGCTTGCTTCGCCCTTCAAGAAGAACATCGACGAGGAATACGGCGAGCAGTTTTTGAAAGCGGTTAAGCTTGGCGCAGATAGCTTTAACGAGAAAAATATACCGCTTATGCAGGAAGAGAACGAGCTTACCAACCGTTATCAAAAGATCACGGCGTCTTGCAAAATTCCCTTCGACGGCGGCGAACACAATCTCTACGGCATTTTGAAATATTTTTCCGATCCCGATAGAGAAGTCCGTAAGCAAGCGGCAAAATTATACGCCGAGTTTTTTGAAAAGAACGACAAAGAGCTCGGTGAAATCTTCGATAGGCTTGTTAAAATCCGTCATGAAATGGGCGTAAATATGGGCTTTAAGAATTTCATTCCGCTCGGCTATATGCAGCAGGGCAGAATGGACTACGACGAAAAGGACGTTGCGGCGTTCCGAGCGCAGGTTTTGGAAGAAATCGTGCCGTTTTGTGAGAAGCTCTACAAGGCGCAGGCAAAGCGCATCGGCGTGGATAAAGTGCATTATTACGACGAACAGCTTATTTTTTTGGGGGGCAACGCCGTACCGATTGGCGATAGCGCATACCTTGTGGAACAAGCGCAAAAAATGTACCACGATATGAGTGAAGAAACGGGCGAGTTTATCGACTTTATGATTAAGCACAATCTAATGGATCTCGAAAACAAGCCCAACAAAGCGGCAACAGGGTATATGACGACCTTGAACGATTATCAAGCGCCTTTCGTCTATTCTTGCTTTAACGGAACGACAGGGGACGTGGATGTGCTTACTCATGAAATGGGACATGCATTCGCAGGATACGTGGCAATGCGTCATCAGCCCTTGCAAGCGCTTTGGAGCGAACCGACGGACATTGCGGAAATTCACTCGATGTCTATGGAACAGTTCGCATATCCGTATGCGGAATTGTTCTTCGGCGAGAAAGCGGAACAGTACCGTTTTCAACATTTACAAGAAGCAATCACGTTTGTGCCGTTTGGGGTAGCCGTGGACGAGTTCCAACATATTGTCTATGAAAATCCTGAAATGACGCCCGAAGAACGCACAAAGGCTTGGAGTAAGCTCGAAAAGAAATATATGCCGTGGCGAGATTACGGCGACGATAACGAATTTTTCCGCCGTGGCGGTTGGTGGTATCACAAGCTGCACATTTATCATTATCCGTTCTATTATATCAATTATACGCTCACCACAATGGGCGCGATGGAGTTCAAGAAGAAACTTGCAACGGATAAAGCGGCGTGTTGGAAGGATTATTTTACTCTTTGCAAAGTGGGCGGTTCTCTTGGATATTTGGACACGCTCAAGGCGGCGAATCTTGCCGTTCCCTTTGAAAAGGGCGGCGTAAAGCGCGCGGTTTCCTACGCAATCGATATTTTGAATAAGCAGATAGAGGAATAAGAATATGAGAAAAGCACAGTTGAAGAAATATGCAAAATTGCTTGCAAGAGTCGGGTTGAATATCAAAAAAGGGCAGACGGTATTTGTTGCCGCTGCGCTCGATCAACCGGAATTTATTACAATGGTAGTGGAAGAATGCTACAAGGCAGGCGCAAGTGAAGTGTACGTGGAATGGAGTCACCAACCCACGGATAAATTGAGTTCGCAGTATCGCTCTCTTGAATCCCTTTCGCAGATGTCCCCTTGGGTAAAGGCGAAGTGGGAATATAAGGCGAAGAACTTTTCCTGCCGTCTTTGGATTGAATCGGAAGATCCCGACGGTATGAAAGGGGTAGACCAAGAAAAAATGAGCAAGGCTCGCCAAGCGATGTATCCTCAAGTGAAGCCTTTCCGTCAAGCGATGGAAAATAGACATCAATGGTGTATTGCCGCTGTTCCGGGTAAGGCTTGGGCGAAAAAGGTATTCCCCGAACTTTCCGAAAGCAAAGCGGTAGAAGCGATGTGGAACGCGATTTTGCAAGCTTCTCGCGCGGATGGAAAAAATCCTGTACAAGCTTGGAAAGAGCATAATGCCGATTTGAACGCACGTTGCGATTATTTGAACGCTCTCGGCTTGAAATATCTTGAATATAAGAGTGCAAACGGCACCGATTTGAGGGTGGAGCTCTTGGAAGACGGTATTTTTGCAGGCGGAAGAGAAAAGACGTTAAAGGGTAGGATTTTCAACCCGAATATTCCTACGGAAGAAGTATTCACTTCCCCCAAAGCAGGGGCGGCGGAAGGTATTGTATATTCGACGAAACCGCTTTCGTATATGGGACAGTTGATTGACAACTTCTCGCTTCGTTTTGAAAACGGCAAGGTAGTGGAAGCAAAAGCGGAAGTCGGGGAGGCACTCCTTAACCATATGGTTTCTATGGACGACGGCGCAGGAAAGCTCGGCGAATGTGCGTTGATTCCCTACGATTCGCCTATCAATCAATCGGGCTTGCTTTTCTATAACACTCTTTTCGATGAAAATGCTTGTTGCCATTTTGCAGTTGGTCACGGTTTCAACGAATGTTTGAAGGGCTATGAAAAGCTGACGGATGAAGAGTGCAAGGCTCGCGGTATCAACGACAGTATGATTCACGTAGATTTTATGATCGGCTCGCGCGATATGTCCATTGTCGGGGTAACCAAGGACGGCAAGAGAGTGCAAATTTTCGAAAATGGCACTTGGGCGTTTTAAAACAAAAAAAGTACGTTATATATAACGTAAAGAATATTTTTGGAGTGACTTATGATGAAGATTGATATTTTTTCGGGATTCCTTGGTGCAGGGAAAACCACTTTGATTAAAAAGCTCATCAAGGAAGCCTATGCAGGCGAAAAAGTTGTTTTGATTGAAAACGAATTTGGTGAAATCGGTATTGACGGCGGATTTTTGCAGGAAGCGGGCATTAACATCACCGAAATGAATTCGGGGTGCATTTGCTGTTCGCTTGTTGGTGATTTTGCAAAAGCGCTTCAGCAGGTGGCGGCGGAATATGCCCCCGATAGGATCATCATCGAGCCGTCGGGCGTCGGCAAACTTAGCGACGTTATCAAGGCAGTAAAAAACGCAAATATTGACGGCGGCGTACTCAACGCATTCTGTACGGTTGTAGACGCGTCGAAATGCAAGATGTATATGAAGAATTTCGGCGAATTTTTCAACGATCAAGTAGAAAATGCAAGTTGTATCATTCTTTCTCATACGGATAAAACGTCGGAAGACAAGATTGCTACGGCGGTGGCAATGCTCAAAGAAAAGAATGGTACGGCAACGGTTGTAACGGCAGTATGGGATAGCCTTGACGGCAAAGCAATTCTTGCCGCTATGGAGCAAAAGGATTGTTTGCAAGCGGAGCTTGACCGACTTGCCCACGAAGTGGAGCATGAGAACCATCATCATGGTCATCACGAGCACGAACATCATCACGATCACGAGTGCGACGATCCCGATTGCTGCTGTCACGAACACCATGGGCACGAACATCATCACCACGAGCACGAGTGTGACGATCCCGATTGCTGCTGTCACGAACACCATGGGCACGAACATCATCACCACGAGCACGAGTGTGACGATCCCGATTGCTGCTGTCACGAACATCATGGACACGAACATCATCACCACGAGCACGAGTGTGACGATCCCGATTGTTGCTGTCACGAACATCATCATGGGCATCATCACGCAGACGAAGTGTTCACAAGTTGGGGTGTAGAAACCGCTCGCAAATACACGAAAGCGGAAATTGAACACGCGCTGGAAGAATTGCAGCACGAAGAAGAATACGGTACGGTGCTTCGTGCAAAGGGCATCGTAGCAGGGGAAAACGCTTGGATCCACTTTGACTATGTGCCCGAAGAACCGGACGTTCGTGAAGGTGGGGCGGCGGTTACGGGTAGACTTTGTGTCATCGGCTGCAAGCTTAACGAACAGGCGATTGCAAAGCTTTTCAAAATTTAAAAACAAGAAGGAAATCTTATGAAAAATAAACTTCCCGCGGAAACTCCCGTCTATCTCTTTTTGGGATTTTTGGAGTCGGGCAAAACTAAATTTATTCAAGAAACGTTAGAAGATCCCCGTTTTGCTTCGGGGGAAAAGACGTTGCTTCTCGTTATGGAAGAAGGGGTAGAAGAATACGAAACGATCAAGTTTTCCAACGCTGAAAGCGTAGACCTTGTCGTTATTGAAGATAAGGAGCAAATGACGGAAGAGTATCTTACGGAATTACAGCTTCGTTACGGTTCGGAACGCGTCGTCGTCGAATATAACGGCATGTGGCTTTTGGAGGATTTTTTCAACGCAATGCCCGAAGGTTGGATGATCAATCAACTTATGACCTTCTTCAATTCGAATACCTTCTTGAATTATAATGCAAATATGCGCCAGCTTGTGTTCGATAAGATTGAAAATACGCAGCTTGTCGTATTCAACCGTTTTGACAAAACGATGGACAAAATGGCGTTTCATAAGGTTGTGCGCGGTATTACACGCCGTTCGGATATCGTCTACGAATACACGGATGGCAAAGCGGATTTCGATGACATCGAGGATCCGTTGCCTTTTGATATCAATGCGCCGATTATCCAAATCGAGGATAGAGATTACGCCTTTTTCTACCGTGATTTGACGGAAAACCTCGAAGCGTATATTGGGAAAACGGTAAAATTCAAGGGGCTTGTCGCTACGGATAAGAGACTTTCGCCCCAAGACGTAGTTGTTGGTAGACACGTGATGACCTGTTGTGCGGATGATATTCAATACTGCGGGCTTGCGTGTGTACTTCCCGAAGTGATGAATTTACAAACGCGTGATTGGATTAGTGTTACGGCAAAAGTTCAATTCCAAAAGCACCGCATTTATAAGGGGAAAGGACCTGTACTCGTTGCGGAAAAGGTAATTGTTTGCGAACCGCCCGAAGAACAGCTCACGACCTTCTATTGATAAAAAAATAACCTCGCTTCTTGTGAAGCGAGGTTTTTGTATGCGATATTATTTCTTTTTATTTTTCTTGCCTTTCCCGTCCGTAGATTCAGCGTAGGTAAAGCTATAATCAATGCGAGGATTCACTTCGCGAAGCGCTTGCACAAACGCTTCGTTCCATTCGGGATTCATCGAAAGCACGGAATATTCGTTGCCAACGTACACCGTCAGCTTGTTGTTGTCCATATTCAATACGACGGACGTGATATCCTTGATAAGGAATTTACTCTTGATAAAGCCGAATTGCGTAATGTAATATTTATCAGTTACCACGTATTGCGATTTGATGAAAATCCCCAAGACGATTGCGATGCAAAACAAGCATACGAGAATGAGCAAAGGGGAACGCAAGGCGTCGGAAACGCCGTGAATGCCGCCTTCAACGATGATACGGTAAATACTTACGCCAATCCCTGCTCCGCAAAGCAAAATAACGGCGATTGCAAGCACGGTCATTAACGGGGTAAGCTTATATTTAAAATATTTTGTTTGGAAAGGTTGATTGTTTTTACTCATATTCTTATTATAGCATATTGAAAGAAAAAAATCAAGACCTTCCTATAAGAAAAGAGTGAAGAAAAAGTGAAAAATATATTTTTTATCCTTTGTAAACTTGCCAAAAACAAAACGAAGGAGTATAATGATTTATATGGGAATTGAACGGAAGAAAAAGGCGGCGTTCGACGACGAAGCCGTCATTATCGAGAGAGAAAAGAAACAATTTAAGAAAATGACGCAAACGGCTATGCCTAAATTGATTATTGGGCTTGGCATCCCTACGATGCTGAGTATGATGGTCACTTCATTATATAATCTTGCGGATACCTATTTCGTATCCTTGATTGGAGATGATTCCATTACGGCGGCGGCGAGCAACCTGCTTGGACTTATGTCCATCATTCAAGCCATCGGTTTTACCTTTGGTATGGGCAGCGGAAATATCGTATCGAGATTGCTTGGTAAACGAGATAGGGAAGGCGCAGACCGTACGGCAACGACGGCGCTATTGATGGCGCTCGTTAGCGGTATGCTCATTTTAACCTTTGGTTTAATATTTATGGAGCCGATTTTAAAACTATTCGGTTCGATTGATCCCGAAGTGTTAGCGCACTCAAAGGACTATGCGTTGTTTATTATCATAGCGGCACCATTTATGTGTATGTCATTCGTTTTAAACAACGTTTTGCGCGCGGAAGGGAAAGCTTTGCTTTCCATGATAGGCTTAATTGTTGGCGCAGTTGTAAACATTGCTTTGGACCCGCTTTTAATTTTTGTGGCAGATTTAGAGATTATGGGGGCGGCAATAGCAACTTGCACAAGCCAAATTTTGAGTTTTTTAATCTTGTTGTTTATGTTCCTTTCGGGGAAAACAATCGTTCGGTTTAGACCTCGTTTGATATCTAGACGTTTTTCCGTTTATTGGCAAATTATCGTAACGGGATTCCCGTCCTTTTGTAGACAAATCCTTGCAAGCCTTTGCACGATTTTCTTGACGCGTGCAGCATATACGTACGGGATCAAAGCATACGGCGTAGGCGGCGATAAAGCGGCGCAAGCGGCATTCGGCGTGGTGCAAAAGGTGTTTATGCTTGCCTTTTCGATATCCCTCGGCATTGGGCAAGGGTATCAACCCGTACTTGGGTATAATTATAGCGCAAAGCGCTTTGACCGTGTAAAATCGGCGTATTTGTTCACGCTTGCTTTTTCCACGGGCTTAATGACGACGTTTGCGATCCTTTGCGCAATTTTTTCACCGCAGCTTATGAAGATGTTTAGTCTTTCCGCCTCTGCGACGGAAATAGGAACGCTCACCTTGCGTTTGCAATGTATTGCAATGCCGCTTTTGCCCCTTAACTTTATGGCGGGATTGACCTATCAATGCGTAGGGAATAAGCTCATCGCAACGGCATTGTCTGTATCTCGACAAGGCTTGTTCTACATTCCTGCGGTGCTCGTATTGCCGTTGTTTATGGATTTGCTCGGCGTACAATCTTGTCAAGCCGTAGCGGACGTTTGCGCATTCTTATTTGCTTTGCCTTTCACCTTCTTGTTCTTCAATACGTTGAAGAAAGAACAAAAGAAAGCAGATGAAGAGGGTATGGTTACCAAGGAGGAACCGCCTGTCATAGAAATGACCGAATAAAGAAAACGCCTGCACGTTGCAGGCGTTTTTCATTTTGTTTCGCTTTAATCAAAGTAACCGATATATTTGATTTTATGCGTACTCTTGGGAAAGAGATATGCATGTAAATCGATGAGATAATCGTCCGTCATACTTGCGATATAGTCAACGACGAGCAAATTCTTTTCCGTTTCTTCATAGGGCATTTGGCGAAGATCCTTCCATCTCGGAGAGTTCAAGTGCTTGATATGATGTCTAAAAATGGGGGAACTCGTAATGCCTTCTTTAAGGTCGTATAACAATCTTTCGTACAGTTCTGCCATCATCATTTCTACGGCATCGTCCGCGTGTTTTACTTGCTTGTTGCCGTAAATGATTTCGTAGTTATCAAGCTTGCCCTTTTGTAACGCTTCGAAGTGCAAGGAATCCATTTTGATATACGGATGACCGTAGCTGTGTTCGAGAATATTTACCATAAGGTTGTTTACGATTTCAGGAGTACGAACGCCGATGCCGTGGTCGTCGAAATCGTTTGCGGAAAGGATTTTACCCGTTTCCGCATCCTGTCTGTCTTTGCCAAGGTAGGCAATAATGTCGGAAATGCGCACAACGCAGCCTTCCAAAGTGCAGGGAATTAGATTTTTAATATAACCTGCGTCTTGATAGCACTTTTCCATAAGCCCGTCAAATTCTTCAAAGCCGTTC
>JAFVPE010000013.1 GCA_017505465.1 Clostridia bacterium | reverse complement strand
TCTGCCTTTGCAATCCGCGAGAAACTGAGTTTCTCGACTTCCTGTTAAGGTATTATTGCAAGACGGCTTTGATACGGCGAATGCCGCTGCCGCAGCTTTGTTCTTTTTGAATTTTGAACGTACCGAGCTTGCCCGTCGATTCCACGTGCGGACCGCCGCAAATTTCCTTCGAGAAATCCCCAATCGTATACGTCTTTACCACTTCGCCGTACTTGCTTTCAAACAAGCCCGTGAAGCCTTCCGCTTTCGCTTCTTCAAGGGTAATTTCCTTCATCACAACGGGAATATCCGCCTTGATCACTTCGTTTACCATATCTTCAACCGCTTTGATTTGTTCCGCCGTCATGGGTTGGGGAAGGTTGAAGTCAAAACGGAGTCTTTCTTCCGTGATATTCGAGCCCTTTTGATTTACGTCGGGAGAGCACACTTTCTTGAGCGCCGCGTGCAATAAGTGGGTTGCCGTGTGGAGCGCCGTCGTCGCTTCCTTATGGTCTGCAAGACCGCAAGCGAATTTCTGCTCGCTGCCTGCCTTACTCTTGTTTTGGTGTTCTTCAAACGCCGCTTTGTAGCCGTCCAAATCCACCGCAAAGCCCCTTTCCTTCGCCATTTCGTCCGTGATTTCTACGGGGAAGCCGTACGTATCGTACAAACGGAACGCCTGCTTGCCGCCGATAACCGTTTCGGGTACGTAGTCGGGGTTTTGTTGGCTCATGAACATATTCTTGCGTTCGATGCCGTTGATGCACTTTTCAAATTCCTTCAAGCCCTGCTGTAAAGTCTTGTTGAACTTCGTTTCTTCCTTGTTGAGTTCATCCGCAATCTTTTCACGGTTGATATTCAGCTCGGGATATACTTCCTTGTAGTATTCGATAAACGCCTCGGAAATCTTCGCAAGACTGCCTTCGGGAAGATTGATTTTTCTTCCGTAACGAACGGCACGGCGAATGATACGGCGCAAAATATACCCTTGGTCGGTGTTGGAAGGAACGATGCCCTTTTCGTCACCGAGCATAAAGGTCGCCGTACGGCAATGGTCGAGAAGCACGCGGAAGGATTTCGTCGTTTCCGCATCGTCGTCGTAGTTCTTGCCCGTGAGCTCCGCAATTACCTTGATCGCGTTTTCAAAGATATCCGTTTCATACACGCTCGATTTGCCGTTGAGCACGCAAAGCGCACGCTCCAAGCCCATACCCGTGTCTACGTTCTTTTGCGAAAGCTCGGTAAAGCTGCCGTCCGCTTGCTTATTAAAGCGCATGAATACGTCGTTCCAAATTTCAAGGAACGCGCCGCAATTACAGTCGGGATTGCAGGTAGGCGAGCACTTGGGCTTACGAATAACGAACATTTCCGTATCCGTACCGCAAGGGCCGGTCAAGCCGGCAGGTCCCCACCAATTGTTTTCACGGGGCATGAAATAGATATTCTCTTTCTTAATGCCTGCCTTTTCCCAAAGCGCCGCCGCTTCGTCGTCGCAAGGCAAGGTATCGTCGCCGCCGAACACGGTAACGGCAATCTTGTCCGAAGGAATACCAAGATAATTTTCGCCCGTCAAAAATTCATAGCTCCAAGGAATCATTTCTTCCTTGAAATAGTCGCCGAGCGACCAATTGCCGAGCATTTCAAAGAAAGTACAGTGTCTTTCGTCGCCAACGTCGTCAATATCCCCCGTACGCACGCACTTTTGCACGTCGGTAAGACGCTTTCCCGCAGGGTGTCTTTCGCCAAGCAAATAAGGCACAAGCGGATGCATACCTGCCGTCGTGAAAAGAACGGTAGGATCGTTTTCGGGAATCAAGGAAGCGGAAGGAATTACCTTATGCCCACGGTCCTTGAAGAAGTTTAAATACATCTCTCTTAAAGATTGTCCGGTATACGTTTTCATGGAGTTTACCTCTACGTTAATTTTCATTAGCCTTTGCGGAGCATTTCTCCGCTTTTTACATTATAAATGTAAACCCTTGTTTTGTCAAGCAATCACGGGGGAAAAGAAAAATTTTTAATACTTCTATAAAATAATATGGGCGGTATTTTGTTCGAATACCGCCCATACGTCAAATTTATTTTATTACAACCCTAATAATTCTTTCTTTTTTGCGTCATATTCGTCTTGCGTAATCGCGCCTTCATCTAAAAGATTTTTATATTTTGCCAACTCGTCTGCCGTTGTCATTTCACTCGTCTTTGCTGTTTTTTGTTTCAAGCTTGAAAGTGAAAAATTTTCTTTAACAAAAAACGTAACGGCGAAATATGCAGTCGCAAGAACAACAACAATGATAAATGGTATCATCGCCGACGTCGTGACTTGATAATAGCTGCTTTGTTCTTCTATTGTTTGTTTTGCATTAAAACCGTTAATCATATAAATCAACGTCAAAATTACATTTGTAACAACGAGGATTTTTTCAATAAGTAGCATTTTTTCCGCGTTCTTTTTCCGCATTACTGCATACATTACTGCATAAACAACAATTTCAGCAATAACAATCACAATAACAAGGATACTATATCCCCCCAACCAAGCTCCTATTTCTTCTAATAACTCGGGATATTCTGAAATAACCGAAAAACCATTTCCGTCTGTTTGTACCGACGTCCCGAGCAAGCTCATTTCTACATCGTAAAGCTTAAAGGCTAACGCTAAAAAAGCAAATACGACCGTCAATATAAAAAGAATCATAGTAATAATTCTTTTTACGCCATTTTTTTGTTGTTTTTCCATAAAAACATCTCCTTTTAAATAATTTTTTGGCAATGCCTAATAATATTATAGTTTAGGTATTACCTAAATGTCAAGCAAATTTAGGCAATACTTAATATAATTTAGACATGGAAACTATTATTTTGGATAAAAACAACGATTTGAACACTATCATCAGTCAAAATATTAAAGCGGAAATAGAAAATTCGGGCAAAAGCAAAAGCGAAATAGCACGAGCAATAGGCGTTTCCAACCCTACCGTTTCGCAATATCTTTCAGGCAGAATACAACCCTCTCTCGCAACTTTGTCTCGGTTGTGCGCCTTTTTAGATTGCTCCGCCGATGATATTTTAAATATTAAAAAATAAGTCCCCCCCTACAAAAGAAAAGGACGGCGTTTCATAACGCCGTCTTTATTTTTTATTCTTCGCGTTGACCAATTTCTTGCTTATAAAACGAACGAGAATATTACACAATCAAGCAAAGCAGCCAATATAGGATAGGAATGCTAATAATGGATAATATCGTGGAGCCAAGGGTGTACGACACCGCATTTTCCACGTCGCCGTCGTACAAATCGGAGAAGGTTGTGGAAAGGCTCGCCGTCGGCATACCAAAGCCTACGAACGCCGCGAAAATCATAGCCACGCCAATCACGTTAGGCGCAAACAAATGCACCAATACCATCATGCCGATAAGCACAACGGGCACGACCACAAGCTTTAATGCCGATACGTAGAACATCTTCCACGACGTGAACAGTTTCTTAAAAGGAACGCCACCGAGCTTCATTCCCAAAATGGTCATCGAAAGCGGGGTTACAATATCTCCAAAATAGTTGATATATGTACTCACTTCGGGCACAGCACCGCTAAAATGCACGTGCTTGTCTAAAAGGTTGAGCGCAACACCAATCAAAAATGCGATGAGTACGGGGCTCAACAAGACTTTTTTCACGCTAATCGTGCGCTTGTCCCCCGAAATCATATATACGCCGAGCGTATACATAAACACGTTGGTGACAATTCCGATTACGATGACGAACATCAGCTCCGTCGAGCCTGCTCCGAACACCGACCTTGCAAGCGGAATCCCCAAAAAGCCGTTATTGCAAAACATAATGCAAAATTGCATAACTCCCTTTTTCTTCTTTTCCTTTTCCATTAACGTCAGGGGTTTGGAAAGGAAAAACATAGCGAACACGTATGCAATCGTGATAGCGGCGATCACGCCGATCCCAAGCAGCTTGTCTACCGTCAAATTCACCTTTAACGTGCTCGATATTACCAAAAACGGCATACCGACGTACATCAAAAGCGCAGAAAGCGGATTTGTATGCTCCGTTTTCAAAATTTTACATTTGACAAGCAAGAAACCCGGCACCGCCAACGCCACGAACAACAGCACGTTTCGCAACATTAAAATCAATGCGTCTAACATCTTGTGCCCCTATATTTCTACTTAAAGTTTCGTCAATTCGTAGCCCGTCTTGCTGTCCTTGACTGCATAGCCAAGCTCTGCAAGCTTTGCGCGAAGCTCGTCGCTCTTCGCCCAATCTCTGTTCGTTCTCGCCGCCCAACGTTCTTCCGCAATCGCCTGCACTTCTGCGGGAATTTGCACGGCGTTCTTTTCTTCGTACCAAGCCTTGTATTCCTTGGGATTCTTGGTGAACAAACCAAGGAGCGAATAGGTCTTGCGGATTTGCACCGCCACGGAAAGGGCAACGAACATACCGCCCGTCTTGCCTTCGGTAAGCCATTTTTTGATGTCCTTGAAATAGCCGAAAAGGTTGGAAAGCGCAAGCGCTGTATTGAAATCGTCGCTCATGCAGGTGTTGAATTCATTTTCCACCTTTTGTGCGTATTCCGCCGCCTTCAACGCGTCGTCCGTTTCAATCGTGAGCTCCATGCCCTTGCACTTGAACATTACTTCTTCGATGATTGCAAGCAAGGAATAGAATTCGTAAAGGTGCTTTTCCGCGTCGGGGAACAAATCGTCCGTAACGTTGATATCGTTGCGGTAGTTGGTTTGGAGCAACGCAAATTTTATCGCTTCGTCCGAATATTTTTCAAGCAAATCGGCAAGCAAAAGAGAATTTCCAAGTGATTTGCTCATCTTTTGCCCGTTGACTTTGATTAAGCCGTTGTGCGTCCAATATTTTACGAAAGGTTTACCCGTGAGCGCTTCCGTCTGCGCAATTTCATTTTCATGGTGCGGGAAGATAAGGTCTCTGCCGCCGCCGTGAATGTCGATTTGTTCGCCAAACGCCGCGCGGTTCATCGCCGAGCATTCGATGTGCCAACCCGGTCTGCCCTGTCCCCAAGGGGAATCCCAATAAATTTCCCCCGGCTTCGCGCTCTTCCAAAGGGCAAAGTCGTAGGCGTTCTTCTTCTCGTCGTCGTTGTCCACGCGCACACCGTCCAAAGCGTCTTCAATGTTGCGGTTGGACAATCTGCCGTATGCAGGAAAGCTCTCTACGTCAAAGTATACGTCCCCATTCTTCGTCGGGTAAGCGTGCCCCTTTTCAATGAGCGCAGAAACGAAACCGATGATGTTTTCAATGTTCTCGGTTGCTTTCAACCAAACGTCGGGATCGTCTACGTGGAAC
This sequence comes from Clostridia bacterium, assembly GCA_017505465.1. Taxonomy (GTDB): domain Bacteria; phylum Bacillota; class Clostridia; order Christensenellales; family Borkfalkiaceae; genus Scatosoma. The sequence goes on along the minus strand of JAFVPE010000013.1, from coordinate 13,370 downwards.
TTTTCCATGATTTCGTTGATGTTTTCAATCATTTTTGCGGCATATTCGTCGGCAGGAATCCCCGTTTCATGGGATTTTGCGATAATTTTATCGTCCACGTCCGTGTAGTTACGCGCGTACGTTACGTCGTAGCCCTGCTTTTTGAGATATTTACGCATAATATCGTAAATGAGCGCTTGATAGCCGTGGCCGATATGCGCTTCGCCCGATACCGTGATACCGCAAGCGTACATTTTAACCTTGTTCCCTTCCAAAGGGATAAATTCTTCCTTTCTCTTCGTCAGCGAGTTGTAAATTTTCATTTTTATTTCTCCTGTTTCTTTTGATTTCTATGCTCCTCGGCGATACGCGCCGCCTCTTTTGCCTGCTCTTCTTTCGCTTCAAGCGAAAGCGCCGTGACGGCGATAATCCCTGCGTGCGTCGGATCTTCCGTTTCGGGCGGACGAATGCGCACGATACGCCCGGGAACGCCCACAACCGTTGCATACGGGGGAACTTCTTTTAATACTACCGCCCCTGCGCCGATTTTTGCACCCTTGCCAATCGTGATATTCCCAAGCACCTTCGCGCCTGCGGAAATCATCACGTTTTCCATAACCGTAGGGTGGCGTTTTCCCCTTTCCTTGCCCGTACCGCCAAGCGTTACCCCTTGGTAGATGACAACGCCCTTATGCACTTCCGCCGTTTCCCCGATGACTACGCCCGAACCATGGTCGATAAACACGCCCCCTTCAATCTTTGCGCCGGGGTGGATTTCAATTCCCGTGAAAAATCTCGTGCTTTGGCTAATCACACGCGCAAGCAGCTTCCATTTCCATTTCGCATGGAAAAAATGCGCCACTCTGTACCACGATAAGGCGTGCACACCCGAGTAGGTCAACCAAACTTCAAACGAGTTTCTTGCGGCAGGATCGTTCGCCTTCGCCGCTTTTATATCCGCTCTTAAATTTTTGAACCACATAACGGTGTCCTCCCGTTGAAAAAACTATTCCTTGCCCATTTTAAATGGCACAAACGCAAGGCTAACGCCGTATTGCGAAGTATTTCCGTCGTTTCCTTGAAACGCCGCCACTCTAAACGGCGCAAATGCAAGCAAGACAAGGCAGCCGCGGCTTTCGAGAAGGCGCGTACTTGTGCGTACGTAACGCCGAGAAAACGCAAGGCTAACGCAGTATTGCGAAGTATTTCCGTCGTTTCCTAAAAAATAACCCACCTTTATATAATATAAAGGCGGGGTAAAACGCTGTTCCACTTTACTTTAGAAATTCTCAAAAAGAATTTCCCTTATTCGCCCGATAACGGGGGCAACCGCAGAGAGTTAGTCTGTCCTAATAACGCGAAAACGCACTTTCACCGCTTCGATAAACACGCTATGCTTTCAGCCTACGGCATAGCTCTCTGTTCCGTTTTCGAAAACGGTTACTCTTTTTCCGCTCGGATATTTAATTTTCTTGGCGATGTCACAATAAGCGGTTGATTAGTGAAACGCTCACGTTTCACGTTTTCACGAGAATAAATACAAGAAAGACAAGTGGCGCGCGAGGGCGCATACCCGCTGTGGTCTGTAACTGAGCGCGGCGTGCCGTATTTCACAGTATTTTTCCGTCAAAAATCAACCGTATGTTGGGACAGAGCCATCTTCTTTATTGTAGCATATTCTGCTAGAAAACGCAAGCGTTTTATCTAATAAAAAGATTACCAACTTTATATTCCGCAAGCGCTGCGTCAATCATCGGGCGGTTATACACCTTGTTGATGAGCAAATAGGAAACAATTACGTCCTTTACGTAGGTGTAATCCCATTCGTAGCCTGCAAAAAGGAAGAGCGCATTCACGTCGTCCATAGAGAATTGCAAGGTGAGCGCTATCGACAAAAGCAAGTTCTTCGTCGGGGCGAATTTCCCCTTTTTGATGTTGCGCCAAATTTCTTCGTCAACGTCAATAACGTCCAAAACGTCCGTATCGCTCAAGTTGTATTTCGCAAGCATTTTATTGAATTGCTTATAAAATCCATACTTGGAAACGCTTGCCTTCAAGCGAGTAAAAAATCCGTTAACGCGAAACGAGAACGAGAAAGTGTTATCCGCCATTTTTTCTTTGAGCTGCGCAAGAATTTCCGCTTTTTTTTCTTGGTTTGCAAGACGCATCGTATCCGCAGGCAACGTATAGGAATACTTTCTTCCGTCCTCTCTCGTCTCCGTAGCTTGCATTACGGGCATTTTGTAGCCCGGAATGACGGTAAGCTTATCGTAACTTGCGTATTTTTCGCAAAAATATTCGTCCAAATCGGTAATGAAATCGTACATATCCGTTCCTTCCCTTATAATTTCCCTACTATTATACCATTGTAAACGAAAAATCGCAAGCAAAATCAAAGGAATTTTCAAATACAAAGCGTGCATTTCCCTGTGAATTTACGCTCGGCTTTTTTGTGAAAAATGAAAAATCCTTTCTATTTATTGCCCACTTTTTGTGAAAATTGATAGAAAAAATGGTTGAAATGCGGTCAATCACTTGCTTTTTTGTGAATTTTATGATAAATTTGAGATGTTAATAAAATCACAAAAGGAGAACTTAAGATGAAAAGAGAGCGCATTTTAGAAATTGCGGAGCTTTTGGACAAACGCGGTAAGCTCACCTTGGAGCAGTTGGAAGAATATTTCCCCCACGTTTCGCAGATGACCTTACGAAGAGACCTTTTCCAACTTGAAGAAGAAGGCAAAATCATTCGTATCCGCGGCGGCGCTATGTCGGTGCGCGAAGTGCAAAAGACTTCGGGCGAGCCCTACACGAAAAAGACGACCATTCACACGGATGAAAAAATCATCATCGCACAAAAGGCGGCAGGGCTCATCGACGAAGGCTCTTCCATCTTCATCGACGGCGGTACGACGGCGCTCTATCTCGCCAAGGAAATGCCCGATAGATATTGCAACGTGTTCACGAACGGCCTTGCCGTTGCAACCGAGCTTGCAAAGAAAAAGAACGTAGTTGTCAACCTTCTCGGCGGACAACTCATCAAGGAAAACCTTTCCACGGCATCTTCCTTCTCTTCTCTGTTCTTCACGGACACGAATTTCGAGCTTGCGATTATCTCGGCGGCGGCATTCACCCCCGAAAACGGATTTTCTTGCAGCTCGCAAATCGAAGCGGAGCTGCTCCGAGTGATTTGCAAGAAGGCGAAATTCCTTTATATGATGCTCGATAGCTCGAAAATCGGTAAAATTAAGCCTTATACTTTTGCTCGGGCGGAAGATATTAACGTTTTGATTACAGACGACACCTTCCCCGACGCATTGAAAGACCAATTCAAGGCGATGGACATCGTCGTTATTTAACCCTTCCCCATTGCGTACGAAAAGGAACTGTGAAATGAAACAATCTAAAGCCATGAAATCTATTTTCGCCGTTATCGGTGCAACCTTGATGATGACGGCTTGCGCGGCTTGTAGCGCAGGCGGATATACTCCCCCTACGTCTTCTTCTAACTCCAACTTTGACAATCCCTTCGCCAAAGTCACTTTAAGCGCACCTAAAAATCTTTCCTTCGATTATAACACGATGCTTTTGTCTTGGACGCCCGTTGATAATGCGAACGGCTATCTCGTAGACTATAACGGCATGACTACTACGGTCACCGAAGCGCAAATGACAATCTTGTTAACTGCGGAACAAAACGTTTTCAAGGTAAAAGCGCTTGGCGACGTTGAAAGCTATAACGATTCCGAATGGTCGGAAGCAATTACGTACGAAAATCCAAAGGAAGAGCTCTCCGTCTTCGATAAGGTCAACTTAAAGCTTGCCGAAGCGGCAACGGCAGAAAGCTTGACTCTCGAAAGAGTAATCGGTGTTATTTCCACAGACCTTGAAGCCAATCAATACGGAAGCCACGTCACGTTTCAAGTGGTTTGCCGTAAAAAGGACGTTTCTTATAATTACGAATTTGGTTTCCGTTACGAGAATCCTTCTTCGGTTGCGGAAATGTTGCAAAGCTTCGACAAAGCCACTTTCAATGGAAAACTGCAAAAAGACATCGTTACAAAATACAATTCCGCACAATATTTGGTGAATAGCGGTTTATACGTCGGTACAATGAAAGAATTGAAGGAAAGCGGTCATACCATTTCCGTCATCGATAGCGTTGTTCGTGAAGGGAAGAAGGTAGGCTCGAAATTTAGGTTTGAAATCGTAGGTACGTTCAAGGCGCAAGCCGCGGACGACGTAATATATTTCACCGCCGTTTATCGTGTAGACGCTCTTAATTCATCCTCGGACGATAGTTATAATTACGAGTTTTTCCTTGCCGCAGAAGATTTGCGAGATTTATACGAAGTAAGCTGCCTTTTGCATCGTGAAAACGAAACGTTACTGTATATGAACGCTTGGGCGAAAGCAAACGACGTCCACTCCACCACTCTTTGATAGCACAAAAAAACAGCGAGAATGCGCACAGTTCAAAGGCGATGGATATCGAGTTTTTATCTCGAAACGCATATCTTAATAAAAGTTAAAACACCCGAAAACGAAAATCCGTTTTCGGGTGTTTTTTAAGTAGCTTTTAAAGAAATACGGGCAGTTCATCCTCTCCGCCACAAAGTCCATAATATTTCATTCTTCATAAATTCTTTATAAAATACAGCCCCCCCACGAAACCGTGAGAGGCTTTGTTTTTTTTACCGTTTTTTAGCGCTAAAAATTCCTGTTATCTTACCAATCTTGTTTTTTAAGGGACTTATCCTTCACGTCGTCGTAGTAGGCAAAATAACGTTCTTTAAACGTTTCGGGCGTAAGAGGCAATTCTTCCCCGTTGGCGCGCATACGCTCTAACAAATCCTGTAATTCTTCGGGCGTAAAATCCCCAAGCTCCGTTTCTTCGCCATACGTTTGTAACAATTTCAATAAATCAAGTTCCGACATTAGATTTCCACCTTAATATATTCCCCTTTGCAGGGTACGGTGACGTAGGTGAAGCCGATTTTTTTCAATTCCTCCACCACTTCGTCACGCTTTTCAAGAATGCGTTCTTTAAAATGCGCATCCGAACCAATCGACACCATTCTACCGCCAAGCTCGTAGTAACGCTTGACGATTTCCATACTCGGAATCGTATGTTGCTTCAAGTGTTTTGAAGCCGTATTGATTTCCAAAATTTTCCCTTTTTGTATAATCGCCGATAAAATTTCGTCGATTTCTTTCCCGAACTCATCCAAGGAAAACTCCACGTTTTCAAAAGGAACGTACCGCGCGACGTAACCGATATGCCCTACGATATCGTAAGGATACGGTGCGTCTAAACTACGGCGGATAAGCGCCAAATATTCCTTATAAACCGCCTTCTTTTCCCCTTGAATTTCCGTATAGGCAAAGTCCTTTCCCTTATCCCCGTGTACGCTATTGATCACAAAGTCGGGACGGTATTTTTCGTACGTTTCCGCATATCTCTTTTTGACGGCAGGATCGTCCGAATAACCGAATTCCGCACCCACCAAAACGTTCATCGCGCCTTCGTAGTCTTCCTGCAAATGCCGTGCGCCGTGGAAATAATCGGCAGGATCCGCGTCTTGTAATTTTATACGCTCTTCTTCCGTCATTTTCGTCAAATCATAATCATAGTCAAAGTGATCGGAAACACCGTAAAACGCCACGCCGAGTCTTTGCGCTTCTTCCAACATTTCGGGAAGTGTATTTCGCCCGTCGTGGGAATAGTGAGAATGTGTATGCATGTCGGTCAAAAATTTTCGCATAAGCTTGCTCCGTCCACTCGTATTATAATGACGACGAGCCGTAAAGCGCAAAAAAGACGGCTTTTGGGCTGGTTCGTTTTATTCTTCTATAGTATAGCACAGGAAAACGGCTTTTTCAAGTAAAATACTCTCAATCCTTCCCGATTTTGGAATTTTTATTTCTTTTTTTCCTTGATTTTCCTGCGCTGCCTTTTTTCCCCTATTGACCGCTCCTTTTTTCCGTTATAAAATGCAAACAGCACATTTTTACAAAAAAAGAATTAGGAGCATGTCATGAAAAAAATCAAAGCATTCATCGGTCTTATCTGTGCCTTAATAACTCTTTTTACCGCCTCGGCATTTGCTGCTTGCACGGATAAGCCTACCCACGAAAACGGAGCTTTTTCCTCGGAAACACTCCCCGAAAATTCCATAGAAGGCTCGGAAGATCCGCCGCAAACGGAAGAAACTCCCCCCGAAACCCTTCCGCCCGAATCTTCCCCTGAAGCCGAGCCTGCGCCGATTATAAAAACGGCAAGCTACATAAAATGTACGGGCGAAAACGTGAATATCCGTTCGGGTGCAAGCACTTCCACTACCGTGCTTGGAAGCGCCGAGAAGGGCACCATGTACGCGGTGATTGAAAAGAAAGGGAATTGGTACAAGACTTATTACCGCAATAAAACGGCGTATATCTACGCTTCCTACGCGTCGGTGTTTTCCCTTGAAAAAACGAGCAACGAGAACGTGGAAAACGTCATTGAAGAAGGGTATAAGCTGCTCGGCGTCCCCTACGTGTACGGTGCGGTGCGCTTGCACGACGGCAAGGGAAAACTGCTCGGCGGTTTCACGGCGCAAAAATTCGACTGCTCGTCCTTAATACAATACATTTTCTATAAAGGTGCAGACGTTTTACTTAACGTGAATACACGCACGCAAGTAAAGCAGGGGGAATACGTAGCGAAAAAGAATTTACAGCGTGGGGATTGCATTTTCTTTACAAACGAAGATCGGCAATACAACACGGGCATTGAGCGCATCGGTCACGTAGCGTTGTATCTAGGGGATAATTACATTTTACATACGTCCTCCGACTATGCGAGAATCGAAAAAATGACCGCCAAGCGTTGGAGTTATTACGTCGAAGCTAGGCGGTTTCTTTAAAAGTATTGCATTGTCGTTATTTGCGTTCGGGAACGGCAGCCGCAACCAAGAAATACACTTCGTGCGCACCTGCGCCAAACAGTCTTTCCGCACACTCGTTTCCCGTTGCGCCCGTCGTTAAAACGTCGTCGATGAGCAAAATAGTTTTGCCGCGACATTCCTTGCGCTTATGTACGTGATAAGCGCCTGCAACGTTTTCTTTTCGTTCCTTTTGGCTCATTTTCTTTTGCGCGGCGGTTTCTTTCGTCTTTTGCAAAAGCTTTTTGTCCACCACCGCTTGCACGCCAAGCGAACGTAGTCTTTCGGCAAACATCTTGGCAAGATATTCCGTTTGGTTATAGCCGCGAAGTCTGCGCCCCTTATCCGTCATGGGCACGGGGACGATTAAAAGTGGATCGCCAACCCCCGTCATATCGGGGAACTTCTTGACGAAATGCTCCGCCATTTGCTCGCCGAGATAGTTGGCAAGACGCGGATCACCGTTTTTTAGACGGTTGACGAACTCGGCGCTTTCCCCTTGATACACGAAAGGCGAAAGCCCTTGCGTGAATTTGGGCATATCCTGCTTGCAATCCAAGCAAATCCCTTCCGCAACCGTTTTTCTGCCGCATTTTGCGCAAACCTTATCGCCGATACGGCGCAATTTCGCCGTACAGTTTTCGCAAAGCCTGTACGTAGGGTAATCGAACAATTCCACCCCACACCCGTCGCAGGTATATCCGTGCGCCGCAATTTTACGCTGCGCCCACGAAATAAAGTTTTTTCCCCATTTTTCCATGTTTTCCCTTTTGTAAAGAAGGCGTACAGCTGTGTTCATCGCGCACCTGTACGCCCCATTTTTATTTTTTAACTCTCTTGCGCCGTATTTTCAACATCGTTGTTCGCCGATTGCTTCGCTTTTTCGGCGTCCTTTTTGCGCTCCACCTTCACAAGCAAATATGCCCCGATGAGTCCAACGGCAAACAATACCACGCCGATGCCGACGCTCAAAAGAATATGCCACCATTCCGCCGAGCCGGACGCCCAATGCAAATACACGCCCATAACGTCGCCGTTGCAGAACATGGAAATAATCGAGCCAAGCGAAAGCCCCACAATCATACAGTACGCCGTATGCCGAGCCTTCCCAAACACCCAAGTAAGGAATTTCGAGAAGAAGAAAATACCGAGCAAGAACCCGATTCCAAGCCCTGCATACACAAGGAAAATCATCGGATTTCCCTTCCAAAAGGTCATACTAACACTCTGCATCAAGCTATTATACCAACCGATTGCCATCAAAAACGCACTTGCACTTAAACCGGGCACAATCTGCGTGATGCCGATAATAAATCCAAATACTACGGCAAGCAAAATATGCCACCATTCCACTTCGAAAAAGACGTTTCCTGCAAATCTCGTCGCGTAGTCGCCCGCCTTTTCCACCGTTTCCGCCACCGCAGGCGTTTGCACCGTCATCACCGCAGATACACAGCCAAGCGCTACGGGAATCAACAAGCCGAGCACAAAGAGAATCACCCGTTTTGCGTCCCACTTAATCCCCTTGATTTCATCGTGTACCGCAGGAAATGCACCGCACATCAACCCTGCAAACAAACAGACGATGACGAACATATTGATTTCCAGCAATTTCTTTACGCCGATAAAACCGAGCGCAAAGCCAACGATGAGCCCAAGCCCTATCGGGAGTAAGAACAAAAAGCATTTTTTGAACTTCTTGAACAAATTGCCGACTGCATACAAGAATTGATCGTACAGTTTGAAAATGATAGCTACCGTCGATCCGCTAATGCCGGGAACAATGACGGCGATACCGATCAAAAGCCCAAGCAAGGCACTTTTGAACCAACTTTTTTTATTATATTTTATCAATGCGACTTCCAAACTATCCGCCATATATACCTCGATCTCTCTTTTATTCACATATATTATACGCCAAAAATATGCGTCGGTCAATGTTTTTACGAATTTTTTCCGACTTTTTCTACTTTCTTTATGAAAAAACACCCCTTTTCGACCTTTTTTCGCTCTTTTCTTATAGTATAATGACGCTATCAATTTTTTGAGGGACGCTATGAACTACGTAAAGAAGATGTGTATATTGCGGCAAGTGAAGCAAGGCTTTTCGGGGGACGGAAAGGCGCTATCGGGACTCATAAAAGTGGAGCAGTACGGAAGAAATCTTGCCGTGGAAATCTCGGTGATTAATTTTGCGCCCCTTGCTTCGGGGGAATATTACTGCCTGCTTTCCGACGGAAAGGGAAAGACGGAAATGCTTGCCCTGCGCGGAAAAAGTATGTTTAATATTTTGACGGATATGGACGTTTCGGGCGGATTTTGCGGCGTGCTTTGCCACGTGAAAAACGACGTTATTCCCATTGCATACGGCATCAACGGCAACCGCTCTTACGATTGGCGAGCCATTCTCAACGCTACCCTTCCCCCCGTCTTTCCAAAAGGGAACAAAGAAAAGCCGCTGCCTTCCGCCAAAACGGAAATTTTCACTCCCGAAACGCACGAAAAAACAAAAAACGATGCCCCCATGTACGCGTTGAAGCAGGAATATGACGATGAAAAGGTGGCGATAGAAAATTATTACGAGGAGGAAAACAATGCACGCAAGCAGCTTTCGGAAATTGGCGAAAATGCATACGCTAAAAGTACAAGTGAAGAATCGGACGAGAAAACGGGGACAGACATTACGGAAGATGGCAATGCTGCGCGCGTACTCCACCCGTTTAAGACCGACCCCGACGGCTATTATTACTCCGTAAAGGCGGAAATTGACGCTCTATTTGCCAAATATCCGCACGATGATACCCTTTGCAACGCCTTTGCTTGCAGTGAATGGGTGCGCCTCAAAGGGACGGCAAAAGAGCCGCAATATCTCGTTGGCGTACTCTACGACGACGGCAGGGCGAGATACGTTTGCTATGCCCTCGCCGCGCAGGATAAAAACAATCCCCCCGACGAGATTAAAAACGTCTGCACCTTCGTTCCGTCCACTCTATTTAAGGACACGGAAGGCTTTTTTGTTATTTTCCAATGCGCCGCAAGCGGCGAATGTATCAAGCCCGAACAAGTCTAGCGCATTTATCGTTACAACAATAAAAAAGGCAAGCCACCTGCTTGCCTTTTATTTTTATGCCGTTATGCGTTCCCTTCCTTTTGTAAAAGCTTGGGCTCGTATTTTTTTCTCGTACGGAAGATATGTAGGAACACGAACGTTCCAATGAGAGGGAAGAGCATACCCACGAGCATACCTATTTTCATTCCGAGCTGATCCGCCCCCATTCCAAGCGTTTGTGCAAAATTCAATCCCCAAGCACTCTCTTGCACTACGTCGGTGATTACGCCGATAAGCTGCGGCCCAACGGACGCACCCAAGTCGCCCCCTGCCGCCATCATCGCATAGATAAACACGCCGCCCGTAGGGATTCGCTTGGACGCAACGACCAAGCTTCCCGGCCAAAGCATCGATACGCAAAAGCCCGTCAAGGCACAAGCTATCAACCCCAATACGGGAATACCGAAAAGTGCCGTTCCCAAATAACAACTCGCCGCTCCTGCCGAGCCTGCGAGTAAAACCACTTCGACGTGCTTGCCGATTTTAGCGTACAAGGTACGCCCCAAGCCAAGCATAGCCGCAAACATCGCCACGCCGAATATATCCCCCCATACTTTACTAATGCCGAGCGCTTGTTCCAAATATGCGGAACACCATTGCGCCATCGTGCATTCGCTTGCGCCGCCGAGGAATATCGCCAAAACACACAGCCAAAGCTCCTTTTTCTTCATCAACGTTACAACGTTGGACGCTCTTTCAGGCGTTTCAAGCTTAGGCAATTTCGACGTAAAAAAGAGCAAAGCGGCGATAGCAGGTACGAGAATAAACCCTAATGCAAGCCATTGCCAATACTTCTGTCCTACGAAGAAAAGGAATGCCGTACTAATCAAAATGACCGCCACAACTCCCCACGCATAAATGGAATGGAGCATACTCATAGACCGTTCGGGATTTTTGCTAGGAATCGCCGCGATGACAGGGCTTATCAATACTTCGCTAAGCCCACTCGACGCAGAAAATATCACCGTCCCTATTAAAATGGCGATATACACGTATTTCCCCGTCAAAAAGAAGGGGCAAATTGCGTAAATAAGCAGACCTACAATCGTCAAAATAGGCGTTATCTTCACCGCGAAGGGAATGTTGATTTTATGCGAGAAGAAGGAAAAAAGTAAATCCACGGCAAGCTGCGTGCAAAAATTCACAAGCACGAGCAAGCCGAGCAAGGAATAGGAAATTCCGTATAAATGACGGAAGGTCAAAAACAACACGGGCGAAAGATTCCCTATGATAGACATGGAAATATTCGTCGTATAGCAAGCCAATTTTACCCGCGTATAATTCCTTTGCATGATTTTTATTATCGTTCCTTAGCTATTTTTTGTAAAAGTCAACGTTGCGGAGTCGCTCGTCAAGGAATCCACTGTGAACGCGTAGGAAATCTTGTTCCCTTGATCGTCCACAAGCGACGAAGAGGAGGAAACGCCTTGCGTATGTACGTAGTCGCCCGAAGCGGATTTTACAAGCTCGATAAGGTTGTCTTCCGTGCCGTATTCGTCCGAGCCGTCCGTATTGTTGTTGTAAACGTCGTAAAGCATTTCCGAATCGTATGCTTCCCCAATAAGCGAAGCGTTCACGTGGTAAACCACGATGCCGTTTTCATCGAAATAGCCGCCTACGCCCGAGTTCAAGCCGTTGTTCGTGTAATATACAACGACGTAATATTCTTGGTATGCGCCCAAGGCCTCATCCCAATTGTTTGCGATGATAATCGTATCGCCGTTCTGCGAGAAATCTTCTAGCGTGAGCGTTACGCTCTCTTCTGCAACCACCAAACGAGAGCTCGTCAACCAACCGTAATGGAATTTGGTATACGCATTGTGATCCCCACTCATCGAATCCATGATATCGTAGCCGTCCATCGGCGCACCGCCGTTATACGAAGTATCGTAATAGTCGTCCGCACCCAAAACGTGCCCAAATTCGTGGATATAGGTGTAGGTATTCAACGCAGTCTTATCGTTGAAGCCGCTCGTGCCTTCGTGCATAAATTGATAGGAAGCCCAAAGGTAATCGTTTGCGGAAACGCCGTCGTATTCACGGTAATTGCCGTCGCTATCCACGTAATAGTTCCAATATCTAAACGCCCATTGGAAGGTAACGTCGCTGTCGATTTCAAGCGTATTGATAAGCACGATTGCGTCGATAATGCCGTTTCTATCCGAGTCGAACTGCGTAAGATCCATTTTACCTTCCAAGGAAGCAAGTACCTCGTCCATAACGATTTGTTCCCCTGCTTCCACCGACTCGCCGTAGTAGTCGAAGGTTGCACTCTTGTAATAGGAGCTAGTATATTTCGGCGTGAACCAAGAATCCAAAACGGTGAACTGTACGTCCAACTTGCCGTAGCTCGACGTGTAGTAATAATCGTGTACGGAGTGGTAATCGGTATCCCCCTCAACGCCGTTGAACGCCTTTTCAATCTTCTCTATCGTATAGCCCTTGCTTGCCGCCGTAACGTCGCTAAACTGTACGGGAACAACCAATACGGAAGGTTTCCCCACCGTGGGGCAACCGTCTATGTAATACCCTTGTTCGGTTACGTTCTTCGTGTAGGTTGCCTTTGTGAAATCGACGTCGTAAACGCCGTTATTGCTCGTCGGCAAACCCTTGTCTGCGTTGGTAATTAAGCCTTCTACGGGCGTGGTAGGCGTGTCGCCGCCGCTGATATCGCCACCGCCCGTCGAGCCACCGCCCGTCGTGGATTCAACGTAAACGTAAACGTCAATGACGTCGTCGCCTTCGTAGTAATAGTAGGAAATATCCACGCAAACGTTACCCTTGGAGTAGAAATACCAAGCGTCGCCGTATTCGTCGTCGCTCGTTCCGTCGTAGGTGTAGCCGTTTGCCGCCGAGAACATAGCTTTGTATGCGTCGAAATCTGCCGACGTGTTGCCGTAGGTGTAGAAATTAAGCCCTTCTTCCCCTTCCGCCGTATATTCTTCTACGTAGTATTCGTTGTTAGGAGCAAAGGGAATTACCCAACCGAAATACTCGTTGAATAATGCCTTTTCGCTTGCGCTGAAATCGGTGTACGTATAGTTCGCCGCGCCGCCTTGTTCGCCGCCCGTCGAGCCGCTATCACCGCCCGTCGAGGAAAGGGTATATACGTAAACGTCAATCAAATCGCTTCCGTCGTAGTTATAATAGGAAAGGTCTACGTAAACGTCCCCCTTGGAATAGAAATACCAAGCGTCGCCGTATTCGTCCGTTTCCGTTCCGTCGTAAGTGTAGCCGTTTGCCGTCGAGAACAACGCCTTGTATGCGTTAAAATCTGCCGACGTGTTGCCGTAGGTGTAGAAATTAAGCCCTTCTTCCCCTTCCGCCGTATATTCTTCTACGTAGTATTCGTTGTT
>JAFVPE010000012.1 GCA_017505465.1 Clostridia bacterium | reverse complement strand
TAAGAACGGAAGTTTCCATTGAAAATGAATACGTAAAATATAGCGATAAAAGCGAATGCATTTTGCGCGACGAATTAGAGGAATGGATATTTGCAATGTTTCGCTTGCTTGCAGGCGCATACGGAAAGGAATATAGCCTTTCCTTTGAGAAAGCAGGGTTGGCAGTCGACTTGTATCCGCACATGGAAAACGGAGTGGAGGTTTCACGTGAAAACCGACGCAAAGAAGATTGTGTTATGGCAATCCGTTTGTTGATGCGTTCGGCGGATAAAAAGCGTTTTTTAGGCGGTGTGTATACCTTTTTAATGCATAGAGAAGAGATCGGGCGATTTGCCGTGGCGTTGCGCGAAGAATTTGATAAGGCAATTAGCCGTTGTGTAAGCGGTAGGGGCAAATACCTATTTGTCGGCGTTAGCCCAAGGGGTTATAAAGGTTGTAACTATTGGTATTTAGACTCAACGCAAACCGTTCTCGCGGGCGATCACGTTTGGGTGCGTATGGGTAGGCACAACACCGAGCAAGTGGTGTACGTAGATAGCGTGAAATACTTTGACGAGGATACTGCGCCTTATTCGCCTGCTCGTGTAAAACAGGTGTTGCGTAAAGCCACGAAAAAGGAAATCGAAGAGTATGAAAACGGTAATAAAACGTTTTGATGAATTATCAGGCGAAGAAGTTTATAATATATTAAAGGTACGTTCCGCAGTCTTTGTCGTGGAACAAAATTGTGTGTATCAGGATCTTGACGACGTAGACAAGGAAGCCTATCACGTCTATATGGAAGACGAGGGGCAAATCGTTGCCTACTTGCGCGTGGTCGATAAAGGCAAACGCCTTGACGAAGTGTCCGTTGGCAGGGTGATTTCCTTGAAACGCCGCTGCGGATTAGGAAGCAAACTGATGAAGGTCGGCTTGCAGGTTGCGCAAGAAAAATTCCACGCAAAAAAAGTCAAAGTAGGCGCGCAAGTGTACGCCAAACCTTTCTACGAAAGCGTGGGCTTCGTGCAATGCTCGGAAGAATATTTAGAGGATGGAATTCCGCACGTTTATATGATTTTCGACGGGGCATGTACTCGATGAGCGTAGGATTCGGCTAAAGAAAAAATACAGTAGATAAGGGAAAAGATGATGAAAAAGCTTGTACTAAAATATAATACGCCTGCCGATGATAGCCTTGAAGGATGGGAGAAACATTCATTGCCGCTTGGGAACGGTTATTTCGGGGCGAGTATATTCGGAAGAACGGACTCCGAACGCATACAGTTTGCTACCAACGTGTTTGCTAATAGCAAAGCCTTGGGCGGTGTATCCAATTTTGCGGAAATCCGTGTAGACTTTGCGCATAAAGGCGTGGAAAATTACGAGCGTGGTTTGGATATCAGCGGCGGCTATGCATATACTCGCTATACCGTCGGGGGAAATAAGTGGGAAAGCAAGGCGTTTACGTCTTATCCCGATAACGCGTTCGCTTATCGTGTTCGTTCTTCAAAAAAAGCGGAATTTTCCGTTCGGCTTGTGATTCCTTATTTGGGAGATAGAACGCCCGAAGAAGGGGGAAGAACGGGCGAGATATTCGCGTACGAAAATAGCTTGACAATGCGCGGAATACTGTCTTTTAGGGATTTAATTTACGAAGGTAAATTGCTTGTCCTTACCAATGGGGACGTCGTGGCTAAAACCGACGCTTTGCATATACAAAACGCAACGGAAACGACGGTGCTTTTTGTCATGGGAACGTCTTATAAGCTTGACGAGAGCGTATTCTTGGATGGGAACCATAAGGCGATTGGCGAAGATCCGCACGAAGCGGTGGAAAAGGGGATGCAAAATGCCGTTCAATTGGGGTTTGATAGCCTATTCCAAAGACATCAAGAAGACTATCTCTCGTTGATGTCGCGTGTGGAATTCGAACTTGGAGGCAAGGAAGACGAACGCACGACGGAAACGCTTTTAGAGAGCAATAGACAAGGGAATTTCGAACCGTATTTGGAAGAAGTCTACTATCAATACGGTAGATATTTGCTCGTTTCTTCTTCTCGAAAGGGAACGCCGCCGGCATCCTTGCAAGGGGTATGGAATGCGCACGATAAATCCCCTTGGGGAAGCGGATATTGGCATAATATCAACGTGCAAATGAACTATTGGCCGGCGTTGAATACGAATCTTGCGGAAACATTCGCAGCGTATGCCGATTACAATAAAGCTTTTCGCAAGCAAGCGGAAAATATTGCGTCGAAATGGATTCTTGAAACCGTGCCCGAAAACTATAAAGAAGGACAAGGGGAGTGCGGTTGGACGATTGGAACGATAGCGTATAGTTATGAAATTAGCGGTCCAAGCTTACATTCGGGACCTGGAACGGGCGGCTTGACAACCAAGCTCTTTTGGGATTATTACGACTTTACCCGAGATAAGGACGTTTTGGAAAACGTGACGTATCCTGCTATTCACGGCATGGCGAAATTTTTAACGAAATGTACGCGGGATTATAACGGTGAATATTTGTCCGTATTTTCTGCTTCGCCCGAGCAAATCATTGGCGGAGCTGGGGTAACGTGGAGAAAAGAGCAAGCTTATTATCATACCATTGGTTGTGCATTCGACCAACAAATGCTGTATGAAAACGCCAAGGACGATTTAAAATGCGCAGAATTGCTCGGTGTTTCCGATGACGTAACGGAGCTTGAGAAAAAGCAACTCGACAAATATAGTCCCGTATTAATAGGGTATAGCGGACAAGTAAAGGAATACCGTGAAGAGCATTTTTATGGGGAAATCGGCGAAGCGAAGCACCGTCATATTTCGCAGCTTGTGGCATTGATGCCGGGGACTCTTATCAATCATACAACGCCTGCTTGGTTGGACGCAGCAAAACGTACGTTGGAAATGCGCGGCGATGAGTCTACGGGTTGGGCTTTGGCGCATAGGCTTTGCGCTTGGGCGAGAACGGGCGAAGGGGAGCATTCCTATTTGCTTTTGCAAAACCTGTTGAAATTGCGTACCTATCCAAACCTTTGGGACGTGCATCCGCCCTTCCAAATCGACGGCAATTTCGGGGCGCTTAACGGTATGACGGAAATGCTCGTGCAAAGCCACGAAGGCTATATTCATCTCGCACCTGCCCTGCCCGAAGCGTGGAAAAACGTTTCTTTTAAGGGGTTAAAAGCACGTGGGAATTTTACGATTTCCTGCGAAGTAAGGGACGGCGTTTTGAAAAAAGCGGAAATTCTTTCCGTTGTAGGCGGTGCATTAAAAATCCGTTACGAAAATGCGCAAAACGTGCGTGTAACCGACCAAAACGGCAAGCCCGTGGAAACGGTTATCGAAGGCGCATTATGTACGTTCTCTACGGAAAAGGGCAAGACGTATACGCTCGTAGGATTTGAAAAATTGCCTATTTGCAAGAGCCCGAAAGCGTTGGAAGCGAATTATGCAAACGATTGTGTAGCGCTTTCTTGGACGGGCGATGGCGAGCGTTTCGCCGTGTACCGTGCAGTTGATGATGAAAGTGAGTATCAATTGCTTGGATATACGGAAAAAACGGAGTTTGCGGATAAAGAATTTAGCGAAATAAACAAAGGGCGCGTAACGTATAAGGTAACCGCAGTGAACGACGGTATGACGGAAAGTAAAGGTGTGATTGCGGTTGTACACGTTGCCGATCAAATGGAAATGGAGCGTTACGCCTATCTCTTACGGCAAAATAATTTATAAGTAATGCTTTGATGCGATTTTACAGCACATATTTGCAATTTTCGTCTACTGACAAAAAAATATCGGTATGGTATAATAAAAAGACTAATGTGTAAGCGAAATATTCTAAGGAGCTAGTTAAATACTATGAAAAAGGTAAAAATACAAAATTGGCGCTTGGTTTTTGACGGACGTACTATTCCCGCAAAAGTTCCTGGGGATATTACGATTGACTTGTATAATGCAGGCATCGTAAAGAATCCTTATTTTGGGGACAACCAAAAAGGGAACGAATGGATTCCCCGTCAAGATTTTACGTATATTTCCGAAATTAATGCAGACGAAACGCTTTTGGCGCAAGAGTCAATTCGATTGGTTTTTAACGGAATTGACGTATATTCGGATATTTATTTAAACAATCAATTGCTTGGTAGTACGGAAAATATGTTTTTGCAATATCGTTTTGACGTGAAAGAGCTGTTGAAATTGGGCAAAAACGAATTGCGCGTGGAAATGAAATCTACACTCAATAAAATGGATACCTTCGATACGACGGGATATTATTCCATTTTCAACGAAGCAAGAATTTTCGTGAGAAAAGCGCAGTGTCATTTCGGTTGGGATTGGGCTCCAAAGATTTGCGCATACGGTATTTGGGAAGACGTGTATTTAGAATATGGCGTCAGCTGTAACATCAACGACGCATACGTAATTGCGGATGCAGAAGGGAACGTGACCTTCCTTACGGAGCTTAATTACGACACCAATCCGCTTGTTGACGCGAACGGAAAGGCGATTGACAATACTTACGTACCCGAAGACGGGGATACGTTGCATTATTACTTATCCAAAAAACCGTCGAGTAAGGACTATATTAAAAAATCCTTCAAGGTCACGGGCAAAAAGAATCTCGCTTGTTTCAAGATGGAAGATTTTGAGCTTTGGTGGCCGATTGGTTATGGCGAACATCCCTTGTATAATTACGTCATCGAATTAGAAAGGGGTGGTAAGGTCATCGCGGAAAGATCGGGGAAATTGGGATTTAGATCGGTTAGATTGCTTGAAAAACCCAAATCGGATAATTCGCTTGGATATGAATTGGAAATCAACGGAAAGGTCATTTTTGTAAGAGGTGCGAATTGGATTCCCATCGAATGCTTTACGGGGGTTGTCGAGGATGAAAAATATGACCGTTTGACTGACTTGGCGGCGCAAGGTAACTTTAATATGCTTCGCGTTTGGGGCGGCGGCATCTATGAAAAGGATATTTTCTACAATCTTTGCGACGAGAAGGGTATTATGGTATGGCAAGATATTATGCTTGCTTGTGCGGATATTCCCGAAGATAAGCCCGAGTGGGTAGATAATATGCTTCGTGAAGTTGATTATCAGGTAAGACGTTTGCGCAATCATACGTCGCTTGTATATTGGTGCGGCGGCAACGAAAAAACGGGCGCTTACGGCAGATGTATTACCAAAGGTGATTTCTTCGTAAACGTATTGTTGCGTGGCGCAATTATGAATTTGGATAGAACTCGTCCCTATGCAACGCAATCGCCTTGCAGTTGGACGGACGTTGGGCAAGATAGTACGTCGGGGGAAAGCCACCATAACTCTTTCGAAAGAAGTCTTTTGGAAAAGCCCGAAGTATATCGTTCTTTGGTCGCGGAAAAGGTAGTACCTTTTGTTTCGGAAGCGGCGCTTATGGGGCCGAATACAGTGGAAACAAACAAGAAAATCTATCCCGAAGATAAGCTTTGGCCTATGAATGAGCTGTGGGACGATCGTTTAATGGAAAATCCGTACGGTAGCGTGCCAATGACCTTCGCAAAACGTCAAATGAAGTATGCGGAAGATCACTACGGCAAAGTGAAGAGCTTGGAAGATTTTACGGCAAAAGCAATGCAGGTCCATGCGGAATGTATGCGTGCGGAAGCGGAATTTACTCGTTCCAACGAAGGGCGTACGGGCGGCTTCATGAATTGGATGTATTCGGATATTTGGCCTTCGGGGAGCTGGTCGGCAATTGACTATTGGTGTGAGCCTAAGCAGGTTTATTACCAAATGATGCGCTCGTATGCGCCTCGTCTTGTTACGTTTGTGGAAAATAACAAAGGGGAAACGGAGCTTGTCGTTATCAACGATACTCTTCAACCCTATTCCACTCCGATTCGTTATGGAATTAAGACGTTTGACGGCAAAATTTTGAGCGAAAGCGAAACGCAAGTGACCAATTTGACGGGCGTTTATAAGGAAAGAATTGACTGCGATAAAGAACGCAAGGACGTTTATTTGTTTGCGGAATACGTTGAAAACGGCGAAGGGCGCTCCATTGTATATTCGTCTAAATTCTGGAGCGGTGTGCGCTTTACGAGTGATTATGACGTAGAAACGGAAAAGCTTGACGCTTGTTCCGTGAAGGTAACGATTAAGGCGAATGCGTTTGCGAAATCGGTATTTATCTCGTTGAAGGATAACTATAAGTATCTCTATTCCGATAATTATATCGACGTAGAAGCGGGTAAGGAAAAATCGGTGATTATTACGGCGGAAGAACCTATTGACGAAAGTCAAATCATCGTAACTGACTTTGCTAAAGTGACGGCTTAAATAGTAAAATGAAAGAGCGTGAAGAGTTAGTTACTCCTCACGCTCTAATTAATATAAAGAAAAAGTACATTAAAATAGGTGTTTTTCTCTGGTGGACAAATCAAGGGGCTTTTGCGTTGCTTAAAGAAAATGCAAGCATTTTCCGAACTCTTACAGGGTTCTCGTGCTCGCCAAAGCAAAAATAAAGGCATCCATAAAGGATGCCTTTATTTCTGGTGGACGATCAGGGGGCTTTCGCGTTGCTCAAAGAAAATGCAAGCATTTTCCGAACCCTTTCACGGGTTCTCGTCCCAATCTAAAGCAAAGAAAAAACACCCCGAAAGAGGTGCTTTTTCTCTGGTGGACGATCAGGGACTCGAACCCTGGGCCCATTGATTAAGAGTCAATTGCTCTACCAGCTGAGCTAATCGTCCATATTGGTGGTCCATCGGAGACTCGAACTCCGGACACCCTGATTAAAAATCAGGTGCTCTACCGACTGAGCTAATGGGCCGATATCAAGAGTTGCGCCACCAATGGCTGGGGTGGCAGGATTTGAACCTACGAATGCCGGAATCAAAATCCGGTGCCTTAACCACTTGGCGACACCCCAATGTAGCGATGATAATAGTGGGGCGGGCAGAGAGAATCGAACTCACGACCTCCAGGGCCACAATCTGGCGCTCTAACCAACTGAGCTATGCCCGCCATATATTGGTGCGCCTGAAGAGATTCGAACTCCTGACACACGGCTTAGAAGGCCGTTGCTCTATCCAACTGAGCTACAGGCGCATCGAAATGCTTCACAAATGTGGAGCGGGTGATGGGAATCGAACCCACGCGGCCAGCTTGGAAGGCTGGAATTCTACCATTGAACTACACCCGCATTTCGTCGCAATTCATCTCCGCATCGACAACGCTTGTATATAATAGCATTATAAAAAAGATTTGTCAAATATTTTTCGCCGATTTTTTCAAAAAAATCACAAAATTTTTTATTTCTTTTTTCATGTGCCAAAAATCACAAAAAAATGTGAAAAATTTTCGCAATCAAAAATTGAAGGAAGATTTTTTCATTTTCTTGTGTTATTAAAAAAAATATGTTATAATAAAAAAAAGGGGCGTGAAGCCCCCAAAATAGCGTTATCGTATCATCAAAAAAGAGAATCCCGAACGGAATAGAAGAACCCAAAGATATACGTTCAACACACCGAGCAACGGCATAGCAATCATTAAAAGTAGATCCGCGCGTCTATATTTTAATATAAACATACACACGTAGATTGTGATTGCACCACCAAGCGCGGCTGTGATGAATAATTTCCCCGTTCCTTTTTCCGTTTTCTTTTGTTCGGGCGCAGTTTCGTTTGCAACAGAGTAAGATAAGGGTATGGTTTGCTTTTCAAGTTCTTCTTGCCGTTCTTTATCTCGCAAGGATTTAACGAGCAAAAAGGCGTAGAAATTGATAGCGAGTATATAGGCGATAAGCATAATATACATGATAATCATATAAGCATTATGCGCAAAAATTAGTAAAAATAACACACGAGGTGTTGATATTATGAAAAAAAGAGCATTGGTAAGCGTTTCCGACAAAAGCGGCATTGTGGAATTTTGTCAAAGATTGATCGCATGCGATTATGAGATTATTTCCACAGGCGGAACGGCGAAAGCCTTGAAAGACGCAGGCTTGCCCGTTATCGGTATTAGCGAATTGACCGGTTTTCCCGAATGTTTAGACGGCAGAGTAAAGACTTTGCATCCTATCGTGCACGCAGGGTTGCTTGCAATGCGCTCCAATCCCGAGCACATGGCGCAACTTGAAAAATTGGGGATTAACACCATCGATATTGTTGCGGTGAATCTTTATCCGTTCAAGGCGACGATTTCTAAGCCCGGCGTAGCGTTTGAAGATGCAGTTGAAAATATCGACATCGGTGGACCTACGATGATTCGTGCGGCGGCAAAGAATTATCAAGACGTTGCGGTCGTAGTCGATCCCAAAGATTACGAGAGGGTGCTCTCCGAGCTTGAAGCCGGCGAAATTACGCTTGACACCAAGAAATACCTTCAATATAAGGTATTCGCACATACGGCAGTTTACGATAGCATGATTTCCAACTATCTTGCGCAGCAATTGGATATCCGTTTCCCTGATAGCATTACGTTTGCTTACGAGAAAACGCAGGATATGCGCTATGGCGAAAATCCCCACCAAGGCGCTTCCTATTATAGCGAAGAATTTATTCGTCCTGGCTCGCTTTCCAAGGCGAAACAGCTTTGGGGTAAGGAGCTTTCCTACAATAATATCAACGATGCAAACGGTGCGTTGGAGCTGGTAAAAGAGTTCGGCGACGAACCCTGCGTAGTTGCTTGTAAACACGCAAATCCTTGCGGTGTCGGCGTAGGTAAGACCATTTACGAAGCGTACGTTAAGGCGTATGAATCCGATCCCGTATCTGTATTCGGTGGCATTTTGGCAATCAACGGCACGGTGGACGAAGCGACGGCAACGGAAATTAATAAGATTTTCATTGAAATCGTTATTGCGGAATCCTTCACGGAAGGCGCGTTGGCGATTCTCGAACAAAAGAAGAATATTCGCTTGCTCGAATTGCCTGATATCAAGGCGAAGCGAGAAAAGAGTGCGTACGATATGAAGAAAGTGTACGGCGGCTTGCTTGTGCAAGATTACGATGAAACGTTGTTTGCCCCCGAGAATTTGAAGGTTGTTACCAAGCGTGCGCCTACGGAAGAAGAAATGAAGGCGTTGATGTTCAATTGGAAGGTGGTAAAGCACACGAAATCGAATGCAATCGTCGTTGGTAAGGAAGATAGAACGACGGGTATCGGTATGGGGCAAACCAACCGTATTTGGGCGGCGCAGCAGGCGATTGCGCATGCAGGCGAAGAAGTAAAAGGCTCGGTTATGGCGAGCGATGCGTTCTTCCCGTTCCCCGATTGTGTAGAAGAATGCGTAAAGGCGGGGATTACGGCGATCGTACAACCGGGCGGCAGTATTAAAGATCAACTCTCGATCGACGCTTGCGACGCAGCGGGAATCGCGATGATCTTTGTTGGCGATAGACATTTTAAGCATTAATATATATAATGAAACCGCGCGGCGAATGCCGCGCGGTTTCATTTTATTTGTGGTTAATTTGAATTTTTAGATGCTTTGTATTCGCCGATTGCTTTGGAAAGCTGATCGGGGCAAGACGTGTTGCCTTTACAACGGATGCCTGCAAGCAAAGCTTCAACTTCGTCGATGTCTTTGTTTTCAACAAGACGAGCAATACCTTGCAAGTTGCCGCCGCAACCGCCGATAAAACGCACGTTGTGCATTTTGTTGTTTTCGTCAACGTCAAAAAGAATTTGTCTGGAGCAAGTGCCTTTGGTGGAGTAAGTAAACATTATTAATATACCTCACTTAATGTTTCAATTATCGATAGGTTTAGTCAACCAACGTTTCATAGATAGCCGAATATAAATCGGAAGCTTTGTTTTCCCAAGTTTTATAGATGGTTTGCGCCGTCTTTTTATCGGGAAGGACGAACTTCAATTCCAACATAGGTTGGACGGGGGCGAGTATTTTCAAATAAACGGTGTACGTGCCGTCTACGTTTTGATAATAGTCCGCCTTGCATTCTTGACGGTTGCGGAATTTACCGCTATTATTTTTAACAAACGTGGAAATATCGTCGCGAATACTTTTTGGAATAATGATATAGAAGTTGCTTAAACTCTCTCGTCCATCGCTTGTGAGCGTGTAAAGGGGCTCTTCGTCGGGGGAAGAAATTTTGCAAAGGAATCCGTCGTCAATAAGACGAGGCAACAAGTCCATGCAATCCATATAATTAAGCCAATTGTTTCCCGACGTGCACATTTCCACAATCGTGCGTTCGGAAAGAGCACTTTCCATTTTATCAAAAACGAAAAGCAAAATCATCTTATTAACGGACATTTCGCCTTGGACTTGCATTTGCATTTGTGAGACTCCTTATTACCGCTAAGAGTGGCTGAGTAGAAAAAAGTCGCATATTAACACGTGCGACCATTGGTAAAGGAATTTTACGGTTTTTGTAGCCGAGTTGGACTCCGTAACTTCATTTCGTATGTATTATACCGAAAAAAAAGAAAAAAATCAAGATATTTTGCCAAAAAATATTTATTATTTTTACTTTTTGTGCTATAATGACAGTAACAAAAGTATTTCTTGTTGAAATTGACATAAAGGTGCGGTATGGATTACGTAGAAAAAACAGTAAAGAAAAATTATATTTATAAGGGCAAGATTTTGACGTTGCGTTGCGATGATGCAGAGCTTCCCGATGGGAATCCCTGCAAGCGTGAAATTATAGAGCATAGCGGCGGCGCGTGCGTATTATACGTTGAAAACGGTAAAGTATTGCTTGTACGGCAGTACCGCTATGCATACGGCGAGAGCATTTACGAGATTCCGGCAGGAAAGCTCAACGAAGGGGAAGATCCCATACTTGCGGCGGCGCGTGAACTTGAAGAAGAAGCGGGGGTGCAAGCTGATGAATTAGAGCTTTTGTTCGTGGATTATCCCACACCGGGATATACGAACGAAAAAATTTATATTTATCTTGCGCACGGAGGCAAAAAGGTTGCGGCGCATTTAGACGAAGGGGAATTTCTCGACGTGGAATACGTACCGCTTGAAAAAGTGCAAGAGATGTTGAAAAACGGTGAAATATGCGACGGAAAAACGATTATTGCTTTGCAAGCGTATTTGCTTCGTCAAAAATAAAGAAAGAACGGGATCGGTTGACCGACCCCGTTCTTTTTTGGAACGAAAAAATTATGAAAGAGATAAGGAGAAGAAATCAATAGTTGCAGCCGCAGTTGCAGTTATGGTTGCAGTTGCAAGAAGGAGTCAACAACGAAGCAAGCGTTCCGTTTTTGTAAAGGCAGAACAAAAGCGCGATGATGATGGGGAGTCCGCAGCCGCTGAAAATGTTGGAGCAGAACGAACCGTTTTTCGAGCCGAGAACAAGTAAAGCAATGAGAATCCAAAGGGTGATATTACCCTGATTGCAACAAGTCATAAAAAACCTCCTGTGTTTCGCCGCAGGGGTATGTACGTAAAATTTGAAAATCGACCTGCGGTTTTTCTTTTTCTATTACATAATATTCCTATGAAAATAGGTTTTGTGTTAAAAATCGAAGGATATTTCTTGAAAAAATGCTTTTACGTTCGTTCATTTCCTTGATTAAATAGAAAAAATGCGTTATAATAAGATTATACTCGTGGAGAATACGCTTTTGCGGTTCTACCAAACGAACGGGTAAATACATATTTTTTGTCTACGGGTATCCAATTGGAACTCGATGGAGGTTTTATGGAAAAGCAAAAGTTTTTTTCCGCAAAAAACATTGCGATCCTCGGTGTATTGCTGGCGCTCGTAATTGTTTTGCAGGCGTTGGGTGGCTCGATTAATATCGGAGCAGTACAACTCAACTTCACGTTAATCCCCATTGTTTTGGGGGCGTTGGTGCTTGGCCCTTGGGCAGGCGCGTTTCTCGGATTGGCGTGCGGCGTTGTCATTTTAATACAGGTCATCATGGCACCCGGCGGCTTTTATTACATTATTTGGTCGTATAATCCGATTATCACCGTCATCACTTGTTTATCGAAAACAACGTTGGCAGGGCTTGCGGCAGGTTTCCTCTTTCAATTAATAGAAAAGAAAAATCGCTTGGTTGCAGTATTCGTGGCATCGGGGATTGTTCCCATCATCAATACAGCCGTTTTCGTTTTGTGTTGTCTTTGGATGAACGAGGGGGTTGGTGCATTCCAAAACCTTTTACCTGACTTTGCAGGTATGAATATGTTCGTCTTTATTTTGGTGGGACTTGTAACGTTCAATTTCTTTATTGAGTTCGGTATTAATCTTTTGGTGGCACCGGGGATTCATACCGTGTACAAAGTAGTGGAAAAACGCATTCAAAATAGGTAAGAATATGATTATTTGCATCGATATTGGTAACACAAATATTAAATATGCAATCTATGATAAAGACGAGTTGAAAATTTCTTCTCGTGTTGCAACGGATTTCAAGAAAACTTCGGATGAGTACGGCGCGCAGCTTACGGGCATGCTTGCGGCGCGCGGCGTTTCCGTGGATGAAATTGAAGGCGGTATCGTTTCTTCCGTTGTCCCTTCGCTCGATTATACGATTGATAAGATGTGCGATTTGTATTTGGGCATCGAGCCTTTGCATATCGCGCCCGGTTTGAAATCGGGCTTGAATATTCGTTGCGACGACGCAAGAGAGGTTGGGGCGGATAGAATCGTGAATTGTGTATCCGCAATCGTAGAATATGGGGAAGGCACGCCGATGATTGTCGTAGACTTTGGCACGGCAACCACGTTTAACATCATTAGTGCGAACAATGAATTTATCGGCGGCGTTATTTCGCCCGGCATTAAGGGCTCGCTCGATTCGCTTGTGAACGGCACGGCGAAGCTCCCGCGCGTAGAAATTGAAGCGCCGAAGAGCATTATCGCAAAAAATACCGTTACGAATATGCAGGCAGGCATTGTATTTGGTTTTGCAGGGCTTGTAGAATATATCGTTAAACGTATCAAGAAAGAGTTGAAAGCACCCGTTGTGAAGACGATTGCTACGGGCGGCTTCTCTACAATTATAGCAAAAGAGATTGAAGGTATTGACGTTGTTGATAAATTATTGACGCTCAAAGGCTTGAAATATCTTTACGATTTGAATACGAAAAAAGAATAAAAAATCGGTGGGGCAGGTATGCGATGAAGCCCTTAACCCATATCATTAAAAAGGAAAAAAACACGTAGTTTTGGCAGGAGGCACAATATGAAAAGAGTTGGCGTAGCGATTCTCGGTTTAGGCGTTGTCGGCGGCGGCACGTATAAAACGTTGGTTGATCACAGAGAATTTTATCAAAAAACGCAAAACGTAGATATCGTTGTAGAAAGCGTTTTAGATAAAAATACGGCGAGATTAAAAGAACTCGGCGTCCCTGAAGAATGTATTGCAGGGAGTATTGCCGAAGTGGTTGCAAATCCCGCAATCGACATTGTTATCGAAACGATTGGCGGCGTTGGCGTAGCAAAAGAATTTGTTATGATGGCGCTTAAAGAAGGCAAGACGGTTGTCACGGCGAATAAGGAAATGATTAGTAAATGCTCGCACGAGTTGGAGCGCATTGCAAGACGTAATTCCTGCGGTTTGTATTACGAAGCAAGCTGCGTAGGCGGCGTGCCCATTATTCGTACGCTTTTGGACGGCGTTCAAGCGAATCATATTACGGAAATGATGGGTATCGTAAACGGTACGACCAACTATATTTTGACCAAAATGGCGCAAGACGGCGCGGATTACCAAACGGCGCTCAAAGAAGCGCAAGCGCTTGGTTATGCGGAATTCGATCCTACCAACGACGTAGAAGCTTTCGACTCCACGTATAAGCTTTCCATTCTTTCGTCGATGGCGTTCCATACGAAAGTACCTTATACGAAGGTACATCGTGAAGGTATCACAACCGTAGACGCAAAAGATATTGCTATCGGTAAGGAATTTGGATATGCCTTGAAGCTTCTTGCTATCGGTAAAAACTCCGCAGACGGGGTGGAAGTGCGTGTGCACCCGACGTTTATTCCTGCGGAACATCCTTTGGCAAGCGTAAACGATGCTTACAATGCAGTATATTTGCGTGGCGACGCGTTGGATGACATTATGCTTTACGGTAAGGGAGCAGGGGCGTTCCCGACGGCAAGCGCAGTGGTTAGCGACGTTATTTATGCTGCAACGCACTCGGAAATCAAATACTCCACGTTCAAAAACAATGCAACGGCGGATAGCAACGTGAAGTTTATTTCCGATTTCTCGACGGCATATTACATTCGTCTTTCCGTAGTGGATAAAGCAGGCGTGCTTGCGAAGATTTGTAGCGTATTCTCGAAGTACGGCATTTCGATTGTCGAAATTGCGCAAAAGGGTAGAGAGTGCGAAAACTCCGACGTTGTACCGCTTGTCATCATTACGCATAAAACGAAGGAGAATGCCATCCGTAATGCGGTTGCCAAGCTCAAAGTTTCCGAGCTTGCAACGGTGGAATCGGTTATTCGCGTAGAAGCGTAATTCGAATTTTTAGAGACGAGTGGATGCTCGTCTCTTTTTTATAGGGGTAAAAATGAAAGGACTTATCATTATCAACGCCTATCCAAACGGTGAAAAATTTTTCCGTCAAGCCGAACGTATTGCGGAAGAACTCTGTGCGCTTGGCATAGAAACGGACGTTTTGCGCAACGGTGAAGTGTACGCAGGGGTAAACGAAGACGGAAGCATTTATGCGAAATTGCCTAAAAAGTATGGATTTGCCATTTACTTGGATAAGGATAAATACTTGGGGAAAATGTTAGAGCGAAGCGGGCTTCGCCTATTTAATTGCGCAACGGCTGTGGAGCTTTGCGACGACAAAATGTTGACGGCACTTGCGCTTGACAACGCAGGGGTGAAATTGGCGGAGAGCATACCTGCCCCCTTGTGTTATACACCGCAAGCAAAGGCTGACGAACAATTTTTATTGAACGTGGCAAAAAAATTAGGGTTTCCGCTTGTTGTAAAAAAGAGTTACGGGTCTTTTGGCGCAGGAGTTCAACTCGTACACGGTATGCCCGAATTGATCCAAACGGCGAATGAATTTTTGTATTCTCCGCATTTTTATCAACGTTACGTTGCCGAAGCGGCGGGTAGAGATATCCGAGTGATCGTCATTGGCGGAAAAGCGGTGGCTGCAATGGAACGGGTTGCAAAGGACGGGGAATTCCGTTCGAACATCGAATTGGGCGGCAAGGGTAAAAATGCGCCGCTTACGGCGGAAATTGCCGAAGTGGCAGAGCGTGCGGCGAAAGCATTAAAGCTTGACTACTGCGGCGTTGATTTGTTGCAAAGCAAAGAAGGGCTTATTGTATGTGAAGTCAATTCCAATGCATTTTTTGAGGGATTTGAGGCAGCTACGGGTGTCAACGTGGCGAAATTATATGCAAAATACGTACTTTCTGCCATTGAATCCCCCTGTAAAGATGGGAAAAAGTATTGACAAAGAAATAATTTGATGATATAATATTTTAGATTGAGTATACGCGATTTTTCCGTTATACGGAAATAGTCGATTGGAGGCACGAGAAAATATGCAAAAAAGAGAATGCAAAATAACGAGAAACGCTATCATCCGTGTTCTTTTGGGTGTTTTCGATGTCTTGTGGGTAATGCTTGCCGCAGTGGGTTCTTGGTGGATGCTTACCTATCTTGGGTATGAAAAGTTCCAAGGGAACGTTGGGGAATATATGCCCATCGTTTTGATTTGGGGCGCAATCAACGTTGTCGTTGTATTGACGCTTTGCATAGTGCTCCGTTTGTATAGTATGATTTTTGCATCTGTGGCAATTCAAGAAGGGATACGCGTTATTCTTGTTTGCGCTGTAACGGGTGTGTTAAACCTTGTTGCGGCATTAATCGTAGGAAAGGAATTTAGAAGCGAGTACGGGATTGGCTGTCACGTCATTTTGATGTACACGCTATTGTTGCTTGTTGGTATTATGGGTTCGCGTTTTGCAAAGCGTGGTTATATGGCGCTTAAAGCAGAGTTTCTTAACCTAGTTACGAAAAAGAAGCGCGTTTTGATCGTTGGTTGCAATAATGATGCCTTCACGCTTATTCGCCACATGGTATTTAACGATAAGAGCCGTTATAAGGCGGTATGTATCGTAGAGGACGACAAACGATATTTGGGGAAACGTATTTATGACGTTCGTGTTGTGGGTACGACCAATGAAGTGCGTGACGTTGTAAAAAAACATAGGATTAACGAAATTTTCCTTACCATTCCATCTACGAAAAGGGCATTGCAACGCGAAGCGTTGACTCGTTGCCGTGAATGCGGTTGCCCGATTCGTTTGCTTCCCGAGCTTTCCAAGATGACGGGCGGTGAAATTTCCGTTTCACAGCTTCGTAACGTGGAAATCGACGATCTTTTGGGCAGAGATCAAGTTAGCGTCAATCTTAGCGAAGTTATGGGCTACATAGAAGGGAAGGTTGTTCTTGTAACGGGTGGTGGCGGCTCTATCGGTAGCGAGCTTTGTCGTCAAATTGCAACGCATAGCCCTCAAGAATTGATTATTCTTGATATTTACGAAAATAACATTTACGATATCGAGCAAGAGCTCAAACGTCATTTCCCCGACTTGAAATTGCTTACGTTGGTGGCAAGCATTCGGGATAAGAATAAGGTGCGCGACGTCTTTGAAAAGTATAGACCGCAAATCGTCTTTAACGCAGCGGCGCACAAGCACGTGCCATTGATGGAAACGAGTCCGAACGAAGCGGTTAAAAACAACGTATTTGGTACGTTGAACGTAGCAAAGGCGGCGGATGAATTTGGCGTAGAAACGTTCGTGCAAATTTCGACGGATAAAGCGGTGAACCCCACGAATATTATGGGGGCAACCAAGCGTATTTGCGAAATGATTATTCAAACGATTGGTAAGCATAGTACGAATACGAAGTTTGTTGCCGTTCGTTTTGGGAACGTTCTCGGCTCGAACGGTTCCGTAATTCCGCTTTTCAAAAAGCAAATTGCGGAGGGCGGTCCCGTAACGCTTACGCACAAGGATATTATTCGCTACTTTATGACGATTCCCGAAGCGGTTTCCCTCGTGTTGCAAGCAGGTGCATACGCTCAAGGCGGACAAATTTTTGTTTTGGATATGGGCGAACCTGTCAAGATCTATGATCTTGCTTATAATCTTATCAAGCTTTCCGGGTATGAGCCCAACGTTGATATTGATATTATTTGCACGGGGCTTCGTCCGGGCGAAAAGCTCTTTGAGGAACGCCTTATGGCAGAAGAAGGCTTACAAAAGACGGCGAATGGTTTGATTAATATCGCACAACCCATTGAAATTGATGAGGATAATTTCTGGAACGTATTGGACGAGCTTTATGGAGCTGCGTACAGCGAAACGGATAAGATGAAAGAATGGGTGAAAATTCTTGTCCCTACGTATACGATCGATAAACGTGAAAGCGATGCGATAACTTTCTTAAAGAAAGTGGAAATCTCGAAAGAAATAGCTCCGACTGCTGAAGAAGCGGAAAAAGAAGCGGCGGAAAGGTAACCCGATAAGTATGCTAACGAAAGAAAATTATACACAATTTGTAAAAATTTTGAAAGAGGAGCTCGTGCCTGCAATGGGGTGCACCGAGCCCATCTCTATTGCCTATGCAACGGCGAAAGCTCGCGCTGTATTGGGTGAAATGCCCATATCTGCGGAGGTTGCAGTTAGCGGCAATATCGTAAAAAATGCAAAGAGCGTTACCGTGCCGCACACGGGCGGTATGCGTGGCATTAAGTCTGCGTTTGCGGCAGGCTTGGTGGCAGGAAACGCAGATGCGGAGTTGGAAGTAATCGCTTGTGTTACAGAAGAACAAATCGAAGAAATCAAGCGCGTAAAAGATAACTTTGACGTCGAAGTTTCGACGCCGGAAAATGCGCGCATTTTTGATATTGGTATTACGTTGAAATCGAAGAATCACAACTCCTTTGTTCGCATTGCGGATACG
The DNA here is from genome assembly GCA_017505465.1 of Clostridia bacterium. Taxonomy (GTDB): domain Bacteria; phylum Bacillota; class Clostridia; order Christensenellales; family Borkfalkiaceae; genus Scatosoma. The sequence continues at coordinate 34,852 of JAFVPE010000012.1, read as the reverse complement.
CATACCAACATCGTTCTTATTCAACGAGACGGCGAAACTTTATACGAAAACCTGCCTAAGGATGAAGACAAGGCGGATAGAAGCGATCTTTCCATAGAAAACATCCTTGCGTTTGCCGATACGGTAGACGTAAAGGACGTGGAAGAGGTTTTAGGACGTCAAATCTCGTACAATATGGCGATTGCGGAAGAAGGCTTGAAAAATAGCTACGGCGCAAACATTGGTAAAGTATTGCTTCGTACATATCAACCCGATATAAAAATTACCGCAAAGGCGTATGCTGCGGCGGCGAGCGATGCGCGTATGAACGGTTGCGAGCTTCCCGTTATTATCAACTCCGGTAGCGGCAATCAAGGGATTACAGCTTCCGTGCCTGTTGTTGTGTATGCGAGAGGGATGCACGTTTCCCAAGAAAAGCTCTATCGCGCACTTTGTGTCTCCAACCTTGTGACCATTCACTTGAAGGACGGGATCGGCGCATTGTCCGCATACTGCGGCGTAGTGTCTGCAGGAGCAGGCGCTGCTTGCGGTGTAGCGTATTTGCTTGGTGGGCGATATGAAGAAATAGCGCATACGCTCGTCAATGCTTTGGCAATCGACTCGGGGATTATTTGCGACGGCGCGAAGGCGAGTTGTGCGGCAAAGATTGCCACGGCGGTAGAAAGCGGCTTGCTCGGCTTGAATATGTTCTATAACGGCAATCAATTTTATGCAGGCGACGGTATCGTCAAGGCAGGGGTTGAAAATACGATTGAAAGTGTATCCCGTTTGGCGCATGAAGGCATGCGTGAAACGGACAAAGAAATTATCAAAATCATGCTTGAAGAGTAACGAAAACGCTCGTAAAAACGTAAGATGAAAGGACGGATTTTTTGAAAAGATTCGTCCTTTTTCTCTTTTTTATAAAAAAAATGCGAAAAACATAGGAAATTCTTGAAAATAAACGCTTTTTCTTCTTTAAAATCCTTGCATTTTTTCGTAGATTTTGATAGAATAGCTATAATCAATATTTTTGATTATAAAAGCGGCTTTATCCAATAAAATCGTTTGATGGAGTGAGATTATGGAAAGAGTATTTAATTTTTCGGCTGGACCTTCGATGTTGCCTGTTGCAGTTTTAGAAAAAGCGGCGGCAGAAATGCTTAATTATGAACATAGCGGAATGTCTGTAATGGAAATGAGCCATCGTTCTCCCGTGTATGAGAAAATTATTCATGACGCGGAATCGCTTTTGCGGCAGGTAATGCAAATTCCCGATAATTACGCCGTGTTATTTTTGCAAGGGGGCGCGTCGACGCAATTTGCGGCTGTACCACTCAACCTTTTATCCGAGAACGGCAAGGCAGATTACGTTTTATCGGGGCAATTTTCCACGAAGGCTTATCAAGAAGCGCAAAAATACGGTGACGTAGCGGTGGCGGCAAGCTCTAAGGATATCAACTTTTCCGCCGTTCCTAAAATGGAAGAGTTAAAGCTTCGTGAGGATGCGGATTACGTGCATATTTGTTTCAATAACACCATTTACGGCACGAAATTCCCGTATATTCCTAACACAGGCAGTGTACCGCTCGTTGCGGATATGTCGTCGTGTATATTGAGTGAGCCCGTCGACGTTTCAAAGTTTGGCGTTATTTATGCAGGGGCGCAAAAGAATCTGTCTGCGGCGGGGTTGACGGTTGTTATTATCCGCAAGGACTTGCTCGGCAAGGCAAGAAAGGAAACGCCGACGATGCTTGATTATAAGGTAATGGCGGATAACGGTTCTATGTATAATACGCCGCCTACCTATTGCATCTACATTGCCAAGCTTGTCTACGAGTGGATATTATCCCTTGGCGGCTTAGAAAAAATGAAAGAGCGCAACGAACAAAAGGCGAAGCTTTTGTATGAGTATTTGGATGGTCAAAATTATTACGTAGCGCCTGTTGAAAAGGAAAGCCGTTCGATGATGAACGTAACATTCGTTACGGGAAATGCGGATTTGGATAAGAAATTTGCAACGGAAGCAGCGGCGGCAGGGCTTGTAAATCTCAAAGGACACCGCTCGGTTGGCGGAATGAGAGCTTCTATCTATAATGCAATGCCTATTGAAGGGGTAGAAAAGCTTGTAGAGTTTATGAAGGAATTTGCAAAAAATAACCCTAAAATATAAAAAATAAAAATAAAAAATCGAGAAAAGAGATATGTTGAAAGTTAAATTGATGAATAAAATAGCAAAGGTTGGCACGGATGTGTTGTCGCCTTTGAAATATGAAGTAAGTGCAAACGTTGAAAACGAGGACGCAATCATGGTGCGTTCGGCGGCGTTGCACGATATGCCGTTCGGTGAAAACGTTCGGGCGATTGCGAGATGTGGCGCAGGCGTAAATAACATTCCTGTGGAAAAATGCACGGAAAAGGGCATCGTCGTTTTCAATACGCCCGGAGCAAATGCGAATGCGGTGAAAGAGCTTGCCATTGCGGCTTTAATACTTGCTTCGCGCGACGTGATTGGTGGCGTGAAATGGGTGGAATCGCTCAAAGGACAGACGGGTATTGCAAAGACGGTTGAAGCAGGGAAATCGGCGTTCGTTGGGCACGAGCTTGCAGGCAAAACGCTTGGGGTTATCGGGCTTGGCGCAATCGGCGGTATGGTTGCAAACGCAGCGATTTCGCTTGGTATGAACGTTATGGGCTACGATCCGTATATTACGGCAAAGGCTGCGTGGAGTTTGGCTCCTTCCGTGCGGCAAGCGTCCGATTATAACGATATTTTCGTCCATTGCGATTATATTTCTTTACACGTTCCCGCAACACCGCAAACGAAGAATATGATCAACGAAAAGACGATTTCACAAATGAAGGAAGGGGCGAGATTGCTCAATCTTGCGCGTGCGGATCTTGTGAATGCCGAAGACGTAAAACGGGCGTTGGCGGAAAAGAAACTCGGAGCGTACGTCACCGATTTCCCGACGGATGAAACGGCGGGAGTGGAAGGGGTTATAGCCATTCCGCATTTGGGGGCGTCTACGGTAGAGTCGGAAGATCATTGTGCGATTATGGCGGCGCAACAGTTGGATGAATTCCTTACTTGCGGTAATATCCGTAATAGCGTAAACTTTCCTACGGTGGGGATTCCGCAATCGGAAAAACCGCGCGTGTGTATTATGAACAAAAATATACCGAATATGCTTTCGCAAATCACGTCGGCATTCTCTACGCAAAATATTAACATTGAGAATCTTGCGAACGGCTCGAAAGGCGACGTCGCTTATACGATTGTAGAAACGAATGAAACGGTGGATGTAGCGATTTTGGAAAAGCTTTCGGCGATTGAAGGCGTGTTTGGGGTAAGAGCATTTTCGTAAATAACGAAAGGAGGACGTAATATGTCCGAAAATATTTTGAAAGAAGAAGAACGGATTGTAGCAAAACTCCGTTTGTTGTATAGGAAATACGGCTATCAGCCTTATAAAATGAGCAAATTCGAGGAGTACGATTTGTACGTAGAGAATAAGGAATTTCTCGTCGGCGACGGCGTGATTACCTTTAACGATACAGACGGTAAGCTGCTTGCGTTGAAACCCGACGTAACCCTTTCGATTATTCGCAACAGCGTGGACGACGGCGAAAAGAGAAAGGTGTACTACGATGAGAACGTGTACCGTATTTCTGGTAAAACCAAACAATTCAAGGAAATTATGCAGGTCGGCTTGGAATGCATTGGCGACATTGGCATATACGAAGTATATGAAACGTTGTGTCTTGCCGCGGCAAGCCTTGCGGTGATTTCTGAAAACTACGTGTTGGATATTTCGCATTTGGGATTGTTGTCTGCAATTCTTGCGGATATGAAATGTGGTGAAGGGTTTGAGAGAGCCTTTATGAATTGTCTTGCGGCAAAGAATGCCCACGGCATTTGTTCGCTTTGCGAAGAATATAACGTATCCGAAGAAAACAAGGACAAGCTACTTGTGCTTGTAAAGGCGTACGGTGCTCCCGAAAAGGTGCTTGCGCAAATCGCACCGTTTTGTAAGAGTGGGAAAGCAAAAGAGAAATATAAGCGTATTCAAACGCTTTGTAAATTACTTGCGCTTTCTCCGTATGCGGACAAGATTCGTTTGGATTTTTCCGTTGTCAACGATATGACGTATTATGACAACATTGTATTCAAGGGGTTTATCGACGGGATTGCCGAAGGGGTGCTCTCGGGCGGTAGATATGATAAGCTGATAGCGAAAATGGGTAGGAACTCGGGAGCGATCGGTTTTGCGGTAAATCTTGATTTATTGGAAGGTTTCCACAGTAAGCCGCAGGTGCAAGACGTTGATGTTCTTGTATTATACGACGATAAAACTTCGCCATTGCAATTGATTCGAGCGGTCAATTCTCTCGTGAAGAAAGGCAATAGCGTGAACGTGCAAAAGACGGAAGGGAATATCCGTTACGGAAAGTTGGTGGATATGACGGGGGGTAAAGCATGATTAATATAGCGCTTCCCAAAGGCAGACTCGGCGAAAAAGTCTATAATCTATTCGCAACGGCAGGATACGAATGTCCGTCTATCTTGGAAAATAGTCGAAAACTCATTTTTGAAAACACGGAAAAGGGCGTTCGGTATTTTTGGGTAAAGCCCTCGGACGTTTCCATTTACGTGGAACGTGGTGCGGCGGATATTGGCGTATGCGGTAAAGACATACTCGAAGAGTATGCGCCCGACGTATACGAGTTGTTGGATATGAAAACGGGCGTTTGCCGTATGGCAGTAGCGGCAAGAAAAGGATTCTACGACGACGGTAGAAAGACGTTGAAGGTGGCGACGAAATTCGTCAATGCTGCAAAGCGGCACTATGCGGCAAAGAGTCGTGATATCGACATCATTCATTTGAACGGCTCTATTGAGATAGCGCCTATCTTGGGGCTTTCGGACGTAATCGTGGATATCGTAGAAACGGGAACGACGTTGAAAGAAAACGATTTAGAAGTCATTGAAACGATATTCCCTATTAGCGCAAGATTGATTGCCAACAAGGCAAGTTTCAAATTTAAGACGGAAGAGATAGAAGATTTGACAGAAAAGGTCAAGAATTTAATCGGTTGAAGGTATGATTAAGATTTACAAATGGGGGGAGGTATCCCCTGAAGAGATATTTGCAAGGGTGAATCCAACGGCAAGCGTTGAAGGCGTTGTTGCGGAAATCATTGCAAACGTTATTAAAAATAAAGACGATGCGCTTTATGCGTATGCGGAAAAGTTTGATAAGGTCAAGCTTGCTTCGTTAGAAGTAACAAAAGACGAAATCGAAACGGCATACGAAAAGGCGGACAAGAATTTCGTGACCATTTTAGAAGAAGCGGCAGAGAATATTCGCATATTCCACTCCAAGCAAGTGCGTGACGGATTCCGTATCGAGAGGCACGACGGCGTCGTGATCGGACAAAAGGTAACGCCTTTGGATAGAGTCGGTTTATACGTACCCGGCGGTACGGCGGCATATCCTTCGACGGTGTTAATGGATGCCATTCCTGCAAAGATAGCAGGCTGTAAAGAGATTGTTATGGTGACTCCACCTGCAAAGGACGGAAGCGTCAATCCCGATATTTTGACGGCGGCGAAAGTGGCGGGGGTTACTCGTATTTTCAAAGTCGGCGGCGCGCAAGCGGTTGCTGCACTTGCATACGGAACGGAAAGCGTACCAAAGGTAGATAAAATCGTAGGGCCGGGAAATGCGTTTGTTGCGGAAGCCAAGAAACAGGTGTTTGGTAAAGTCGATATCGATATGATTGCAGGGCCGAGTGAAATTCTCGTAGTGGCGGACAACACCAACAATCCTGCTTATATAGCGGCGGATTTGCTTTCGCAAGCCGAGCACGATAAAATGGCGAGTGCCGTTCTCGTTACAGACGATGAAGCTTTTGCAAATGCGGTTTCTAAGGAGCTTGAAAGACAGATTCCCTTGTTGCCAAGAAAGGAAATTGCGCGCACGTCGATTGATAACAACGGAAAGATTATCGTTGCGGACGATTTGGCAACGGTCATCGAGATTGCCAACGAGATTGCGCCCGAGCATTTAGAGCTTTGCGTGGACGAGCCTTTTGCGTATTTGGATAAGATACGTCACGCAGGCTCGATATTCCTTGGGAAGTATTGCCCCGAAGCCTTGGGGGATTACTTTGCAGGTCCTAACCACACGTTGCCGACAAGCGGAACGGCGAAATTTTCTTCGCCTTTATCGGTAGACGATTTTGTGAAAAAATCACAATATAGCTACTACACGAAGGAAGCGCTTGAAAAAGTTGCGGACAAAATTGCGACCTTTGCAAACAAGGAAGGATTGCAAGCGCACGGCAAGAGCGCAACAATACGTTTTGAAAAATAGGATAGATTATGAGTAAATATTTTAGCGCGAAATATGCGGCGCTTACGCCGTACGTGCCGGGCGAACAACCCAAGGACGCGCAATACGTAAAACTCAATACGAATGAATCGCCTTTTGCACCGCCGCAGTCGGTAATCGATGCTGCGAGATTAGAAGCGGGGAAATTGCATTTATATTCCGACCCCGAAAGTGCGGCTTTAACGAAAAAGGCGGCGGAAGTTTGGGGGGTAAAAAAGTCGCAAATATTGATGACAAACGGCTCGGATGAGGCACTCAATTTTGCATTTATGGCATTTTGCGATGAAAATCACCCGATTGCTTTCCCCGATATTACCTACGGCTTTTATCCTGTCTTTGCGGCGTTAAACGGAATCCCTTATGAAACGATTCCTTTGCGTGCAGATTTTTCGGTTGGATATGAGGATTACCTTGCAATCGGTAAGAATATCGTGATTGCAAATCCCAATGCGCCTACGGGTATGGCATTGAGCCTTGTGCAAATAGAAGAAATTGTAAAGAGCAATCCAAGCAACGTGGTGATTATCGACGAAGCGTACGTGGATTTTGGCGGCGAAAGTTGCGTTCCGCTTATAGAGAAATATAACAATCTTCTCGTGACGCAAACCTTTTCCAAATCCCGTTCCTTAGCAGGTGCGCGTTTGGGAGTTGCGATTGGTAATGAAAAGTTAATTGCCGATCTTAACACCGTGAAATATTCGACGAATCCCTATAACGTCAATAGAATGACGGCGGCGGCAGGGCTTGCCATTTTAGGGGAAACGGAATGGTTTGAAAATAACCGCAAGGCAATTTGCGAAAACAGGGAATATACGACGGCTGCCTTGAAAGAACTCGGTTTTACCGTGTTGGATTCCAAGACCAACTTCCTATTCGCAAAATCGGATAAGGTAAAAGGTAAGGCTTTATACGAAGGTTTGAAGGCAAAAGGAGTACTTATTCGCCATTTTAATACAGCGAGGATTGCCGATTACGTGCGTATTACGATTGGCACAAAAGAACAAATGGACGTTTTCCTTGCTAAAACGAAAGAAATTATAGAGGAGGCAGCAAAATGAGAATTTCCGAAATAACGAGAAAAACGGCGGAAACGGATATTTATTTAAAGCTCGATTTGGACGGATTGGGAAAAAGTGACGTGGATAGCGGTTCGGGTTTTCTCGATCACATGCTGACTCTCTTTGCAAAGCACTCGGGTTTTGATCTTGCGGTTCGTTGTAAGGGCGATACGCAAGTGGATTATCACCACACGACGGAAGATATCGGCATTGCGCTTGGTAAGGCGTTTTTCGAAGCGCTCGGCGACAAGAAAGGTATTACTCGTTACGGGGATACGTTGTTGCCTATGGATGAAGCGTTGATTCGCTCGGCAGTAGATATTTCGGGTAGAGATTATCTTGCTATCGCATTGGATATGCAAGCGACGAAGGTGGGCGACTTTGACACCGAACTGTGCGAGGAATTTTTCTGCGCGTTCGTTCGTGAGGCAAAGATTACCTTACATATCACGCAGCTTGCAGGCAAAAATGCGCATCACATTATAGAGGGTGTGTTTAAATCGGTGGCAAGAACACTTGGAAAGGCGGCGGCTATTGATGAAAAGCGCGCGGGGGAAATTCCTTCAACGAAAGGAGTATTGTAAATGATTGCGATTGTGGATTACGGCGTAGGGAACTTATTTTCGCTTGAATCTTCGTTTAAGAAGGTGGGGGCGGAAACGGTTGTTACGTCGGACAAAAACATCATAGAAAGCGCGGATAAAATCGTCTTGCCCGGCGTAGGCGCATTTGCGGATGCGATAGCAAAGCTTTCCAAAGACGGTTTAGATGCAGTCGTGAAAGCGGAAGCGCAAAAAGGCAAGCCGCTTATGGGCATATGCTTGGGTATGCAAATGTTGTTCGAGCGTAGTTTTGAATACGGAGAACACGTTGGTTTGGGATTGCTTAAAGGCGACGTTATCCCGATGAAGGGATATATCGACGAGGGGTTGAAAATTCCGCATATAGGATGGAATAAGTTGTCCTTCGTAAAAGAGCATCCGCTGTTTAAGAATTGCACGGACGGCGAACACGTATATTTCGTGCATTCGTTTTTTGCAACTGATTGTTCGGATAGTTTGGTGGCGGTAACCGATTACGGAAAGCCTTTGACGGCGGCGGTAGCAAAAGGCAATATTATGGGGTGTCAATTCCACCCTGAAAAGAGCGGCGACGTGGGGTTGAAGATACTCAAAGCGTTTGTGGATATGTAAAGGATAGAGAGATATGAGAATTTTTCCTGCGATAGATTTATACGGACAAAAAGCGGTGCGGCTTTTTAAGGGCGACTATGCGCAGATGACGGTATATAGCGAAGATCCCGTTTCGGTTGCAAAAGACTTTGAAAAGCAAGGAGCGGAATACGTTCACGTGGTGGATTTAGAAGGTGCAAAAATAGGCACGCCGGCACATTTGGATATTGTTTCACGGATTGCAAAAGAAACGTCGCTATTTGTGGAAATAGGCGGCGGTATTCGAGATATGCAAACGGTAGATAAGTATCTTTCCGTGGGCGCAAGCCGTGTGATTTTGGGGACGGCGGCGGTTACAGATGAAACGTTTTTAAAGGAAGCACTTGCAAAACACGGTGAAAAAATAGCAGTTGGGGCGGATATTGCCGATGGGAAAATTGCCATTCGGGGTTGGGTTGAAAAATCCGAATATACTACGGATGCATTTTTTACGAAGATGCAATCGCTCGGTGTAAAAACGGTAATTTGTACGGATATTTCCAAAGACGGAGCAATGAAAGGCACAAATCGTGCATTATATGAAGAATTAGGGAAGAAATATACCTTGGATATTATTGCGTCGGGCGGCGTTTCGTCTATCGAAGACGTAGAAGCGCTTGCCAAGACGGGAACGTACGGTGCAATTATCGGAAAGGCGTATTACATGGGTGCAATCGATTTACGTTTGGCAATCGAGGTGGCAAAATGATTACAAAAAGAATTATTCCCTGTTTGGACGTGAAGGACGGCAGGGTGGTAAAAGGAGTCAATTTCGAAGGATTGCGAGAAGTGGCTTCGCCTGTCGAGTTGGCGAAATATTATTCGGAATGCGGTGCTGACGAGCTCGTATTTTACGATATAACCGCTTCAGCGGAAGGTAGATCGTTATTTACAGATATTTTGCGAGAAACGGCAAAGAGTGTATTTATTCCGTTGACGGTCGGCGGTGGCATTCGTCGGGTTGAAGACTTCGAACGTGTATTGTCTTGCGGCGCAGATAAGGTGAGCGTCAATTCGGGGGCAATTGCAAACCGAGATTTGATCAAAGCAGCGGCACAGCGTTATGGTGATCAATGCGTCGTTATTTCTGCCGATATTAAGCGTGTGAACGGCGAGTTTCACGTGTTTGCAAAAGGCGGGCGCGAGGATACGGGCATGGAAGCGATTGAGTGGATAAAGCGTTGTGTTGGCGAGGGCGCAGGGGAAGTCGTGGTGAATTCCATGGATACGGACGGCGTAAAGAAAGGCTTTGATATTGAACTGTTGCAGTTGGTGTGCGAGGCGGTGGACGTTCCCGTAATTGCATCGGGCGGCGCAGGCACTCAACAAGATTTTGTGGCGCTGTTTAAGGAAATCCCCGATATAGATGCAGGCTTGGCGGCTTCGGTATTCCATTTTGGGGAAATCGCTATTAAGGATTTGAAACGTACGTTGGCGAACAATGGAATTAACGTTCGCATATAAAGGAGTGAAATATGATAAAAATAGATGAATTAAAATTTGATGAAAAAGGATTAATCCCTGCTATCGTGGTAGACGTCAATACGAAGGAAGTGCTTACACTTGCGTATATGAATGCGGAAAGTCTTTCGATTACCTTGAAAGAAAAGAAAACTTGTTTTTATAGTCGTAGCCGTCAAGAGCTTTGGCGCAAAGGCGAAACGAGCGGTAATTATCAACACGTCGTATCCATTGTGGCAGATTGCGACAAAGATGCGTTGGTTGTAAAAGTAGAAAAGGATGGCCCTGCATGCCATACGGGCGCGGAAAGCTGTTTCTTTAATCCGCTTTATATTGACGAAGAAAAGAATGAATTTAGTTTATTTGGCTTGTACAAACTGTTGTTGCAAAGAAAGGCGGAGCTTCCGCAGGGCTCGTATACGACGTATTTGTTTGAAAAGGGCTTGGATAAGATTCTCAAAAAGGTTGGCGAAGAGAGCACAGAGGTGATTATCGCAGGGAAGGCAGAAGATAAGAAGGAAGCCATTTATGAAATTGCCGATCTTACTTATCACGTGCTTGTCTTGATGGTGCAAATGGGGATTACCGTGGAAGACGTGCAAAAAGAGCTTGCGTCCCGTCACGTAATCGATCATAAAGTGAAACAAGAGAAGATGACAAAATAAATAAAAATACAATTCAAGTGTATAAATATAAGCTTTAATAAAAATCCGTTGTAGATATTGTTTTTCTACAGCGGTTTTTTGTTGGTTGTTATGCAATTTCACAAATCGATATTTTTAATAAAAATAATCGGTTTTTATGATTCTATAAAATAAATTTTCAAAAATAGAATTTATTTATATATAAAAGAGGAAGAACGATTGACAAAAGCGTTTTTTTAAGTTAAAATAATATGAGGTTTATAAGTAGAATTGGGTCGTAATGCCAAAAAACGGCAAAACGGTAAAATTTGAAATTTATAAATAAGTATTAATCATAGAGGTTTACTTGATGAAAAAGAAACTGAAAAGCACCTTGCTCATTATTTTAATGGCGATTGCGGCGCTTTTTGTTTTGGTGGGTTGTTCGCTGGGGGATTCCCTTAAAGACATCGTTCAAAACAATGACTTGGAAGCGCAGGTTACCTATTACGTCAACAACGCAAACGCAAAATTTACGCCGAATACCGCAAAGGTAAAATATATGTATTATAAAGCCGGCGCAAAAGTGTTGAACATTGGTAATACGGGTAATATCGGCGTGGAATGCGAAGGGTATGAGTTTAGCGGTTGGTATCACATTAAAGAAGATGAGAACAACGAGTTAAAGATCATACCTGATAGCGATTATACGGATCCGACGGATAACAGTACGCATCACGTATATGAACTTGGGGAAGAAGTCGACTTTACAAAACCGATAGAAAAAGGGGAACATTGGCACGTTGCTGCAAAATGGAGTACCCGTTCCAAAGTACAAGTTAAGCTTGTGATTGAAAATGCGCCCAACGCAGAAATTGATATCGATACTGCAAGCGTAACGGCAAGTTCTCCCTTGTATGGAAAGCAAGCCGTAAAGCAAGGCGACGTCGTTAAAGTTTCTAGCTACGAGTCAAACGGCTTGTTGGGTAGTATTTCGGGCGATCCCATTCCTCAAAAGGACGGCGGATTTACTTTCGTGAATTACTATGCGGATGAAGCTTGCACGCAACTTGTTGCTTGGCCTTTGGTGAAGCAGGATGAAGACGTGACGATCTATGCGAAGTATATGGTTGGTGATTGGGAGCTTGTAAGTACCCCTGCGGACGTAAAGGCTATGTTCGACGGATTGGGCTCTGCGGCAAATCATTATTGGCTTTTGAACGATATCGATTGCGGACCTTCCAACATTTCGATAACGCCGAAAAACAGAGTGCTTGCTGAAATCCAAGGAAACGGTTTCACCATTTCGAATTTGAAGGTGGAAGCTCGTGCGAGCGCAAGTACGTCGTCTATGTCTATGTTTAAGAATATTACCGCGTCGGCGAAAATTGAAAACTTGTCGTTTAACGGATTGCAGCTTGTATTTACGATGAGAAATACGCCGCTTGAAATCTATTTTGCATTTGAAACGATGGAAGCAGGAGCAACCATTAACAACGTATCCCTTGAAGGTACTTTAACAGTTGTAAAAGACGCAAGTGTAAATATACTCAATATGATGTCGGGAACAGATAAATATGCACATTGCTTGTACGGCGGGTATGCAAACGATGCAGCTTACCGCGAAGCGTCGGGCGGCAATGGCTTTAAGATCGTAGGGGAAGATGATCCTAGTAAGTTCATCAACACCGGCGATAATGAAAATTAATTAGGAAAAAAGAAACGGAGGATATAAATTATGAATAAGTCAGTAAAAAGATTTACGTGCTTGCTGATGAGTGTTCTTACCTTATCGTCGATGGTAGCGTGTGAAAAAGGTGGGAAAAAGAAACAGGCTTATGACCCGGAAGAACGCCCCTTTGTATTGGCGACGGAAGCTTTGGACGGTAACTTTAACCCGTTCTTCGCAACGTCCGCAACGGATACCGAAATGATCTCTATGACGCAGATCGGTATGTTGAGCGTAGACAAAGACGGCAATCCCGTATGCGGTGAAAATGAAGCTACGGTTGCTCTTGATTACAAGGTTACCTATCTTGCAGACGATGCAGGTACGGTAACGACGGATGCGAGCAAGGCGCTTTACACCGATTATGAATTTGTTATTAAAAACGGTATCAAATTCAGTGATGGAGAACCTTTGACGATTAAAGACGTACTCTTTAACTTGTACGTTTATCTCGATCCTGTGTATATGGGTTCTGCTACGATTTACTCGACGGATATCGTTGGCTTGAAGGCGTACCGTGCGCAAGATCCCGATATGGAAGGCGCAACGGAAGGCGACATTCAAGCGAGCTTCTACACGAAGGCGCAAGCAAGATACGATGCGCTTGTAGCATGGCTTAAAGATACCAAAGACGAAGTTACGGAAACCGAACAAATCAAGAAAGACTACGCTACGGCACAAAAGCTTTTCAAAGAAGAAGTTGAAAGCGACTGGACGAACAACGTTGGTCAGTTGGAATCTTATGAAGAAAAATATAGCTTCACTGAAGATTGGCAAGTATTCCTTTTCAACGAAGGTCTTGTTTCTATTGAAACGAATGCCGACGGTGCAGTAAAGGACGAAAACGGCAGATACGTTACCGATTTCAAGGATTATCCCGAAGTTATCGAGGGCGCAACGACGGCGGAAAAAATTGCGGCGTATAAAGCACTTCCCGGTAATGCGGAAGTGAGCGATGCGGACGCAAGAAATGCGTTGATTAAAGAAGAATGTATCGACCTTGTTTACGGTGAATACACCTCTCTTAAAACGAAATTCGTTCAAGTTATGTACTATTGGATGACGGGTACGAATGCGATTGAAGATTTCGCAAACGACGAAAAGTCCAAGCACTATGCAGACATCAAGGCGGACGGTAAATTGGACGTTCCCACCATTTCCGGTATCACGACCTATCAAACGAGCTCGTTCGACGGCGTTGACCTCGGCGAAAAGCACGACGTATTGAAGATTAAGATCAACAAGGTTGACCCCAAAGCAATTTGGAACTTCTCCTTCGGCGTTGCTCCTATGCATTATTACTCCAACGAAGAAACCATCAAATCGACGGATTTCGGCGTAAAGATGGGGGATAAGGACTTCTTCGATAACGTATTGAAGGCAACCAATAAGAACGGGTTGCCCGTTGGCGCAGGCGTTTATAAAGCAAGCAGCGCAAACGAAAAGGACGTTAACTTCGGTTCGTTCTATAACAACAACTGGGTATATTTCGTACGTAACGATTATTTCGAAACGGTAGGCGAAGGGCTCCATAACGCAAAGATTAGAAAACTTCGTTATAAGGTTGTTAGCTCGGATAGAATTATCCAACAACTTGAATCGGGTGACATCGACTACGGTGAACCCAACGCTTCGCAGGCAAACTCGAATGAAGTAAGTCAAATTTCTCATTTGACGAGCATTTCCTACAAGACGAACGGTTATGGTTACGTTGGTATCAATCCTAAACACGTTGAACAGCTTGAAGTTCGTCAGGCAATCATGATGGCGATGGATACGCAGTCCATTATTCGCAACTATTATCCCGGTCTTGCAGATACCATTTGGAGACCTATGTCCACGACGAGCTGGGCATATCCCACGGGCGCAACGGAATACTCGAAGATTGCATATCAAGTAGACAATCAACCCATTATTGATAAGGTATTGGAAGTAGAGGGCGCATCGCAAGGTTCGGATGGTAAGCTTTATATCAACGGCAAGCCGTTAAAATATAAGTTTACGATTGCAGGCGAAACGACGGACCACCCTGCATTTGAAATGTTCCAAGACGCAGCGAAGAGATTGAACGAATGCGGCTTCGATATCACCGTTGGTACGGACGTATCGGCGCTTCGTAAGCTCGCAAGCGGTGAACTTGCTGTTTGGGCGGCTGCATGGTCTTCCACGGTTGACCCCGATATGTATCAGGTTTACCATAAAGATAGTAACGCAACGAGCGTTAAGAACTGGGGCTATGACGTAATTCTTAAAGATCTTACGGGTAAATACGAAAGAGAACTTGAAATTATCAACGAATTGAGTGATTTGATTGATCAAGGACGTGAAACGCTCGAACAATCCAAGAGAAAGGAAATCTACTCACAAGCTCTCGATAAGGTTATGGATCTTGCCGTAGAACTTCCTACGTATCAAAGAAACGACCTTGTTGCATTCAACAAGAACGTTATCGACCTTACGACGGTTAATCAAAACGCTTCCGCAAACGAAGGCGTTATCGATAGAATTTGGGAAGTTAACTACAACTAATCCTTATTATTGTAACTTTGTAACTCTTTTTCAAAAAATAAACGAAAAGTGAAGAAAGACAGATGGTAAAATACTGTATAAAACGAATTCTCCTTTCCCTGCTGATACTGTTCGGCGTTTCGCTGATCTTGTATATGCTGGTTTGGAATATGCCCGCCGATTACCTTGAACAACAGGCAATCGCAATGGCAGGGAGCACGGGGAATTATGAAGAGCTTTTAGCGAATTTAAGATCGTACTACGGCATGGACGGCACGATGATGGAAGGCTATTGGTCTTGGCTCTCGAAATTCTTGAGCGGGGACTTGGGCGTTTCCTTCAAATATAGCCGTCCCGTCGAAGACGTTATTTTCGAGAATATGGGCGTATCCTTTACGCTTTCCTTTATTGCGCTTATTCTCGAACTTGTTATCGCCATTCCGCTCGGTATCAAGTGTGCGTGCAATCAGTACGGGAAGTTGGACTATATCGCTACCGTGCTTACTATGATTGGTATATCCTTCCCGACCTTCTTCCTCGGCAGTATCGTTATTAAATTCTTTGCCTTGGATCTCGGTTGGTTGCCCGTAGGCGGCTTGCCTGCCGATCCTGGCCCGGGGGATAGTCGATTTATGTGGTTCTTGGATACGGTAAAGCATCTTATTCTACCCATGGTAGTACTTGTTGTGCTCAATATCGGTGCATGGATGCGTTACACTCGTACCAACACCTTGGAAGTGCTGAATGCCGATTACATACGTACGGCGAGAGCGAAGGGTTTATCCGAGCACTCTGTCGTCTATAAGCACGTATTTAGAAATACCTTGATTCCGCTCGTTACTCTTCTTGCAGGGACGCTTCCGTCCTTGTTTGGCGGCGCGATGATTACGGAAACGGTATTCGATATTCCCGGTATCGGTAATACGGCATACCAAGCGATGTTAGCAGGTGATATTCCGTTCATTATGGGATACAATATGTTTATTGCGTTCCTTACGGTTATCGGTATTCTCATTACAGATATTATGTACGCGATTGTTGACCCTCGCGTTAAACTTGCATAAGGAGGACGATTATGGAAGATAAAAACGAATATATCGAAGAATTGTCCGAAGAAAAAGTTGACGCGGTGGTGGAAACGGAAAAAACGACGAAAGAGGATTTGCACGGTGAGAATTTGACGGACCGTGTGCGTGTGCTTTCGCCCGGTATGTTGGTAGCAAAGAGATTTTTCCGCTCAAAGCTTTCGGTCGTCGGATTAGTTACCCTTGTTATTCTTTTCTTGTTTTCATTTATAGGACCTTTGTTCTCGCCTTGGTCGGATGCCGGCGAGAAAGTAAAGGATATTGCGCCCGGGAAAGACAAGGTTACAGTTACGAGAATCGACTACGTTATCGACGGGGAAACCTATTCCGCATACGATATTACAGTTACGCAGTCGCCTTGGAATTCCCTTGCCGATCCTAGTATGGATCATTGGCTTGGTACGGACGACGGTGGTTACGACCTGTTTACCAACTTGATGTTGGGCGGTAGAATTTCCCTTACGATTGGTTTCGTCGTTATTATATTAGAAACGATTATAGGTGTTGTTCTAGGCGGCCTAGCCGGACATTTTGGCGGTTGGGTGGATAACCTAGTCATGCGTATCGTTGATATTTTAAGTTGTATTCCATCTATTCCTATTATGTTAATCCTTTCGGCGATGCTGACGGGTTTTGGCGTAGAAGGTATTGAGCGACTGTATTTCTTAATGATTGTGTTGACGTTGCTTGGTTGGACGGGTATTGCAAGACTTGTTCGTGGGCAAATTTTGTCCTTGCGTGAGCAAGAATTTATGCTTGCCGCAAAAGCGTCCGGGCTTTCTACGAGCCGTAAAATCTTCAAGCATTTGCTTCCCAACGTATTGCCGCAGCTTATCGTTTCGATGACGATGGGGTTAGGTAGTATCATTTTGACGGAAGCAACGCTTGGCTTCCTTAATTTGGGTGCGCCTCTCGGTACGCCTACGTGGGGTGCTATGATTAGCTCGGCGTCGCAAATGTTGTATCTTGAAAACTATCCTAATTTCTGGATTCCGCCCGGAATCTGTATTACGCTTGCAATTTTGGCGTTCAACTTTGTTGGCGACGGTCTCCGCGACGCGTTTGACCCGAAGATGAAGAGGTAAGAAAGATGGCAGAAGGAAAGAAAAATTCTCGCTATATTTCCGCCCAAGAGTCGAGAAGAATAGCGAAAGAAAATCTTAAAATTACAAAAGCATTCGAAAAGGAAAAGAAGCGTAAGAAGCCCGAATGGGAATATACTACGCAAATGAAAGATCCGAAAAACATACTTGAATTTGACGATCTTCACACCTATTTCTATACGGATGCAGGTGTTGTAAAAGCAGTAAACGGGGTTACGTTCTCTATTCCCGAAGGTGCGACGGTTGGCGTCGTAGGGGAATCGGGCTGCGGCAAAAGCGTTACGTCGCTTTCGTTGATGCGCCTTGTACAAGGACCTACGGGGCAAATTTCCGCTGGTGAAATTCGTTTTCGTTCCAATGCGTTCCGTCGTGACAAGTTCGGGAAGAAAATTCCCGTATATGAAACGGAAGAAGTAAATGGCGAGATTGTTCTTGTAAAAGACGCAAAGGGCAATCCTATTCGTAAAAAGAACGAGCTCGGCGGCTATATGTATGAAATGGAAGAGAAGGTCTATGACATCGCAAAGATGCCTATGGATACGATGCGTACCATTCGTGGCCGTGAAATCGCTATGATTTTCCAAGAACCGATGACGTCGTTGAATCCCGTTTTCCGTATTGGAAACCAATTGGACGAAGTTGCATTCTTGCACATCGACGGTATCACGAAGGCAGGCGCAAAAGCACGCAGCATTGAGATGCTGAAATTGGTTGGCATTGCTGACCCTGACGGCGTATATAAAAAGTATCCGCACGAGCTTTCGGGCGGTATGCGTCAACGTGTTATGATTGCAATGGCACTTCTTTGCAATCCTCGTTTGATTATTGCCGACGAACCGACGACGGCGCTCGACGTTACCATTCAAGCGCAAATTTTGGACTTGCTTCGTGAAATCAAGGACAAGATTAGCGGCTCGATTATGCTTATCACGCACGACCTTGGCGTTGTTGCTGAAATGGCGGATTTCGTTGTTGTAATGTATGCAGGCAAGGTTATTGAAATGGGTACGGCGGAAGATATTTTCGATCATCCTATGCATCCTTACACGATTGGCTTGCAGAAGAGTAAGCCTACGGTTGACGGGGAAGTGGATTCGCTTTACTGTATCCCTGGTTTTGTCCCCAATCCCGTAGATATGCCCAACTATTGTTATTTCCGTGATAGATGTGAAATGTGTTGCAAGGAATGCGCAGGCGAGTATCCGCACCTTATCAAGGTTACGGATACGCATAGCGTAGCTTGCTATCTTTATAAAGAAGGGGGTAAAAAGCATGAGTAATATCGAACTTGAAATGCTTCCTAATATGTCGAATGCCCCCGACGAAGACGTTTTGTTGGACGTTCGTCACTTAAAAAAGCACTTTGTTGTCGGTACGAACTTTTTTGGTAAGCCGACCAAATGGTTAAAAGCCGTAGACAACGTTTCTTTTAGCCTTAAAAAGGGCAAAACGCTTGGTATCGTAGGCGAATCTGGTTGCGGTAAAACCACCATGGGGCGCACGATTTTACGCCTTTATGACGTAACGGGCGGTGAGGTTTGGTTTAAGGGACGCGAAGTATCGCATATTTCGGATAGTGAGTTTGATAAACTTCGTCCGCAAATGCAGATGATTTTCCAAGATCCCTACGCAAGTCTTTCGCCTCGTATGACAGTTGGTGAAATTATTGGTGAAGCAGCACGTCAACACGGTTTGGTAAGCAAAGAAAACTATCGTGATTACGTTTTGAATATTATGACGATGTGCGGCTTGCAACCTCATTACTTTGAGCGTTATCCCCACGAATTCTCGGGTGGTCAGCGTCAGCGTATATGTATCGCGCGTGCGCTTGCAGTAAATCCTGAACTTGTTATTTGTGACGAACCCGTTTCGGCTCTTGACGTTTCTATTCAAGCACAAATCATCAATATGTTGAAGGAACTTCAACAAAAGCTTGGCTTGACGTACGTGTTCATTTCGCACGACTTATCCGTTGTTAAGCATATTTCCGATGAAGTCGGGGTTATGTACTTGGGGAGTATGGTAGAATACGGCTCGAAAGCGCAGATATTTGAGAATACCTATCATCCGTATACGAAGGCATTGTTCTCGGCGGTTCCCGTGCCCAATCCTCACGTGAAGATGAATCGTGTGATTTTGAAAGGCGATATTCCTTCGCCCGTAAATCCGCCTAAGGGTTGTAAATTTCATACTCGTTGCGATAGATGTATGGAAGTTTGTAAACACGTGCCACCTGCCTATAAAGAGGTTGAAAAAGGACATTTCTGTGCTTGTCATCTTTATGATACGGAAGAAGAGCTTGCTGCATATGAAGCACAGGTTGTTATGCAGGGAACGGAATCCTCGAAATAAGAAAAGAGTAGCTTGTTAAAGCTTGCGCTTGGAGTAACTATGACAGAGCAAGAAAAGCAACAAAAAAAGCTAGAAAAACAGCGTAAAAAGGAAGAGAAACGCGAACGCAAACGCCGCGAAGAGGCGGAGCTTGATATGGAAACGACGATTGCAGATATGAACGTTGAAGGCATTCGAGGTTATGATCCGCACCGTAGTAAGAACAAGTCGAAAAACAGAGGCGAACGCGTTTCCAAAAAAGAATATTGGGCAATGGTAGGCGGTGCATATCGCGCAATATTACCATTGTTAGGGTGTATTTTGCTTGTTGCGCTTCTTATGTTCTTGATTGGTTACGTTTGGCTTTATTAAAAAAGAAACCCACCTTGCGGTGGGTTTTTTAATAGTATTTAGAAAAACCCCGAAAGCAAATCGCTTTCGGGGTAAGTTTATTTAAATCGTTTCAACGTTAATAAGGTTAGAATTGCCGCTCTTGCCGTTCGGCGTACCACCCGTGATAACAGTCGTGTCGCCTTTCTTTACCAAACCGCTCTTTTTCGCAATTAGCTTGGCGAAATAGAAGAGAATATCAACCGACGTGTATTCTTCCGCCATAGCAGGCAAAACACCCCAGCTCAAAGCAAGTTGACGGTAAGCGTGAATATCCGTCGTAATACCGATAATATTGATGTTTGGACGGAATCTCGATACTTTACGTGCCGTTCCGCCTGTACGCGTACAAACGACGATTGCGCTTGCGTGCAAATCTTTTGCGAGCAAAGCAGCGGAGTGGGAAAGCGCTTCTGCCGTCGTTTCAATTTCAAAGCTGTCAAGGTCGATGTTTTGGATATATTCCGTATGTGTTTCCGCGTGTTCTACAATTTTTGCCATAGCGGCAACCGATTTTACGGGATATTCGCCCGCAGCCGTTTCACCCGAGAGCATAACGGCGGAAGTACCGTCGTAAACGGCGTTCGCAACGTCGGAAATTTCCGCTCTCGTCGGACGAGCGTTGTGGATCATAGATTCCAAC
Source organism: Clostridia bacterium (assembly GCA_017505465.1). Taxonomy (GTDB): domain Bacteria; phylum Bacillota; class Clostridia; order Christensenellales; family Borkfalkiaceae; genus Scatosoma. The sequence goes on along the minus strand of JAFVPE010000012.1, from coordinate 14,333 downwards.
ATTTCCGTAGCGGTAATAACACGTTTACCGTGGATACGGCATTGCGTAATAATATGTTTTTGAACGTTTGGAAGTTCAACGTAGGGAATCTCCACGCCAAGGTCGCCACGAGCAACCATAATGCCGTCCGAAACCTTCATAATATCAAGCAAATTGTTCACACCGGCGCGGTTTTCAATTTTTGCGATGACGTCGATATGCTTGCCGCCGTGCGCTTTAAGGAATTCCTTAGCGTCAATAACGTCTTGCGCCTTGGAAACGAAAGAAAGCGCAACAAAGTCTACGTCTTGCTCGATACCGAAAAGAAGATCGGCTTTATCTTGCTCGGAAAGGAAATCAAGGTGCAATTCTTTATCGGGGAAGAACATAGATTTGCGGCTAGAAAGCTCGCCGCCAATTTCAACGACGCAGTGTACGTTGGGCGCTTTTACTTCCGTAACACGGAAAACAATCATACCATTGTTCAAAAGAATTTTATCATCGGGTATAAGATCTTCGCAGATGTGCTCATACGAAACGCTTACACGTGTTTGATCACCTTCAATATCTTCTGTGGTAAAGGTGAAAGGATCACCTTCTTCAAGCGTAATTTTCCCTTCTTTAAAAGCTTTAATGCGGAATTCAGGACCTTTCGTGTCTAAAAGAATAGGCAAGGGGAGTTGTTTTTCATTACGAACTTCCTTAATCATTGCAATTTTCTTTGCGAAATCTTCGTGCGTGCCGTGAGAAAAATTTAAGCGGACGACGTCCATTCCCGCATCCGCCATTTTAGCGAACGTTTCTTTGTTTGAACTTGCGGGGCCAAGTGTACAAATAATTTTTGTTTTTTTCATAATAACTCCTAAATGGGTAATACTTGAATAATTTTTAAAAAATGCGCCAAAATCACCCATTTTATAAATCATAACTATTGTACTCTTTTTTTTCTAAAAAAGCAATAAAATTGAGTGATTTTTTTTAAATAAAGTGGTATAATATATAAAGATTTGAGTTTGTTATACGGTCGCGGGGCTAATTTAGCCATGAGGAAAGTCCGAGCTGCATAGGACAGGGTGCCTGATAACGTCAGGCGAGAGTGATCTCCGGGACAGTGCAACAGAAATAAACCGCAAGGCATTGCCTTGTAAGGATGGAAAGGCGAGGTAAGAGCTCACCGATACCGTGGTAACACGGTATGCCATGTAAACCCCACCCGCTGCAAGATTGGGTATCCGTCAATAGGGCTGTCCGTCCGACGGATTACCGTTAACATCGCTTGAGCTTGTCGGTGACGGCAAGCCTAGATAAATGACCGTACACGACAGAACTCGGCTTATAGACAAACTCAAATCCTTTTATTGCCTATATTTCCGCCTAAAATAGGGGATTTTAAGAAACTGCGTAAAAACACGCAGTTTCTTTTTGTTTTGTACCCGAAATGGTCGATTATGTCAGACATAGGTATTACGACACGCATAATACTGCGCGGAAACCCTTTAAAATAAAGGAGTATGTCACGCATAATACCTATGTCTGACATAATTAGTGGCGCGAATTTTATGGTTTGGGTATAGTACAAACTGTCATAAGCATACGATATCCAAGCGAGGTGAACGATATGTTTTTAGAATTGCTTTGGACGTTGTTGGGACGAATTGCATTTTTCACGGGAACGATTGGAACGAAGAATTCTTTCCCGAAGCCGCTTTCAAAAGAGCAGGAAGAGAAATATTTGGCTTTGGTTGCCCAAGGGGATAAAGAAGCCAAGGATATTTTGGTGAAGCACAATATGCGTTTGGTGGCGCATATCGTTAAAAAATATACGGGCGCGGCGGAAACGGACGATTTGATTTCCGTTGGAAGTATAGGGCTTATTAAGGCGATCAATACCTATAAGCCAAATCATGGAACGGCGCTTGCAACCTATACGGCAAGATGTATTGAAAATGAAATTTTGATGTTGATTCGCGCAAATAAGAAACATAAAAACGCCATTTCTTTGACCGATCCCGTGGGAACGGACAAAGACGGGAACGAATTGACGTTGATGGACCTTCTCTTTGAGAAGGAAGATTGTGTTTTTGAGCAGGTAGAACGCTCTGTGCAACGTGAAAAGTTGCTTGCGCAAATCAAAACGGTTTTAAGCGATCGTGAATATACGATTATTTGTCTTCGTTATGCACTAAATGGGGGAATTCCCTTGCCACAAAGAGAGGTAGCCAACGTATTAAAGATTTCGCGTTCGTATATTTCAAGAATAGAAAAACACGCAATAGAAAAGCTGCGCGCAAAACTCCGCCCCGAAGATTTCTTAGATTAAACTTCTTACAATATATTGACAGAATATGTAATTTATGATACACTTAAAATGAAAAAAGTTAAGGAGTGAAAAAATGGCAAAGGGCATTATTTATCTTATGGATACTTGTGTGGATGGATTGGTTAAAATAGGAAAGACTGGTGTTGATAATTTTCAAAGTAGAATGGCGAATCTTGAACGAGATGGTTATCGTCGTATAGGAGTCCTTAAAAGAGAGTTTGCGATTGAGGTTGAAGATTACGATGAAAAAGAAAAGCTAATTCATGAAATTTTTAGTAAAAGTCGTGTTGGGGATTCAGAGTTGTTTTCTATTGATATTAACTTGGTGAAACAACTTATGACATCTTTGGAGGGGCGAGTTGTTTATCCCGAAGACGAAACTAAAACTGATATTTTTGAACAAGCAACAGAAGTCGTTCAAAGTAAAAATGGTATTATTCCGAATGGTAAATATAAATTGAGAATTAAAAATTCCATATCCAAGGAATATGCGTCGGCTACCATGGAAATATTAGAGGGGAAAATTACAGTAAAGGCGGGAGCGGTTTTAGCACCTTTGACTACTTTATCTGTTAAGGGGTGGATAGCAAAAAGAGATACTTTGAATATAAAGGGCAATATTGTTCAAGAGGATTTTGACTGTAATTCTCCTTCAATGGCAGCAGCTATTGTATGTGGTAGAAATCAAGATGGGTGGCATGCTTGGAAAAATGCGGAAGGGAAGCCAATAGATATATACAGGCAAAAAGCAATAAGTGGAATTGATGAATAATTCTTTTAGGCTCTACATTTCAAAATTGTAGAGCCTAGCTTTTTATTTTTATAAAAATCGATAAAATAAAAACTTTATTTTAAATTTAAAAAATTGGCGTTGTGTAGTTGAAATTTTTTAAAAGATGTGTTATACTTATATTTGGTATAAGGGATATTGCGGTTTCGCTGTATCCTAAGTCCATAAATCAATATGCAAAAAAGATAAAATATTTTTGGAGGAATTCATAATGACAATTTCGTCAGAAGTTCAAGAAATGTACTGCGTTGCAAAAGGCGCAGGCGTTGCTCGTCATGAAAACGCGCCCATTCCTGAAGAAGGCAAGTGGATTCATGCGAAAGAAATCAAAGATATCAGCGGTTTCACGCACGGTATCGGTTGGTGCGCTCCTCAACAAGGCGCTTGTAAGCTCTCGCTCAACATTAAGCAGGGTATCATTCAAGAAGCTCTTGTTGAAACGATTGGTTGCTCGGGTATGACGCATTCTGCGGCTATGGCTGCTGAAATTTTGCCCGGTAAGACGCCCCTTGAAGCGTTGAACACCGACCTCGTTTGCGACGCTATCAATACCGCAATGAGAGAACTCTTTTTGCAAATCGTTTACGGTAGATCGCAATCCGCTTTCTCCGACGACGGTCTTGTAATCGGCGCTGGTTTGGAAGACCTTGGTAAAGGTCATCGTTCGCAGGTTGGTACGATGTACTCCACCCTTCAAAAAGGCGTTAGATACCTTGAAATGGCAGAAGGCTACGTTACCCGTCTTGCTCTTGACGCTAACAACGAAGTTATCGGCTATGAATTCGTTTCTCTTGGCAAAATGACCGACTTCATCAAAAAGGGTATGGAACCCAACGAAGCATATGCGAAAGCTATGGGTCACTACGGCAGATTTACTGCTGAACAGGGTGCGGTTAAGTTTATCGACCCTCGTAAAGAGTAATAGAGGAGGACAAGCAAATGGCATTATTTGAAGGTTATGAAAGAAGAATTGAGAAGATTAACGGCGTTCTTAAAGAATACGGTATTTCTTCCGTAGAAGAATGTAGAGATATCTGCCTTGCAAAGGGTGTAGACTGCGATAAGATTGTCCGCGCAGGTCAACCTATCTGCTTTGAAAACGCAGTTTGGGCATACACCGTTGGTTCGGCTATTGCTATTAAGAAGGGTTGCAAGAAGGCTTCCGATGCAGCTGCTGCTATCGGTATCGGCTTGCAGGCATTCTGTATCCCCGGTTCCGTTGCGCAAAACCGTCTCGTAGGTCTTGGTCACGGTAACCTTGGCGCAAAGCTCCTTTCCGATGAAACGGAATGCTTCTGCTTCCTTGCAGGTCACGAATCCTTCGCTGCTGCTGAAGGCGCAATTTCCATTGCTCTTAACGCAAACAAGGTTAGAAAGCAACCTCTTCGCGTTATCTTGAATGGTCTTGGTAAAGACGCTGCATATATCATTTCGAGAATCAACGGCTTCACCTTCGTTGAAACGAAGTTCGACCACGCAAGTGAAACGGTTGAAGTGGTTTATGAAAAAGCATTCTCCGACGGTCCTCGTGCAAAGGTTAAGTGCTACGGTGCTGACTCCGTACCCGAAGGCGTTGCAATCATGAAGCTTGAAAACGTTGGTGTTTCCATTACCGGTAACTCCACGAACCCTACGAGATTCCAACACCCCGTTGCAGGTACGTACAAGAAGTGGTGTAACGAAAACGGCGTAGAATACTTCTCCGTTGCTTCCGGTGGCGGTACGGGTAGAACCCTTCACCCCGATAACATGGCGGCAGGTCCTGCTTCCTACGGTATGACCGATACGATGGGTAGAATGCACTCCGACGCACAGTTCGCGGGATCGAGCTCCGTTCCTGCTCACGTAGAAATGATGGGCTTGATCGGTGCAGGTAACAACCCCATGGTTGGTATGACGGTTGCTTGCGCAGTTGCTATCGAAGAAGCAATGAAGGCGTAACTTATAAAATGTAAAATGGAAGCGGCTTGAGCGTAATAGCTCAAGCCGCTTTTATAAGAACTTGTTTATGTGTTTTTTCTATGGAATATATAAAAACGATTGACTAGTAAAGAATTATTTGCTATAATAATCAAAAAATATGGAGGCGTAGCTCAGTTGGTTAGAGCGCTACCTTGACATGGTAGAGGTCGGAGGTTCGAGCCCTCTCGCGTCCACCAAACAAGCACCCGTAGGGTGCTTTTTTTTGTTGGCGCGAGAGACTGAAGAAACTTCGCATTAACGGAGGTTCGCGTGAGCAGCGGCGCAAAAGAGAGTGGTGTAAGGGGCGGACTTGTTCGCCGATGCGCTACTTTGGCGAAGCCAAAACCCCAAGCGTCCACCAAACAAGCACCCGTAGGGTGCTTTTTTTGTTGCGCGAGGGGGAATGAAAAGTGCACATATTTTCACGTGAAACATATTTTAGAAAGAAAAAACCTCTCCCTGTATTGGGAGAGGTTTTACGATTAGCGTTTGTTCGAGTTGACTGAGAATGCGTAATAGAACGCAACGAACAACAAGATGTTAAACAAGTAAATAACTGGAATTACGACAAACGTCAAAAGCTCGGATGCGATAGAAACTTGCGCCTTGAAATAGACGGCAACCATTGTTACGGCGATTACAGAGATTACGAAAATAATCGCGGCAGTTAACACGTAGGAGGGGTGTTTCTTGCGTCTTACGTGAGATTTATAGCCTGCCGCATACATAATAGCGCATACGACAAAGGCAATAAAGCCAACGCCAAAGGCGATAATGGGGTAAAGAACGTTTACGCCAAGGTAATCTCTTGCGAAGAACACCGCAAGGCTTTCAAATGCCATAATGCAAAGAATGATAATTGCCGACTTGAATAACGTCAAGCCTACGTTGTAGAAGCCTGTTTTTGCGGCTTTTGCTTCGTTGAAGGCAGGGGCGGATTCCGCCGAGCGATTGATCGGAGCAGAGTATCCACGCATGCTGCCTGCGGTACTCAGACGAATGCCGTCACGTTGTGCGCGTTCGGCCAAATCGTTGGAGTAGCGTGCGGGTTGTTGTGCGTAAGGCGAAGGCTGTTGATAGCTGTCGTAGCCTGCTTGATTCAGGGGCTGATAGACGTATGCGTTTGCATTTCGCATTTGTTCATTTAAGGCGTTTTCGCGTTGAACAAGTGCTCGTTCGCGTTCTTGAATTTCCGCCATTCTAGCTTGTAAGCCCGACGTGTCATCAAGCGTACGTTTTTGTTGTTCCATACGTTCTTGAATTAAGTCTTCGCGTTCATTTTCAAGCTTTTCGCGGTCGGAATCAAGTTCGGCTTTCTTTTTATCGAGCTCCTTAGAAAGGTCGTCGCAACGTTGCTTTTCGTTTTGGAAATTCAAGCGTTCATTTTCAAGCTTTTCAAGGTTTTCATTGAGTGCTTTGACTTGCGCATTATAGGTCGAGAGCTTGTCCGCAAAATCAAATTGCTGTGCTGCAAGTGCGTTTTTGCGAGCGATAAATTCAAGCTGTTGTTGATTATATACGCCCTGTCTTGCGGCGAGTTCTTTTTGTTGTTGTTGCAAAGTAGCTTGATCGGCGATAAGCTTTTCGTTTTTGCTTTGCAATTCGTTTTCACGGTTTTGAATATCGTCGAAACGACGCTGCAATTCGGCGGAGGATTCCGAGCTTTCCGACTGTTGTGTTTCCAACTCGCGTTGTCTTTCGTCCATCGAATATTCGAGTTGCGTCAGCTCATACGTCTTCTTTTCAAGCTCTTCACGTTCGGCAGTTAAGCTATTTTTTAAGGCGGTCAAGCTTTCCTTTTCCGCTTCAAGAGCTATCTTACTTTGCTCTAACGATTCGTTGTCGGCGCAAAGGGTATCTCTTTCTACTTCAAGGATTTCCAAGCGATTTTGAAGCTCGGCGCGCTCTTCTTCAAGCGCCTTACGGGCTTCTTCAAGCGCTGCGCGGTCTTCATCGATAGAGGACTTTTCCGTCGTCCACGCTTCATTTGCCTTTGCGTATTCAGCTTCCCGTTCGTCAAGCTCGCGTTGTCTTGCTTCAAGAGCGGCGAGGGCAACAGTCGCGGATGCTTCGGAATTGCGCATACTTTCCGTCATTTCGGCAAGCGCTTTTTCACGGGCGTCAAGAGCTGATTCACGTTCTTCAATTTGGTGTTTTAAATCGGCAGTCTCAGCATTTTTTGCGTCCATTAAACGCTTGTCGCTTTCAATCTTTTCTCTTTGCGAATCAATTTGCGCTTGTTGCGCACGAAGTTCCAACGTTTTGTTGTAATATTCTGTGGACTTGTTTTCGTAGTCGCTCTTTAAGCGTGCGATAGTGCTTTCATGGGTGGAAAGCGCCGCATTGAGAGAAGCGATTACGGATTTTTTATCTTCGAGCTCATTCTTTGCACTTTCAAGCTCGGCTTTCGCTGCATCGAGTTCTTCGCTGCTAGCGGCTTGTTGTGAAAGTATCTGCAAAGAGGAAATGGTTTCGTTTGCGGTAGCGAGTTCGTTTGCTTGCTCGCTATAAAGCTGTTTGGTTTCCGCTAACTCGCGTTCTTTATCGGAGAATGCAAGCTGTTGCGCCTCTAAAAGTCCTTTTAAGGCAAGAATTTCGTCCGATTCGCGTGCAATCTCTGCTTTCGCGTTATTGATTTCAATTTCTTTTGCTTGCAGTTCGTATTCCTTTGCGTCTAACTCGCCTTGTTTTTGAACGAGTGTAAGCTGCTTTTCTTGCAATTCTTTGGTTTGCGATTCTACGCGGCTGCGCAATTCGTTGAAATCGGATTTTTGGGTGGACAAAGAGGAACTTTGCGTTGCGAGTAACGCGCGTTCGCGTTGTAATTCGCTGCGAAGATTGGAAAGGGCGGTTTTTTCTTCTTCAAGCGCCTTTTCACGGTTCGCCAAAGCGGATTTAAGCTCTACTAATTCCTTTTGTTTTTCCGTAATGAACGAGAAATCATAATGTGCTTCACCGTCGGAAATCAAGCTATCGATGATCGTTCTAGAGTATTCCCACGCGGAAAGATTGCTTTCTGTGATGCGTTTACCGAGATCGGTAAGAGAGAAGTATTTTCTTCTCCCGCCGTAGGAATAGTCACCGTAATACGAGGTAACGTATTTGGCTGCTTCTAAACGTTTTACCGCGCTATAAAAAGTGGGCTGCTTCATAATATACAAGCCGCCGCTTTTCTTTTCAATCTCATCAATGATTTCATACCCGTATTTGTCGCCGTCATAAAGAATGCGCAAAATAATAGTGTCGACGTGACCTCGAATGAGATCTGCGCTGATGTCGAGGCTTTGTTCTTCGCCGCCTGTCAAGCTTTCGTCTTTCTCAGTTGCGGTGAGATCCTTTTCGCTCATGATGTCCTCCTAATTGTATTTTGTCAGATAGAGTAGTGTTATGCCTGAAATAATCGCTTGGTTTTAATTTTGCGAAAATCCTTGGAAACACAAGGGATTCAAGCCATTTTACTTTACATAAAGTATTATATCACAAAGATTAGAAAAAGTCAATATATTATGCGTGAAAATATACGTAAAATTGTAATTATTTTGAAGTTTTTCCATAAAAAACCACGGCAATTGTTGACATCCTATTTGGAAGAAGGTATAATAAGAAGTATGAAACTTTATGAACACAATAGACAATTTCTTGTAACAAATTACGACATTGATTTTAAGGATGAATGCAAAGTATCGACTGTGCTTTCCTATTTACAGGAAGCAGCAAATTCTAGTGCGGAAGAACTAGGGTTTGGGTATTCAAATCTTAAGACGACACAGTGTACCTTTATGGTGACGAATCTTTGCTGTGAATTTAAAAATCCAATTCCGCTTGGGGAGACGATTCGCGTAAAAACTTGGCCGACGCCTCCTTCGTTCGTCATTTTTGGTCGTGAATATCAAATTTTTTCCCAATCGGACGAACTGCTTATGAATGCTTCGGCTCGTTGGTGTCTTTTTGATATTAAAGAGCAACGAATCTTACCGTCGAAAACGATTGAAAATCAAGATTATTCCACTTATAACACCACGAAAGCGCTTGAAAACGTGAAATGGAAAATCCCTGCGTTTAAGCCCGAAGAAGGGGAATTAAAATTTTCAATCAAAATTGCGAACTCGGAATACGATCACAACATGCACGTAAATAACGCGAGATATGCGGATTATTCGTTTAATTGTTTCTCGGTGGCGGAACTTGCAAGTAAAAAGCTTAAAAGCTTTATGATTTCCTACGTGAAACAGTGCAAGGAAGGGGAAACGCTCCGTTATTACCGAAAAGAAACGGAAGACGGTGGGTATCTCGTACACGGATTTAACGATGCGGAGCAGGTTGTAACGCAAGCACTTATTTATTTTGCATAACGGATAGACATTAGAAATGAGAAAAAACGGAGTCAATAGAAACTTATTGCCGATTGCAGGGGGTGTATGTGCGCCTGCCGGCTTTAAAGCGAATGGTATTGCAAGCGGTATACGTGCGGATGGAAGTAAGGATCTTGCCTTGATCTATGCGGAAAAGCGTTGCCCTACAGCCGGCGTATTTTCACAGTGCAATCCGGTTGGCTCGCCCGTAAAAATCTCTAACAAGCATTTAAAGAACGGTTATGCACATGCTATTATTATAAATAGCGGCATTGCGAACGTTTTTTTGCCGAACGGCGATAAAATTGCCGACAGAGAATGCCAATTAGTGGAAAAATACTGCTGTGTAATTAAAGAAGATATTTTGGTCGCATCGACGGGTGAAATAGGGTTAACTTTGCCGATAGAGCCCTTCGAAATGGGGATCAAACGTTTGGCGGAAGGTTTGGGTGTTAACGACATGAATAGTTATGCGGCGGCTCAAGCAATTGCGAGCGTTGGAGAAGTCCCTAAACAGTTGTCGTTTTCTTTCGATATCGGCGATATTTCTTGTAAAATAGGGGCAATATTTAAGGGATCGGCTCGCGTTTGCCCAAACATGGCGACGACGCTTGTTTTCTTGACAACGGACGTTTGCATTACGCCCGAAATGTTACAAAAGGCGCTTTCTGCTGAAGTTAAAGAAACGTTGAATTTGCTGTCCATTGACGGCGAGCCTTCGCCCAACGATACCGTTTGCATTATGGCAAACGGAAGGGCGGGAAATTGGCGGATTGATTGTGCGGATACGGAATATAAGAAGTTTACGTTTGCTTTGCGTTCCGTTTTGAGCTGTATTTGTAAGGAGCTAATAAGAAACACGGAAGGGGTAACGAAAACTCTGTGTTGTAAGGTTTCGGGTTCAAGATCTAAACAAGTGTCTCGTGCTTTGGCGAAACGTTTGGCAGGAGCCAAAAATATCCTAGACGGCATAAAAGAGAAAAACCTTAAAGTTGAAGACGTTTTTTACTTGCTTGCGGAGGAAGGAGCAATGGAAGATGCTTTGTCTGTTCGCATTTCGCTGCAATCGGCGAAAGGTGTTTTGACGTTGTATGAAGATGGCGTAAAATTGCCTTATGTTCAGTCAACGGGGGAAGAAATTCTTTCTGCGAGCGACGTGTGGCTTTGTGTGGACCTTGGCAAAGGGAATTATCAGTCGATCGGGTATGGTTGTATATGGTGACACCGAAGGTGTGGATAAAAAAGTTTGCGAAATTATTCAAAAATCACCTTCGTAGCGTTGACAAATAATTAACTCGGTGTTATAATATATAGGAATAAGTAGGTGGACTATGTTTACGACAATTTCTTTGAAAAATTTGGAATGCAGAGCAGACCGTAATGCGTTGGCCGAAAGCCGCATGGACGGTACTGTTCGTTTTTCTATTTTGAAGAAATTGATATTTGTTAAGGACTGATTTTTTTGAATCAGTCTTATTTTTTATAATTTTTATAAACTGTAAAATAAATTTTAACATATAGAAGGTAAGTCTATGAAAAAGAAAAAGGTGTATTTGACGTTGCAAAACGGATCGGTATTCCAAGGATACTCTTGCGGCGCGGACGGCGAAGCGACGGGCGAGCTCGTGTTTTCGACGGGTATGGTCGGCTACGTGGAAACGTTGACGGATCCTGCAAACTATGGGCAGATAATTGTGCAAACCTTTCCGCTTATAGGGAATTACGGCGTTGCGCGTGAAGACGCTGAAAGCGATAAGGCTTGGGTGTCGGCGTACGTTGTTCGTGAAATTTGCGATGATCCTTCCAATTTCCGTATGGAAACGGATTTGGACTCCTACTTAAAGGAAATGGGTGTTATTGGTATCTATGGCGTAGACACCCGTCAGCTTACCAAAATTTTGCGTGAAGAGGGCGCTATGAATGCGCGTATCAGCAAAAAGCCTTTGACGGATGAAGAAACGAAAGCTCTTGCTGCATACGCTGTAAAAGATGCGGTAGCAACGATTGCGCCAAAAACGAAGGGTTACTTTGCAACGGAAAATGCAAAACGTACCGTTGCATTATGGAATTTCGGCGCGAAAAATAGTACGATAGCCAATCTTATGGCGCAAGGCTGTAACGTTATTAGCGTGCCTGCATCTACGACGGCGGAAGAAATTCTTGCGCTTGGGGTAGACGGTGTTGTTATTAGTGACGGCGCAGGGAATCCCCATGAAAATCAAGAGATTTTGGAAGAGATTAAAAAGCTGCTCGGTAAAACGCCCGTGCTTGGTCTTGGTCTTGGGCATTTGCTTGTGGCGCTTGCGCTTGGTGCAGAGGTGAAAAAACAAAAATACGGGCATCGCGGTGGCAATCAACCTGTAAAATGTGTAAAATGTGGCAAGGTGGCGATTTCTACGCAAAACCATGGATACGAAGTGGTATCCAATAGCATAAAAGAAGGTAAGATTAGCTACGTGAATGTAAACGACAATTCTTGCGAAGGGATTGATTATGAAAACTTGAAGGCGCTTACCGTACAGTTTACGCCCGAAGCTTATAGCATTGGGAATCCTATAAATCCCTTGTACGCAAAATTCTTCACGCTTATGGAAAAGGAGAACGAAAATGCCTAAAAGAAGTGATATTAAAAAGGTACTTGTTATCGGTTCAGGCCCCATTGTCATCGGTCAAGCGGCAGAGTTCGACTATGCAGGTGCGCAGGCGTGCCGTGTTATGAAGAGCGAAGGGATAAACGTTGTTCTTTGCAACTCTAACCCTGCAACGATTATGACGGACAAAGCGTTGGCAGACGAAATTTATCTTGAACCGTTGACGGAAGAAAGTTTAAAACGTATCATCATTAAAGAAAAGCCCGATAGTTTGCTTGCGTCACTCGGTGGGCAAACCGGCTTGACGATGGGTTGCAAATTGGCGAAATCGGGATTCTTGGACAAGCATGGTGTAAAGCTTATCGGTACGAAATTAGACGCAATCGATAGATCGGAAGACCGTGAATTGTTCAAGGAAACGATGGAAAAAATCAATCAACCTTGTGTTCCTTCCGATATTGCTTATACGGTAGAAGAATGTGTTGCAATTGCAAACAAACTTGACTATCCCGTTATCATTCGACCATAACTTCCACATCGGCAAGGATCTCTTCCTCTTCCATTTCGGATACTTTGACCTTGGAAGGATAAAGGCCAGGTTTGAAGACCCGTCACGCAGAGAAGCCGGCTGGACAAAACATCTGGAACGCAGGTCGAAGACCATCAGGCAGGTCACAGAAGGCAAAGCTCGTGACTGGAACAGATGGACACGCATAGCCAGAACCATACAGACATTCTGCCGCCCTCCATATGCATGGAACAAGCCTGCAATGTTTGAGATGGTACTTATCGTACGCATCGCGGAAAGATTCAGAAACATAGTCTGAGATATCATGAACGAGCAGAGCATCCCGATAGATGCCGTGATCGCTTGGGTGGACGGAAATGACCCGGCACACAAGGCAAAGAGGCACAGATACAGCAAGCCAGAAGAAATCTCCAACGACGACATCGGAGGCGACATCCGTTTCACAAGTATCGGAGAGATAAAGTACAGCGTGGCGTCCATACTGCGCTTCGCTCCATATATCAGAAAGATCTTCATCATCACGGACGGACAGGACCCTGATCTGGACCAATTCCTTGATACGCATTTCCCTGACCGGACCACTTCTATAGAAATCATTGACCACAAGGTGATATATCAGGGCTATGAAAGCCTCCTCCCTGTGTTCAATTCTCTATCCATCGAAACAATGATATGGAGGATTCCGGGACTATCGGAACACTTCATCTACCTCAACGACGACATGATGCTTGCGGCGCCCACAATGCCGCATGATTTCTTCGTCGAAGACCGTCTGGTCTGCTATGCCTCCCACATGAGCGTACGCTTTGCGGAATTCCTGAGATGGGCAAAGCATCTGAAAAAAGGACATAAGATATTCGGATTCAAGGATTCCATGATCAACGCTGCCGCACTCATCGGAGAGAGGAAGACCTTCCTTCTGCTCGGGCACAATCCATATGTAGGCATCCGGAGTATATTCGAAGAATTCTATACAGCTCATCCTGAAGCACTTACAGCCAACGCATCCCATAGATTCAGAGATGCATCCCAATTCAATCCTCAGGAATTATGCTATCTGCTGGCAGAACGTTCAGGCAGACTGGAGCTACGTTCGCGCAAAGGACGGGAACTTTACATCAAGCCAAAAAGAAAGCCGGGATACGTTGCATCAAAACTCAGGCGTTTCGATGCCGCTCCCGGCGCAATGTTCTGTTGTATGAATTCTGTAGACTATGCCACTCCAGAGGACCAGAAACTGATCATAGAGTGGCTCAGATCCAGAATCGGACTTTTATAGTCCAAGTTTCTTGAAGAAGTCGTTACCCTTGTCATCCACGAGGATGAATGCTGGGAAGTCCTCGACATGGATCTTCCAGATTGCCTCCATTCCAAGCTCAGGATACTCTACGCACTCGATGCTCTTGATGTTGTTCTGAGCAAGGATAGCTGCAGGACCACCGATAGAACCAAGGTAGAATCCGCCGTACTTCTGGCAAGCATCCGTCACGCACTGAGCACGGTTACCCTTTGCGAGCATGATCATGCTGCCGCCGTGGCTCTGGAAGAGATCGACGTATGAATCCATACGGCCAGCAGTTGTAGGTCCCATTGAACCACATGCCATCCCAGCAGGAGTCTTTGCCGGACCAGCGTAATAGATCGGATGATCCTTGAGATACTGTGGCATCTCCTCTCCCCTGTCGAGGCGCTCCTTGATCTTGGCGTGAGCGATGTCGCGACCTACGATGATTGTACCATTGAGGCTGAGACGAGTTGAAACAGGATACTTGCTGAGTTCCTTCAGGATCTCTGACATCGGCTGGTCGAG
>JAFVPE010000011.1 GCA_017505465.1 Clostridia bacterium | reverse complement strand
GATATATAACCATAGCGGTGACGATGGCAAAGAGGATCCACCTGTTCTCATTCCGAACACAGAAGTTAAGCTCTTTTACGCCGAAAGTACTTACGGTTAACCGTTGGGAGGATAGGTAGCCGCCGCTTTTCACTTAAAACCTTGTTCATTACGAGCAAGGTTTTTTCTTTTTCACTTGATTTTTCATTTCCTTGGTGCTATACTTATAATATAATAAATAGAGGTAGAAAGGAGCAGGAAATATGAAGATTATATTTGTTAGACACGGGCATCCAAATTACGAATTGGATAGATTGACGGAGCTTGGGCATAAACATGCGGAAGCAGTTGCTGAACGCCTTGTAGATGAGCCGATAGATAAAATTTATGCGTCCACTTGCGGACGTGCTTATGAAACGGCGGAGTATATTTGTAAAAAGAAGAACTTGCCCCTTTTAGCAAAGCTTGATTTCATGCAAGAGCTAAATTGGGGGCCGCTTGACGGTACACCTGATTGGGAAATATATAGCCCTTGGAAGGTCTCGAAGGAAATGGTAAGAGCGCACGAGTCGATGTTATCAAGTGATTGGACGCGCCGCGAAGGTTTTGCACAAAGCAAGGTAGTTGCGGAAGTGGAAAAGGCAAGCAAGGGTTTTGACGGATTATTGGAAACGCTTGGTTATGTACGTGAAGGGGAATATTACCGTGTAAAAAAGGAATCAAACGAAACGGTGGTCGTCGTTAGCCACGGCGGTTCTTCCTGCGCCGTGCTGGCACATTTATTCAATCTCACGTTCCCGTTTGTTTGCAACACCTTCCACATAGATTTTACGGGTATTTGCGAGGTGCGTTTCACGGGAAAAGAAGGGGAATTGATTACACCAAGATTCGGGATTTTCAACGACGCAAAGCATATTGAAGGGATTACGGTATAAAAACAGCCACAAAAAAGAGACCAAATTCATAAAATGGGCATACCATGTACGCGTTGAACGCAAAAATGCAAAAAAATAAAGGCGAGCCAAACGGCTCGCCTTTCGGTTTTGCGTTTTATTAGATAACGCCCTTTTTAATGATAATATTTGCGTAGATTGCGCTTTCGCCCGTAGCGATGACGGCATAAGCCTTTTTCGCTCTATCGTAAAATTCGTAGCGCTCCAATGCGTTTGCGCGAAGGTTGTCGTCGTGACTTTTGGCAATTGTAAAATACTTATCCCAAATTTCGGGGGTAGGATCGCCGTTGGACGTTTGCATTAAAAGGAAATTATGCAATGCGTACGTATCAAGGGGGATAAGAGAAAGCACGGCATCAAGGATTGCTTCACCGCCGTGGCCGTCGGCGCGAATAACTCTTTGTCCGCAGCTTTCCGAGGGGAAATTGCCGTCCGCAATGACAATTTCATCGCCGTGCCCCATCTCACAAAGGATTTTTAAGAGTTCGGGGCTAACGATTTTGGGTATATTTTTTAGCATAGAAAACACTCCTTTTGTCTTTTTTTTAGTGTAACACAACAAAGGTGAAAAGTCAAGACTTAAAGTCAAAAAAGTGAAAGATTTCAAAAACTTTCAACGCATACCTGGTATGCCCGTTTTTAAAAAGAAGGCACCATGTCCGTAATGAAATATTTCTTTTTGCGTCTTGCGTGTGCGCGCGAAATGCGCGAAAGAGCTGAAAAGATATTGACAAGCCGCCTTTTTGCGTGTTATAATGGTCGGTAGAGCAAGGCTTTTTATGAATATTTCATAAAAAAAGGGCAAAAATCAACAAGAGGAAATTGAAAAGCAAACGGTTCTTTGAGGGCAAAGGACACCGATAAAACAACAAGAGGAAATTAGATAGGTTTTACGGCAGAAGAGGTTTTGGAGTTCGTTATGTACAGACATTTTTTCAAAAGGGTAATCGATATCATTTTGAGCTTGGGCGGGATTATATTTTTCGCCCTTCCCATGCTGATCATCGTGATTGCGATTAAAGCGGATAGCAAAGGGCCTGCGATATTTAAAACGCATCGTGTAGGCAAAAATTGCAAGCCGTTCAAATTTTATAAATTCCGCAGTATGCGGATTGACGCGCCGGAAGATTGCGCTCCCCGTCTTTTAGAGACGGACTACGTTACCAAGGTGGGCAAGTTCCTCCGCCGCACGAGCTTGGACGAGATTCCGCAGCTCTTTTGTATTTTCGTGGGGAATATGTCGGTGGTCGGTCCCCGTCCCGCAGGGCTTTCCGAGCAGGATTTGATTGATGCAAGAGAGCAATACGGCGCAAACGGCGTTTTGCCCGGCTTGACCGGTCTTGCGCAGATCACGGGGCGCGACGTGCTTGCGAGCCATCCTGAAGAAAAGGCGCGTATCGACGGCGAATACTGCAAGAAGATCACCTTCCTTCGCGACACAAAGATTTTCTTCAAAACCTTCAAGAAGGTATTGAAGCGTGAGGACGTCGTGGAAGGGGAAGCGGCTCTTCAAGCGGAGATGGAGCACCCCGAAGACCTTGAAAAGGTCGAGAGGGAAGCGGCTACGGAATTGGCTGCGGCGGAAACGCGCGCCAAGGAAGGCTTTGCGGAGCTTTTGAGAAATCCTAGCCCGCAGTCGGAAAACTTGCTTGTGGGTTAATAGGTGAACGGTATGGAAGAGCTTGTTTCAATCGTTATCCCGTGTTATAATTCGGGGAAATTTATCCGCGAGACGTTGGACAGTATTTTGGCGCAAACCTATCCGCATTGGGAAGCGTTAATCGTCGACGACTGCTCGACGGACGATTCCGTTGCCATCGTGGAAGAGTACGCAAAGCGCGACGCAAGATTCCGCTTATACCGCAACGAAAAAAATAGCGGTGCGGCATACACACGTAACGTGGCGCTCAAAGCGGCGCAAGGCAAGTGGGTGGCGTTTCTCGATAGCGACGACGTTTGGTTTCCCGAAAAACTGGAAAAGCAAATTGGATTTATGAACGAAAAAGGCTATGCCTTTTCTTACACCGATTATTGCCGTATGGAAGAGGATTCCACCGAACGCGGCGAAGTGATTATCGGCCCGAAAAAAATTAGCAAAGCAAAGATGTTTTGCTACAACTATTTGGGTTGCTTGACGGTGATGTACGACCGTGAAAAGGTTGGCTTGATACAGGTGGACGAGAGTATTCGCAGCCGTAACGACTATGCGATTTGGTTGAAAGCCTGCAAGAAAGCAACCTGTTACAGGCTTTGCGAAACGCTCGCAAAATACCGTTTGCGTAAACAATCGGTATCCCACGGCTCGTTCAAAAAATCTTTGAAAAATCAATATAGGCTCTATCGCATTAGCGAAGGAATGAACGGACTTCGTTCCGTTTGGCACGTTTCTTGGAATTTATTTTTCGGAGCGTTGAAAAAGGTTTTTTACAAGAAAAAAGTGAAGGAGTAAGCCCTTGAAAATCGAAGTATTGGTTTCGACGATGTATCAAAAAGACCGTTCGTTGCCGGAAAAAATGAATATACAAACGGACGCGGTAATCGTAAACCAATGCGACGAAGAACGCTTTGAGGAGTTCGATTACAACGGACATCGAATCCGTATGATTTCCACGACGGAGCGCGGACTGTCCAAGAGCCGCAATATGGCGTTGTCCTATGCGGAAGGGGACGTTTGCTTGCTTGCCGACGAGGATCTTTGCTACGATGACGGGTATGCGGAAAGGGTGGAAGAAGCCTTTGCCGCAGAGCCGAACGCCGACGTTATGGTCTTTAACGCAAGGCTTGTGAATGCAGGCGAGCGCACGTGGGCGTACATAGAGCAAAACGGCGAAGTGCCGAAGAATAAATATTATTCTTCCGTTCGAATTGCCTTGCGCTTGGAGCGTATTCGCCAAAGCGAAGTACGCTTTAACGAGCTGTTCGGCGCAGGCGCGACGTACACGTCGGGGGAAGAGAGCCTTTTCTTGCGCCAAGCCCGTCAAAAGGGATTGCGCGTGTTCCAAAACACGGCGATGCTTTCGGCGGTGGATTGTTCGGCTTCTACGTGGTTTAACGGTTTTGACGAAAAGTATTATTTCGACAAGGGAGCATTTTTGGCGGCGGCTTACGGGAAGTGGGCGTTCGTCTATAAGTGGTACTTCATCTTGAAGAGCCGCAAGATTTCCAAAATTGGATTTGTTGCGGTCAACCGTAAATTGAAAGAAGGAATTCGCGCTTATCGCAAGCAAGCGCAGGGGATAAAAGCATGACGCATAAGACGTTGCATTATTGTTGGTTCGGCAAAAATCCTTTGCCCGAGCTCGTGCAAAAATGTATAGAGAGTTGGAAAAAGTTTTGTCCCGGCTACGAAATCAAGGAGTGGAACGAGGACAACTTCGACGTGCACTGCTGCCGTTACGTAGAAGAAGCGTACAATGCGCAAAAGTGGGCGTTTGTTTCCGACTATTGCCGTTTTTTCGTACTCCATAACGAAGGCGGCGTGTATCTTGACACGGACGTGGAGCTTTTGAAACCGCTCGACGATTTGCCCGATACCTTCGTGGGTTTTGAGAATCCCGATACGGTGGCAAGCGGACTGATTCGCGCGGCGTGCAAAGGGGACGAAATTTGCAAAAGAATGCTCGATTCGTACAATGCCGACGCATTTCTTTTGGAAGACGGGAGCTTGAATTTGCAGACGGTTGGCATTCGGGAAACGGCGATTTTTAAGGAGCTTGGACTCCAACTCGACGATACTTTGCAAACGGTGTGCGGGACGACGGTTTACCCTAGGGAATACTTCTGCCCGAAGTCCTTTATCGGGGAAGAAATCACGTTGACGGACAACACCTATTCCATTCACCATTACAGCGCGTCGTGGCATACTCCCGAAGAAGAATACGCGCATAAGCTCAAGAAAAAGTTTAGAAAGCTGCCCAAGAAAACGGCGGGCAGATTGGCAAATTTCTTTGCGATGTGTAAATACAGGGGCTTTTTTAAGGCTTTGAAACGCACGTTCGGCAAAATGAAGAAAAAGTAACCAACCGAGGTTTGCAAGTGATTACGATTTTGACGCCCACCTACAATAGAGAGTACATACTTCACGAAGCCTACGAGTCCCTGCTTGCGCAGACGGACAAGGATTTCGAGTGGGTTGTTATCGACGACGGCTCTACGGACGGCACGCAGGAAAAGGTGCTTGCGTGGCAAAAGGAAAGTCCCTTCCCCATCGTGTATGAAAGGAAGGAAAACGGCGGAAAGCACCGTGCCTTGAACGTGGGGAGCAGGTTGGCGAAAGCGGAATATACTCTCATTTTAGATAGCGACGATAGCTTAACGGAAAACGCCGTGGCAACGGTGAAGGGTTGGATAGAAGAAATCAAGGACTTGGACGGCTTTGCCGGTGTGGCAGGCTTGAAGGGGTACAAGGGAAGGAACCAAGCCGTCGGCGGAACGTGCGGCGACAAGAACTTTATCGACGCAACGAACTTGGAGCGTAAAAAATACAAGCTTATGGGGGACAAAGCGGAAGTTTACAAAACCGAGCTTTTGAGAAAATACCCCTTCCCCGAATTCGAAGGGGAAAAGTTTATCCGTGAAGGGGCGGTGTGGGATAGAATCGCCAAGGACGGATACAAAATTCGTTGGTACAACGAAATCATTTACGAATGCGACTATTTGGAAGACGGCTTGACGAAGAATTTAGACAAGGCGTTCTTTGCAAAAAACATACAAGGCTATGCCTACTGCACCAAACTGTATTTGGAAACGCACGGTTGGCTCGCTTCGCTATTGCAGATAGGCAGGTATGCGTCGATTGCGAAAATCAACGGCGCTACGAAGGAAGAAATTTGTAAGACGCTCGGTATCAACAAAGGAAAACTAACGTTGGGGAAGGCTCTTTATGGCATTTGGGCAAAAGTTAAAAAAGGCGTATAAATCGGTAAGCGATTGGCTTGCAAAGAAAGAGAACGGAGAATTCTGTTTGCTCTTCCTTTTCGTATGCGCAATTTTGCCCTATTTCGGTGCGGCTTGGCTGCAAAGAACGTTGGGAGAAGACTTCTACTACACGTGGAGAGCGGTAGGAACGAATCTTCTTGGCTGTGTCGCCGCCTATCGGCTGATACATAATCTTTTGACGAAGAAAAAGTTGTATTGGCCTTCTTGTTTCGTGGTGGCGTACGGTTTGTATAAGTTTACCATTTACGTATCCACGGGGATACACTCGGGTTGGGATACGGGTATTATCAACGGCGACGTGGCGTTGATTTTGATATTGTGTTTACTTTCCACAGACGGAAAGAGAATCCTTAAAGCGGTGAGTATCATTTCCATGGGAATGATTATCGTCACGGCGCTCTCTATGTTTTTCCCGATTGAAACCATCTACGGAAATATCTATTTTGCAGGCGGTAAAAACGCACTTTCCATGATGCTTTTTCCTGCGGCGTTCTTCGTGTTGCTGAACTCGGTTGTGCAGACGGGCAAGCCGCGAAAGACAGACCTTATTTTCCTTGTGTTGTCGATTTGTACCGTGCTCTTTGGTCGAAGCGGCGTAGGTATCATCGTTACGGGCGTGCTTTTGCTTGGCATCGTGCTTTTCTTGCTTTGGAAAAAGCCGTGGAAATGGCTGTTTATAAGCTTGATCGCCTTGGGGTATATTTTGCTCGTGTTCTTCACGAACATTCTTATTGACAACTCCATTTGGGGCGGCTTTACCCACCTTCTCGGCAAGAGCAGTACGCTCACCGCGCGCACGCAAATTTGGGACGTTGCGATGGACGTGATTGCGGAAAATCTATTCATCGGCGTTGGCCGCGGTACCAAGATGTGGTATTTCAACGACTATGGCGAATGGATGTACAAGACGGAGGCACACAATTTCCTTGTGGAAATTTTCTTGACGGGCGGCATCGTGTCGTTCATACTGTACGCATGGGCGGTTGCCGAGGCGGTCAAGGGCTTGAATATGCGTAAAATGGCAAGCAAGATTATCTTCCTTGCTCTTTGTATCGTGTTTGTGAACGGACTTGGCGAGTCTTCCAATAACCAAATTTGGGTAGTATTGACCTTGTTCTTCGCCTACTATTGCTCGCGGCAAAAGCCGCAAGGGACGGCGTTATGGACGGAAGACTGAAAAAATTAAAATGGAATTCCTTTTTGGCGATAGGGTATCAACTTCTCGTCATCATTTCGGGCTTTGTGTTGCCCCGTTTTTATTTGCATTTCTATGGATCGGAAATCAACGGGCTTATCAACTCGATTACGCAGTTTCTTGCCTTTATCAACATTTGCGATTTGGGAATCGGGGCAGTCGTTTCATCGGCGCTTTATAAACCGCTTGCGGAACGGGATATGCTCGGCGTGAGCCGCATTTTCGTCTATGCGAAGAAGTTTTTCCGTATCGTTAGCTTTATTTTGATAGGGTACGTTATCGCCTTGACGGTGGTATTCCCGTTCATGTCAAAGCCCTTGATTGCAAGCGGCGTGATGGACGTTTGGTCGATTGTTTTCCTTGTGCTTGCGATGAGCATTTCGCAGTTTGGGCAGTATTTTATCGGCATTAACTATCAAATTCTTTTGAACGCCGATCAGAGATCGTACGTACAGCTTGCCACGAACGGCATCACCTTGCTTTTGAACACGGTGATTAGCGTGCTTTTGATGTGGCTTGGATTAGAAGTGTGGGTAGTGCGGCTCGTGGCATCGCTCATTTACCTTGCCCGTCCGTTGGCGCTTTGGTTGTATGCGCGGAAGAAATATCAAATCGACCACAAAATAAAACCCGAAAAAGGTGTGTTGCCGCAGCAGTGGAACGGCATCATTCAACACCTTGCGTATATGGTCAACGAGAATACCGACGTTATGATTTTGTCCATCTTTTCGGGCTTTGCGAACGTTTCCGTATATTCTGTGTACGTTATGGTGGTGGGCGCAATCAAGACCTTGATTACGTCGGCGACGACGGGTGTGCAGGCGCTCTTTGGAAATATGATTGCCAAAGGCGAAAAGGAAGGATTGCAAAAGGCATACGACCTATACGATTGGGGGATTCACACGGTTAGCGTGTTTCTATTCACCGTGGCGGGGATCTTAATAGTACCCTTTGTTTCGGTATATACCAAAGGCTTGACGGACGCCGATTATACCGTGCCGTTGTTTGCTATTTTGATAACCGTCGCCTTTGCGCTAAACTGCTTGCGAAACAATATGTACACCGTCATTCGGGCGGCGGGGCATTACAAGCAAACGCAGTGGGCGGCGATTACGGAAGCTTGTATCAATCTCACGGTTTCTATCGCTTTGGTATATTGGTTCGGGCTTGTCGGCGTTGCCATCGGTACGCTTGTGTCGGCGCTCTTCTTCACCACGTTCGAAATGGTATATTTGTCGAAGCATATCTTGCATAGAAAGCCGAAAGCTTTTATCTTCCAAGTGCTTATCGACGTCTTATCTGTGGGAGTTATGATTGCTTCGACATTTTGGTTGCAGCTTTACAAAACCACTTATTTATGGTGGATTGTCTTGGCGCTTATCGTGTTTGCAATCTGCGCAGTGGAATGCCTGCTCGTACAACTTATTTTCAAGAGAAAACAGCTCAAAGCGGTTGTATCCGCCGTGCTCCATAAATTTAAAAAGAAAAAACAAGTCAACGAAGACCCTCAAGTATAACTTGGGGGGCTTTGCCCCTTTAAGGTAACTATGGAAAAAACTCCCAACGCAGAACAACGCGCGGTCATTAACGACCTTGATAATAATTTGATTCTATTTGCAAGCGCAGGTACGGGCAAGACCTTTACCGTGGCGAATAGAGTCAGCCATATTCTGCAATCGGGCAGAGCGAAGGCGGAAGAAATTCTTTGCCTTACCTTTACGATTAAGGCTTGCGGCGAAATGAAGGAAGACGTGCAAAGCTACGTGGGGGCGCATTCCAAAGGGGTGGAAATCCGCACGATTCACGGATTTTGCTATCAACTTATGAAGGAAGAAGACCGACGTGAAAACGCCCGTTTTTGCGACGCAACCGTTTGCGACGATGCGGACGAGGAAGAGCTGCTTCGCAGTATTTTGTCCTCCCAATATTTGCTTTGGGAAAAGGGCAAAGAGAACGCCGAATCGTTGCAAAAAATCATGGGAATCGTCGTGGAAGAAGCGGACGGCGAGCCGAGCGTCACCTTCCCCATTTACACGAAAAACAATGCCATGAGAACGCTTGTAAGCGAGTTAAAGCACTGCCGTGAAGCGTGTAAATTTTACACGGGAAACGAAGAGGCGGACTATCAAAAGGCGTTTGCCTATTTGCGAGCCAAAGAACCGAAAAAATACGAAAATTGCTTTGGTTATTACGCGCGCTTTGCAGGACGAAGAACAGACGTTGCGTTTGAAGAAGCCATGGAGCGGCACGCAGGGAAGTTGGTGGCAAAATACAATGATTATTTGCGTCAAAGCAATCAAGTGGACTACGACGATTTGATGGTTTTTGCGAGCAATTATCTCGACAAACCCGACGTCCGCGCTCGTTGGCAAAAGCGGTATAAATATATCATCGTGGACGAAATGCAGGATACGAGTGCGTTGGAATATTCCGTATTGAAACGCATTTTCGGCACGAACAACGTGATGATGTGCGGCGATTTCTTCCAATCCATTTACGAATGGCGCGGTTCGAAGCCGGAAACGGTGCTTGGTGACTTTATGAGAGAGTATAAAGCCAAGACGTATATGCTTTCGGAAAATTACCGTTCGACCAAGCTTTTGGCGGAAGCAGGCTTTGGGTATTTGAAGAACACCTACCCCGACTTTATGGGCAAGTATTGTCCTGCCGACATACGGATAAAGAGTGCGGAAGCAGGGGAAAAAATTATTTGTATGGGCTTCGATAATCGGCGTGAAGAGGCATACCAGGTATTTAATTACTTGAAAAAGCACCCCCCGAAAGAGCCGACGGATATTTGCATTATGGCGCGGACTAACAAGTACATCGGCGCGCTTTGCGAAGAGTTTGAAAAGTGCAACGAAAAGCTTCCCCAAGCGGAGCGCGTGCGTTTCTTTTCGGTGGAAGAAAACTGTCAATTTTACAAAAAAGCCGTCGTGAAAGACGTGCTTGCCGTGTTGAAGCTGTTGCTCAACGACACCGACCGTATCAGTATGGAGCGCATTGCGCAAAAATACGTCAAGCAGGTGGGCAACAAAACGATAGAAAATCTGCGCAGACTCAACGAAATCGGCGTATCCATCGCATCCTTTGCGGACGAAAATTTATACACGCACGGCGATCCGTACGCCCCCTTATTGGAAGGCTTTCAAACGGGGAATATCGTCGTTTACGACACCGAAACCACGGGTTTGGACTTGGGAAACGATCAAATCGTGCAAATTTCCGCAATCCGTATGGACACAGACGGGAATATTCTTGCGACCTTCGACCAAATGATAGAGCCGACGGTACCGATTGGACAAGGCGCATACGAAACGCACGGTTTTGACTTAGAATATATCCGTTCGCACGGCGGCGTTTCCGCAAAAGAAGGCTTGGAAAAGTTCTCGGCGTTCGTGCGCGGCGGCGTGCTCGTCGGGCATAATAGCTTCCGTTTTGATAAGCCGCTTATTCGTAGGCAACTACTTGAAAACGGCTTGCCCGAGCT
Source organism: Clostridia bacterium (assembly GCA_017505465.1). GTDB lineage: Bacteria > Bacillota > Clostridia > Christensenellales > Borkfalkiaceae > Scatosoma. The sequence goes on along the minus strand of JAFVPE010000011.1, from coordinate 14,750 downwards.
AGGAACGGCAGGGGAGTACGACACACTCGTGATTGCAAAGCAATTTTTAGCGGAGTTGCCCGACTTCAAGCTTTCTACCCTTTGCGAGAAGTATGGAATCGTCAACGAAGCGGCGCACAATGCGCTCGGCGACATCACTGCAACGGGGAAGGTTTTGCACCGCTTGATACGGGAAAATATTTTGCCTACGGCGCTCGAAAGACGGAAAGTTTTGGGTAAATTGCAGCCGAAATTTGAAAAATTCCACGCATTTATTTCGGAATTAAAAGAAAAGATTGCAAGCAACGACGTAACGGATATTTTCGAGCAGATCATTGAAAAAATGCTCATGCGAAAGAAGTACGTTACGCAGTCGGACGTCAAGGCGATGGACGATCTTGCCGTTTGCCTGCAAAATGAAAAAATCGAGAACGCGGAAAGCTTTTTTAGGCAGTATCTTGCGGACGCCGCCCTCTCGGGCAGTCAAATGGATACGTTGATTGCCAAGCTTCACCGCATTCCCGTTATTACCGTACACCAAGCGAAGGGCTGCGAGTTTGATACCGTTATTTTGGTGGGAGCGGACGACAACAATTTCCCTACCTACGGGGCGCGCGAAGGGGGAACGGAAGAGGAAGAAAAACGAGTGTTCTACGTGGCGATTTCCCGTGCGAAGAAGAAACTCATTATGACGAAAGCCGCCTACAACGGCAGGTACGAGCTTGCGCCGAGTCCATACGTATCCAAAATTCCGCAGGAGTGCTTATCCATCGGCGGAAGTTGGAACGGATAAAGCAAACGAAAGAAGGAGTATTTTATGAAATTTATACATTGCGCCGATATACATCTCGGCTCGAAAATGGAAGCAAAGCTTCCGAAAAGCAAAGCAGACGAGCGAAAAGCCGAAGTCCGCGTGACGTTCGGTAGAATGGTCGATTATGCGAAAAAAGAAGGAGTGAAAGCCATTTTGCTTTCGGGGGACGTGTTCGATTCCGACAGCCCCTTCAAAACGGACAAAGCCTTCTTTTATGGGGCGGTGGAAGGCTCGCCCGAGATTGACTTTTTGTATTTGCGCGGCAACCACGACGGCTCGGAATCGTACACGAAGGAACCGTCCAACTTGAAGCTTTTTTCCGAGGAGTGGACGGAGTACGCTTACGAAAACGTCCGCATTAGCGGTATCGAGCTTTCGCCGAGCAACGCAACTTCTTTGTATAGCACCTTGCGCTTGGAAAAGGATAAAATCAATATTGTGATGCTGCACGGACAGGAAAGTTCGTCCGTTGGCGCAGAGAATATTTGTATCCATAAATTGACGAACAAAAATATTGATTATCTTGCTCTTGGGCATATTCATTCGCATAGCGAAAAAAGGTTGGATGATAGGGGCAGGTATGCGTACAGCGGTTGCTTGGAAGGGCGTGGTTTTGATGAAACGGGCGAAAAAGGCTTCGTGGTTTTGGACGTGGAAGACGGGGTAAAAAGCACCTTCGTTCCCTTTGCAAGCCGCACCATTCATCAACAAAAAGTGGATTTGAGCAACGCGCAAAACGAATTTGACGCCGTGGAAGAAGTGAAAAAGCAAATCAACTTTTCTTCGGAAGATCTCTATCGTATCGAGCTCGTTGGGGAGCTTACTTTCGACAACGGCGGACTTGCGGAAACAATACAAAAAACCTTTGAAGGCTCCTGTTATTTCATTCACGTAAAGGATAAGACGTTGAAAAAAATCAACGTTGCCGATTACGAAGGGGATACGTCCTTGAAGGGGGAATTTATCCGTACCGTGATGGCAGACTCCACTTATACGGAAGAAGAAAAATTGCAGGTGATTGACGTCGGGTTAAAGGCGATTAGCGGACGTGAGGTAGAATAATGAAACTGATTTCTTACCATATTGAAAATTACGGAAAGCTGCAAGAGCAAGACGGCACGTTTAAAAACGGCGTTAGCTGTTTTTACGAGGAAAACGGTCATGGTAAAACCACGCTCGCATCCTTTATAAAAGCGATGTTTTACGGATTAGACTCGTATACGGGTGCTTCAAAGTCGCAAAAGGACACGTCGTTAGCATTGCCCGAACGCAAGCATTTTTATCCGTTTAAAGGTGGGTTATACGGCGGAAATATCACCTTTGAAAAGGAGGGAAAAACTTACCGTATAGAGCGTTTTTTTGATGAAAAGAGCGAAGCGAAAGACAAGCTCACCGTCTATTGCAATAACAACGAAACGAATGAATTTGGAACGGACGTCGGCAAAGCGGTGTTCGGTGTGGATAAGGAATCCTTTTGCAAGACGGTGTTTATCACGGCGGACGAAGTGAATATTTCGTCCACGCACAGCATCAACGAAAAGCTCAACCGCGCGGTGGAAACGTCGGAAGGGGAAAGAGACTACGAACAAACGCACAAGGTGTTGTCGGAAGCAAAAAAGAAGATAAAAAGCGCGCGTTCGGGGTTGTATTTCGACACGAATAAACGGATTGGGGAAATCAAAACGGAAATCCACGGCTTGGAAAAAATCAAAAACGCCTTGAAGGATAAATATAAAGAAAGGCAAAAGCTTTGCGAGAAGCAAGAAGAGCTTTCCAAGATGCGCGACGAAGCGCAGGGACGGGCGACGCTGTTGGCGCAGTGGGCGCATTACGACGAAGAGCAAAAACGGGTTGCGGAAATGACGGCAACGCAAAAAAGTCTTTTGAGCGAATACCCCAATGGTATTCCGAGCGAAGACGAGAGAAAAATTCTTTCCGACTGCTTGCAAAAGGAAAGCGAATTGAAGGGAATCTTATCCTCGTCGTCGTTATCTGCCGAGAAAAGCTACCGCTTGCAATCGTTGCAAGACGCATTTCCGCAGGGTACGCCGTCGGAAGGCTTGCTTGCCGAGCAAGGGGATAATTTGCAAAAAATTACCGCCCTTGAAACGGAGCTCAACGGATTGAAGAACACGCAAAAATCGGGCGAAAGAGAGCGTTTAGAGAACAAGTTCAAGCACAATCCGCTTGACGACGGTAAACTGCACGAAATGCAAGCGTTGCTTGAAAAATACAAGACGAAAAAGAGAGAATGCGACGAAATGTCGAATGCGCTATTGCAAGGCACGATGGCGCAGGAAGCTCCCAAGAAAAAGAACAATTTCGGAGTGATTTTGCTTGCGATTGCCGCCGTGATTTGCGCGCTTGGCGTCGGGCTTATATTCGTTCAAAAAATTGTCGGCATCGCACTCGTGTGCGTGGGCGGCGTGGGCGTTGTCGCAGGCATTATTCTTGCGTTGGCAGGTGGGAAGTCGTCGTCTGCGCCCGTGCAAAAGGTGCAAGTGAACGAAACGGCGGTGAAGATGAAATCCGATTTACGCGGTTTGGAAGATGCATTGAAGGCAAAGTTAATACCCTATGGGTATTACAGTGGAAATCTCGAAGTAGATTTCAACAACTTAAAGAATGATTGGAATACCTATACGCAGGGGCTTGTAGAAGATTCCACACGCAAAACGCAGCTTGACGAAAAGACGAACGCAAAGCAAGTGTTAGAAGAAAAGGTACGCGCCTTTTTACAAAACTACGGCGTTGCGGCAGACAATTTGCAGGCAGGTATGAACGATTTACGCGACGAAATCAACGCATACAAGTTTTTGTGCCAAGAGCAACGCAACGCCGAAAGCCGCAAAACGCAGGCGGAAGACGAGTTGGACGGACTGCGTAAAAATAAGAAGGAAATACTTGCGAAATACGGGTTGAGCGAAGCGAACGGAAGCTTGGAAGGCATCGACCAAATGGCAAAGGATAGCCGTGAAATCGTCCGTCTTTCCGACGAGATTGAAAAGGGCAAGGCGAATGCGAATACAATCCGTACGAAGCATAATTTGACCGTTCGCCCCGAAGGGGATCTGCCCGACATAGCCCTGCTTTCCGCCCAATTGAACGGAGTAAACAAAGAGCTTTCCGTGTTGGATCAAAACATCGCCGACGATGAAAACAACGTGGAAAAGCTTGGCGATTTGGAAAATAGACAGAAAGAAGAAGTTGAACGGCTTGAATCTTACGAGGCGCGTAACAATATCCTTGAAAAGGCGCTTCAATCGCTTGAAAGAGCGGAGCAAAATCTCAAAGATAAGTACGTTAAGCCCATTCAAGATAAATTCGCTTTTTATGCCGAAGCCATAGGGCAGGTATTGAACGAACGTGTAGAAATGGACAAGGATTACCGCATACAATTTGAGAAAAACGGTCAAAAGTACGAAGAACGGCATTTGAGTGCAGGCGAGCGGAGTATTTGCGCCCTTTGTTTGCGCCTTGCGCTCATCGACAATATGTACGAGACGGAGCAGCCCTTCATCGTAATGGACGATCCGTTTGTGTATCTCGACGACGCGCATATGGAAAAAGCGGCGGAGCTTGTGAAAACACTTGCGAAAGATAGACAAATACTCTATTTCTGTTGTAACGAAAGCCGAGCAATTCAATAACAAGTACACCAAAAACGAAGGCGGCGGATCTAAGCGATCCGCCGCCCTTTATATGTCGTTTTTATATGCGTTTTTACACTCGTTTCCGCATAACGAAATCTTTATTCACCATGCCGTTATCGAGTAAAATATCCACGGTTTCTATCACCTCAAAGCCGTTCTTGCGGTAGCAGTGCACCGCCCGTTCGTTGCCTTGGTTGACGTTCAGCGTCAAGTTCTTGCCACGCTTTGCAAGCTCGGCAAACACCTTTTCGGGAATACCCTTTCCACGGGAAGAGGGGAGCAGGTACAATTTGTCGATATACACGTCCGTTTCCCGTTCGCAAACGACGAGAACGCCGTCCTGCCCAAGCTTGAAATACTCGTAGCCAAGGGCGCGGTAATGCGCCAAGCCTTCCGCCGAAAAGTACTTATTCACAAGAAACTCTATTTGCTTTGCAGGTAAAATTCCCCCGTACGTTTCCTTCCATAAGGGGAGCATAAAATCGTATATCGATTGATAATCTTTTTCCGTAAAGCGTTCCATAGCAAAATTGTACGCCAATTCTTCTCAAAAGTCAATCGTCCAAACAAAAAAGATGAAAAAATACCCTTGACAAAGGGTATTTAGAATGGTAAAATTTAATAGTATAAAAATATAGAGGTTGTATTATGAAAGTACAAACGTATGCATTGAAGGAACACTATCATTTGCAAGGGGGAGAATTGACGGCGTATATCGGCGAAATGCCTTTTGATTGGCAAGCAGCAGCTTGGAAACGCCCTGCGGTAATCGTCGTTGGCGGCGGCGGATACGCAATGGTAAGCAAGCGTGAGGTTGAACCCGTGGTATTCCAATTCCTTGCGAAGGGATTTCACGTATTCTCTCTTTGCTATGAAACTGCGCCTGCGGTGCGTTACCCTGAAGAACTTTTAGAGCTTGCCTGCGCGGTGGACTTTATCCGCAAGAATGCGGAAGCCTTCACCGTGAACCCCGATGAAATTTTTGCCGTTGGATTTTCCGCAGGCGGACACCTTTGCGGCAATCTTTCCACGGATTACACCCAAGCGGTGGAAGGGTACGGCGCGCCACTTGATTGCAAGCTGACGGGCGCAGGGCTTTGCTATCCCGTTATTTCCGACGTGTACGGCCACGTGGGTTCGTTCGTCAACCTTACAGAGCCCTTCTCGGAAGAGAAAAAGCAAGCAACGTATAATAAAATCCGTTTGGACGAAATCGTTTGCGAGCGCACCTCGCCCGCCTTTATTTGGTCAACGACGAACGACGAAATTGTTCCCGTCCGCAATGCCATTCGCTATGCGGATGCGCTTGCGCAAAAGGGAATTCCCTTTGAATTGCATATCTATCCGCAGGGGGAACACGGCTTGTCCACTTGCGATAAGGAAATTAACCCCGAAAAAGGGGAATATATCTCTTTGGCGGCGCATTGGATCGGCGCTTGCGCGGCGTTCTTTAGACGTTTCACGCAAGAAAAATTTTAATAGATAACAAGGAAGAATATGACGATAGTATGTAAATTTGGTGGCAGCTCTCTCGCAGGAAGCGACAATATTCGCAGATGCTGTGAAATTGTCCGTGCGGATGAAAATAGACGGTATATCGTTGTTTCCGCACCGGGAAAAAAGAACAAGACGGATAGAAAGGTGACCGACCTTTTGCTCGACTGTTATAAGAACCGTTTTGAAGAAGAACCCTTCCATAAAGCGTTTACGCAAATTGCGGATACCTTCCGCGAAATTGCAACCCTTTGCAAGGATTTCCCGATTCAAGACGAGCTTGATCGCATGTATGCACAATTAAAATCGTCCGAAGCGAACCTTGACTTCGTTTTGTCGCGTGGGGAATATCTCAACGCCAAGATTATCGCGAAGTATTTGGATTGCGCGTTTTTAGACGCGGCGAAATTTATCCGTTTCAAGCAAGGGGAGTTGGATTTGGAAGCAACGAGAAAGGCGGCGGCAAAGCTGTCTTTAAGCGGACGGATAGTGATACCCGGCTTTTACGGCTTGGACGAGGACGGACACATCAAGACGTTTAGCCGCGGCGGCAGCGACATCACCGGCTCGGTGGTGGCAGGCGTGTTCGGCTGCGAGCTGTATGAAAATTGGACGGACGTGGACGGCATTCACGTGTGCGATCCCAAGGTAGTGGAAAATAGCAAACGGGTAACGCAGGTTTCGTTTAGAGAGCTTCGTGAAATGTCCTATATGGGGGCGTCGGTGCTCCACGCGGAAACCCTTTTGCCCATCTATGAAGAACCTATTCCCATTCACTTAAAAAATAGCTTCAACGCATACCTGCCCGGCACGGAGATACTTAAAAAGCGCACGGAAGTGGCGGAAAAGGAAGTGATTACCTGCATCACGGGGAAAAACGATTATACTTGTATTCAAATTTCCAAAATGATGCTCGACAAGCAGCTCGGCTTCGTGAAAAAGGTAACGTCAGTATTCGAAGAATACCACATCAACATTTCCCACACCCATTCGGGGCTTGATAACATTTGTTTCTTCGTCGAGCATTCGCAGTACGTGCAAATCTCGTTTAAAAACTTCTTGAAGGAGCTCAACGCGCGCATTCCTGCGGACAAAATCAAAGGGTACGAGGATATGGCGTTGCTTGCCGTTATCGGACACAATTTGTCGGGCAAAGTGGGTATTTTGGCAAGAATCTTCACTGCGCTTCGTGAAAATAACATCAACGTCAAAACGATTTACCAAAGCATTAGCGAGTGCAACATCATCATCGGCATTGAGAACGGCCAACTCGACCAAAGTATCAAAGCACTGTATAGTGAGTTGATTGAAAAGGAGTAACAAGAAAGAAAAAGCGCCCGTGGCTTCACGATAGAAGCCACGGGCTTTCTTTATGCTTTTTGCGTTATGCGGAGCGAATAGAATCTACGGGTTTCTTTCTCGCCGCATTCCAAACGGGAAGGAAGGTTGCGACAACCGCCGTAAGTATGGCAATTCCCACAAGGGAAAGCAAAGAGAGGATACCGAAGTTGAAGATAGACGCGCCGATGCTTGCGCCGATTTCCTTATTCAAAACGATACAAAGCACAATCGTGCCAATCGTCGAAATGACGGTACAAATAAGCGCAATGAAGAAGGATTCCGAGAAGAAGATCTTGAATACGTCAAGTCCTCTCGCGCCAACCGCACGCAAAATACCGATTTCCCGTTTCTTATGGTTAATAGAAACAGAGATGAAATTGGAAAGGAGCAACGCTGCGAACACCGCAAGCACGATACCGACGATCAAGAAAATCTTGGACATTTCGTCGATAAGGGAGTCAATCGATTCGATGTTTTGCACAAGGGAACAGGAAACGTACACGCGCGAGTCGTCCGCCTTAAAGCCTTTGCTTTTATAAATCTTGTGCAGTTGGTTCGTCGCACGGTCCGAATGATCGTAGTTAATGAAGAGTGCGCCGTAATACGCATTTTCGGGAGCGACGTAATTTGTCGTCGTTTCCTCGTAGTATTCGTAGCAACCTTTTTGGATTTCCCAAAAATCCTTCGAAACGCTGTCTTTAAAATAGACGTGCGTGTTGTAGCCGTGATCGCGCTCGAAGAGATCGGTCACGCCGACAATCGTATAAGCTTCGGACGATGTTAAGTGGGTTCCATTGGAGTTATTGTAGAGCTTTCCGCCCACCTCCAAGGGGATATTTTCTTTCTCGAAAAATGCCAAAAGCTTTCCAACGATTTCCAAACGTTCTTCCTTGGTCAAGGGAATTTCTTCCCCTTTTTTGCCGTCCCATCTATAGCCGTTGCTAAGAAGATATGCAAGGTTCGCATGATCTTCATAATACTTGGCTTCCGCTTGCGCCTTCACGTATTCGTCGCGGAAAGGCTTCCAAGTGTTGTAAAGGGTGTATAAGAAGTCTTCGCTTTCGGTAGGGGGAACGGCTTCTTCACTCATCCAATAGTAGTAAAGGGAATCAATGTCGTGGTAATATTTGTCCCGATCTTCTTCGGGAAGCTGGCTGTACCATATTATATAGGAATGTCTATGGGTTTCCTTCCAATCTTTTTCTAATCGGGTGTATGCATTATCGCGCGCCTCGCGAAGCTTGTAAAGCGGTTGATCGATGGCGTAGGTCATCGTATTATAGAAAACGTAAGCCGAAACGACGACTTCGTTATCCGCAAGCTCGCTTGGTTTCCCGTTCAAATAGTAGGGAGTAGAGCTTACTTGAGAAATAGAGGCGTAGTACCCGATATTGCCGTTATGTAAGAAATTGCCGTCTTTTTCTTTCTGCCAAGCAACGTCTATAACTCGGTTGTAGTTCATATTGTCGTCTTTGTCTTGATTTTTTTTCGTTTCCGCAACAGCTTGGAGCCGTTCTTCGGAGACGAAAGCAAGTCTGCGCACGCTATTTTCTATTTCGCTTTGGAATTCCATTTCCAAGTTCCAATTATAGGCTTCTTGGTTGCGAATAGGATCGAACTTGGGGTCCAAGGGATCGGTTTTCAAAATTCCCGAGATTGTGTAATTTACATTGTCAAGCGCAATCGTTTTGCCGATAAGGTCGTTGACGTTGGAAGCGTCCAACGGCTCCCCCTTATTATTTGTGCCTTGGCAATTCACCAAAACTTCCGCCGTATAGGTAGAAAGTATGATTTCGTTGTTTGTCGTGGGGTAGTTGCCTTGAATTGTATTGCGCAAGCTATTCGTTTCGGGAAGGAAAGCAAGGTATTCTATCTGATTCGACCAATAAGAGGAATACTGCTGGGTGCTGATAGAAGAGTTTATTTCTACTGCCCCAAAGCTATCTCCGCCAAATTTTTTGGCGTAGCTCTCGATTTCTTCTTTCGAGAAGTTCGCGGAGCGATAGTTGTAGTATTTGTTGTTAAAAGAGCCGTTGTGATAGGATTTGATCGTGGTGCGGTATTCCTTGACAAGGCGAACGGTGGAATAGTTTGAATCCTTGAAGCTCTGCTTGAAGGTGGTTTCGCTATCGTAGAAGGTCATCGTTGAGAACAACCCGAAGAGAATGAACGCCACGGTACAAAGCAAAATGGTGAAGAATAGACGAATAGGTTTGGTTTTTACACCCGAAATCCCCATCTTTACCGCATGGCGCATGGGGAGCTTGGAACGGATAAACTTGCTTTCCGCAGGAGTGTATTCCTTCACCGCTACGCCGTCTGCATCCGTATCGCAGAATACTTCCCTTCGCCCGTCGTTGGTAATGCGGCTCACCGCGCGGAAATTTTGCACGTCCTTTTCGCCGCTTGCAATCATAACGTCGCCGTCTACGCCGCGTAGGAAGGACTTGATTTCGTCAAAGTCTTTTTCGGTAAGCTCCGCACCCTTCTTGATACAAACGGTACTGCCCACAACGGTCACGTTGCCGCTCACCGCACGTTGTTCTTCTTGCGTTTTGGATACGTCGGAAATGATTTGTCCGTCTTTGAGCTCAATAATTCTGTCGCCGTATTGCTCTGCAAAATCTCTGTCGTGCGAAACGACGAGAACGAGCTTGTTTTGAGAGAGCTTTTTCAAGGTGTCGAACACCTGCTTACCCGTTGCGGAGTCCAACGCACCCGTCGGTTCGTCCGCCATAATGATTTCGGGCGCTTTGATGAGCGCGCGCGCAATCGCAATACGTTGTTTTTGACCGCCCGAAAGGGTGTTCGGTTTACGCTTTGCGTAGCCCGTCAAATCCACTTCTTCCAAGAGCGCGGCAATCGCCTTTTTGTCCTTCGGCTTGCCTTGGAGCTCTAACGCAAGCGCGATGTTGTCCTCGACGGAAAAGTCGTTGAGAATGTTGTATTCTTGGAAAATAAAGCCGACGAAGGTGTTGCGGTAGCTGTCGAAATCGCTTTGCGAGAAATCTTTACTGCTCCGTCCCTTGACGATGATTTCACCTTCGGTGGGGGAATCCAAACCGCCGCAAACGTTGAGCAAGGTGGACTTACCGCTGCCGCTCTTACCGAGCAAGAACACCATCCCCGTTTCGGGGAAGTCAACGGTCACGTTGTCAAGCGCTTTGACAGTGACGCCGCCCTTCGTCTTATAAATTTTCGTTAAATTTTTTACTTGTAACATATCGTTACCCCGCATAAAAATTATAGTCGTACACGTAATTAGTATTATAGCATAGCTATCCACAATTGTCAAGAGCTAACAGATAGACATTATGCACCAAAACCACTTATAATCGCTACGACAACGTAAAGCGGGTTATTCTCGTCTATCCTTACCCCAACGTAGAAATAGAGGATTTGGATTTTGGCATCAATAAGCAAACGGTTATATCTGCGCGCTTTGTCAAATGCGAAGAAAACGAGTTTGACGTTACACAGCTAGCGAATGAGATAGTGAGCATCGTTTCAAGTAAAAGCGAAGGCGGAAATCTTGCCGAGAGCGAATGAATGTATATGAATTCGAGTCGGGATATTGACATTGTTTGGCATTTTTGCTATAATAAATAAAAATAAAAGAAAAAAGGGGAAATAATGAAAAAGTATAACGTAAACGGCGTGGAATTTTTCGAGTGGAAGGGCAAGCCCTATTGCACGATCAATCAATGCGGCGTCGAGGCGACCTATCCCTTTGAAAAGCCGACGACGGAAGCGCCGATAAAAGCGGTGTTAATGGATTTGGACGGCACGACCGTCATTAGCGAAGAGTTTTGGATATATCTTATTGAAAAGACGGTGAAGCAAATTTCTTCCCCCGATTTTTGTCTTTCGGAAGAAGATACGCCGTACGTTTCGGGCTTTTCGACGGCGGAGCATCTCGAATATTGCTTAAACAAATATAAAATTCCCAAGACGGTGAACGAGGCTTTGGATGTGTATCACAAGACTGCCCGTTTCGAGCTCAACGAGATTATGGAAGGCAGGGGAAACGTGGATGCATTCAAGCCGAGAAAGGGCTTGAAGGAATTTCTTTACGCGCTCAAAAAGGAAGGCATCAAGATAGGTCTTGCGACGAGCGGTTTGGATTATAAAGCGATTCCCGAAATCGTTTCCGCATTCCGCGTGCTGAATATGGGCGATCCCATCGAATTTTACGATGCGGTGATAACAGGCGGTAGACGAAAAGGGGAAGGGGAATACGGCACGATTGGCGAAATGGCGGTCAAGCCCCACCCTTGGATTTATTCGGAGCTTATCGGCGGTTTAAACGTCGACAAGAAAAACGCAATCGTCATTGAAGATTCGTCGGCAGGGCTTTTGTCGGGCAGGCTTGCAGGCATTAACGTTATCGGCTTGAACGACGGAAATCTTATCCAAAGCGGTCTGCACGAAGAATGTATCGCCATGGTGGACACCTTGGACGAAATTTTAGAATGGATTCACAATCGTTAACGATAAGGGTGGGCGCACACGCCCACCCTTATTGTTATTTTGAACAAGCCCGTGCGAATTACGGAAGTTAAAACAAAACCCCTAACCTCAACGAGGATAGGGGTTTTGTGGTGCTCGTGGCCGGACTTGCGCCTTTGGCGGCGCGCCCCGCTCGGCAATTATTAATTGCCGACTTTGCCTGATAAAAAAACGATTGTTAAGGCTCCGTAGGCAAAGCGCTCACTCCCGTTCGCGGCTCCACCCTCAAGTCCGTCCAGTATTCAAAAGACAACAAAAAAAGCCGCATCAAAAGATACGGCTTTTTTGGTGCTCGTGGCCGGACTTGAACCGGCACGGTATCTCTACCGAGGGATTTTAAGGTACTTGCGGGTTGATTTTCAAGAGAATTTTACAAAAGAAGAAAAGTGCAAAAACGGGGCGGTTTTGCACGAAAAACCATCAAAAATGCCCCAAAATAAGCAATTTTTACAAAAAATAATCCATGCTCCGATTTCCTTAAAAAATAGCCAGGTTCCCAGAAGTTCCCAAATTTTGAACAAAGAAACTAAACGAAATTCGCCCTTTTTTGAGCGTTGGAAGAGATGAATTTTTAATGCTAAGACCTACTTGCAAGGGATAAGTCCGCATATATGGTGGTAGGTGGTACCTGTCATGATGGCAGGACAAGAACTTACTCATTAGAAGAAATATTAACAGAGAAGAAATATATAACACGCGCGCGAGTGCTTTCCACACGGCGGCGTGTTTTTTCTTTTTTTCTGGAAAATAACGTAACGATACAGTATAGCGGGAAAAAATCGACGGACGAAGATTTTACATTACTCATGCTTATAAGGAAACAAGATTAAAAGGGCTTCAAGGGGCTAAAATTTGGCTAAAAACGCGAGGTAAATTACAAAGCGAAGACATACTCGAGGGGAGGAGAGAAATGAAAATAAAGCCCTTTTTGAGGGGAGTGGTACGAAGATAAGGGGAGAAATCGGCATTCGATTTTCTTGCAGGAATAAGCGGTGGGGTCAAAATACCCCTTTCCGCGATAAACATCTGCCGGCAACGCCGACAGTTAGCGGAGTTCAGCGATTTGGGGATAGGGGTCAAAATCGACGAAAAAATACGGCGGTGGGGTCAATAATCCGTATGCTCGCGGGGTTTCAAGGAAATTCTATGGGGTCAAAGTAAAAAAAATGAAAAAGGAGGTGAGAAAATGGCAACGGAAAAGAAAAAATATGCGTTTTATACATCGCCGCAGCTGATGGAAAAAATCGAGCAATTGTACAAGTTGGACGGCTGTACAAGCAAGACGGAATTCATTGAGCGAGCGGTGGAATTTTATTGCGGATATCTAACTGCGGACAATTATAAAGAGTATTTTCCTAATGTAATCGTCTCGACTATGAAGGGCACGCTGAATAGCTTGGAAGACAGAATGGCTAAGTTATTGTTTAAGTTCTCGGTAGAGCAAGCGATGATGATGCACGTGCTTGCATATACGTGCGAAATTGATGAAAATACGCTGAATAAGTTGCGCGGGTACTGTGTAATGGAATGTAAACGTATCAACGGCGCAGTAACGTTTGATGATGCGGTTAGATTCCAAAAGAGTAGCGACTGATGAGGTGGTTCATTTTGTATTGGTATAGTAAACTCATAGGAATGTGAAATAAAAGAAGAGAGTATACGGATAAAACAATTATAAAGCCTACGGGAGGTGTTCCGTAGGCTTTATGGTTAGATAAAAGTTGATTGGAATGATGCGGTGGTTATTTTTTAATAGTAAGTAGATTTTTGCACAAATGGCTAACGCTGCCCTGCTGTAAATTGGAAGTGCCAATTTTGCACTGTTGGGGGAATGAAAATAGTTGTTTGACGGGGGGCAGGTATGCGTTGAAGATAAAAATAATGTGGATTTTACATTTGAGGATTTAAAGGCATAAAAAATCCGACAGAGTTAATTCTGCTGGACGTGCTTCCTATGTGGAGCGAAATCAACTAATGATTGATGCGAGCGATATTGTGGTTGTCCATTTAAATAAAGGAAAGCGTGGGGGTAAACCAAGCGGAACAATTCTTGCCTATGATTATGCAGTGAATAAAGATAGAAAAACGATTATTATATAATTTTAAGAAAAGCGGTGTCAAAAAAGTCAAGCATCTACAAGAAAATGGAAAATTTGTTGAAATTTGCATATATTTAACAGTTGAAAAGTTTATTTATAATGCAAAATGGTTTAATTTTTATATTGAAAATTCATTCTCAATGCGATAAAATGGTAGCGTCGGAGTGTAGTATCATCAAAAATAAAAACGTAACAGGAGGAACTATAAAAATTATGAAAGTATTAAAAAGAAAAATGTTGAACGTTTTGCTTGCTTTTGTAATGGTATTCAGCTTTGCTTTTTCGGGGTGGGGCGGTATCTTTACTGCAATCAGCGTTAAAGCGGAAACGACCGTCGTTGAGCTGACGTATAAGTCAATGCAATACCAAAACAATTATGAAAATGCAGGTTCGTATTGGACGAGTGTGTGCTTTAATCCGTCCGTGGGTGATGGCGTAAGTACGGGGAATGCGTCGGGCACTATTGCTGCGGATTTTAGCGACTTGCTTGCAAAAACAACGTATAGCGGCAGTGAAAATAGCATCATCTATAATGCTGCTTGCCATTGGGGGTGGTCAGCGGATACGAAATCCAGCACCTTCAGCTTTATCTATTTGCGTACATTAAATGCACCTGAGGTTGGCGATACAATCCAGATGAAGAGCGGTGCTTGGTTTGTGACGGGTGGTAGCATTGACGATAAATATGTACTCGCAGAAGATATTAACTTAAAGTTTAATGGTACGGCTTGGGAATATTATGTTCCCGTTGTAGATAATACGCAATTTGTAACGGAATTTACCAATAACGGTCAGTTTGTTGTGGGTAATTATAATAGCGACGCGGTTAATTATCCCTATGAAATTATCGACGGTTCTACG
>JAFVPE010000010.1 GCA_017505465.1 Clostridia bacterium | reverse complement strand
CAACGCATACATGGTATGCCAATTTTAGAAAACGCTCGACGAAAGTCGAGCGTTTTTCTTTTGATTGATTTGTAGAAAGTTAATGGGTTAGAGCCTTTATCAACTTGCTTTTTTATACACGAGGGTGGGCGCAGCGCCGTCCGTTAAACAGGACTTCGTGATCACCACTTCCTCAATATTTTCCTCGGACGGAATCTGATACATGACTTCCGTCATCACGTTTTCAATAATTGTACGAAGCCCGCGCGCCCCCGTTTTCAAACGAATGGCGGTCTGCGCAATCTCGCGCACAGCCTCCTCTTCCACCGTCAATTTCACGCCGTCAAAGCCCACCAATTTTTGGTACTGTTTGATGATCGCGTTCTTGGGTTCGGTGAGAATTTTCACGAGCGCTTCCTCGTCCAAGGGATTCAAATTGACGACAATGGGAATACGTCCCACAAACTCGGGGATTAACCCAAACTTCGTCAAATCTTGGGGTTTTACGTCCTCTAAAACGGAGTAGTCCGCTTCGTTTGCGCCAAGTCTTACCTTACCGCCAAACCCAAGCGTCGTATCATCTTTGCGCGAGGAGACGATTTTGTCGAGCCCCACAAACGCGCCACCACAGATAAAGAGGATATTCGTTGTATCAATACGCAAAAATTCCTGATTGGGATGCTTTCTTCCACCCTGAGGCGGAACGTTTGCCGTCGTGCTTTCAATGATCTTCAAAAGCGCCTGTTGTACCCCTTCACCGGAAACGTCACGGGTGATGGAAACGTTCTCGCTCTTTCTCGCGATTTTGTCAATTTCATCGATGTAGATAATCCCTTTCTGCGCCCTTTCCACGTCGTAATCTGCGTTTTGAATGAGTTTTAAAAGGATATTTTCCACGTCTTCACCAACGTAGCCGGCTTCGGTTAAAGTGGTAGCATCCGCCGTTGCAAAGGGGACGTTAAGGATTTTTGCAAGTGTTCTTGCAAGCAGGGTTTTCCCACTCCCGGTCGGGCCCAAAAGGAGCACGTTGCTCTTTTCAATCTCCACGCCGTCGTCCTCTTTTTTCTTGGCGTTTTGAACGGCATTGATGCGTTTGTAGTGGTTGTAAACCGCCACGGAAAGCACACGCTTCGCCTTATCCTGGCCAACGATGTATTTATCGAGCTCCGCCTTGATTTCACTGGGTTTTTTAAGGGGAACGTCCTCCGTTTCCACCTTATCTCCTGCCCATTCGTCCACCATGGATTTG
Organism: Clostridia bacterium; assembly: GCA_017505465.1. Lineage (GTDB taxonomy): Bacteria > Bacillota > Clostridia > Christensenellales > Borkfalkiaceae > Scatosoma. The sequence goes on along the minus strand of JAFVPE010000010.1, from coordinate 1,995 downwards.
CAAATTTCCACGCACTCGTCGCAAATGCAAACTCCGTCGGGGCCTGTGATTAGACGCTTGGTTTCCTCTTTGGGTTTTCCGCAAAAGGAACAATGTTGATTTTTGATTGCCATATACTATTCTCCGTACTAAATAAACAGCGCGCAAAACAATCGTTTTGCGCGCAATCGTCGATTATCTTCTAACAAACACTCGATCGATTAAGCCATACTTACGCGCTTCGTCCGCCGACATATAGTTGTCGCGGTCGGTGTCGCGTTCGATGGTAGCGAGGTCTTTGCCTGTGTTTTCAGCCAAAATACGGTTGAGCTTCGCCTTCGTGCGAAGGATGTGCTCTGCCTGAATTTTGATATCACTCGCCTGACCCTGCGCGCCTCCGAGGGGCTGATGGATCATAATTTCGGAATTGGGAAGAGCGTAACGTTTACCACGCGCGCCACTCGAAAGCAAGAACGCGCCCATGGACGCCGCAAGCCCGATGCAGATCGTGGAAACGTCGCACTTGATATAATTCATGGTGTCGTAAATCGCCATACCAGCGGAAACACTGCCACCGGGGGAGTTGATGTACAAGCTGATGTCTTTGGTTGGATCTTTCCCTTCCAAATAGATGAGCTGCGCCACAACCGTGTTGGCAACAGCGTCGTTGATCTCTCCGCTTAAGAAGATGATGCGATCATCCAAAAGGCGGGAATAGAGATCGTACGAGCGTTCACCCGATGCGGTACGTTCCACAACGTAGGGAATTAAAACGTTTCTTTCCATAATTAACTGTCCTTCTCTGAAATGGAATTAGTCTTCCTTGTACATTTCGTTGTTTGCCTTCAAGAAGTTGAAGAGCTTGGTGATAACGATGTCGCTTGCGATATAATCGAACTGACGAGGATCCATGTTCTTCTTGTATTCTTCCGTTTCTTTACCAACGGATGCAGCCTGCTCAGCAACCTTCGCGTTGATTTCTTCTTCGGTTGCTTCAATCTTTTCATTCTTGATGATCTGGCTGATGATAAGCTGGCTCGTTACGTTCTTCGTTGCCTGTTCAGTATAGTTCTTTCTAAAGTCAGCCATCGTCGTCTTGATGAAATCAAGGTAGTCTTGAAGCTTCAAACCCTGGTACATAAGCTGATATTCAAACTTCTGAAGAAGGTTGTCAATTTCTCTTTCGATCATTGCTTGGGGAATTTCCACTTCCGTATTCGCAGCGATTGCTTCGAGAATGCTGTTTTCGGTTGCGTCGTTTGCGCGTCTATCCGCTTGCACCTGCAATCTTGCCGTTACTTTTTCCTTGTATTCTTCTACGGTTGCGCTACCCGTTGCATCCTTAACGAATTCGTCGGTGAGTTCGGGGAGTTCCTTTGCCTGAAGAGCGTTCAAGGTAACTGCAAATACAGCCGCTTTTCCCTTCAAAGCTTCCGCCTGATAGTTTTCAGGGAAGGTTACGTTGACGTCTTTTACGTCACCAATATTCATACCGACAACTTGATCTTCAAAGCCGGGAATGAACTGACCGCTACCCAAGGTAAGATCGAAGCCTTCTGCTTCACCGCCGTCAAATTTCACGCCGTCAACGGTACCAACGAAGTCGATGTTTGCGATATCCCCATTCTGAGCGGGTCTGTCTTCCACGTTGACTTTACGAGCGTTTCTGTCAAGCAAACGGTTGAGTTCAGCCGTCACTTCTTCTTCCTTAACAGTATACGCGTATTCTTTGATTTTCATACCCGTATAAGCGGAGATTTTCGCTTCGGGTTTTACGGGAGCGGTTGCTACCAAAACGATTTCGTTTTCTTCTACCTTTTCAACGGCAACTTCGGGTTCGCCAACGACAACGTAGGTTTCTGCGAGTTCGTCAAGCGCCTTGTTATAACCTTCTGCAAAGAGGTTGTTGAGGGCTTCTTCAAAGAAAACGCCCTTACCGTATACGTTTTCGATTACGTTTCTGGGCGCTTTACCCTTACGGAATCCGTTTACGGCAAATCTTCCGCGAAGCTTCAT
>JAFVPE010000009.1 GCA_017505465.1 Clostridia bacterium | reverse complement strand
TGCAATTCCGACCTTTATTCACGATTTCCTGTGTATTCATCCCTTCAATGATGGAAATGGTAGAATGAGCAGATTGCTCACGACGTTGCTTTTGTATAGAAATGGTTTCTACGTCGGGAAGTACATCTCCCTTGAAGCAAAGATTGCAAAAAACAAAGATTTGTACTACGATGCATTAAACCAAGCACAACATGGTTGGCACGATGGAACGGAAGACGCAGTTCCTTTTATTAAGTATCTTTTAGGCACTATTTTGGCGGCATATAAGGATTTTGAAGAGCGTTTCGCATTGGTAGAAATAAAAATTTCCGCTTTGGAAATGGTTAGACGCGCCACAATGAATAAAATCGGTCGCTTCTCTAAACAGGATATTCGTGAGCTTTGCCCCTCTTTGAGTGACAGCTCGATTGAGGGTGCACTGCGTAAATTGATTGAGCTTGGAGAGATTAAGCGCGAAGGTAGTGGTCGAACAACCTGCTATTATCGCTTAAAATAACTCAAAAAAATTGAAACTCATTTTGGGGACTTTTCGGGAACAGAGAGCCTGAAAGCCTTGAAAATAAAGGGGTTGCGAATTTTTGACCTGGGTTCAATTCCTGTCGACCGCACCACAAAAATAGGATGTCCAAAGGGCATCCTATTTTTGTTTGTTTCGTTTTTTCGACAGGGATTGAGGGTGGAGCCGCGAACGGGAGTGAGCGTTTTGCCTTGCGAAATTACAAATACCTCTTGCTTGAAGGCAAAACAAACGATTAATAATCGTTTGGCGGGGCGCGCCGCTAAAGGCGCAATTCCTGTCGACCGCACCAAAAATAGCGGAATCCCTCGCGGGATACCGCTATTTTTTTGTGTTGTGTACAGTTTGCAAACCAAATATTTATATGCAGGTTCACGCGAGAAACGTTCACACACATTATTCAAAACCACTAAGAACCTTGTTGGCATTTTAACGATTTTGCTATCGCATAACAGCTATAGCGTAAAAAAAACAATCAAAACAGGGAAAAAAGATATTGACTTTAAAAGGCTTATATTATATAATGTCTTATGATATGGCGTCAAAAATGGTATATACACATAGGGGAATGATATGAAAATAACAAGAACAATACTAGCGGTTTTGTTGAGCGTTATGACCGTATTCGGGACGGCAGCTTGTGTGAACGAAGGGAAACACAAGCACGTTTTCGGCGAGTGGGAACATTCCGCAGAAGCAACCGATTGCGAAACGAGCACCCTCCAACGTACTTGCACGGAATGCACGTACGTAGAAACGAGGAAAGGGACGGCGTCCGACCACGTTTGGACGGCGGAATACGGCTACAACGAGACGGAGCATTGGTTTACTTGCGTATATTGCGAAGCAGGCAAGGACAAAGAAGCGCACGATAACAACGGAGTGGATATATGCCGAAAATGTGAAGGCTTGCTCCCGACGTCGAGTGTTACCTACGTTCGTTCGTCCGACGGCTCGTATGCGATTGTAACGGGCTATGACGAAGCGGAAACGGATATCGTAGTGCTTGCGTCTACCTATCAAGGAGTGCCTGTAAAGGAAATTGCCGAAGGTGCGTTTATGGATTGTTCAAGCTTGGCGCGCGTAAGACTTTCTAAGTCCATTACAGACATTGGCGCGTCGGCGTTTAGCGGTTGCAAGAGTTTAATGGGTATTATGCTCCACGACGGCGTAGCAAAAATCGGCGAAAACGCATTTGAAAACTGCGGACGACTTTTGATTTATTGTGAAGCGAAGGAAAAGCCTTTGGGTTGGCATGAAAATTGGACGGGCGCTCGTGATTACTATATTCATTGGGGGCATAAAGAAGCGCACGCAGGGCTCGTTTCATTGCAATCGGTGGAAATTGCGGACAGCATGCTTAAAGAGCATCCAGAAAGCAATAAACAGATTGTTATAAGCTCGGATTTGGGCAATATGAAAACCCCCGAAGGGTTCTCAAAATTGACTCGTTTCAATTCCGTAATTACGGGTACTTCGCCTTGGCTTAGCGAGGTTTTGTGGTATCGTCACTACAACACGATGAATCTTGCAAAATACGGTGAAGTATGGTTTGCGGTGAAGCTTGAAAATGCGTATTGGGCGTTTGTGAGCGGGAGGCAAGCCCTTAATTCACAATGGGTGTACGTACACATGAAGCAACAGGGAAAGGATGAAGATAATTATATCATTTGGACGATTGACGTATCGGTGGGCGACCAAGTGTACGAGATTATGGAAAATCAAACGGGTAAAGCAATTGAGGCGGAAAGACCGGTCAACTCCATTGCTCGAATGCTGTGGGACGAAGGATTTCTTAGCCCGGATAAACATGCGCTTCTTATTTATCCTGATAAAAGCGTTTCGAAGAACGGGATTAGCATTTACTGCACCGAAGTGCGTGGAATTACAAGGGGTGCAAACGCTTAATTGAAAGGCTATATACGGGTGGTATTTTTGCGAATACCACCCGTTTTTATTTTGTTAACGTAGTAAAACGTGTAAAGAAAGTGATAAGTTGTTGAAAAGTGACACTCAAAGGGCAAAACGAGCAAAAATAACTTGACAAGCCGTCGTAAAAATGCGATAATATGTGGCAGTAAAAGAGAAGTGAGCCCGTGGGGCAGTAGAAAGGAAAACATATGAAGAGAGTAGTAATTATCGGCGGAGGCATCGCCGGTTTTTGCGCGGGCATTTATCTCCGTGCAAGTGGGTACGATACCCTAATTATCGAAAAGAACGCTGTTGCAGGCGGTGCGTGTATCGGTTGGGAGCGCAGTGGTTGTTACATTGACGGCTGTATCCATTGGATGGCAGGCGTAAGCCCGAAATCGAGCTTATATCACATTTGGCGTGATACGCACGCCATTATGGAAGACACGGAAATTTTCTATCAAGACGAGCTGATGCGTATGGATTACAGCAACGGCAAGTCGTTTACCCTTTGGCGTGATCTTGACAAGCTTGAAAAAGAGCTCGTTGCGTTTGCACCCGAGGACGAGAAGGAATCCCGTCGCTTGGTTAAGATGATTCGCCGTTTTCAACACATTGATCCCCCCTCGAATAAGCCCGTAGAGCTTATGAATCTTAAAGATTTATTGAAGATTGCATTCACGATGGCGGGGGACTATTATTGGGTGAAAAAGACCTCGAAAATTTCCTGCGAAGATTACGCAAAACGCTTTAAAAACAAGTATTTGCGCGATGCGATTGAAGATTTCATGGCACCCCATTATAACCTTATGAGTATGCTGTATATGCTTGGGCATATTTCGGCAGGGGACGGCGGTATTCCCGTGGGCGGCTCGTTGGAAGTGGTACGCCGTATGGAAAAAAGATACGTCGAGTTGGGCGGAAAAATCCGCAAGGGCGCGCCCGTTTCTCAAATTATCGTCGAGAATGATACGGCGAAAGGGATTATTCTTAAAAAAGGGGAAGAAATCCGCGCGGATTGGGTGGTTTCCACCACGCCCGTAGAGCATTGTACGATGGATTTGCTTGGAGATAAGTACCGAGAAAAAGACATCGATTTGCGTCTTGAAAACATGGAAGATTATCCCATTTATACCTATACGGTGGCGGTGTTCAAATGTCCTGCAAGCGTGGCGGACAAAGCGTTGTCTATCAAGCTTCGCTTGGACGAGCCGATCACGATCGACGTGCCCTATTCGCACGTGGCGTTCCGCAATTACGGCTATGACGAAACCTTAAAAGCGGACGACGGATCATGCGTTATTCAAGCGACGATCCACGGCGACGACAAGATGTATTTTTGGTGGAAGGAAGCCAAAGAAAAGGGTACGTATAAGCAGGAAAAGCAACGTATTGCCAAGGAAATGTTGGCGGCGGCGAGAGCCGTGTATCCCGACGTGGTCGATCAAATGGAAATCATTGACGTAATCACGTCTTGTACCTACGAACGGTACTTAAATTCCCGTCACGGCGCATTCCAAGGCTTCGTGCATACGGACAAGGGCAAGAGCTTGATGCAAAATGGCAGAATTAAGGGCTTGAAGAACTTTATTCTTGCAGGGCAGTATATCATTCAAAGCGGCGGTTTGCCCCCGGCAGGTATGAGCGGACGCTTTGCGGCGCAGCGTATTTGCCATACGGATAAAACGAAATTTTGCACCCCCGAAAACTAAATAATGTAGCGCCCCGCGGCAAAGCCTTGCCGCGGGGCGTTTTAAATAGAAACAAGCTTGTTTTCCGTAAAGGATTGACAAAAACCGCCGCAATATGATATAGTAAAAAAAACGCCCTTCGGGCGTAGGAAAATGATAAGGAATACACGAATGAAGAAAAAAATTTTTGCGTTGCTGTCGGCAAGCGTTTTATGCTTGTCTTGCGTTGCTTGCGCGAATGAGAAGAACGGCGTGCAGTATGATGTAAACGATTATAGAACGACCATGCAGTTCCACGACGATTTCAAAATTATGCAGCTTGCGGACTTGCATTTTGGCATTGAAACGAACGTGCAAAAGCAGCTCGATTTCATCGTTGCCGCTATGGAAGAAGCGGATCCCGATCTTATTATTTTAACGGGCGACAATTTTATGTACGGCTCGAAAGGGATCGTCAAAAGCTTGATTGGAAGGATGAACGAAACCTGTAAAAGTTTGACGGAAAAGCACCCCGAACGCTTGACAAAATTTGCGCTCACGTTCGGTAATCACGACAATCAAGGGGATTATCACCGTTACTATATCAATGAAATTATGAAATCTTACGCGGCAAAGGACGGGGAAGAAACGAAGTTACATAAATACGCCGCTTTTTTGGACTATGAGAATGATAATTTATTCGGCTTGACCAACTATTTCATCGATTTGGTGGACGATAGAAGCAAAGGGGTGGACGAAGTGGACGTGAAATACCGCTTGCACGTTATCGACTCTAACACCTATGAGTTTGTGGGAACGAAGTATGAATACGATTGCATCCGTCCCGAGCAGTTAGATTTCGCAAAGAAGATATACCAAACGGCGACGGCGGACAAGGATTATATCGGGCTGTGTTTTTTCCATATTCCTTTCGTGGAATTTCAAACGGCAAAGGAGCAGTACGAGAGTGCGAAAGACCCTGCGCAAATCGGGCAAGGGGAATGGCGAGAGGACGTTTTGCACGCCTATCACGACCACGGCTCTTATCAGAAATTAAAGGAAGCGAACGTGTCTGCCTTTATCGTAGGGCACGACCATATCAATTACGGGGAAGTTCTCTACAACGCGCATAGCGACAAATTGGAAGACAAAGCCATTTTTTCATATGGCGTGAAGAGCACCAATCAGCTCTATCACGATACGGATATGCTTGGATATAAGATTATTCAATTAAAAGACGGTATGACGCAAGCGCAGTTTTTGAGCATGGAAAACGTCCGTGCAAATTTCATTAATAAAACGGATAGGAATGGCGACTATGAGTAACTTGGCGAAAATCAAAAGAAAGAATATTTGTATCCATGCGCTCACCGTTTTGTTATTTTGCGTATCCTGTTTGTTTATGTACGACTTCTATAAGTGCCTTTCGGGTTTTATTGCCAACGGTTTTAGAGAACCGCACGTGATGTTGCCGATGGTGTTGTCCTACTTTTTGCCCGTGCTTTGTTTTTTGGCGTATTTTTACGATTTTTACGTAAAAAAATTGCCGAAAGCGGTGAAAATTGCCTATTCCGCAATTGTGATTTTACTCTCGATTGTCAATCTCGTCGGCATCTTTTGCAGCTTTTCCGTATATGCGAGTAACAATCGTTTTGGGGTGTATGAAACGATTCCGAGCGTGCTGGTTGCATTCCCTTACGACGGGATATTCTTCAACGTGTTTTTGCTTGTGTTACAAGTTGTAAATATCGTGCTTTTTATCAAGCCTACGAGCAGGCTTGCGCAGGGGAAAGAAGCTTTGAAGCAATACGGCATCGTGCGCCTTTCTATCGTGGAATATTTATTGCTGTGCGTGTTGGCGATTTTGGTATTCGTATTCGTCGGCTCAGCGTTTTGGGCGGCGGTCAACGCCATAGAAAACACACTTTATAACGGCAAATTTATTTTCTTATTCTTGTGGGTTCTTTTGATTCCGCTCATGAACTTTCTTTTGCTTGTGTTCAAGCCCGAAACGAGAGATATTCCAAAAAAGCAAAAGGCGCTTTGGCTTTTGGGCGGAATAGCAGTCAACGTCTTATTCGGCGTTTTGTTGTGGATATTCGAGTTGACTGATCCAAGCTTTATCGTACACGTAGGCAAGCCTTTCTTCTCGATTGCATTTTCCGTTTCTTTGCCGATTGAAATGGTGGGGATTCTTGGGATTATGGCGATTTCTATCATCGTATTTGGTGTAAGATTGGCGTTGTTGTTTTGCAAAAAGGAAAAAATAAAGTAAAAAGAATTTACAATTTTATTGCATTTCAGAGTGAATTGTGCTAAAATACAAATAACAAAACGGCGTAGCCGTTTTTCCTGCGGAGGAAATTATGAAGAAAAGTATCATTGCCTTGTTGGCTATATTGGCAACGACGTTCGTTTTTGGCTCTTGCGACCTACTTGGTGGGGATTTTGGCAATAACTCCAATTCCGATCCGATAACGTCCGAAGAATCGACGGGCGGCGAATCTTCCGACGATTCGTCTTTAAACGGTGGGGAATCGGCTTCCCCCGATTCGGGAAACACCGAAAAGCCCGAAAATTCGGGGAATACGGAAAAGCCCGAAGACACCACGCCTACCACCCCCACGACGAGCGGTGATAGCGGCTCGACGGACGGCGAACAAGGCGGCGCGGCGAACTATACGTACACCGATTTCAGCGCAAGCGAAAAGGCATTATTTAACGAGTATTTCGGTTGGGTAATTCCCTTTGCTCCCAACAACGAATACTACGTAGAAGAATATACGGCGGAAGGGGAATCGGGTATCAATTTCTATACCTACGACAATACTTCGGCAGATTTTAACGCGTACAAGGCGTTGTTCTCGACGGCGAACGGTTACACCTACGACGGAACGGAAATGGACGAATACGGCGACGCTTGGTATTTCTACTCCAAGGGGGACGTTTACGTAGACCTTTCCTATTATAACTACGACGGAAGCGATTTGATTGACGTTTACGTATATACCCTTTCCTCGACGGGCGGCGATAGCGGC
>JAFVPE010000008.1 GCA_017505465.1 Clostridia bacterium | reverse complement strand
TCTCGTTATGGCAAGGCTCAGCGCCCAGTGTACCGATGAAAGAGTGAATATAGTCTGTACTTAAACGGATATAGGCTTAACGCAGCGATTTCGCTTCCGGAAAACGGAAACGGTGGGTTCTATACCTTTAATTGTAAGGATATGCATACCTGTGAAAGCATGCAGCGCACCATTCCGTATTTGTCGCAGGATTTAATAGAGTTTCTTTGGGTTTGGTCGAATTGCGGCGGCGGATTAGGCGAAAACTTGAATTCGACGGCCTTTGCTCTTGCAAGCGATATTGTTTTTGACGATATGTGGAGCGGTTTCGGCGCAGGTATGCAGTTGACCTTCTGTACCGGTGGATATATCGTTGAGAATACGGAGATATTGGCGGCTGAAATAATTACCGTCAATTGCGCGACGGATGACGTTTGCCGTGTTTGCCATCCTCTCAACGGATTAGAAAGCATTCCTTTGTACGAGGTAGATCTTGATGCAGAGGGGGTTTTCGTGCAAGAAACGCTGCAACAAGGCAGTGGCACGCAAACGATTACGAAAAAAGTAATTGACTGCTTTACCCCTTACGTGGACGAGGACGGCGTTTTTATCGGTGATGGTACGGGACAAACGAAGTATTTGTTCACGCTGCAAAGCAACGTTAAATTGGCGAAAACGCTAATCATTCCCGACGGAATGGACGTACACATTTGCTTGAACGGGTATACGATTGAAAGTCCAAAGATTATTTTTTATAAAGAAAAAGACGATATCATTGGGATTTTTGAGATCCTTTATGGCGGTAGTTTAAGCATTTACGATTGCTCTCCTGAAAAGACTGGCTCTATTGTGAGCAAAATAAAAGATAGCGTTACAGAAACGAATGAAGGGCTTGATTTATCGGGGATAGGAGTAATATTTACCTATTCCGTTTTAAATGCGGGTACGTTTACAATGAACGGCGGCAGTATGACGTCGATGATAGGTATCATCAACGGTGGTGACGTTGCGATAAACGGCGGTGAACTTGGTGGCGCTCTTATGGGTGTCGTGCAAGGGGGAATGTTTGAAATTGAAGACTCTGCATTTGCGGATTCCACGCCGTCCGTGACAATGAACGGTGGTTCCATTTCTAGCGTTATGTCTGGTATTTTGGCGAGCGGTGGTGAAGTGATTGTAAACGACGGTACGATTAAAACCTTGCAACGCGGTATTGGTATGGGCGTTGACATAAACGGAGACGTAGTTAAGGATTCCGATGCGTCACTTGTTGTCAACGGTGGTACGATTGAGTACGGTGAAGCGGTTGCCGATGTATTTTTGAATACTGGTATGTTGGAAGGCGCAGACGTGGATTTTGGAGAATTGCAGGAAGATCTGGAAGTTGAAGACGTTTATGCGGTTGCTGTAAACGGCTCGGTGGAAATGAACGGGGATTTAGAGGTCGTATATTCGGAGTTATTTTTAGAAAAGCAAGAAAAAGCGGCCGAGGAGGATACGGCAAATCGTCAAGCTGAGGCGGATGCAAATCTTGCTGAGGGTGAAGAATCCGTACCCGTAGAACCGACGGTATACGAGTGCGTTGATTTTATGCTTGTAAACGGTACCGTAATTTCTGTGGGCAAAGATGCAGAGTTTGAAAACCAATATAAGGTATCTGCGGAATCTGGCGAGATTATAGCGGATCAGCCTTTGCCCGAGGTGTTTGTGGGGACGGATGGCTTTGTAACGATATACGATAATAACGGGGACTTGGTTATTTTTGATTTGAGCAAGATGGAAATTCATGCTGAAGCAGTTGGTGCAACGGCTAGCACGAGTGGCTTGATTTTGCTGAATTTCTATGTAAAGTTAGACGACGAGTTTATCAATAATGATGCGTCGAAAATCATTATCAGATCGCAAAGCCAAGAGAAAACGTACGTTGTCGAGCAGGGCAAGAAAGCTGGTGAATACTATGTATTCAGCATCGGCATTTGCGCCAAGGATTATAAAGAAAAAGTCATTTGCGAATTCTCTATGCCGCTCACCTTGACGAACGGTGAAACGAACGTTTATACTTGGCACGGTAAAGAATATAGCATTGATGAATATTTAAGCTATATTTTGGCGGATACTTCCGGGAATTACGATTCAGCGAAAACGATAGCGGCTGCGATGAAGGATTACTGTATGAGCGCAAGCGTTCATTTCGGCATAGCGCAGAAATATGAATATACGAGCGGTATGGAAGAAACGATGACGGCGGTCGACGAAAAACTGTTAGAACCCTTTAAGACATGGCTTTTGCCGAACAGCGAAAACGTAACCTTGCAAGGCGCAACGTTGTTCTTAGAGTATGCGATTACGATTCGTGTTTACTTTAGCGTACAGTCGGGCGTTGACGTTAGTACCTTATCCTGTACTGTCGATGGGAACGCCGTTAGTGCTAGTTATTACAGTGGCAATATCTATTACCTTGAAATAAAAAATATTTCAGCGAGCGATTTGGGGACGACTTACGAGATTAACGTTGACGGCGCCATATTACATTATAGTGCAATGAGCTATGCCTATTCAACGCTTGCGAATGCAAAGGCAGGCGATGAAACGGCGGTTGTAGCGGTGAAAATGTTGTACTTGTACTATAAAGCTGCCGTGGAGTATAACAATCAATAAGGAGGAACGTACATGAAGAAATATATCGAATTAGAAATACAGATTTATTGGCTTCAAGAAGAAGACGTAATACGAACGAGTCTTGCTGGCGAGAATGGAAATTCCTCGACGCCTGGTGGAGGGGCGGATGAGTTGCCTTTTGTTCCTTTTTTTTAATAGGTAATAGGTAATCTTTCGTTTCATTTTAATCAATATACGTTTTACGTAAGCGCCGTCGCAGCAATGCGGCGGCGTTTTCATTTTTATGAAAATTTCACACATAAATACAATGAAAGAATACCAAAGAAGTGTGAAAGATTGTCACTTGAATTTTTTGTTTGATATTATATAATATCATTAGGAAACCTTGCGGATAAGCAAGGAGTAAAGAACAAGAGGAGATATGTGTTATGAAACTGCCCGTATTGGACAAGAACTTTTATCCCATGATCAAAGCTTTGAGCGACTTTGAAGCTGAAGTAAACAAGAGCGGCAATCCCGTAGAGGTTACGCTTATTGCAGAACGTAGCGGTGGCTACAATTACGTGTACAAATACAATGCTTTGGCGGACGGCGTGAACGATGCGTTGAACTTCCGTATTGCAGAACGTATGGCAAAGACGATTTTGTGGGTTGTCGGCGGCTATAAAATTTACGTTGCAGGCAGCAAATCTATTTACGAATATTTGAAGCAAGCTTATACGATGGAAGGTATCCGCGCATTTGACGTTGATTTCATGAGCGGCGTTTACGAAAAACCTTTCGAAGTGGTATGGCTTGAAAAGGATGAAATTCCCGAACAGAAGAATGCGTCCATTCGCGTAGGCGGTTATTTGGACGGTTGCCGCATTGGCTTCGACGCAGGTGGTTCGGATAGAAAGGTGAGCGCTGTTATCAACGGCGAAGTTGTTTACAGTGAAGAAGTTGTTTGGAATCCCAAAACGACCACCGATCCTACCTATCATTATAATGAAATTTTGACGGCTATGAAGACGGCTGCATCCAAAATGCCTACGGTTGATGCAATCGGTGTTTCTTCGGCAGGCGTTTACGTTGACAACAAAATCATGGTTGCTTCGTTGTTCATTAAGGTGGACAAGAGCGTACACGGTGATTACGTAAAGAATATGTACATCAACGTAGCGAAGGAAATGAGCAAGGAATACGGCAAAGAAATTCCTCTTGAAGTTGCAAACGACGGTGACGTTACAGCACTTGCAGGCGCAATTGATTTGGAGGATAACGGCGTTCTTGGTATCGCTATGGGTACGAGCGAAGCGGTTGGCTATATCAACACGAACGGCGGTATCAACGGTTGGCTTTCCGAGCTTGCTTTTGCTCCCGTGGATTTCAACGAAGGCGCAATGCAAGACGAATGGAGCGGCGACTTCGGCGTTGGCTGTAAGTACTTCTCGCAAGACGCGGTTATCAAACTTGCGGAAGCTGGCGGCTTCAAATTCGAAGAAGGTCTTACCCCTGCGCAAAAGTTGAAGGTTATTCAAGCGCTTATGGCGGAAGATGATGCGCTTGCGCATCAAATCTATGAAGATATCGGCGTATATCTTGCGCATACCATTCCTTTCTATGCGAAGTTCTACGACATCAAGCATATGCTTTTGCTTGGCCGTGTAATGGGTGGTAAAGGCGGCGACGTTATTCTTGCGACCTGCAAGAAGGTGCTTGCGGAAGAATATCCCGAATTCGCAGGCATTGATATCGGTTTGCCCGATGAAAACAACCGTCGCGTAGGACAGAGTATTGCAGCGGCATCCTTGCCTGCAAGTAAGTAATTATCTTGAGGATTAGCAAATGAAGAATTTTAAGAATGCAACCGTTTACGTGGAAGGCGAAGGTTTGAAGAAATGCAACCTTTCCTTCAGCGAAAAAATTGAAAAGATTTCCCGTTGTGCGGATAAGAATGCGGAGGTTATCGAGCTTCCTATGGATGCAATCGTTGTGCCCGGCTTTATTGATCAACATATTCACGGCGCAGGCGGTAGCGACGGCATGGACGGAACGGTAGAGGATATCGCAATCATCGCAAAGACGATTGCTTCGGAGGGGACGACTTCCTTCCTTGTAACTACGATGACGCAAAGCCCTGAAAATATCACGAAAGCTTTGAGTGCGGTAAAAGAATACAGAGAAGCGAATTCTGCGGAAGGTGCAAGAGTTATCGGCGTGCATCTTGAAGGCCCGTTTATTGCGGCCGCACATAAGGGCGCACAGCCTTTGGAATACGTAAAAGCGCCCGATATTACGGCTTTTGACGCATATAACGAAGCAAGTGGCAATTCTATCCGTATTGTAACGCTTGCTCCCGAAGTGGAAGGGGCGGAAGAATTTATTCAACACCTTACGGCACAAGGCATCGTTTCTTCGATTGGACACACGGGGGCGAAATTTGCCAATATCGAAAAGGCAGTTTCGCTTGGGGCAAACAACGTTACGCATACCTACAATGCGCAAACGGCGCTTCATCATCGTGAAATCGGTACGGTGGGCAGTGCGATGCTTCTCGACGAATTAAACTGCGAATTGATTTGTGATACCATTCACGTATCCGTGCCTGCAATGCGTTTACTTGTCAAGAATAAGCCTTTGGATAAGCTCTCGCTTATCACCGACGCTATGCGCGCAAAGGGCTTGCCCGACGGCGTGAGTGAGCTTGGCGGTCAAACGGTATACGTAAAGGGTGGGGAAGCTCGCCTTGCGGACGGTACGCTTGCAGGAAGCGTGCTTCGTATGAACCGTGCGGTGCAAAATATGGTGGAAAAGGTAGGCGTGCCTTTCACGCAGGCTATTGACTACGCGACGATCAACCCTGCAAGAATGTTGAAAATCGACGAGGAAGCAGGGAGCATCAAAGTCGGCAAGCGTGCGGATTTCACTGTATTGAATGCAAACTACGACGTCGTTATGACCATTCGCGGCGGCGAAATAATTTATCAATCTTAACTACTCATTATTTCCTCTTATAAAAGGGCTCGGACGATGCGTTCGGGCTCTTTTTTCGTCATACAAGCTCTATTGAAAACATATTTTAGAGTAGAAGCAAGGCTTTTTTTTAGAAAAATTTCTGAAATACTAATGAAATACTTTTAAAAAATAAAAAAATATGTTACAATAGGAGTGATACCCTAATATATGCTAAAATGGTTTTTGGATTACGAGCGTTTCGCACACGAAAAATCTTTCGATATGGCAAGACATTCTTCCATCGGTTGCGGCGGTGTGGCGCAGATTGCGTTTTGTCCGCAGAGCGTGGCGGAATTAACCGCATTGCTCGACAAATTGCGAGCGGATAACATCAAGTATCACGTACTTGGCAATATGACGAACGTGCTTCCGCCCGATAAGGGGACGGAAAATGCGATTATCCGTATGAAAAACTTAAACGGCATTGTAATCAAGGACGGAGCGTTTGTGTACGCAGGCGTAACGGCGGCAACCTTGTTGCGAACGGCAAAGCATTGCGGAAAAAGTGGCGCGGAATTTCTAAACGGCGTACCTTGTACTCTTGGCGGTGCATTGTTTATGAATGCGGGTGCAGGTGGCAAATATATTTCTGAAATCGTGGAAAACGTGCTCGTTTACCGCGCAGGAAGAACGGCGCTCATTCCTGTTACTCAATGCGATTACGCCTATAAGCATAGCGTATTTATGGAAAACGGCGACGTCATCATCGGTGGAACTTTGCGTTTGCAAGATGCGGACGAGAAAAACATCGAAGAGCGTGAAGCTTATTATGCACAACGTCGCGCGCATTTGCCCAAAGGCAGGAGTATGGGTTGCGTATTTAAAAATCCCGAGTGCGGCACGGCAGGGGATTTCATTGAACGCAGCGGTCTCAAAGGCTTGCGCGTAGGTGGCGCAGTTGTATCGACAGCGCACGCAAATTTTATCATCAACGAAAACAACGCTAGTGCGTCGGATATTAGAAGCTTGATTACGATTATCAAGAACGCAGTATTTGCGCAGTACGGCGTGAAATTAGAAGAAGAAATACGTTATTTGGATTAACGAGGAGTAAATAAGTGATTTTAACGGCAGATTATCATACGCATACCCCGTATTCTCACGGGGAGAATACGATCGACGAGAACGCTGCACGAGCGAAAGAGCTCGGTTTGAAGCAAGTCGGTATTTCCGACCATGGCTATACGCACATTTCGCTCGGTATCCGTCGCAAGCAAACGGAATCTTACATTGCGGAATGCAAAGCGGCGTCGAAAAAATACGGTATCGACGTGCTCGTGGGAATCGAGGCGAATATTCGCGGTTTAAGCGGTAAATCCGACCTTACGGAAAAGGATTTTGAGAATTTTGACGTGTATCTTTGTGGTAATCATATTTGGATAAACCACGATACGGCTGCGGATTTTTTCCTGTATTGCTGCTCAAACGTATTTTGGCAAAAAATGCTTAAACGTCCGCCGCAGTGGCTTATTAAACGTAACACGAAAGCGTATATCAACGTGATTAAGAATAATCCGATTGACGCAATTACGCATTTGAATTACGTTTGCCCTTGCGATACGTTGGAGGTAGCCAAGTGCGCCGCCGATTATGGTACGTACGTGGAGCTTAACTCCAAGAAAATGCATTTGTCGGACGAGCAGCTTTCCGATATAGTTGCAAAGACGGACGCGCGTTTCATCATCAATTCCGATGCGCATAGCGCATCTCGCGTGGGGGATATCAAACTTGCGCAGGAGCAAATTGAAAGAATTAAGTTGCCTTTGGATAGAATAGACAATATCGACGGACGCTTCCCCGATTTCCGCTTTACGGAGTTTAAGAAGCATCTATAATAAGCCTCTCGTTAGGCTAACGAGGAAGAAATGAATTTTACTTCGGATATCAAAAAAGAGATTATCAGCCGCAGGTCAAGGCGCGGTCAAAGCGCAGAAGAACGAAAGGCGAGTATTTGCGCATTTGTTCGTACGAGCGGTACGCTTGGCGTGCGTGACGGTAAACCGACATTCTTTCTCGTAAGTGAAACGGAAAACGTGGCGGAATATTATATGACGGCGTTTTCGGCGGTATTTAAGACGGAGCTTTCCGTCACCCACGCGACGTGGGATAGAATGAGCGGTAGGGACAAGCTTTTGTTGCAATGCCCTGCGGCAAGGACGGAAGAAATTTTGCATCAACTCCGCTTGATTCGGCGGACGGGGGAATTGCGCGAAGGGATTTCCGCAACGCTCACGGCAACGGAAGCAAGCAAAACGGCGTATATCCGCGGTGCGTTTTTGGGGGGTGGTAGCTGTACCATTCCTTCGGAAGGTGGTAAGTCGGGATATCACCTTGAAATCGTGTTTGCCGACAAAAAGACGGCGAAAGATTTTTGCGATATGCTTTGGGAATTCGATATTCTTGCCAAACGAACCAAGCGAAAAGAATCCTACGTTGTGTACGTGAAGAGCAAGGAGCAAATTTCCGATTTCCTTTCTCTCGTAGGCGCAACGAACGCATTGAGGAAGTTTTCGGAAACGGTAGAAAAGCGAGATTTAGCAAACCGCAAAAATCGAACGCAAAACTGCATTTCGGGAAATGCGGATAAGACGGCGATTGCCGCTGTAAAGCAGGTGGTGGCGCTCCAAGCATTGAAAAAGAGTAGCTTGTTTGACGATTTGAGTGAAGAATTAAAAACGCTTACGGAGCTTCGCTTGAAAAATCATTCGATGTCTTTGCAGGAATTGGCGGACAACTTAAAAATTAGTAAAAGCTGCTTAAATCACCGTATGCGTCGGTTGATGGAGCTTGCGAAAAAAACGGAAGAAACAAACGAAGAGAAATAAAGTAAAGAGAAACGGAAGATTATGACGGATTTTGTGCATTTACATTTGCATACGGAATACAGCCTTTTGGACGGGGCGGCGAAGGTGGACGATCTTGTCGAGCATCTCGTCAAGAATAACATTGACACTTGTGCAATTACCGACCATGGGAATATGTACGCTTCCTTGTATTTTGCGGAAGAGTGTGTAAAGAAGGGGATAAAATATATTATTGGTTGCGAGTTGTACGCCGTGGATAATCATTTGGATAAACGGCCCGGCAAAAACGAGCATATCGTTTTGCTTGCAAAGAATAAGACGGGGTATAAAAATATCGTCAAGTTGGATTCTCTTTCCTATATTGACGGCTATTATGGCGGCAGACCGCGTATTAGCTACGATTTGATTAAGCAGTATCACGAAGGGGTTATTTGTCTTTCCGCTTGCTTGGCAGGCAGAATGCCCCAGCTCCTTTTGCACGGCGATTATGAAGGGGCGAAGAAATGGGCGGCGGAAATGAAGGAAGTGTTCGGTGAAGATTTCTACATCGAATTGCAAGACCACGGTATTGCCGAACAACGTCAAATTATGCCCGACCTTATCAAGATTGCGCGTGAGCTCGATATTCAACTCGTTGCGACCAACGACGTGCATTACATTGAAAAGGAAGATTGGGAAGCACACGAAATTTTGTTGTGTATTCAAACGAAATCAACGCTTGCACAGCCGAAGATGCGTTTTGAAGAACACGAATTTTATATGAAATCGGGGGACGAAATGATGGAGCTTTTCCATTACGTTCCCGAGGCGATTACCAACACGCGCGTTATTGCGAATAAAATTGAAGAACCCGTGTTTGATTTAACGGCTTGGGGGGATCCCATTCGTGATACGTCGTTGATTCCTTTGTATAAACCCGATGACGGCTCGACTTCACCCGATTATCTTACTCGATTGACGTGGGAAGGGTTGCCCAAGCGTTATGCGGAAATTACCGACACAATCAAAGAGCGTGCAGAGTATGAGCTTAGTATCATCATCAAGATGGGCTTTGCCGACTACTTCCTTATCGTTTGGGACTATATCAATTGGTCCCGTTTGCAGGGGATTCCCGTTGGACCTGGGCGTGGTTCGGGCGTAGGCAGTATCGTTGCGTATTCCATCGGTATTACGGACGTAGATCCTTTGAAATACGACTTGATTTTCGAACGTTTCTTGAATCCCGATCGTGTATCCATGCCCGACTTCGACGTCGATTTTTGTACGAAGAGAAGAGGGGAAACGATTGAATACGTAAGAGAAAAATATCACCCCGAGAACGTTGCGCAAATCGTTACCTTCGGTACGCTTGCATCTCGTGCTGTTATCAAGGACGTTGGCCGCGTTATGGGCGTGCCGTATTCGGAAACGGATAAGGTTGCAAAGCTTATGGACGGCAAGTCTACGATTGGGGAGCTTCTCGGACGTAAAATTCCCAAACTCGAAAAGCAGATTGCCGCGGAAGAAAATGAAGAAAAGCGTCAAGAACTGCAAAAGAAGCTTACGGAACAAAAACAAAAAAAGAACCCCGAATTTATCGAGGTGTACGAAACGAATGCGGAGCTCCGCCAAGTTATCGATATGGGCTTGAAACTTGAAGGTATGCCCAAGAATACGTCGGAACACGCGGCAGGCGTCGTTATTTGTAATAAGGTGCTTTCCGATAACGTTCCACTCGCTCGAAACGGCGACGATATCGTAACGCAGTTTGATATGAAAGAAGTGGAAGCGGTGGGGATGTTGAAGATGGACTTCCTTGCGCTCACTACGTTGACGGATATCCAAAACACCCTTGAATACATTAAGGAAGGCAAGGGAATTGACATTGACTTTAATGAAATCGGGCTCGACGTACCCGAGGCGTATCAGTTGATCTCGTCCGGTGACACGGACGCGGTGTTCCAACTCGAACAAGGCGGCATGAAGAACTTCATGAAGGAATTGCAGCCTACCTGTTTGGAAGACTTGATCGCAGGTATCTCGCTTTACCGTCCCGGGCCAATGGACTTCATTCCCAAATACATTAAGAATAAACATAACCCTGATCAAATTGTTTACGATACACCGCACTTGGAACCGATTTTGAAGAATTCCTACGGCGTTATCGTATACCAAGAACAGGTTATGCAGATATTCCAACAGCTCGCAGGCTATTCGCTTGGGCAAGCAGACCTTGTGCGCCGTGCGATGGCAAAAAAGAAAAAGAAAGAGTTGATGGAGCAAAAGGACAAGTTTATTTACGGCGCGCCTGCGGAAGGTATTACGGGTTGTGCGTCGAAGGGGATCCCTGCCGAAGTGGCGGCAAAGATTTTCGGGGACATGGAAAGCTTTGCTTCCTATGCGTTTAACAAATCGCACGCGGCGGCATACGCAGTAGTTGCATACCGCACGGCATATCTCAAATATTTCTACCCTAAGGAATTCCTTGCAGGTATTTTGAATGACCGTATTGATAAAATCGATGAAATTTCCAAGTACATCTTGTATATGAAGGAAAAACACATCGAAGTATTGCCCCCCGATATCAATCGTTCCAAGGATATTTTTTGGGTGGAAGGAAACGGCATCCGTATCGGGCTTGGCGCATTGCGCGGCGTAGGGCACGATGCGATTGCGGCGGTTATCAAAGAACGTCAAGAAAACGGCTTATTCAAAGACTTTGCGGATTTCACGTCCCGTTGTGCAAAGTATGTCAATAAGCGTATCGTTGAAAGCTTGATTTATGCGGGGGCGTTCGACTGCTTCGGGTATTCCCGCGCACAGTTTGCGGCGGTGTACGAAGAAGTCCTCACGCGCGTTACCGCAATGGACAAGCAAAAATCGGGTGCGCAAATTTCGTTGTTTGGAAGTATCATCGAGGAACAGGCAATCGAGATTCGTTATCCAAATATTCCCGAGTATGAAACGATGGAAAAGCTCTCGAAAGAGAAATCCGTGCTCGGCGTTTACGTCAGCGGGCACCCGTTTGAAAAATTCTTGCCGTATTTCAAGGATCGAACGTTTAACTGTTCCATGTTGAGCGCTTACGAAGAGAGTGAAGACGGGGTGAAGGCGTATTCGGAAATCTCGCACGGCAAAGAAATTACGATGGGCGGTATGATCGGCGCTATCAAGAAAGTGAAAACGCGTAGCGGCTCTTTGATGGCTATCGTAACCGTGGAAGATATGTTCGGGTCGATTGAGTGCGTTTGTTTCCCGAAAGTGTACGATAAGATTCGTAACTTCTTGGAAGTGGATAGGGTAGTTTCATTGACGGGTAAAATTAGTATCGATGAAGAAAAAGCTCCCGATATTATCGTAGAGAAGATGTGGGAGTTTACGTTGGATGATACAACGGCAACGCCTGCAAAGGCGACGGCCATCGATGAAAGCATTACGCCTATTGCGTCGGCTGCTCAAAAGACGGAAAAGACGAAACGCTTGTGGCTTAACGTAAGCGGTATGGAAGAAGCGGACGTAGAGGAGCTTTTGGAAACACTCACCTTCTACGCGGGGGATACGGAAGTATTCTTTGTGCAAGACGGCAAAAAGATGCGTTGTTCCGAAAAAGTTGTCTTGAATAAAGCTTTAATGGCAGAGCTTTCAAGTTTTCTTCCCGAAAATTGTATAAAAGTTGTCTAAAAATTAAAAAAAATGTTAAAATTCATTTGTTTTTTTCAAAAGTTTTGCTATAATATATAGTACTGTGTATAAAAGCAGTCGCTATATGAGATGGCGTAAACAGAAAGAAAGTGAGAAATGATACAAGAGGTGTAAGATGAAACGTATCGGTTTATTGACGAGCGGCGGCGATGCGCCCGGTATGAACGCGGCAATTCGCGCGGTAGTCCGTTCTGGTATTTATTACGGTATGGAGGTTTACGGTATTGAACGCGGTTATGCGGGCCTTATCGAAGATAACGTATATCCTATGGAAATGCGCAGTGTTTCCAACATCGTACAGTGCGGCGGCACGAAGCTCCGTACGGCAAGATGTATGGAAATGTTGACGGTGGAAGGACAAAAGAAAGCGGTTGATACGCTTGAAAAGCACGGCATTGAAGGCTTGGTAGTCATCGGTGGCGACGGCTCTTTCCGCGGCGCAAAAATTTTGAGCGAGCAGTACGGCGTGCCTACGATTGGTATTCCCGGCACCATCGACAACGACCTTGAATACACTGACTATACGCTTGGTTTTGATACGGCGGTAAATACCTGCCTTGACATCATCAACAAGCTTCGTGATACGATGACCTCGCACGAACGTGTTTCCGTTGTAGAAGTTATGGGACGTCATTGCGGTGACATCGCTCTTTATAGCGGTATTGCTTCCGGCGCGGAAATCATTGTCGTTCCCGAAATCGCATTCGATATGAGCGATATCGTAGAACGTATTAACCGTTCCCGTGCAAGTGGTAAGCACTCCAATATTATCGTTATTGCGGAAGGGGTTATGAGCGCAGACGACTTTGCAAAGCAGTTGCAAGCGGTTACGCCGTATTCCGTACGTCCTACGTGTATCGGACACGTGCAACGCGGCGGCTCGCCTTCGATGGCAGACAGAATGCTTGCGGCACAGTTCGGCAACAAGGCGGTTCGTCTTTTGAAGGAAGGACACGGCAACCGCGTGGTAGGTATCCACGATAACAAAATTATCGATATGGATATCATCGAAGCGGTTTCTATGAAAAAGACGTTCAACTACGAGCTTTATGAAACCTTGCAAATGATTTCTATGTAATCCATTTAACGATAAACCGCCCTAAAAAATGGGCGGTTTTTTTTCATGCGTAAAAACACAAAAATAAATTTAAGAAAAATAAGAAAATTTTTTGTTTTGGTATTGATATTTTACTTTTTATATAGTATAATAAATAAGGTGCGCAGTTGAGATAGACAATCGGCTGCGTAGGGGAAAGTGTAATGATTTTAACAGTATGTATGAGTCCTTGTACGGACGTAACGATAGAACTTGACGCATTAAACGTCGGAAAAACAAACGTGGTAAAAAGTAAGACCTTAACGCTTGGCGGTAAGGCGTTAAACGTGGCGATAGGCGCCGCTCGTTTGGGTGCGAGTGTATATACGACGGGCTTAATGTATAACGAAAACGGCTATATGTTTGAAAACGTCTTGGACAAAGAAGGCGTACCTTTCACGTTCGTGTGGAATAAGGGTAGGGTTCGGGAAAACTATAAATTTATCGACAATCGCTCTATGCTCACGGAAGTCAACGACGTGGGGGAAACCGTTGGAAAAGAAAAGGCGGAAGAAGTAGTTGCTATGGTGCGAGCGCTTTCCGCAAGAAGCGCGGTAACGGTGCTTTCGGGGGGACTTCCCAAAGGCTTGGAAGCGGAATATTACGGGAGACTTGCAAGTGCGGTTGACGGGCGTTCTTTAAAAATTGTCGATGCTGTTGGACAACGAATGTTCTCTGCGTTAAACGTGGGCGTGGATTTGGTAAAACCCAATCTCGACGAATTGGAGCATACGCTCGGTAGGCGAATTGCGGATAAAGAAGATATGTTGGACGCTTGCCACGAATTGCTCGATAGAGGTGCAAAACGGGTGTTGCTTTCGCTTGGGAAGCAAGGCGCAGTAATTACGGACGGCGTAGAAAACTATTACTGCAAGAGCTTGAACGTGGCGGTAAATTCCACGGTGGGCGCAGGCGACGGAATGGTTGCGGCGGCGGCAATTCAATTGGAGCAAGGAGCTCCCCTGCAAGATATATTGCGTGCAGGCGTTGCGGCAGGTACGGCAACGGTAATGACGGTAGGCGACGTTTCCTTTACGAAGGAAAAATACAAAGAAGTATTTGCAAATTTGCAAGTGTATGAAATATAAAAAAGTAACCCGAAACACGTACTGTTTTTCGGGTTATTGCATATATTATACAGTGCCTTGGTTGCTAACGATGATACGTAAAGTGGGGAAACGCGTACGTTTTATTGGACGAGAAGGTTAGGAAAAATTTTTCAGTCAAAAGCAACGAAAGGCTGTCGAAAATTCTTGAAAAAAGTTTTTCAATGTCGTATAATAGAAGTATAAGAACATTTTTCTTATTTTTTACGTATAATAGGAGTGAACGGTTATGAATTACAAGAGCGAACAAAATAAGTTTGACAACATCAAATGGTACGACAGCATCATTGCAGGTGAAGATAGATGCGGTACATACGAATTTTGCGGTAAATGTAAAAAGGACGAACAATATCCTTGCGCTCACGCAATGTTTAGACATAAGCATGGGCTTGTCCGCATTGCCGTAATTCGTCGTCGCGGGTAAGGAGAACTCGCGAAGAGGAGTTCTTTCATGAAAAAAACGGAAAAGCTTATTGCTGCGTTACTTATGATGGTAATCGGCGTGTTGTTCATCGTGATGAAGGACAAATTCATCGGGATTTTGATGACGATAGCCGGGGTGAGCTTAATCGTGCTTGGTGTGGTGGATATCGTGCAGCAGTCTGTTCCGCCCGCCGTGATAAAAATCGTGAGCGGTATCTTTGTAATCGTGTGCGGTTGGACGGTAGTAGAGGCAGTGCTCTACATCGTGGCGGCGGCGCTTTTGATTTTGGGGATACTCCTTCTCTACGATAAAATTAAACACCGCGTTATTTGCGCAAATCTTTTGTATGCGATTTGCGAATACGCCGTTCCAATCGTATGCATTTTGCTTGGAATACTGTTATTGTTCCATCGTGGGGCGGCGGTCAATTTCGTCTTTATCGGTTGCGGAATTTTGACAATTATCGAAGGCGGTTTAATACTGTTTAATACGTTTTCCGAAGAACTTTTCTAAAAAAAGAATTTTGAGTCCCGTATAACGGGACTTTTTTTATGTAAAAAATACGAAAAAGTATTAAAAAGATAAAAATTTATCGATTTAGCGAATGAAAAATGCAAAAGAAGTGCTTCAAGTGTTTGGCGTTCAAAAAAAATTATGTTATAATAGAATCGTATGATTGCGTTATTTTACGTAAATGACGAACGAAAATAATTAACGGAGAAACACTATGAACAACAAAGTTACTATTATCGGTGCAGGCTCGGTAGGCGCTACGGTTGCGTACACGTTGGTGGCAACGGGTTCGGTTGCGGAAATCGTATTGATCGATGTAAACGAAGAAAAGGCAAAAGGGGAGGCAATGGATATCCTTCAAGCGACGCCTTATCTTTCCCCTGCGAAAATCTATTTCGGTTCCTACGAAGATGCGACGGGTTCGGATATTGTTATCGTAACGTCCGGCGTTGGTAGAAAGCCCGGTCAATCCCGTATCGATCTTACGCAGACGAACGTAAATATTTTGAAGAGCATTGCGCCTCAAATCGTGAAATATGCTCCCGATTCCCTGTATTTGTTCGTAGCGAACCCCGTAGACGTACTCACGTACGTATTCTGCAAAATTACGGGCGTACCCAAGAATAGAGTTATCGGTACGGGTACGACGCTTGACAGCATTCGTTTGAGAACGAAGCTTTCCGAGCTTTATTCCGTAAACCAAAAGCAAGTACACGCATACGTACTTGGCGAACACGGCGATTCTTCCTTCGTGGCTTGGTCGACGGCGGACATTTCGGGTATTCCTTTGAAGGAATATGAACAGACGCTTACGGATAAGAGCGTTTTGAAGGTTACCCCGTACACGCACGAAGAAGTAGAGGAATACGTGAAAAAATCGGGCGGTAAGATTATCGCAGGCAAGGGCGCAACCTTCTACGGTATCGCGGCTTGCGTAACGCAAATCGTAAACTGCATCTATTCGAGCGCATATACGATTCTTCCCGTATCCACCGTTCTCGAAGGGGAATACGGAATTTCCGACGTTGCGCTTTCCACCCTTTGTGCAATCAGCAACAAGGGTATCGTAACGACGCTTACGCCGAAGCTTTCCGATGACGAGCTTGAAAAGATGAAGCATAGCGCAGAAGTGCTTAAGGGCGTAATTGCGCAAATTGAAATTTAATGACGGAGAGAATGAGAATGGAATACCGTATTGAAAAAGACACGATGGGGGAAATGAAAGTCCCTGCGGATAGATATTGGGCGGCACAAACGCAAAGAAGTTATCAAAACTTCCGTATTGGCAATGAAATTATGCCTAGAGAAATTACGCACGCTTTCGGTATTTTGAAGAAAGCGGCAGCACTTGCAAACTGCAAGCTCGGCAAGCTTCCCGAAGAAAAGAAGGATGCGATTTGCGCAGCTTGCGACGAAGTGATTTCGGGCGAATTGAACGGTCATTTCCCGCTCGTTGTATGGCAAACGGGTAGCGGCACGCAGTCGAATATGAATGCGAACGAAGTTATCGCAAACCGCGGCAACGAAATCGCAGGCAAAAAGCTATTGCACCCCAACGACGATATCAACAAGAGCCAAAGCTCTAACGATACCTTCCCTACGGCAATGCATATTGCTGCGGTTGTGGCAATTGAAGACAGCTTGTTCCCTGCAATGGACAAATTGATTGCAACGCTCAAACGCTTGGAAGCGGAAAACGAAGGGATTGTAAAGAGCGGTAGAACCCACTTGCAAGACGCAGTTCCCATTGCATTCTCGCAGGAAATCAGCGGTTGGACGAATATGATTGAAAAAGCGAAGGCACAGCTTGAGCTTGCGCTTCCCGGCTTGAAAGAGCTTGCACTCGGCGGCACGGCAGTGGGTACAGGCTTAAACGCACCCAAGGGCTTTGCAGAAGAGGTTGCGGCGCAGGTATCCGCACTTACGGGCAAGAGCTTCGTAACGGCGGCGAATAAATACCACGCATTGACGGCGAAAGACGAACTCGTGTTTGCGCACGGCGCATTGAAAGCGCTTGCTTGTAACTTGATGAAGATTGCAAACGACGTTCGTTGGCTTGCAAGCGGTCCTCGCGACGGGCTTGGCGAAATCTTCATTCCCGAAAACGAACCCGGTTCTTCGATCATGCCCGGTAAGGTAAATCCTACGCAATGTGAATCGATGACGATGGTTGCCGTACAGGTTATGGCAAACGACGTGGCGGTTGGCGTAGGCGCTTCGCAGGGTAACTTCGAATTGAACGTATTTATGCCCGTCATTATTTATAACTTCTTGCAATCGGTTAGATTGCTTGCAGACGGTATCGTTTCGTTTGAATCCAACTGCGTAACGGGTATCAAAGCAAACAAAGAAAAAATGCACCATAACCTTTACAATTCTTTGATGTTGGTTACGGCGCTCAACCCTTATATCGGCTATGAAAACGCAGCAAAGACGGCGAAGAAGGCGTATAAGGAAAATATTTCTCTCAAAGAAGCATGCGTAGCGCTCGGTTTCTTGACTGCGGAAAAATTTGATGAAGTATTCCGTCCCGAAGAAATGGCGTATCCGCAAAAATAAGCAAAAGTGAAATTAGTCAAAAAGGTAGCGTATTGATATGAAAATCAGTTATTATCCCGGTTGTACGCTCAGAACGAAGGCAAAGGAGCTCGACGTAACGGCTCGTCTTTGCGCAAAGGCTTTGGGCGTAGAAATGGAGGAAATTGAAAATTGGCAATGTTGCGGCGCCGTGTATCCTATGGGTACGGACGAAATCGCAACCAAGCTCTCGGCGGTACGCGCGCTCGATTATGCAAAGCATCACGGCGGTAAGCTGTTGACACTTTGCTCGGCGTGCCATAACGTTATCAAACGTACCAACGAGGATATGAAAGCGAACGGGGATATTTGCTTCCGTGCGAATAATTATTTGAAACTCGACGAGCCGTATAAAGGGGAAACGGAAGTTATCCATTACCTTGAAATGTTGAAAAACGTCGTCGGATTCGATAATATCAAGAAAGCGGTGGTAAAACCTTTGAATCGCAAGATTGGCGCATATTACGGGTGCTTGCTCCTTCGCCCTAGCGGCGTTATGGCGTTTGATAATCCCGAAAATCCTACGATTATTGAGGATTTCATCCGCGCAATCGGCGGTACGCCCGTCGTATATCCTTTCCGTAACGAATGTTGCGGTGCGTACGTATCACTTAAGAATAGCGAGTTACCCAAACAAAAATCGCAAAAGGTACTCGCAAGCGCAAAAGAAAAAGGTGCGGAAGAAGTGATTACCGCTTGCCCGCTTTGCTTGTATAACTTGCAGGTAAACGGCGGCGATATTCTTCCCGTCAAATACTTCACGGAGCTTCTTGCGGAAGCATTGGGGGTAGAGGCATGACGAAAGAAGAGCGCATTGAAAATTTGAATAGATTGAGCGGCACGGACGTTAGAAAGTGTATGAAGTGCGGCAAGTGCTCCGGACGTTGTCCCGCATTCCATGAAATGGACATCAAGCCCCATCAATTCGTATCGATGCTTGAGCAGGGCAAGATTGACCAGCTTTTGCAATCCAAAGCCATTTGGAGCTGTCTTTCGTGTATGGCTTGCGTAGAGCGTTGCCCTCGTGGCGTAGCGCCTGCGAACGTAGTGGAAGCGGTACGCGATACGGTTGTCAGAATGCAAGGCGCAAACGGTATCAAAGCAGAGGAAATTCCGCCTATCGTAGACGAGCTTATTCCTCAACAGCTTTTGGTCAGCGCGTATAGAAAGTATAACAAGTAACCAACCCGAATTCCGTTCGGCTAAAAAATCTAAAGAAAGAGAGTAAAAATTATGCAAAGAATAGGTGTTTTTGTTTGTTGGTGCGGAAGTAACATTGCGGCAACGGTAGACGTTGAAAAGGTAGCGGAAGTTATCAAGAGCGAACCGGGCGTCGTATATTCTGCAAATTATCAATATATGTGTTCGGAAAACGGGCAGCAGCTCGTAAAGCAAGCGATTAAGGAGCATAACCTTACGGGTATTGTTATCGGTGCTTGCTCGCCTAGAATGCACGAAGCAACCTTCCGTAAAGCGGCGGAAGAAGCAGGGTTGAACCCCTACATGGTAGAAATCGCAAATATCCGTGAGCACTGCTCGTGGATACATAAGGATATGGATGAAGCAACTGAAAAGGCAATCATCCTTGTTCGTACCGCGATTGCAAAAGTGAAACTCAACGCGCCTTTGATGGCAGGGGAAAGCCCCGTTGTGAAACGCGCACTCGTTATCGGCGGCGGTATCGCAGGTATTCAGGCTGCGCTTGATATTGCGGACGCAGGCTTCGAAGTAGATATCGTGGAAAAGAATGCTACGATTGGCGGTAGAATGGCGCAAATCGATAAGACGTTCCCCACGCTCGACTGCTCGGCTTGTATCCTTACGCCGAAGATGGTGGATTGTGCGCAGCACGAAAATATCGATATCCTTTCCTATTCCGAAATCGAAGAGGTAAAGGGCTTCGTTGGGAATTTCAGCGTAAAGATTCGCCGTAAAGCAAGATACGTAGACGAAACGAAGTGTACGGGTTGTAAGATTTGTATGGAAAAATGTCCTTCCAAGAAAGGGCTTAACGAGTTCAATATGAACTTGAACACCCGTCCTGCAATCTACATTCCGTTTGCGCAGGCGATTCCCAACGTGGCGGTAATCGATCCTACGCAATGTATCAAGTTAAAGACGGGCAAGTGCGGTATTTGTCAGAAATTCTGTGGCGTAGGCGCTATCGATTACGAGCAGAAGGATACGTTCATTGAACGTCAGTACGGCGCAATCGTTGTTGCAACTGGTTTCAAGCCTATCGACCTTGACAATTTCAACGAATACGGCTACAACGACAATAAGGACGTAATTACGTCCCTTGAGCTTGAAAGATTGATGAACGCGGCAGGCCCCACGAACGGCGTTTTGCTTCGTCCTTCCGACGGTGAACATCCCAAGACGATCACCTTCATTCAATGCGTAGGCTCGCGTGATACGAGCGGTTGCGGTAAGCCTTATTGTTCCAAGATCTGCTGTATGTACACGGCGAAGCACGCAATGCTTATCCGTGAAAAATATCCTGACACCCAAGTAAACGTATTCTATATCGACGTTCGTACGCCGGGTAAGAACTACGACGAATTCTTCCGCCGTGCGGTAGAACAGTACGGTGTAAACTATATCAAGGGTATGGTCGGCAAGGTTTACAACGAAAACGGTAAGCTTATGGTTCAAGGCTCAAACCTTATCGACAACGAACAGGTTACGATTGAATCCGACCTTGTCGTTTTGGCGGCAGCTATCGAACCGGAGCCTTCGGTTAGAAAGATTGCAACGCTCCTTACGACGAGCATCGACACCAACAATTTCCTTACGGAATCCCACGCGAAGCTCCGTCCCGTAGAAAGTCCTACGGCGGGTGTATATCTCGCAGGCGTATGCCAAGGCCCGAAGGATATTCCCGAAACGGTTTCGCAGGCGTCGGCTTGTGCGGCGAAGGTTATCGGCTTACTTGTGAAGAATAAGCTCAAGACGAATCCTTGCGTTGCGTCGGCAAATGAAAATATGTGTAACGGTTGTAGCCAATGTGCGAACGTTTGCGCATACGGTGCAATCACGTACGAAGATAAAGAATTCCGCCTCGGTGGCGGTAAGACGGAAATCCGTCGCGTAGCGTCCGTTAACCCTGCGGTATGCCAAGGCTGCGGCGCATGTACGGTAACTTGTCCTTCGGGCGCAATGGATCTTAAAGGATTCAGCTCCAAGCAGATTATGTCGGAGGTAGAAGCAATATGCAAGATGTAACGACCGAAAAGAAAGAATTTGTACCGAACATCGTAGCTTTTTGCTGCAACTGGTGTTCGTATGCAGGCGCGGACCTTGCAGGTTCTAGCCGTTTGACCTATCCTGCTAACGTAAAGATTATCCGCGTACCTTGTTCTTGCCGCGTGAACCCCATGTTCGTGTTGAAGGCATTCCAACAAGGCGCAGACGGCGTAATCCTTTGCGGTTGCCACCCCGGTGACTGCCATTACGTAACGGGTAACTACTACACGAGAAGAAGAATGGCGCTTTTGTACAGCTTCCTTAACTATATGGGTATCGAAAAAGACCGTACCTGTATCGAATGGGTGTCTGCGGCAGAAGGTGCGAAATTTGCAGCCGTTAT
>JAFVPE010000001.1 GCA_017505465.1 Clostridia bacterium | reverse complement strand
GCCGAGAGGGCTCCGCTTGCGGAGTTTCGGCAGATACCCGATGACCACGATGCCACCCTGAGGGTGGCTTTTTTCGTGGTGACCTTATCAGGAAAGATTATCAAAAAGAGGGTTTGGGGGACGGCAGACGACCATAAAAAATGCACGAGCAATAATTGCTCGTGCTACCTAACCGACTTACAAGACAGGATGTCTATGCGCTATATAAGTGCATTATATCAAAAGATAGAGGGAATGTCAAGGAAATTTAAAGATTTTCTAAAAAAGAACGGAAAACTTATATTTATCTGTTCGCTTGTTCCAGTGGATTTGATAATTCTTGGGTACGTAGGATTTACATTTATTGAGGATTTGAAGGAAAGATACGAAAAAAATAATAAAAAATGAAAAAAGATTTGCAATTCCGTCCTTTCGACTGTGCCTTGCATGCAAGGTCAATGCAAATCTTATGAACTTATTATATTCGATATTTTGCAAAAAGTCAAGCATTTTTTGGTAAAAAATAAAAACCGGGACCCCATTAGTGGTCGCCCCGGGTTGAAACGATCTCGAGTACTCGTTTCTGACTTCAAGTCAATAACAGTATATGCGATATTTTGCAAAAAGTCAAGAGTTTTTCGAAAAAAGTAAAAAAAATTCCGACGGCGGAAGTCTAACTATACAGTGGAAGAATCGAACCTTTGAAACTGAAAATTCGGGCTTTTTATTTTCTCAATTTTATTGCAATTTATGACGTTTCGTGATATAATGTATCTACGCATACAATGTGATTAGGAGCAAAACTATGGACAGAAAATTGCCGATGTATCCGATATTTATCAAAGATCCGAATTTTTCTCTTTGGTCGGCTTCGGATTGCTTAAACGAGAGTAATTTAAAAAGTTGGTACGGGGAAACGAAAACTACCTACGGCTTTTTGAAAGTAAATGGGGAAACGTATTGTTTTTTGGGGAATGCCCAAGACTTTTGTTCTTGCGGAGTCAAAAAGGCAAAACAGCTTTCCGTGGACGTTACCGCATATTCCACAGACTATGCGTTTGATTGCGATGGTGTAACGTTAAAAGTACGCTTTATTTCGCCTCTTCCGTTGGACGATTTGGATGTTTTGTCCATGCCCGTTTGCTATATGGAATACGAGATAAACGGCACAGAGCAAGCGGAAATATCCGTATTTCTCAATCGTAACAATGCGTATAATGAAAAGAATCAAGCAAAGGAAGTCCGTGGGGGCGTAGTGCCTTTTGAGGATTGTGAGGCGGCTTTTATCGGTTTAAAACGGCAGCTGCCGCTTTCTAATCACGAAGACTGTATCGGTGCGGATTGGGGTTATTTCTACGTGGGTGGCAAGCAAGCCTGCTTCTTGGATGATAAGGATCTCAAAGCCTATTTATCCAAAGACGAAAAAGAGTTTTCCTATGAAGGCGCAGAGCGCTTTATCGGCGCTTGGGATAGGGCGAGCGTCGGCTCGTTTGCGATTGCCTATGACGAAGGGATATCCATTGATTATTTCGGTGAATATAAAAAGGGTTGGTATTTGGAAAACCGTACGATTTTCGACGCGCTTTGCGAAGGGATTGCCAATCGTAGAAAAATCGTGGCAAAGCTCGACGCATTCGATAAAGAATTAAAGGAAAAGGCGGCGCATTACGGCGAGCATTATTATAACGTTCTTACTGCTTCTTTACGTCAAAGTATAGGCGGTCATAAGCTGATCAAGGACAAGGACGGAAAACCCTTATTCCTTTCAAAAGAAAACGGCTCGAACGGCTGTATTGCCACGGTGGACGTTTCCTATCCGTCTATGCCGTTGTTTCTCTTCTATAATACGGAGCTTGTCAAGGGGATGCTTCGCCCGATTTTGACGTTTGCGCGTATGCCCGTTTGGTCATATGACTTCGCGCCGCACGACGTTGGCACGTATCCCGCTTGTTGCGGTCAAGTATACGGCTTGAATACGGAAAAAACGCATTATCACGGGGATTTTGGAAAAGATACCAACGGTTTGGTGCAAACGCATTTCCCGATTTATTTATTCCCTGCTGCGTTCGACGCGTATTCGTATGAAATGCAAATGCCCGTGGAAGAATGTGCGGATATGATTATCATGTTTTGTGCGTGTTTCCAAAGGGACGGGGATATTCGTTTCTTTGCGGATAGCAAGGATTTGTGCGAAAAATGGGTAACCTATCTCGTGGAATACGGCTTGAAGCCCGAAAATCAACTTTGTACGGACGATTTTGCGGGGCATCTTGCGAACAATATCAACCTTGCCATCAAAGCGACGGTGGGGATCGGCGCATATGCAGAGCTCGCAAAAGCAGTGGGGGATACGGAAAATTATCAAAAATACCGCGCAATTGCAGAGCAATATGCAAGTGAAATCGAAACGTTTGGAAAGCAATATGCGCATATTCCGCTTACTTGGGATTCGGATGATTCCACTTTCTCGTTAAAATACAATTTTGCCTTTGATAAGGTGTTGAAACTTGGTTTATTCTCGCAAGATACGTTTGAAAGGGAAGTGGATTGTTATATTGCAAGAATGAACGAGTACGGAACGCCTTTGGATTCCCGTAAGGATTATACCAAGAGCGATTGGCTGCTTTGGGCGGCGGCGTTGACGGACTGCGAAGAAAAACGAAGACTTTTCGTAGAAAAGCTCGATAATTTTTTGAAAAACTCGCCCGATAGAGTGCCGTTTTCCGATTGGTTTGAAACGGTTGGCGGTGAGTATCACTATTTCCGAGCTCGTACAACGCAGGGCGGTTGTTTTATTTTCTTTTTGCTTTCATTTTCATAATATAATAGGAAAGAGTTTGCGTGAAAAGTAAAAACGCAAGCTCTTTTTCTTTGCGTAGATATTCAAAACGCTTTACAAGAAATCTTTTTTGCGGTATAATAAATAAGTATAATTGCAGTATTATGTCCGTTTGCGCCCAAAAGGGGACGGACGAAGGAATACAAAGGTATGAAAATTTCCGAAAATTGGAAGGATTATTCCATTATCGCAACGGGCGATGGGTATAAGCTTGAGCGTTGGAAGGACGTGTATTTGCTCCGTCCCGATCCGCAGGTGATTTGGTCGGCACAGATCGACTTATTTGCATATCCAAAGCTCAATGCGTACTATAAACGTAGCGAAAAGGGCGGCGGCGGTTGGAAGATGCTCAAGCCGATTCCCGACGAATGGAACATTTCCTACGAAGAACTTGATATAAAATTCAAAATCAAGCCCATGGGCTTTAAGCACACGGGGCTCTTTCCCGAGCAGGCGGTGAATTGGGAGTATATGACCAAGCTCATCAAGAATGCAGGCAGACCGATTAAGGTACTCAATCTCTTTGCTTACACGGGCGGTGCGACGGTGGCTTGCGCCAAGGCAGGTGCGCAAGTAACGCACGTAGACGCAGCGAAGGGAATGGTCGAAAGAGCAGGCGAAAACGCTCGTCTTTCGGGTATTGATACGGGGATTCGCTACATCGTGGACGACTGCTTAAAGTTCGTGCAAAGGGAAATTCGCAGGGGGAATAAGTACGACGCGATTATTATGGATCCGCCCTCGTACGGCAGAGGCCCTAACGGCGAGATGTGGAAGATTGAAAACGACTTGTATAAATTCGTCGAGCTTTGCTCGCAAGTGCTTTGCGACAATCCGCTTTTCGTGTTGATCAACAGCTACACGACGGGCTTGCAACCGATGGTTTTGCAGAATATTTTGCAGCTTACGTTGAAGCGTTTTCACGGAAAAGTGGAGGCTTACGAGGTGGGTATCAAGACGGAAGAGGGAATCGCTCTTCCTTGTGGCGCAGGAGGTATATTCGTCAATGACGGAAATTAATGAAACGCCCGTTTCCAACGAAGAAACGGAACAAAATGGACTTGAAATTCTCTACGAAGATAATCATATTATCGTCGTATTAAAGCCGCAAATGACGGCTTGCTGTCCCGACGAGAGCAAGGACGATAATTTGCTCGATCAAATCAAGAGATACATCAAAGTGCGCTACAATAAGCCGGGGAACGTCTACGTTGGGCTTGTCCATCGTTTGGACAGACCTACGGGCGGCGTTATGGTGTATGCCAAGACGAGCAAGGCGGCGGCGCGCCTTACCGAAGGCTTACAGACGGGGGATTTTGAGAAGAAATATCTTGCAGTGCTTTGCGGTACGCCCGACACCGAACGCGGAACGCTTTGCAACTACTTGCGTAAAAATACCGTCAACAATATGGTGTACATTTGCACGCCGTCGGAAGAAGGTGCAAAGTACGCGGAGCTCGACTATAAAGTGGTTGAAGATAAGACCAAATATTCGCTTGTAGAAGTGCGTTTGCATACGGGTAGAACGCACCAAATCCGCGTGCAAATGGCAGGGATTTCCCATCCCATTTACGGGGATATGCGTTACGGCGGACCGCTTGCGCAAAAAGGCAAGCTTGCGCTTTGGGCATATTCCTTGTCCTTCTTGCATCCAATCACGAAAGAGCGCTTGAAATTTATCGCTTGCCCGCCCGAGTCGGAAATTCCTTGGAAAGCGTTTGATTTGTCAAAAGCGATTGAAATTAAGTAAAATTTATCAAAAAAACGGAAAACAATAAAAAATCACGCTAAATGCAATTGACAAAACTTTCATTTGCGTGTAAAATAGTAAAGTACGGTATTATAATCTATACAAAAGTTTGTAAAAACCAAGAGGCAAAGTTTTATGAAGAAAACGAACAAGAAACTTATTACTTTAATCCTTGCAGGAGCGCTTTGTACGTCCGCGGCGGTAAGCGGCGCATTTTTGCTTAACAACAAGGTGAATACTTCCGCAGCAGAGGCAGTTAGCTACAAATTGACGGACGTTTTCGTTTCCAATGGCGCAATTAGCGCAGAAAAAGTAGGGGACGACGCCGATCAAACGGCTATGTTCACGCTCGGCAACGAACAATATGCTCGCATTAAGCGCGACTTGGCTTTCAAGTGGTATGAAGCAAAAGGGCAAGAAGGCGCAAGATATCTTTCGATGAGCTTCGCTCTTAAAGATACCAATTTCAAGACCTTGAGCTTTGCGGTTGAAAGCACGTCTTCGGTTGCAGCGGAAGATGAAAAAGCGGTTAACGTTATCAAGTTGAAGAACGAGAACGGCGTTATTTCCGCGGCGGTTATTTCCGACGGTATGGAAGAAGATGCCGCAGCTTACACGGCAACGAGCATCGCTACAGGTGAGACGTTCACTATTTCGTTAGGTGAAACGTTTGATACAAACGGCGATAAAGAACAAGCATACGACGAATACGCCGTGCAAATCAAGGTTGGTACGGAAACAAAGGAAATCGGTTCATTCACGCATATTGCAACGAACTTCGCAGAATACGTAAACGAAACGAACAATAAAATGTACCCTCTTGCTATTACGGCAGAAACGGAAGAGGGCGCTAAGACCACCGTATATCTTGAAGAAATCAACAAACAAAGATTTGACAACGTTACGGGCGACACGACGAAACAAGTAAAAGATACTGCAGCTCCCGTACTCGTTGTAAACGAAGATATCAATGGTTTCCAACTCGGTGCAGCATTCTCGCTCAACTATGAAAAGATCGACGTATTGCAATCGAGCAGTCTTACGGAAAGCAAAAAGTATTATCAGTACAATCCTACGCACGATAAAGTTAACTACGATAAGACGCTTACGACGTCCACCTATTTCATGGATACCACGTATGTCGTACCCGGCACGGAAGACAAATATACCTCCGTATATAAAGAAGAAGGCGCGGAATACGTATCCATTAAAATTACGCTTGGCGACAACACTTTCAACGATTCCCTTACGGCGGAAGGTGATGAGAAAGTCGAATATGATTTGGCTTGGTATGCGCAAGCTAGCGCATTGAAAACAATTACGCTTGGCGAAGGTGAATCGGCTGTTACGACGGATTATATCATCGTAAGCAAAAATGAGTCTAGCCCTTACTACAAGTACTTGAACGCAGTTGCGGATGCAAGCGGTGAAAAGGGCAGCAACGTAGTTGTTACCGATTATGAAAGCAAAACGCCCGATACGGCGGAAGAAACGGAGCTTGAAAAGCAGGTTAAACAATACAACGACGAGCTTAAAAAGGCGGCAGAAGGCGTATATGCAGGCAGCAATGCATACATCTACTTCCCTTCGCTTGATTGGTTGATTGGCGACGACAACGGTTATCGCAACCTTCGCTTCTCGATCAGCTACAAGACGGCAAGCTCTTCCACGCAAACGTCTACCAACTTGTCTTACAACAACTTGAAGCTTTCGGCTTCCAAGATGGGTATTTACGAGTTCAAGATCATCGCAAGCGACGAAGCAGGCAATGCGATGAAATATTACAACAAAGACGGCGAACTTGTTGACGTTACGACGAGCAACGTTTGGGATATCGAAGAAATTCCTTACTTCACGTACACGATTGCTAACCAAGGCTTGAAGGTTAAAGACGGTCAAGGCGATACGCAAAGCGAAGTAAAAGAAACGAAGACTATCGGCAAATCGTTCTCCTTCTCAGGTGTAACCATCGTCGGTGCAACTAGTCAACAGTCGGAATATCAACTTTATAGAGTAAATCTTCCTGCAGGCGTAACGCAAGACCACCTTGCAAACGTTACCTATCAAGAACTTGGTGACGCAGTGAAGGCTCGTTTGGCGGAAGGCCAAAACGACACCTATAAGGGCGACTATTTTGCACTTTACCTTGATGTATATAAGGAATTGGTAGCAAAGGAAGCAAAGGTTGAAAAGTCCGCCTTGAATAAGGCTTTTGAAGAAGTTGCTGAATACAACGAAAAGATTCAAAAGGGCGATAAAGACGCGAACGGCAAAGACCTTTATAGAGATAATAAGCTTGAATGGAAGAAGTCTGGCAGCGCAAGCTTTACGGCTGCGGAAGAAGGCACCTATCTCGTTCTTGCGGATTATTGGGAAAAGGAACTTCCCACTGTTGCACGTACGTCGGCTTTCAAGGTAGTTATCGTAGACTCTAAGGCAGACGTTATCAAGGGCGAAACGGAATGGTTGAAGAACAACCTTGTATCCGTAATTCTCTTCTCGGTTGCGGCAGTAATGCTTATCCTTATCATCATCTTGCTTCTTATCAAGCCTTCCGATGAAACGTTGGAAGACGTTGAAAAGAAAGCGGATGCAAAGAAAGCAACGAAAACGAAGAAAGTAAAGAAGAGCAAATAATGCTTGAATAATTAAGGACGGCGTAAATCACGCCGTCCTTCTTTTTATATCCATCGCTTGCAATTTATAAGGGGTTATGTTATAATAGAATTATGTTACAGCTTGTTTCCGATAAAAATCAAACGTTGAAATCCTTCACGGAAAACAATTATGCCCAAGCGGCATTTTTTTGGACTGCGCTTTTGAAAAGCAAATCCATCAAAGTGAACGACAAACGTGTAACAGCGGACGTCAATTTGAACGAAGGGGATACGGTTACTTATTATCTTACGCCGAAACAAGAAGCAAAGCCTGCTTTTTACGTTGTCTATGCGGACAAAAACGTTTTGATTGCGGACAAGGAAAGCGGCGTTAATTCGGAGGCTGTATTTGCCGCGCTTGCAAGAGAACGAGAGTGTTATTTTATCCACAGGTTAGACCGCAATACAAAGGGCTTGCTTGTATTCGCTTTAAATGCAGAAACGGAAAGGGTGCTTTTGAATGCTTTTAGGGATAGAAAGATTGAGAAAAAATACCATGCGCTCTGCTTTGGGGAATTCCCCAAGCAAAACGATATATTGACGGCGTATTTGAAAAAGGATGCGGAAAAATCCCTTGTAAAAATTTTTGATAAGCCGATTTCGGGGGCGGAAAAAATTGTTACGGAATATAAAGTGTTGCGTGCGGAAAACGGTTTCACGACGGCGGAAATCACCTTGCATACGGGCAAAACACATCAAATCCGCGCTCATTTGGCGCATATCGGTTGTCCCATCGTCGGGGATATGAAATATGGGAACTCGGCGCAAAATAAAGCGTTAAAAGCAGCAAGGCAATGCCTTGTAGCGAAGTCTTTGCGCTTTTGCTTGGACGGTGAGCTTGCGTATCTAAACGAGAAAGAGTTTTATTCGCAATTCCATGCGGAATTGCACGAATAAAGGAGGCAGGTATGCGATTATTAAGAAAAATTGCATACTTTGCCGTGGATTTTTATAAAAATATTTGTCAAGCCATTGTGTATCATTAAATTGCTTGGATGTAATTTATAAAAAACGATTTTGAAAATTGCGCCTGCGGCTGCACCGTAACCGCCGCCAACCATTGCGCCGCTTGCTGCTCCTGTTACCGCGGCATCAACAAATCCCGTTACGGTGTTATACACAAACGTTCTGCGTTCTTGCTGTTCTTTTGAACCGTAGTAATTTCAATCAACGAGTTTTGATGATTCACAATCTGATCTTGTACGGTTCGTACTTTATGATAAGCTATCAGCCCTGCGCCGATGGCTTTTTTTACTCCAAGCAATCTATAATTTCGAGATTTCTTAAAAAGTACTTGACATAACGTTTTACACATAGTATAATATTGCTTGAAGATATGAACATACATTCATAAGCTAAAATTGCGCAGTAATGAATGTAGATTATAAAGGAGTATATAATGAAAAACGTAGTTTGTGAACACGAAAAGGAACATCTTGCGGCGGCGCAAAGGGCAAAGGAAGGCGTTTTGAATGCGTCCGACGTAGAGCATGTATGCAAAATTTTCCGTATGCTTGCTGAACCAAATCGAATGAAAATTGTCTTGGGACTTTTGAATGGCGATATGTGCGTGTATCATTTGACGAAAATTTGCGACAGCACGCAAAGTGCCGTCAGTCATCAGCTCCGCATTTTGCGCGACAATAATATCGTAAAAGCGAAACGCATTGGGCAAAGCGTGGAATATTCCATTGCTGACGGGCATATTCGTGAAATAATTGAAGCGGGGATTCAACATCTTGCTTGCAAGGGGGAATGAGTATGGAAAAGACAGTATTGCATATTGAAAACCTTGATTGTCCTGTATGTGCGGAAGCTTTGCAAGGCGATTTGCAAAAAATCAAGGGTGTAAATAGTGTTTCCGTTGATTACGTAACCCAAACGATTACGCTAGAAGCGGAAAATGAAACAGTCGTGCGGAAAGTGATCGATAAAACGAACAAATTCGAAGAAGTTCGAGTGTTGGACGGGGGCAGGTATGCGACGAATCCTAAAAATCGCCATATTAAAGAGTGGATTTTTATCGGCGTTTCCGTCCTTTTGCTTGCGGTAGGCATATTGCTTGAATATTTCACGTCGGGTTTGGCATTGAAAATTGTTGCTTGGTGCTTGTATGGCACGGCATATTTGACTGTGGGGCATCCCGTGTTGATTTCTACCTTCAAAAATATTATAAAAGGAAGAATTTTTGACGAAAACTTTTTGATGACGCTCGCATCTATCGGTGCAATTGTTATTGGAGAGTATAGCGAGAGTGTTCTCGTTATGCTTTTATATCAAATTGGGGAACTTTTGCAAAGTATTGCAGTTGGTTCATCTCGACAATCTGTTGCAAAGCTTATGGAATTAAAAAGCGAGTGGGCAACCGTCTTAAAAAACGGGGAACAACTGCGCATAAACCCTGAAGAAGTGCAGGTGGGCGACGTCTTGCTTGTCAAGGCAGGTGAAAAAGTTCCCGTGGACGGTGTTTTATTGGATGAAACGGCAACGTTCGATACGAAATCCTTGACGGGGGAAACCGAACTCAAAACGGTAAAAAAAGGCGAAGAAATTTTATCAGGATATATAAATGCAGGGGGCGTGTACGAGATGAAATGCATTCGCCCCTACGCCGACAGCGCGGTGGGGCGCATTCTCGACATGGTAGAACATGCTTCTTCGGGCAAAGCGAAACCGGAAAAGTTTATTGCAAAATTTGCAAAGATTTATACGCCCGTTGTGTGCGGACTTGCCGTGCTTGTAGCGGTTTGTGGGCCACTTTTGCACGGATTTATTGCGGAAGGGCGGATATACTTTAAAGAATATGCGTATTGGTTAAAGGCGGCTCTTACTTTCCTTGTTATCTCGTGCCCTTGTGCGCTCGTCATTTCTGTTCCGCTTTCCTATTATTCGGGGATTGGCGCTTGCGCAAAAAATGGCGTTCTTGTAAAAGGTGCAACCTATCTTGACGTACTTGCGAAGGCGAAAATCGTCGCATTCGACAAAACGGGAACGTTGACGGAAGGAAATTTCACAATATGTGGAGTATACCCTGAAAGCGGAGTAACGGAAACGGAGCTTCTTTCCTTGGCAGCGAGCGTAGAAAACGCTTCGTCGCATCCTATTGCCAAAGCTTTTGAAAACGTGCCTACAAGCTGTATAGTAGAGCAGGTAACGGAAGCGGCAGGACGTGGATTGAAAGGGGTAATGAACGGAGAAACGGTACTTGTCGGCAATGGGAAACTGCTTGCGGAAAACGGTGTGAGCTTTGCGGAAAAGGAAAGCATTTACACGCTTGTCTACGTCGCAAAGGGAGAACGGTTGCTGGGCGTTATCGAGATAGGCGACAAGCTTCGTCCTGAAACAAAAATCGCGCTTACACAGTTGCAAAAGCTCGGCTTGACTCGCCAAATTATGTTGACGGGGGATAACCGTCAAAGGGCGGAAAAGATTGCGCAAGAAATCGGTATAGGCGAAGTGAATGCGGAGCTTTTACCCGATGAAAAGTTAAAGAGGGCGGAAGAATTAAAAGAGGAAGGAACTGTGATTTACGTGGGCGACGGCGTCAACGACGCGCCCGTCATGGTAACGGCGGATTGTTCCGTTTCTATGGGGAAACTCGGTAGCGCGGCGGCGATTGAAGCGTCCGACCTTGTCTTGATTACAGACGATCTTACAGCTTTGACAAAGGGTGTTCGCATCGCAGGCAAGACGAGGAAAATCGTAATCCAAAACATCGTTTTTTCCGTAGTGATGAAGGTTGTGTTTATGGCTCTCGGCATATTTGGCTTGCCGCTTGGCTTGGCGGTGTTTGCGGACGTTGGCGTAATGCTACTTGCCGTGCTTAACAGTTTTAGAGTGCGAATTTTGGAAAAATAAACGTTTTTTTGCAAAACGCTTTGAAAAAGGCGAAAAATATGTTATACTATATAGGTAGAAGATAAAAAGGACGGGGCAGGTATGCGATTAATTGAAAAAATGCGTCTTGTCGTTGCTACGGGCAACGCACATAAATTGAGGGAAATAGCG
Organism: Clostridia bacterium; assembly: GCA_017505465.1. GTDB lineage: Bacteria > Bacillota > Clostridia > Christensenellales > Borkfalkiaceae > Scatosoma. Next base: position 29,070 of record JAFVPE010000001.1, on the reverse strand, counting down.
GAAATTTTCACCGAGTTTGAAGTCGTTTCCCAAAAGGAAATGGGCTTTAACGAAGAGGTGGAAGAAAACGGCGCAACTTTTGCTGAGAATGCGCTTATCAAGGCTCGCGCGGCAAGTAAAGCACTCGGCTGCATTGCGCTTGCGGACGATAGCGGACTTTGCGTAGACGCATTAAACGGCGCACCGGGCATTTTTAGCGCTCGCTATTGCGGTTATCATGGTGATGATCAAGCAAACCGCAATAAGCTTTTGGAAGATATGCGGGGGAAAGAAAATCGAACGGCACATTTCAATAGCGCAGTTGCGCTCGTATATCCCGACGGCAGAGAATTGGTTGCGGAAGGACAAACCTACGGCAAAATTTTAGAGAAGGAAACGGGTGAGGGCGGATTTGGGTACGATTGCTTGTTTTTTAGTGATGATCTTCAAAAATCCTTCGGTTTGGCGACGGCAGAAGAAAAAAATTCCGTTTCGCACCGTTTTAGATCGTTGCAAAAACTCTTAAAAATGTGGCAGGAGCAAGAAAAATAATGAAGAAAATCATTATTATATCCGATACCCATGGAAATGCTAAGGGGATATCCGAGTTGTTGCCATTGATTGCAGAAAACGATTATCTCATTCATCTTGGCGACGGAGCAGGGGATTTGCGTGAAATCCGAGCTCTTTATCCCGATAAGGTATATTTTTGCGGTGGGAACTGTGATTTCTTTTCCGGTTACCCCGATTGTGGTGAGTTGGAAATAGAGAAGTTGAAAATTTTTTACTGCCATGGACACCGATACGACGTAAAGCGTGAGCTTTTTTCTCTCGCCTTGGAAGCAAAGCGCAGAGATTGCGATATTGCCTTGTATGGGCATACGCACATGGCAAAGATTACAGAAATGGAAGGTGTGATGCTAATCAACCCCGGTTCGCTCCGTTATTCTTGTGGGAAAGGTGGGAGTTATTGCTATCTCGTCATCAACGGTGACAAGGCGACGCCCGTAATTGTAGGAGATACCTATTTTTAGTAAAATGAAGCACCCATGTACGTGTTGAAAAAAGAAAAGCCTCGCTAAATGCGAGGCTTTTTTGATGAAAATTCTTTATTCGTGAATTTCCAAAGTGAAGGAAATGCTCTTTGTTTCCTTTGTGGGAACGCGAGTCATATGCGGCTTGTTTTCCAATTCGCAAACGGCGCCGTCAATGGCAGGCAAAGCGTCCCAAGGTTCAAGGCAAAGGAAGGGCGGCTCATTTTTAGCAGGCTGCCAAAAACCGATGAATTTATAATCGTCGTAACGCAGGCTCACGTAACGGCTTTCTTTGTCGCATTTGAGCGCAACGTATTTCGACGTATTTTCGAGAATGATGGCATCGTGTTCAAAAAGCTCGTGCTTCAAATATAACTTCGTGCCGTCTTTTAAAGGGTAGGGTACGGATTTATCCGCCAAGAATTTATCACCTTCCGCAAGCAATTGACGGCGAACGTCCGTCGGCGTAGCGAAATCAAGATAATACTCTTCAAACGAGCCTGCGCCAAACGGCACGTTAATACCGGGGTGACCGCCAAAGGTGCAAATAAGCTCTCTCTCGTCCGTATTTTTAACCGAGTATTCCGTCGTGAGCGTCGCGTCCTTCAAAATAAAGCGTACACGGTATTCAAAAGAGAAGGGATATTCCTTTTTTGTTTCTTCGCTATCCTTCAAAAGGAAGGTAAGTGCATTTTCCGTTTGTGTTTCCAACGTGAAATCAAAATATCTCGCAAGCCCATGCGCGCGAGAAGGGTATTCCTTGCCGTCGTAACGAAAAATACCTTCGTACATTCTGCCAATAAAGGGGAAGAGATTGTATGCTCTGCCCGTCCAATGTTCGGGGGAACCTTGCCAAAGGTATTCCGTGTTTGATTTTTTCGACTGCACAGACCAAAGCTGTGCGCCCATCGAGTTGACTTGTACCTTCAAATATGCGTTTTCGATAGAATGAATCATAAAAACTCCTTTGTTGTTTAACAATGTATCTATTTTATCACACGCGCGAACATTTGTAAAGAGTAAAGACGGAAAAAGTAGAGCAAGATTGCTGTGAAAATATCATATGGATATTTTATATCGATAAAAACATATAAAATCGATATTTTTCTTATTTCTTATAACTTTTTTACGTAGAATAAGTGACTTTTTTTTGAGATTGTTATATAATCATAATGACGGATTTCTTTTTCGAAGGGAATTTGTGAGAGGGATTGATACAAGAGCGGCGAAAGCCAAGGTGAAGTACAAAAGGAGTACATAATGAGTATATTTGAAGGCTTGTCATCAGATATAATAAAAAAAGCAATCAACGAATATACCCTAAACGGTATGAGCGCGTGGGATCACGTGGCGCAGATCGTTATGATGCTTGCGGCTTGCGGGGCGTTCCTTGTAGGATTCAAGTTCTTGAGCGACAACATGGAAAAGCTTGCAGGCGGAGCGTTGAAAAAACTATTCAATAAAACGTCGGACAAGAAACTTATCGGCGTCGGCATCGGTGCGGTATCGACGGCGGTGGTGCAAAGCTCCGGCGTCACGACGGTCATGGTCGTCGGGTTCGTTAACGCAGGCATTATGTCGCTGTATCAAGCGGCGTCCGTTATTATGGGTGCGAACATCGGTACGACGATTACGGCGCAGATTGCAGCACTCGGCTCGTTCGATATAGCGCCGATCTTTATCGCCTTGCTTTTTATCGGCGTTTTGATGGAAATGCTCTTCAAAAACGATAAAATCAAGTCCATAGGGCTTGCGCTTGCGGGGTTGGGGCTTGTATTCTTCGGCTTGGAAATTATGTCGAGCTCTATGAGCATCTATAAAGAATTGCCTGCGGTTAAAAACTTTTTAGAGGTTATTACCAATCCTTTCTTGTTGCTCTTGTTTGGTGTCGTATTTACGGCGCTTTTGCAGTCGTCGAGTGCGGTAACGACGATCATCATCGCAATGGCGATCGAAGGGCTTGTCATCGGCGGCGGTGGCAACGCCGTGTTGTACATCATTCTCGGCTCGAATATCGGCTCTTGTGTTACGGCGCTTATCTCGTCTATCGGGACGTCGGTGAACGCTCGGCGAGCGAGTATCATTCACTTGTTGTTTAACGTGACGGGGACGTTGCTCTTTATGATTATGCTCTTGATTTGGTCGGAGGACGTCGTAGGATATGATTTCTTCAAGGTGACGTTTGCGAAATGGTTCAAAGAACCTGCAACGCAAATTGCCATGTTCCACACTTTCTTTAACTTAATTTGTACGCTTATCTTCTTGCCGTTCACGAAGGTTCTCGTTAAAATTTCGCAGCTCATTGTTCGTGAGAAGAAACAAAAGGAAAAAGAGCCTTGGGAATTCGTGTACATGGACAAACGTTTCCTCAATACGCCGTCGGTTGCCCTTGGGCAGTTGAAGAAGGAAACCTTCCGTATGGCGGATATGTCTATGAATAGCTTGAATATTGCCTTCCGCGGCTTTATTGATCGCGACCTTGGGGCGATTGATAAGGTGTATGCGGAAAATGAAAACGTTGCGAAATTGAGCGGTCAAATCAGCGATTATCTCGTTCGATCTTCGGCGGTCGGCGTATCCTTGTCCGACGAGAAATTAGTAAGTACGTTGCATAGCAACGTCGGGGATATTGCCCGTATTGCGGAGCTTGCGGACAACGTTACGAAATACACGAAACGCGAAGTCCGCGATAATCTTGTATTTTCGGAGGGGATCAACGCAAAGCTTGAAATTATGCACGAGAAGTTGCAAGAGCAATATACGCTTGTGAAGAGTATCGTTTTGGATGGCAAGAAAGAACTGATTGAACAATCGGATGCGTTGGAAGACGAAATCGACGAAATGCGTCGTAATCTTGTTGCAGAACATATCGAACGTCTTAGCCAAGGTAAATGTAAACCGGAAAATAATACGATTTTCGTCAATCTCGTATGCAATATGGAACGTATTGGCGACCACTTGAACTTTATCGTACATAGCGACTAAATATAATTCGGTAGGAGTATAAACCATGAAAAGATTTTTAAAAACAGACGTATTCGAGGGAAGAAAGTGGCTTGCGCCCGTCGTGGCGTTGACGCTTATTTTCTTCGTGACCTGTTTTCTTCTTTTCTTGGCTTTGGCTGCGTTAAGCGGAATTTTATTTTACCGAAACGGTTTGGCTCCGCATTTGAATGCAACGCTCGATAGGGACGTAGCAAATTATCAAGAATATCGTGAAGGAAAACCGATTTTCCCCGAAAGCTTTGCGTCCTTTGACGTCAACGACTATTTCTATTTGGATGCGACGGAAAAGTACATAGGTGAAAACTCCTGCAACTTGTATTTAGATATTACTTATACGTCGGAAGAATATGCTGCCGAGCTTGCAAGATTGAATGGCTATTCGTCAAAGCAATACGTTCCCGTTTATGATGATAAGGGAAAAGAAATTCACGTTTATGATACAGACGGGAAGGAAATTCAACAATTTATTACAGGATATTTCTTGTTTGACGAAAATTGCGAATATTTCAAATATCCTACGTACATATCGGAATATAATCACAGAGAAGGGCATTACGAATACGCTATGCTTGCCGGTGAAAATCGTATCGTGTACGTATATTTGAGTTTAATGCGTGATGAAGATCTTCGTATTTCCCGTCATTACTGCCCGACTCATTACGATACGGCGACGATGGCCAATTCACTCAAGGTTTGCTATTCCGTACACGACGGCGAACAAATTAATAATTATTGCAAATCAAAATTGAACGGAAAAACGGGTAATGACGTTTGGAAGATTGAAGGTTTTGGCAACGGAAAAGCTTATCCGGAAATTAAAGACACTCCTCTCCATTGAAGGAGTGTTTTTTTTGTGCAAAAAATTGGTGAAAAGGGCAAAAAAATTTCGGGGTGCTATTGACAAAAAATGGGAATGATGGTATAATAAAAGTAGTAATGTTATAAGTGGGCATTTGGGCGTTTTTTGGAAGAAAGGAACGAGAATGCACATAATGATAACGGCGAGGTTGTTATGACGGAAGAAATTTTGAAATCGATTACAGTGGCGGAAGAAGAGGCTGCGCAGATAAAATGCGAAGCACAAGAAAACGCCGCTCGTATTTTATCCGGAGCGCAATCCAAAGCGGACGAAATTGCGAAAAATACCGCCGAGGAATGTAAGACGTATCGTGAGGCGCAAATCAAAAAAGCACAAGAAGATGCGGAAAAGGAATATACGTCGACGTTAAAAGTAAAAACGGAAGAGGCGAAAGCTTATTGCGCTGAAGCGCTTGAAAATGCGGAAAGCACCGTCAGTACGATCGTTGGGAGGATTGTAAGTGGCAATCGTTGATATGCGAAAACTAAATCTCATCGCGATGTCGTATGATAAAGACGCCGTCTTGGACGCTTTGCATAGGACGAACGCGGCGGAGGTGACGTTGCATGCGGATACGGAAAATACGACGCCGCTCGTATGCGAGGGGGAAGAGATTAAAGCCTACCTTGCTACGACGGAAAACGCATTGAACGTATTGTGCAACGCGGTTGATAACCGTCAAAAGGAAGAGAAGATCAAAAGCGATCTGCTCAAAGACGGTTTCGACGTTTCGTATTCGGACTTCCTTGCCGCAAAAGAGCGCAAAGCGGAAATGGACGATTTGGTCGCACAAATCACCGCTTTGGCGGATGAGAAAAATAGATTGAAAGGGGAGCTGTCCAAGGCAATCAAGCAAAAGGAACTATCCTCAATATACGCTTCCCTTGCTACGCCGTTCGGCGCATTTGCGGGCTCGGCGCATACCAAAGGCAGGCTTGGCGTCGTATCCCTTCAAAACAAAGACGTGCTTTCGCAAGCGCTCGCAGAACAAGAGCTTTGCGACTTTGAAACGCTTGGGGCGGATAATTCCAACGTGTTGTTGTGCGTGGTAGCCCATAAGAGTGTGACTGCGGAAACGGACGGCATTTTATCCACGTACGGGTTTACAGAATGTCCTTACGATAAAGAAAAATGCGGTAAAGACGTGCATGCGGAAAACTGCGCAAAGGAAACGTCGGTAAAAAGGGCGATAGAGGAAAATGCGGATACCATGTACGCGTTGAAAGAGCAAATTCGCTCCTTGAAAATCTATTGTGACTACGTATCTTTCCTTTTGGAAAAAGAGAATGCGAAGGATAAACTCCGCGCGACGGACAAAACCTTTTTATTGCAGGCGTACGTGCCTGCGCCTTCCGAAGAGGACGTAAAGGCGGAACTCGCTTCCGTTTCGGGGGCAATATATATGGAGTTTTCCGATCCTACGGAAGAGGATGAACCGCCTACGCTCCTTAAAAACAATTCGATTGTTTCCAACTTTGAAAGTATCACCAATACCTATTCCGTTCCCAACTATCGGGAGTTTGACCCGAATGCGGTTATGTCCTTCTTTTATAGCTTATTCATGGGCTTTATCATCGGGGACGCAGGGTACGGATTGTTGATGCTTGTTGTTGGCGGCTATCTTTGGTTGAAAAACCGTAAACGCCCCACGGGTATGTCAAGGCTTGCAGGTGCGTTTGCAGTCGGCGGCATCTTCGCTATTATTTGGGGTTTGCTTTTCAACTCTACGTTTGGATTTGCGGTATTGCCCGTGTCGATTTTACCCAACCCCCAAGACTTTGAATATATGTGGACGTTCGTCGGTATTCGAGTGCCGCCCGTACTCATCATTGCAATGCTCGTTGGTATTACACAGCTTTGCGCAGGATATTTCTGTAAGGCGGTGCAAGAATGGCGCAGAGGACACGTGGTAGACGGAATTTTCGACGGCTTGATTTGGTCGTTTTTCTCGGTCGGCGTGATGATTGCCATCGTCGGATTGATTGAGGAAGCGGGTTTGCCAAAGCTTGCTTTGATCGGCGGTATTACTGCAGGCGCGTCCTTGTTGATTGCGATGGTAACGGCAGGCAGAAAAGAGAAATTCTTTGGCAAGTTCACGAAGGGCTTTGGTGCGGCTTACGGCGTAATCAATTACGTTTCGGATATTTTGAGCTATGCTCGTTTGTACGGCTTGATGCTCGCAGGCGCGGTTATCGCAGGCATCATTGCCAAATACGGCGGCGGCTTTGTTGTGAGCGGCAACGTTGGCTTTGTAATTCTCGGCGTAGTGCTGCTTGTGGTCGGCAACCTGTTTAATCTCGTCATTAGCTTGCTCGGTGCGTATATTCACGACGCTCGTTTGCAATACGTGGAATTCTACGGCCGTTTCTACGAAGGGGACGGCGAATTGTTCAAGCCGCTTGGCTCGGAACGTAAGTATATCTATCTTCTGCCTGCGAAAGAGGCGGAAGCTCAAAAGGCATAAAGACGGATTTCCGTTTTTAATAACAAAGAAAAAGAAAATCGGAGGATTTTTATTATGTACGGTAAAGTTATAGCTTTGGTCGGTATTGCGCTTTGCGTATTGCTCTGCGGTATCGGTTCCTGTGTCGGTCTTTTTAAGACGAGCGCGGCGGCAGCAGGCGTTTGCGGCGAAGACCCGAAGAAGTTCGGTAAAGTTATGGTACTTGTATTGCTTCCTGCAACGCAGGGTATCTACGGCTTCATCATCGGTATCATCGCATCCGGCGGCATCGAAACAATCGCAACGAATGCAGAAGGTTGGGCGGTTCTAGGCGCAGTGCTTCCTATGATGATTTCGGGCTTGGTTTCCGCAATCTTCCAAGGCAAATCGGCTATGAAATGTATTTACGCAGTAGGCAAGCAGGAAACCCTTTCGGGTAAATTGCTCGTTTACCCTGCAATGATCGAGTTCTACGCAATTCTCGGTCTTATCATTTCCATCATGCTCATTTAATCGTTATGGCAATGTATCAGATTACGGAACGAATACTCTCCGATGCACGGGAAGAAGCTCGTGTAATCGTAGAAGGAGCGGCGAATACGGCGGCAAAACTGCTTGCCGATGCTTCCGCGCGCGCCGAACAAGTAAAAGCGGAAACGGAAGCGGACGTGAAAGCCAAGCGTGAAAGTATTTTAGAAAAGCGCGCGGCGGACGTGCGATTGGATAGCGCAAAGCGCTTGCTTGCGGAAAAACGCAAGGTCATAGACGACGTTTACGAACGCGCGTTGGCACGTTTGTGTGCGCTTTCTAAGGAAGAAAGCTTGCTTCTTGCGGACCGTCTTTTGACCGAATACGCAGAAGAAGGGGACGAAATCGTTTTTGCGGATACCTTCCGTTATCAAAACGAAGTGTCGCTCCTGCCTATCGTAAAGGCGAAGAATTTGCGAATTGCGCCCGAAACGAAGCATTTTAGCGGCGGTATGCGTTTGAACGGCATAAAAGCGGACAAGGATATTTCCTATGGGGCGCTTTTACATGCAGACCGTGAAGAAAATCAGGCGGCGCTTGCGGTAGAAATTTTTAAGTAATAGTTAAGGAAACTTTATGCGTTATTACGATATGACGTATACGAGCGGCGTAATCGCCGTCCGCGAGAAATTTCTTTTGAAAGAAAAGATACTCCGCTTTTGCGAAGTGAGCGCAGAGGATGCGTTCCGTTCGCTCCTTGAAAGCGGTTTTGGTGGCGGTGCGGAAGTTACGACAAACGTCTACGAATACGAAAACTTAATAGCGGTAGAAGAACGGCGCTTGGACGAGTTCATTCGTGAATACGCCCCCACGGAAGCGGAAAAGGCATACTTGCTTTCCCCGCGCGATTTTCACAACGCAAAAGCGTTGTTGAAGGCGGCGTATTTGGGAACGGATGCAAGCCGTTTACTTGCGAGTGAAGGGCTTATAGAAATCGCAAAGCTTTCCACGTGCATTGAAGAAAAGGATTTTACGCCTTTGAAGGAACTCAACGCGTACCTGGGTGGGGCGTGTGAGGACGGCGCGGCGCTTTTGGCGGAAAATCCGTCGGGGGCGAAGCTCGGCGAAATTTTCGAAAACGCGCAGTATCAATATCTGTGGAATTTGGTAAAGAGAAAGCCGACGCTTAAAAAATTGCTCGTAGCAAAAGCGGATATGAACAATATCCTTATTGCGCTCCGCGCAGGCGATGTGGAAAGGGCAAAAGAAAAATATTTGCCCGTTGGAAAGCTCGATAAATCGACGCTTGAAAAGCTTTTCTTGGAAGACAAGGGCAAGGCAGTTGAAGCGTTTGCGGATACGCCGTATGCGGAGTTTGTCAAGGTTTGTTTGGAAGCGGCGGAAAAGCGCTTACCTATGACGGAAGCGGAAAGACGCGTCGCAAGCTATGACGTCGAGTTTTTCAACGATAGAAAGTACGAACTTGAAAAGGAAGATCCTTTTCTCTACTACGTTTACCGTCGCAAAACGGAAAACGCCAACGTGCGTATTGTGTTTGCCTGCCTGCTTGCAGGAATGAGTGAGCACGAAATTAAAAAACGCCTTCGGAGGTGTAAAGAATGACGGGTAAAACGGCAATTGTCGGCAACGGCGACGGAATTATGGTATTCAAAGCGGCGGGGGTGGCAACTTTCCCTGCGGAAAACGAAAAGAAGGCGAGAGATATCCTGCGCAAGATTGCCAAGGAATACCAAATCATCTTTTTGACGGAAGATTTGGCAAAGCCTTTGACGGAATTTTTAAAGCGTTTTGACGAAGCTCCCTATCCCGTAGTGGTAAGTATCCCTTCGGGCGAGAGTGAAGGCTACGGCATGGAAGTATTGAAGAGCGCGATGGAACGCGCGCTCGGCGTGGACATATTGTTCAACAAAGATTGAGAGGAATAAACAAATGGCAGGTAAGACAGTAAAAATTTCCGGACCTTTGATCATAGCGGAGGGCATGGCGGACGCCAAGCTCTACGACGTTGTGCGCGTGTCCGAAAAAGGGCTCATCGGCGAAATTATCGAATTGCGCGGCGACAAGGCGTCCATTCAGGTATACGAAGAAACGTCGGGCCTTGGCCCGGGGGAAGAAGTGTACTCCACGGGCGAACCCCTTTCTGCGGAGCTTGCTCCCGGTTTGATTACGGGTATTTTCGACGGTATTCAACGTCCTTTGACTGCGTTGTACTTTAAGTATGGCGATAGAATTTCGCGCGGCGTTTCCGTCAACAATCTCGACAGGGAAAGAAAATGGCTGTTCATCCCCAAAGTAAAAGCTGGGGATAAAGTCGAGGCGGGCGACGTACTCGGCATCGTAAACGAAACGGAAATCGTAGAGCATAAAATTCTCGTTCCCTTCGGCGTATCGGGTACGGTATCGTCCATTGCGGAAGGGGAATACACCATTGAAGAAACGGTGGCGGAAATCACGGCGGCGGACGGCGAAAAGAAACCCGTTTGTATGCTCCGTAAATGGCCCGTCCGTAAGGGTAGACCTTATAGGGAAAAGATGTCCCCTGCAAAGCCTATGGTTACGGGGCAACGTGTTATCGATACGCTTTTCCCGATTGCAAAAGGGGGCGTTGCGGCGGTTCCCGGTCCTTTCGGCAGCGGTAAAACGGTTGTGCAGCATCAGCTTGCAAAATGGGCGGACGCAGACATTATCGTCTACGTTGGTTGCGGCGAACGCGGCAACGAAATGACGGACGTTCTCAACGAATTCCCCGAACTTAAAGATCCGAAAACGGGCGAACCTTTGATGAAGAGAACGGTGCTTATCGCCAACACGTCGGATATGCCCGTTGCGGCGCGCGAAGCGTCCATTTACACGGGTATCACGATTGCGGAATACTTCCGTGATATGGGTTATAACGTAGCGATTATGGCGGATTCCACGTCCCGTTGGGCAGAAGCGCTCCGTGAAATGAGCGGACGTTTGGAAGAAATGCCCGGTGACGAAGGGTACCCTGCTTATCTTGCTTCCCGTCTTGCGGAATTCTATGAAAGAGCAGGTATTGTAAAAATTCTCGGTCAAGAAGAAAAAATAGGTTCGGTTACGGCAATCGGCGCAGTATCGCCCCCGGGCGGTGACTTGTCCGAGCCCGTTGCGCAGGCAACTCTCCGTATTGTAAAAGTGTTCTGGGGCTTGAGCTCCGCACTTGCATACAAACGTCATTTCCCTGCCATCGATTGGCTTATTAGCTATTCGTTATATGCAGATAAAATGAAGGATTGGTACGACGAAACGGTAGGTGTGGAATATTTTAAATACCGCCAGTTCGTGATGACGATTTTGCAAGAAGAAGCGGCGCTTGACGAAATTGTGCGCCTTGTCGGTATGGACGCGCTTTCTTCGAAAGACCGTCTTACGATGGAAACGGCGAAGATCGTCCGTGAAGACTACTTGCATCAAAACGCTTTCCACGAAGTGGATACCTATACTTCGATGCAGAAGCAATTCTTGATGCTCAAACTCATTTATGAATTCAATAGACTGGCAAGTGAAGCGGTGGAAGCTTATGCCGATCTCGACGAAATTCTCGCTTGCTCCTGCAAGGAAATGATCGGGCGCGCAAAGTATATTCCCGAAGAAGAAATTGCGCAGTTCGACGAAATATTTAAGACGATGAACGCCGAACTCAAAGCGGTGGCGGAAGGAGGTAGCGACGATGTTTAAGGAATATAAAACCATTCGTGAAGTCGTTGGGCCTTTGATGCTCGTAGAAGGGGTAGAAGGCGTAAAATACAACGAGCTTGTGGAAATCGTCAACTCCAACGGCGAAATTCGCTTGGGGAAAGTATTGGAAATCAACCGCGATAAAGCGGTGGTGCAGCTTTTCGAGAATTCGCAAGGGTTGCAAATTTCGGGCGCAAAAGCACGCTTTTTGGGGCACAGCCAAGAACTTGCAGTATCCGAGGATATGCTTGGGCGGGTATTCGACGGTATGGGAAATCCCCGTGACGGCGGCGCTCCCGTTATTCCCGAAAAGAAAATGGACATCAACGGCGAGCCTATCAACCCCGCCGCGCGTGACTATCCTAACGAATTTATTCAAACGGGCGTTTCCGCAATCGACGGCTTGAATACCCTTGTTAGAGGACAAAAGTTGCCCGTATTTTCAATGAGCGGTTTGCCTCATGCGGAGCTTGCGGCGCAAATTGCCCGTCAAGCAAAGGTTAGAAGCGGCGACTGCAAATTCGCCGTAGTATTTGCCGCAATCGGTATCACGTTTGAAGAAGCGCAGTATTTTGTAGACGATTTCAAGCGCACGGGCGCAATCGAAAGAACGGTGCTTTTCACCAACCTTGCAAACGACCCTGCGGTAGAACGTATCGCAACCCCCCGTATGGCGTTGACCTGCGCGGAATATCTTGCGTTTGAAAAGGGAATGCACGTGCTCGTCATTATGACGGACATCACCAACTATGCGGAAGCGCTCCGCGAAGTATCGGCGGCACGCCGTGAAGTTCCCGGCAGACGTGGTTATCCCGGTTATTTATATACCGACCTTGCAAGCTTGTATGAAAGAGCAGGGCGTATTCGTGGGAAAGAAGGCTCTATCACGCAAATTCCCATCTTGACGATGCCCGAAGACGATAAAACGCATCCCATTCCCGACCTTACGGGCTACATCACGGAAGGGCAAATTATTCTTTCCCGTGATTTGTACAAGAAGGGTATCAATCCACCCGTAGACGTATTGCCTTCCCTTTCCCGTTTGAAGGATAAGGGTATCGGTAGAAATAAGACGCGTGAAGACCATGCGGATACGATGAACCAACTCTTTGCGGCGTACGCAAGGGGCAAGGAAAGCAAGGAGCTTTCCGCGATTTTGGGCGAAGCTGCGCTTTCCGACGTAGATAAATTGTACGCAAAGTTCGCAGAAGCCTTTGAAAAGGAATACGTCAACCAAGGCTTTACCAAGGATAGAACGATTGAAGAAACGCTCGATTTGGGTTGGAAACTTTTACGAATTCTTCCCAAGAGCGAGTTGAAGCGTATCCGCAAAGAATATATCGACAAGTATATGACCGACGAGGAATAATATGGCAAGACTGAACGTAAATCCCACGCGTATGGAGCTAAAAAAGCTCAAAGCACGTCTTTCGACGGCGGTGCGTGGGCACAAACTGTTAAAGGATAAATCGGATGAAATGATTCGGCGTTTCACCATACTTTTGCGTGACACAAAAGCGTTGCGCGAAGGGGTGGAGGCCGAGCTTTCCGACGTTCTCAAACAGTTTTCTATTGCACGTTCGGTGACGCCTTCCTACGAGGCGGAAACAGCGTTTGCGATGCCGTCGGTAGAAGTTACGGCGGAATGCGAAACGGAAAGCATTATGGGCGTGGACGTGCCGAAGGTAACCCTTTCGAGCGAGAAGCGCGCGGACGGCTTGCCGTATGCCTATTCGGAAATTACGGGCGAGGCGGACTATTCCGTGCAAAAAGCGTCCGACTTGCTCCCGAAAATGGTGCAGCTTGCACAAACGGAAAAGGCGGTGCGTATGCTTGCGGAAGAAATCGAACGCAATAAGCGTCGTGTCAATGCGTTAGAATACGTTATGATTCCACAGCTTGAAGAAACGATTAAATATATCAAGGATAAATTGGACGAAAACGAGCGCGCGGCAGTCGTTCGTTTGATGAAAGTGAAAAACAAAGCGCAATAAAGAAAAGCCCTTTCGTGAAAAGCGAGAGGGCTTTTTGATATAAATAACTTCCCCACGTTTTTACGTGGAATATTTATGCGTAGAAGAAAGGGAAGTGCGCAAAAAAATCCCTTCCCTAAAAGGGAAGGGTATGGCGACCCAGAACGGGCTCGAACCGTCGACCTCCAGCGTGACAGGCTGGCGCTCTAACCAACTGAGCTACTGGGCCATAGGTTTTATATTCTGTTTGGTGGGCCTTCACGGATTCGAACCGCGGACCAATCGGTTATGAGCCGACAGCTCTAACCACTGAGCTAAAGGCCCGTTTTGTTTCGACGTCAAGTCAACACACAACGCTTGATTATAATAAACGATTTGTAAGAAAAAGTCAAGTGATTTTTTATAAAAATATTAAAAAACTTTTCGACAAAATAAAAAATATTCCGTGCGTTTCTTTCAAAAAAAGCGCGCGGTTCTTTTTTATACTAAACGTATTCTTTGCGACGAGGTGGTATTATGCGGATTTGCGCCGAAAAGAGAGGGGAAACGCTATACATAAGCGTAAGCGGTGAGTTGGACGAACATAACGCGGCACGTGCGCGTATGGAAGCGGACAAGCTCGCAGAAAATTGTGTGGGAAAGACCGTTCGCGCGGTTTTCGATTTGGGAAGTATATCCTTTATGGATTCCACGGGAATCGGCTTTTTGATTGGCAGATATAAGCGTTTTGCTCGATTCGGCATACCCATGTACGTGACGAACTTGAATACAACCACGGATAAAATACTGCAAATGAGCGGTATTTACACCATAATACCCAAAATTTGAGGGAGGATAGGACAATGAAGAATTATATAAAACTCGAACTTGCGGCGCTTGGGGAAAACGAAGGCTTTGCGCGTAACGCAGTGGCGGCGTTTGCCCTTTCGCTCAATCCGTCCTTGAACGAGCTTTCCGATATTAAAACGGCGGTTTCCGAAGCGGTTACCAATTGCATCGTGCACGCTTATTCCCACGAAAAGGGGAAGAAAATCGTCATCGAGTGCGAAGTGGAACGCTTCGACGAGGGCGGCGAATTACATATCCGCATTACCGATTTCGGGGTTGGGATTGAGGACGTGGAACGGGCTACCATGCCCTTTTTCACGACGCTCCCCGAAGGGGAACGCTCGGGAATGGGATTTACCATTATGCAAACGTTTATGGACGATTTTTGCGTGGAAAGTAAAATGGGCGAGGGTACGACGGTGCGTATGCGAAAACGCATTGGCTGCTTGCCTACGCAAGAAGAGCTTAAAGCTTGCGAAAAGGAAAGGGTAAATGCTTGATGATAAGACGACAATCGAATACATTCGCCAAGCAAAAAAAGGGGAGGCTAGCGCCAAAGAAGCGCTTGTGGAACACAACGTTTCCCTTGTGAAATGCATCGTTAAGCGATATTTGGGCAAGGGAGTGGATTACGACGATTTATTCCAAATTGCGTGTATGGGATTTTTGAAAGCGATTGCAGGGTTCGACGAAAAATTCGGCGTAAAGTTTTCCACCTATGCCGTGCCGATGATTGCAGGGGAAATCAAACGTTTTATGCGGGACGACGGCTCGGTGAAGGTGTCGAGGGCGATGAAGCAAACCGCCAAGGAAATAAACCTTTTCGTGGAAGCCTATACCCTTGAACACGGTTGTCAACCGTCCGTTTCGATTATCGCCGAGAAGTTTTCTATGGAAGAAGCGGAAACGGTGTTCGTGATGGGCTCTTCTAAAATGCCGTTATCGCTTTACGGCGGTGCGGATTTTAAGGACGGAAAAGAGCGTGAGCTTATCGAAACGCTGCCGTCCAAGGATAATCAAGAAGATTGGCTAGACCGTATGTTGCTCCGTGGCGCAATAGAAGAACTCTCCGAACGGGATAGAAAAATTATCGTTTTGAGGTATTTCCGAGGTATGACGCAAAGCGAAGTGGCGGAAAAAATCGGGGTGAGCCAAGTGCAGGTTTCCCGTATTGAAAATCGCATCATCAAGGAGTTTAGAGAAAAATTGAGCGGGTGATAGGCTAAACACGGTTTTGTGAAATTTTCATAAAGCCGTGTTTTTGCTTTGCAAAAAGTAAAAAATTTGTTATAATACTCGTATGAGCAATAAACAGAGAAAAAATTCAAATACGCAAGCAGCAAAGCCTGCCTTGTTAGATCCTACGCCTGCGAAGGCGTCGGGGATTGCGTTCACCCTTGCGTCGGTATTGCCCGTCGGCGTGTGGATGATTGTGATTATCATCATTCAACTTGCAGGCTTGGAAACGCATATTGCCGTGTCGGAAACGGAAAAAATATCCAAAGATTGGTATCGCTACGTTGGCTTTTTGATTTCGCCCCTTGCGTTTGCCATCGTTGCGGCGGCGTATTTTGCGTGGCTGAAAAAGCCGATAAAAGAGACGGCGAAGAAACAGGCTTGCCATTGGAAATATTACGTTATTGCCATCGTGATGCAAATCGGGTTATTCTCGCTTTCGCTGTTGAATAGCAAGTTCGCAGAGTTTCTCGAACGGTTTGGATATAAAAATACGGACATCGACTTGCCGAATATGGACGGGGCAAGAGTGATAGCCGTCATTTTTTGTGTGGCGGTTTTGCCTGCTATTTTTGAAGAACTCATTTTCCGTGGCATTTTGTTGGACGGTTTGCGTTCCTTTGGGGAAGTAGGCGCAATTTTGATTTGCGGCGGATTGTTTGCAATCTATCATCAAAATCCCATACAGACGATTTATCAATTTTGTTGCGGCGCGGCGTTCGCGTGGATAGCTCTTCGGGCAGGCAGCATCTTGCCTACGGTGCTTTCGCATTTCGTCAATAACGCGGCGATTATTTTGCTTACTAAATACGGACTCGATACCTTTTCGCCGACGGTATTTTGGATTGTGTTCGGCGTGTCAATACTTTGCCTTTTGGGTTCGTTGGCATATCTCATTTTCTTTGATCGAAAGAAAGGGGAAGTCAACCCCAACTTGAAAAAGGATAAGGCGGAAATGCTTCGCTTTGCCGTATGTGCGCTTGCAGGCGTTGTCATTTGCGTGGTGACGTGGATTACTACGCTTGTAACGGGGTTCTAACGATGCAAAAAATCTATTTCGTAGTGGTTGGGAAAATCAAAGAAAGCTTTTACACCGAAGCGGTATCAGAGTACGTAAAGCGTCTTTCCCGTTTTGCGAAGGTGGAAATAAAGGAGCTTCCCGAAGGGGTAAATCCCGAAGCGGAAGCGGATAGCATATTGCGTGCTTGTAAAGGCTACGTGATTGCGCTTGCGGTGGAAGGGGAAAAGCTTTCGAGCGAGAAGCTCGCAGTGAAAATGAAAAAGCTTACGGACGAAGGGAAGGACGTCACGTTTGTCATCGGCTCGTCTTGCGGTTTGTCCGATAGAGTGAAATCCGCCGCCGACTATAAATTGTCCTTTTCGGATATGACCTTTCCGCATCAGCTTATGCGTGTGATTTTGGCGGAGCAGGTCTATCGTGCGTTTATGATTAATGCAGGGGCGACCTATCACAAATAACGTATCATAAACACGCCCGACTGCGTATAATAACTGCGTGGATATTTATGAACGCATAACAAGCTTTTACGAAAGCGTAAAAACGGAAAAACAAATCATCGGCAAGAGTTTATTCGGGCGCTCGTTGTACGCCGTCAAAGTGGGCGGCGGCGAGCCCGTTGGAATTGCACAGTATGCTATCCATGGCAGAGAATATATCACGGCGGAGCTTGCATTGGCGCATTACAAACGCGGAGTTGCCAAAGGTAGTCTTTGGATATTGCCGCTTGTCAATCCCGACGGAGCCCTGTTGTCGGAATGCGGACTTTCGTCCGTGAAAGAAAATAAAAACCGTGAATATTTACTTGCGCTCAATGGAAAAGAAGATTTTTCCCTATGGAAAGCGAACGGCAGGGGGGTGGATTTGAACGTAAACTTTGCCGCCAAGTGGGGCAAGGGAACGAAAAACGTCCGCATCGCAGGTGGGGAAAATTATATTGGCGAAAAACCCTTTTCCGAGCCCGAAACGCTTGCGCTCAAATGCTTCACCGAAAAAATAAAGCCCGATTATACGGTTAGTTATCATACGAAGGGCGAAGAAATCTATTGGTATTTTTATCAATCCGCCCAAGCTTGCGTGAGAGATAAAGAGCTTGCGTTGGCGTTGTCAAAATCGACGGGGTATCCGTTGGCGGAAGCAAAGGGTAGCGCAGGCGGTTATAAGGATTGGTGCATTCGCCGTTTTTGCATTCCGTCCTTTACGGTGGAAGTGGGGGCGGACGAGTGGGAACATCCGCTTGGCGAAGCCGCCTTGCCCACGATTATAGAAAAAAACAAAGACGCATTGTACGTCTTGTCGAAGGAATATAATTCACAAACATGAGAAGATTGACGAGAGAAGAAAAATTTATGCGTGCGGCAATCAAGATTGCGCAAAAGGGTTTGCAGGAAGGGGAAGTGCCTATCGGCGCCGTAGTCGTCTATGAAGACAAAGTGGTGGCGAAGGGGTACAACCGCCGTGCGAAATTGCAACTTGCTTCGGCGCATGCGGAAATGATGGCAATTGATAAGGCTTGTAAAAAATTCAATTCGTGGCGACTCCCCGAAGGGTGCGAGCTGTACGTCACGTTAGAGCCTTGCCCAATGTGTATGGGCGCAAGCTTGAATGCTCGTGTGGATAAGATTTATTTTGGCGCGTACGAACAAAAAGGGCGTTCGCTCACGTCCGCACTTGCGGATGCGAACCTGCTCAACCATAAAACGGAAGTGGTCGGCGGTGTTTTACAGGAAGAATGCTCCGCACTTTTGAGCGGTTTTTTCATCTCGATGCGACAAAAACAAAAGGAAGAAAAGGAACGCTTAAAAGCGGCGAAAGAAATTTTGGATAATTCCGAAGAAAAAGATATATAAAAATAGCCGTCATTTGGTTGACTTAAAGGATAAAAATAAGTTATTATATATAGTGTGAAGCTTGAAAGGGGAAAAATTCCGTTTTTAACTTCGCAGTGATAGGGGAAAAATCAGAGCGAACTGTCTCTCGGTGAGAGAAAAACTTACGAAAAAAATCCGTTGGCTTGCGCGGAAAAGCGGAGCGAAACGGATAAAAAAATAAGGATGGTTACACATGATAACTCACGGCAATGAAATCAAGTTGTTTTCCGGTAACTCCAACCTCGAATTGGCAAAAGCAATTGCCAAGAAGCTCAATACCGAGCTTGGCGAAATCGAGGTTAACACTTTCTCCGACGGTGAAATTAACGTTCACATCGCGGAAACGGTACGCGGTAGAGACGTGTTCATTATTCAGTCGACCTGTTCGCCCGTCAATGATAATTTGATGGAGCTGCTTATTATGATCGACGCAGCAAAACGTGCTTCCGCCGGTCGTATTACGGCGGTTATGCCGTACTTTGGCTATGCTCGTCAGGATAGAAAGGCTCGCTCGCGTGATCCTATCACCGCAAAGCTCGTGGCGAACTTAATTACTGCGGCCGGTGCAGACCGTGTTCTTACGATGGATTTGCACGCAGAACAAATCCAAGGGTTCTTTGATATTCCCGTGGATAACCTTCTCGGCGGCCCTACGCTTTGCAATTATTTCGCAAAACAAAATAACATCGACGTAGTCGTTGCTCCCGACCTTGGTAGCGTAAAACGCTCTAGAAAGGTTGCGGAAAAATTCGGTGTGCCCATCGCAATCATCGACAAACGCCGCCCCAAAGCGAACGTTATGGAAGTTATGAGCATCATCGGCGACGTAAAGGGCAAGAGATGCCTTATGATCGACGATATGATTGACACGGCAGGTACGCTTTGCCAAGGCGCACAAGCAATCAAGGACGCAGGTGCAATCGAAGTGTACGCAGGCTGTACGCACGCAGTTTTGAGCGGCCCTGCTATCACGAGATTGGAAAATTCTGCAATCACGAAGCTCGTGATGCTGGACACCATTCATCTTCCCGAGGAAAAGAAACTCGGCAAGTTCGAGGTGCTTTCCGTTGCGGACATCTTCGCTGCGGCAATTGAGAACGTATATCTCGACAAGCCTATGTCCAAGCTTTACGACTAATAAATTAACAAATGAAAAGAGCCGTCGCAATTTCGCGGCGGCTGTTTTTGAGGGAAGTATATGTATCTTATCGTAGGTCTCGGCAATCCCGAGAAAAAATATGAAAAGACCTTTCACAATATGGGCTTTATCGCCGTGGGGGACGCGGCGGAAGCGCTCGGCGCAAAGTTTAAGAAGAAGGAGTGCGAATGCTCCGTTGCGGAAGCGCACGTAAACGGCGAGAAGGTGATTCTTGCCCGTCCTTTGACGTATATGAACAATTCGGGCAGAGCGGTAAAACAGCTTATTGCGAAATACAAAATCGAGCCGAGCAATCTACTCGTTATTTACGACGATTACGACTTGCCCAAGGGCAAGGTGCGCATTCGTGCAAACGGCAGCGCAGGCACGCATAACGGTATGCGTAGCATTATCGGCGAAACGGGCTTGAAGGAATTTCCCCGTATCCGTATCGGTATTCGCGACGAAGAAGTAAATATTCCCATTATCAATTACGTGCTTTCCGAAGTGCGCAAGGACGATTATCCGTTGTTTGCGGAAGCTTGCCAAAAGGCGGGCGAGGCGGCGGCGGAATTCGCGCGTGGCTTGGATATAGAAAAGGTAATGTGTAAATTCAACTAATTATTAGGAAATAGAATGAAACGCAATTTCTTTACGCTTGAACAAATAGGCGAAGAATACGCCTTATATGCGGAAGATATCCGCCGTGGGACACCCACGGCGGTTTTCGGCGTTTCCGACTCCTTGAAATACCTGCTTGCAGGGCTCACGCCGTACCCCGTCGTATACGTGACGGCGGACGTCGTATCCGCACGAAAGGCGGCGGAAAACATAGCTTCTCTTTCGGGTAAAAGGGTACAAACCATTGAAGCAAAAGACGAGGTTTTGCTCTATCGAAAAGCTCTTTCGAAGGACTCTCTTTTTAAACGCTTGAACGGCATTCACGCCTTGCAAAATGGGGCGGACGTCGTTACGGCGGAAATCGACGCACTCTTACAGCTTTTCCCTAAAAAGCTTCCGTCTATCACGTTGAAGGAAGGGGAAGATGTCGATTTTCTTTCCGTTCCTACCGTATTGACGAATATGGGCTACGTCCGTGCTTTTGAAGTGGAAACGAAGGGTGTTTTTGCGTTGCGCGGCGACATTCTCGACATCTATCCTATCAATGCGGAAAATCCCGTCCGCATCGACTTTTTCGGGGATACGGTAGAGAAGATTAAACCGTACGATTTGATGACGGGCGAGCGTTTAACGGGCATCAAGGAAATTAGCATACTTTCCGCAACCGACGTCATTCTTTCGCAGGGGGATATGCCCCGTATTCGTGAAGCCTTGGAAAACGGGGTGAAAAAATTCCGCACGTCGGAAGCCTACGCACGCGGCAGAGAAATTGCGGATGAGTTGCTGTCTATGGAAAATCCCGACAGTGCTTTCCTTTTGCCGTTGCTTGAAAATTCAACGGACTTTTTCTCCATTTTACCCAAGGATACCGTAGTTATTTTCGATGAAGGAAAGACGCTTTGGGATAAATTTAACGCTCTTTATGCGGAACACGAAGAACGTTTCCATAGATTGTTCGACGGCGGCGAAGCCTTTACTTTTACGGCTTTGCAGTACGTAGATAAGAATAAATTCCTTGCGGATATAGGAAAGACTCGTCGAATTGCCATGCAAACGTTTATGGGCAATCCATTTTTCTTTCAACCCTTGCGCACGTACAATTTCTCTTGCACGCCGATGACGAGATACTTAAACGGCATGCAAAATTTGATTGTCGACGTTAGCAATTGGTTGAAGGGTGGATATCGTGTGCTCTTGTACTGTGGCGACAGCGCTCGCGCAGGCAAAATGGGGGAAATTCTCGGCGAAGAGTACCTTTCCACGGTAAAATTACCCGATACGTTGCCCGAATTTAAGGGGATTTGCATTTTAGACGAAACGTTGGATAAGGGTATGGTCTTGCACGAATGCAAGGTTGCCATCGTCGGGACGGGGGATTTGTACACCAAGGTGCAAGCCACCAAGCGGCTTCGCCGCAAACGTGGGGATATGTTCACCGCCCCCGAAGTGGGAGATTTCGTCGTACATGAAACGCACGGTATCGGTAAAGCCGTGGGTATGCAAAAAATTGAAACGCTAGACGGGACGAAGGAGTATCTTGCAATCGCCTATAAGGACGGGGATATGCTTTACGTTCCTGCGGAAAATATGGACGTACTTTCCAAGTACGTCGGGGATAGCAATCCCACGTTGAGTAAAATCGGCGGTGCGGATTTCGAGCGTGTAAAAGCGAGAGTAAAGGCTTCCTTGAAACGCCTTGCCTTCGACTTGAAAAAGCTGTACGCAGAGCGTGCGGAAAACCGTGGTTACGCCTTCCCCGCAAACGAGATTTTTATGGAAGAGTTCGAAGACGCCTTCCACCACGAGCTCACGCCCGATCAAGCAAGCTCGGTGCAAGAAATCAAGGAGGATATGTGTTCGCCGAAGGTGATGGATAGGCTGCTTTGCGGCGACGTTGGGTTTGGAAAAACGGAAGTGGCGTTTCGCGCCGTTTACCTTTGTGTGTTGGCGGGTAAGCAAGCCGCGTTAATGTGTCCGAGCACCGTACTTTGTTCGCAACATTTCAACACGGCAACGGCACGTTTTTCGCAGTTTGGCGTCAACGTTGCCTGCTTAAACCGTTTCAGTACGCCCAAGGAACAGGCAAAAGTTTTAGAAGGGCTTGAGAACGGCACCGTGGATCTTGTTATCGGTACGCACCGACTGTTGTCGGGGGATATTAAATTCAAAAATCTCGGCTTGCTCGTCTTGGACGAAGAACAGCGTTTCGGGGTAGAACATAAGGAAAAAATCAAGCATCTTCGTAAGGATATCGACTGTTTGACAATGACAGCTACGCCCATTCCTAGAACGTTGCATATGTCCCTTTCGGGAATTCGTGATATATCTACCATTCAAACGCCGCCGTCCGAGCGTTTACCCGTACAAACCTACGTAGTAGAAGAAACGGAAACTCTCATTCGCGACGCGGCTATTCGAGAGATTTCCCGTGGCGGCCAAGTCTTTATTTTGTACAATAAAGTAGAGAGCATTTTTACCTTTGCGGCACGCATACGGCAAATTTTGCCCGAAGCGGAAATTTCCGTTGCACACGGCAGAATGGATAAGAACGTACTTGAAAACGCCGTATTGAATTTTTATAGCGGTAAATCGAACGTGCTTATTACAACCACGATTATTGAAAACGGTATCGATTTGCCGAATGCAAACACCATTATCGTTATTGATAGTGACCGTTTGGGCATTTCGCAGCTTTATCAGCTTAAAGGCAGAGTGGGACGCGGCTCACGGCTTGCGCACGCCTATTTTACTTATAAGGCGGAGCGTGTGATGACGAACAATGCGTCCGAACGATTGAAGGCAATTATGGA
The DNA here is from genome assembly GCA_017505465.1 of Clostridia bacterium. Lineage (GTDB taxonomy): Bacteria > Bacillota > Clostridia > Christensenellales > Borkfalkiaceae > Scatosoma. The sequence goes on along the minus strand of JAFVPE010000001.1, from coordinate 6,066 downwards.
ATTTACCGAGCTTGGTTCGGGGTATAAGCTTGCTATGCGAGATTTGGAAATCCGCGGTGCGGGGAACGTGCTCGGGGCAGAGCAACACGGGCATATGGATAAAGTCGGGTATGAACTGTACTCCAAGCTTTTGAAGGAAGAGCTTACGGGGGAAAGCCAAACGGTGGCGGAACTCGACGTGCGTGTAAACGCCTATATCCCCGAAGGCTATATCGAATCGTCCGCAGGACGTTTGGATTCCTATAAACAAATAGCGGAAATCGCAACGGCGGAAGACTATAAACGCGTGTACGCGTCCTTGCGTGACACCTACGGTAATTTGCCGCGCACGGTAGAAAATCTACTTGTTATAGGCGTATTGAAGAGTTATGCGGCAAAGTTCAACGTGCGGAAAATCTCGCTTGTGAAAGGGGTGGGTGCATTGGAATTCCCTTCATTGGAAGCCATAGGGGACAAACGTATTCTCGCCGCGCTCGATAAATATGCTAAGAACGTGCGATTGAATATGTCCGAAGCGCCCGTTATCGAATTCTTTGGACACAAAGATAATACCGTTTTGATGGCAGAAATGACAAAATTTTTGAAATTTGCCTTAACTTTTGCAAGATTATAGCGAGAAATGTTTGCATTTTATAAAAAAATAGGTTATAATAAAGCTTGGTGATATATCGAAAAGGGGGAGAATGCCCTTTTTCGGAATACCATATTTCTAAAAGCAGGATAAAAAATCGGAGCGATTTTATGAACAAAAAGAACACCTTGAAAAAGACAGTTGCATTGTTAATGGGTTTTGCGTTGACGCTTGGCGCAACGGGTTGCGATTTCGTTGTTACCGACAACGAAAAGGATTTGGACCGTACCGTTGCGAAGGTTGACATCACCAAAACTCTCGAGAAAGAAGGTAACCCTTACGCATCGGTTGCAGGGGATGTAAAAGATATTCTTGCAAACGTATCTTCGAACATTTCTAAGCGCGAACTTATTTCGTACTTTATGAGCGTTGGTTATCAATACGTAGAAAGCTACGGCTATTCGTATAAGGACGCATTCAATTTGATGCTTGATAGCCTTATCAATAGCGAGATTATGACGCAATATGCAGTTGCATATTATTTGAAGAAGGGCGAAACGAACGGTATGTACGATGCGGAAGCTTGCAAAGCATACGTAAACGCACAGCTTGAAGCGGCAAAGGGTACGGATGAATACGAGCTTTTGAAGGCGCATAAAGACGTGCTTACCTTCAAGTATTTCCTTACCGACGGCGGTAGGGCGGACGTTACGGAAGATTACGATCGTACGGTATATGCTTTGAAGAAGTCGCTCAACAGCTCGTTGGATTCTATGGAAGCTTCCTATATTTCTGAAACGGAAGAAGAGCACGAACACGGCGAAAGCCGCACGTTGCCTACGGGTGCAGGTACGGCAGATGAAGAATACTACACGAACGATTACGGTGTATATACCGGATATAACACGATTGATTCGTGCGGTAAAGACTACGAACCTGTTCACGGCTCCACGGCAGCAAGCCGTCGTAAAGCGTACAATCTCTTCCTTGCAAATCTTCAATCCTATAACCTTATCGGTAAAGGTGAGGACGTAGAAGATACGAGAGACGTTACCAAGCTCGACTACTATTACGTTGAACTTTCGTCCTCGCTTGGCAAAGCGCTTATTTCGAAGTATTTTGAAGATCTCGAAGAAGAAGTTACGAACGAACTCACCGCAGACGATGCGGCAAATAAATACATGGAATTGTACCAACAGCAAGAAGAAGCTTATTTGGGCAACACCGACGCATTTGCAACGGCGCTTGATGGCGCAACGGTGGACGCTCCCATCGTGTATGGTTTAAATGGCTTCGGTTACGTGTACAACATTTTGCTTCCTTTCTCTACGAGCCAAACGGAAGCTTACACGAACGAAAAGAACAAAGGTCTTACGACGGACGAGCTTTACAATGTTCGTAAACAAATCTTGACGCAGGTTCGCGGTAAAGACCAACGCGGTAGTTGGATTTCCAAGGATGATCACGTAAACTATTCCACGGAAAAAGATGGCGCATACTACTTCTTCCAAGATCACGCAGACGTTAACAACAAACAATACAAAGCGCTCACGCATTACAATGCAGTACTTCCTTTCAACGGTACGGTAGTGGACGACGGAGACGAATACAAGACGACTGCAACGCCCGTTTCCGTAGACGACGTTATCGGTATGCTTGAAACGGAACTTGGCAAAATTAAAGGTGTTTCTTCCGTTGCAGGTGCAAAGGTTGCGGCTTACGGTGAAGGCAGCGTAGATACCGATTACGTTGACGAAGACGGCGAAGTGCAATACGACAAGTTCGTTTACTATAAAGGTAACGTAAACTTTGAAAAGCCCGTTGCTCCTTCCGATTATTATAATGAGGAAAGCGCACTCTATAATATGTTGGCGGTTGCAAACGAATTTATGTTTGCGTATAGTACCGACCCCGGCTGCTTGAACTCGTACATGGGTTATGCAATTTCCCCTTATTCCACGAATTTCATGAAGGAATTCGAATATGCGGCGCAAGAAGCCGTTAAGGGTGGCGTAGGTACGTATTACGTAGCTCCTACCGATTACGGTTGGCACATCATTTTGACGACGTTTGCATATACGCAGGACGGCGCGGCATATTATAGCTACAACGAAAATGGCGAAAAAGTAGAAGGCTTTAATAAAGATGAAGTTAACGTGGAAGGTACGTTCTCGAACTTGTATTTTGAAAGCTTGAAAGAAGCGGTTGCTAGCAACTACACGACGGAAGTTCAAAACAGCGTATTGAACGACTATAACAACAGCAAGAGTGTTACCCGTTATAAAGACAGATATAAAGATCTTCTTGAAATGGATAACTAAAAACAATCAAAAGAAAACGAACCCCGACTTTGCAGTCGGGGTTGTTTTTTGTCTAAAAAAGGTTTTTTTAGGCAAAAAGTCATATTTTCTTGTGATAATGTCATACTTTTTTATGATAAAACTCGCAAAATGCTTGATTTCTTTTTTGAATTTTATTATAATATAGTAGATATAATATTATTATAAGGTATAATGGGCAGTTATGGGTAGCCCAAAAAAAGAGAAGCACAAAACAAAAAAAACAGGAGAAGTGTGCATACTGCACGAAAAAAAACCAATGTTAAAACTCAAGGAAATGTTTACAAAGGAAAAGATATTCACGAAAAGGAATATCATTATCGCAATCGTAACGTTATTGACGATTGCGTTAGCCGTTACGGGCTTTTGTATATGGAAAGGGAATTCAGGCAAGAAGGGATTTAATTCTAGACCGGATTTTGAATCGATCAATAAGACGCACAGCACGGCACTTGCCGCCCCGAAAGACGGTTCGACGCCTTTCAATTACGATCCCAATAAAAATGCTTATTATGCATTTGGTGTTATGAATGAAACGGACAGCTTCGTGGGACGTGGAGAAGGCGTTACGGCGACCAAAGTCGGTTTCGCAAACGTTAACCAATATATCAAATCGCATCGTGTTGTAAATGAAGGCGAAGTTTATAAGGAATCAGTTTCCTTTTCTAAGTTTAAGGGCGTTGGCGTAAGAACGTTCGTGAAGGGGGACAACTACGTTATTCACAAAGCGGCGAAGGTTAGCTCGGTGAATAACGTTACTTGGAAGGACGAAGCAAGCAAGGTAACCCAAGAAGCCTTTTTGCAGGCATACGGCGTAGTACCTAACTCCATTACGGCGTATATCTTGACGGATGAAACGATTCTCTCTGCGGAATATCTCGGGGAAGATAACGGCATCTATTCCTATAAATATAAATTAGAGCCGAGTAAATCGACGGTTAAAATTGCCTTGGAAATGCGTTCCATGGCAGGCGTAAAATCCTTGCCGTTGTTTACCGACGTCAACTTGATTATCCGCATGGATAAGAATTGGCGTGTAACGGAAACGGTTACGGATTGTACCTACGACGTAGACATGCTTGGCGGCGTTACGTGCACCGAAAAGCTCACCGAAGTATTTACCGATTATGAAAAAGAAGTGGAAATTCCCGATTTGGAGTTCTATCATTCCTATCTTGATGCGGAAATCACCGAGCCTACGGAAAAAGAAGAAACTGCGCTTGACTATCTCATGGGCGGCTTCGGCGATTATATTACCGGCGGAAAACCCTTAAAGGTTCGTCTTTTGGCGGAAGGGAATGAAAGCCTGCCGCTTTCCTTGGCAGGCAATGCGGAAATTAAGATTGATATGGAAGATTTGTCGGCGACGTCCGCTCGCGTAGACGTAGACAATCTTTCGTACGGCGATATTGCGCTTTCCGATCTCTTTATCGGATATGGTAAGGAGCGTGTATATCTTGCTTTGGATGATTTCAAGGCATACGGCTCTATTGATGAAATGGGCGCGGTGATTGGACGTTTGCTCCCTATTTTCGGTGTGGAAGGGGATTTAGGCTCTTCTTTCGCTTCGATGGATTTGAACGGTATTCTTGAAAATGCCACGCTCACGAAAGACGGTGAAAACGCAACGGTAAGCATGCCTATTGATTTGGGCGGAATGCATATCGACGCGCAGTTAAAGTTCAAGCAAACGGACACGAAGATCACTTTTGTGGAAGGGAACGTTTCCGTTGCGGGCGTAGCCGTTACGTTGGCGATTGACGACAGCATTTCCGTGGCGGAGATTGGGCAAGACTATCACAATATTGCTCCGTTGTTCGACTTGATTGATGAAGACGGACGCATCAATCTTGAAGTTGCGCTTGGCGAAATAAATGCGCTTGTGAATTTCGACGTGAAGAGTCTTTCGGCGGATATCGGGCTTGGGGATCTCACGGCGAGATATGCACAGGAAAATCTCTATTTGAACTATAATGGGTTGAAGGCGAAGCTCGCGCTTGCGGATATCAATCCCATGTTTGCGAAACTCAAACCTATTATTGAAAACTTCGTGGATCTTTCCGCGTTGGAAACGCTTGGTGGCACGGTGGACGTTCTCGGCATCGTTGGGCAAGCGGTTAACGAATTACATATTGAAGAAAAAGACAACGTTCTTACCATTTCCACTTCGATCGAAGGTGTAGCGGCTGCCATCAATCTTGCGGTTACGGAAGAAGGCTATACCATTAAGAGCGTTGACGTTACCGTAAAAGAAACGACGGTAAGTCTTGCTCCTACGGACAAGACGTTTGCGGCTATCACCGAAGAAGAGCAAGTAAATTACAAGAGCATTGCAACGCTTCTCGATATTATCGACGAAAACGGCAGTGTTCGCCTTGACGTGAACGTCGGCGAAATCAATGCGCTTGTAGATTTCAATCTGCACACGTTAGTAGCAGACGTGAACTTGGACGATCTCGTAGCGAAGTACGCGGACGAAACCTTGTATCTCAACTACAAGGGATTGAAAGCGAAGCTCGCAATTGCGGACGTCGAACCTACGTTTGCGAAACTTAAACCTATCATTTCCAACTTTGCAGATCTTTCCGCATTGGAAACGCTCGGCGAAGGTATGGACGTAACGAGCTTGCTCGGTACGGCATTAAACGAACTCACGATCACCGAAGCGGAAGACGTAGTGACGATTTCCACGACGGTAGAAGGGGTATCGGTTGCGCTCAACCTTACAATCGTGAACGACGGTTACACGATCCAAAGCATTGAACTCAACGTTAAAGACACGGCAATCACCGTTGCGCCTACGGATAAGACAGTAACGGCAATTCCCGAAGAAGAGCAAGTAAATTACAGGAGCATTGCAACGATTCTCGATATCATCGACGAAAACGGCAGTGTTCGCCTTGACGTAAACGTCGGTGAAATCAATGCGCTTGTAGATTTCAATCTGCACACGTTGGTAGCAGACGTGAACTTGGACGATCTCGTAGCGAAGTATGCGGACGAAACCTTGTATCTCAACTACAAGGGCTTGAAAGCGAAGCTCGCAATTGCGGACGTCGAACCTACGTTTGCGAAGCTTAAACCTATCATTTCTAACTTTGCAGATCTTTCCGCATTGGAAACGCTCGGCGAAGGTATGGACGTAGCGAGCTTGCT
>JAFVPE010000007.1 GCA_017505465.1 Clostridia bacterium | reverse complement strand
GATGAACACGAAGTTCTCTATTAGCGCTACCATTAAAGCAAATGCAGAAGAAAACTACAAGGTAGGTTTCATCTTCACGTTGAACGGCACGGATTATTTCGCAGTTGTATATAACAATGAAGAAAAAGAAATCCGTGTACAGGCGTCGAACGGCCATTACCGCGACTACGGCTTAGGCGATACGTTTGATCCCGCAGGTACGACGATGACGCTTGAATACGATGGTATTCAAGGTATGCTTTTGTATTTCGGCGAAGGCGAAAATAAGAAAGTAGTAGATTTGAAAAATGGTTGGGCGCTTGAAGGCGGTAACGGTATCATTTTCCGTTTTGGTTATACGCAAGCGGCAGACGGTGGTTACGGTGATAACGAACATATCACGGTAGCATTGAATGAAAGTAGCGGTACCTTGAAAGTAGGTTTGGTTGCTATGGATGGTACGGCAACGTTTACAGACTGGAATTTCTGGTCCGAACCTTCGTATTCGTTGGGAACGGAGCTTTACACGGGCGCAACGATGACGATGTCGAATGGTACGCTTACCTATAAAAACCTTGATGGGATTGGCGCGCAAACCTTTGCAGACGTAGAGATTGCACAAGGCACGGATTTCGTGATTTATGCAAAGGTGGCAAGCGGCATGACGGCACAAAACGTAGGCTTCGTAGTGGGTACGTTGGGCGCAGATAACACCAACCACTTGCTTTTCCAATGGAGAAGATTGAATGAAGACCTCTATATTTGGAAAGATTTAGGCGGTTGGGCAGGTCACAATGACGGTGTGTTTGATAGCAGTATCGGCACAAGCGGTGCGGAAATTGCACTTGTTTATAAAGATGGTACGTATTATGCGCTCTTGAACGGTGAACAAGTATGTTATTTCAAGGATACCTTCGATAACGGCTGGGGCGGCTTAATGAACGTAAATGATTTCATCGGTACGGATGGAACGCTTAAAATCGGTTTGTCGGTTGCTTATGGCACGGCACAATTTACCGAATGGGGCTATTCGACGGACGCTTCCGTGATTGAAGAGTACGTTCCAGGAAAAACTTTGACGAATTCCTATTATTATTTGGAAGGCGCAGAAGTTGCGAACTGGAACAACGGCAACGCTGGTAACGTAAGCTCAGACGGTACAAACTGGGTAAACGGCGGCAAGCAGATGAACACGAAGTTCTCGGTTAGCGCTACCATTAAAGCAAATGCAGAAGAAAACTACAAGGTAGGTTTCATCTTCACGTTGAACGACACGGATTATTTCGCAGTTGTATATAACAATGAAGAAAAAGAAATCCGTGTACAGGCGTCGGATGGTAAGTATCGTGATTATGGTTTGGGCGATACGTTCGACCCTGCAGGCACGACGATGACGCTTGAATACGACGGCATACAAGGCTTGTATATTTACTTCGGCGAAGGCGAAAATAAGAAACTGGTAGATTTGAAAAACGCTTGGACGCTCAGCGCGGGACCTGCTATCATCTTCCGTTATGGCTATACGCCTGCGGCAGACGGCGGTAGCGGAAATAACGAACATATTACCACGGCGCTGAAGGAAAGCAGCGGTACTTTGAAGGTTGGTTTGGTTGTTATGGACGGTACTGCAACGTTTACGGATTACACTTTTACGACGATTGTAGAAGAAGGGAAGACCTTGACGAACTCCTATTATTATATGGAAGGCGCAGAAGTTGCAAACTGGAGCAACGGTAATGGCGGTAACGTAAGCTCAGACGGTACGAACTGGGTAAACGGCGGTAAGCAGATGAACACGAAGTTTTCTGTTAGTGCTACCATTAAAGCTAATGCGGCTGAAAATTATAAAGTGGGTTTCATCTTCACGTTGAACGGCACGGATTACTTCACGGTTGTATACAACAATGAAGAAAAAGAAATCCGTGTGCAAGCTTCGGATGGGCATTACCGCGACTACGGCTTGGGCGATACGTTCGATCCCGCAGGTACGACGATGACGATTGAGTATGACGGCGTACAAGGCTTGTATATTTACTTCGGCGAAGGCGGAAACAAGAAGTTAGCGGATTTGAAAAACGCTTGGACGCTCAGCGCGGGACCTGCTATCATCTTCCGTTACGGTTATACCAGTGACGCCGCTGACGGCGGGGCTGGTGATAACGAACATATCACGGTTGCGTTGAGAGAAAGCAGCGGTACTTTGAAAGTAGGTTTGGTTGCTATGGACGGTACTGCAACGTTTACTGATTACAGCTTTGAGCTTCAATAAACGCTTGCAATCAACGGTAAAATAAGATAAAATGGAGGGGAACGGTGGACGGATAAAAATGCGTTTACTGTTCCCCTTGCAATTTATAAGAAAAGTGGAAAAATTCTTTATCAAGAAGGAATTATAATGGAAAAATCAGAGCTTTGTATTGACGTAGCAACGGTCAGTTGTATGGAAAAATTGAAGGTGGAAAGCGAGTGGACGATGCTTGAAACTCGCGGCGTAACCTTGAAAAACCAAAAGCACCGCTTTCAGCTGATTATTAAAAATAAGCAGGTTTGGGCGCTGTATGAAACCCGCGTTGTCGTAACGGGGGATTTAGCGCCGTATATCACCGTAAGCGTAATTGACAGCGTTCCTGCGGAATATACCTTTATCGGTAAGACGGACGATTATTATTTGGGCGGTTCGGGCGTGTATCCCGACGTAATCCGTCCTTGTAGACACGGGGATATCGTTCTGCCTCCAAGCGGAAATAAATGTTTGTGGGTATGCGTAGAGCCGAAAGAAGCTCTGCCTGTCGGTATTCATAAAATCGGTTTTCAAATTTTAGATAAAGACGGCAAGCTGATGGGGGAAACGGAATACGAATTGGAAGTTATAGATGCTTGTTTGCGGTCTGCACCGATCAAAAAGACGAATTGGATGCACTACGACAGCATTTGCCGTATGTATGGCGTAGAACCGTTTTCTTTGGGGTTTTATAAAGCGTTTGAAAACTATTTGGCTGCATATACGCGTTCGGGCTTTAATATGCTTTTAACGCCGATTTTCACGCCTGCGCTCGATACCTACGTCGGCGGCGAAAGAATGACGGCGCAGCTGATCGGCGTAAGCAAAGACGGCGATAGATATATCTTTGATTTTTCCAAGTTAAAAGAGTTTTTGGATTTTGTTTTTGCGCGGGGGATAGAATATATTGAATTTTCCCATTTGTTTACGCAATGGGGCGGTGCGCATTGTCCGAAAATTATGGCTTTGGTAAACGGCAAAGACGAAAAAATCTTCGGTTGGGAGAGCGATTCCTGTGGAGAAAAATATCAAGCGTTTTTGAACACGTTTTTGCCTGAATTGGTTGCGTTCATCAAACAAGAAGGGATTGAAGATAAATGCAGTTTCCATATCACGGACGAGCCGAACGAAAAGCACGTAGAACGCTACAAGGCTTGCAGGGATTTGGTGAAAAAGCATATTGGCGATATTCCTACGATGGACGCGCTCAGCCATTACGAATACTACGAAAAGGGGCTTGTGGATATTCCCGTACCCGAACTTCGACACGTTGACGAGTTTTTCAAAAACAACGTGAAAAATATGCTTGTATATAATTGTTGCGAGCCGTCGGACGGATATTATAGCAACCGTTTCATCAATATGCCTTCGCAGCGTACAAGAGTATTAGGCTTACAGCTTTATCAAACGAACGTAAACGGGTTCTTACATTGGGGCTTTAACTTCTATAACAGCGGACTTTCGTATGCGGAAATCAATCCGTATGCGGTAACGAACGCAGGCGGAGCATTCCCTCCCGGTGACGGATTTATCGTGTATCCAAACGGCGACGGGGTAAATCTTTCTATACGTTCGGAAATCATCGGTATGGGCTTTGAAGATTACGACTTGCTGTACACGTTAGAAAAGAAAATCGGCAAAGAAAAAGTGCAGGAAATGCTGAAAACCGAAGGCGTTTCGGGTTATACCGTATATCCGAGAAATGCCGCTTGGCATACGGCGTTTATTGAAAAGGTAAAACGCTTATTGCCATAAAGCCGTAAAGGGGAAAGATATGATTTATTTTGAAAAAGAAAATCAAACGTTCTATTTAGAGAGCAAAGACGTGACGTATGCGTTTCGTGTTCACGAATTAGGCTTTTTGAATCATTTATATTATGGGAAGCGCATTCCAAGGGAAGACCTTGCATTTAGCGTGTTTCAAGCGGATCGCGGACACGGTACGGGTTTGCCTTATGGCACACGTCGGGATTCGTTGGACGTTTACCATAACGAATGTCCTACCTTTGGCAGAAGCGATTATAGGGAAAGTATGCTTGCGTTTGATTTCAACGGCATTCGCGTAACCGATTTAATATACGATGGATATACCGTGTACGAAACG
>JAFVPE010000006.1 GCA_017505465.1 Clostridia bacterium | reverse complement strand
TGTACTCACAACCGGCTGTGTTGTGGGATTTCTCACAATATCATCGGGGCGGCTGTGCTTACTCAAATCAAGCTCGGCATCAATTTCCGATAATTCGTTTTGCAGGCTTTCCAATTCTTCCGCTTGTTCAAAGGGTAAGTTCACGGCGGCTTTCGCATCTTCTAACGATTTCTCGCTTTCGGTTATTTCCGTTTCCCTATTCTTGATACGCGATTCTAACTCGTCTAACGCATTTTCTATACGGGTAATCGCACCGATACCGCTATCGCCAAGCTGTACGCCGTAAATTCTCTTTGCGCCAACCAAATTAACAACGCCACCTAACGCCGTTCTGCGTTGCGGTACAATCTTAAAACCACGAATAAACCCTATTGTCTTATCTACGTATTCTTCCGAATTAACCGCTGTTTGTAATATCGCACCTGCTTCCTTTCGTTCTTCATAACGGTTTTTGCCAAGTTGAATTAAATCGTCCTTATGCAAATCGCGCAAGCGTATATCTTCTTTAATATCTTCGATTTCTTCCACCAATTTTTCTATATGCTTTGGTATGTTTTGCACCTTTGCTTGCAAGTAATACCGATTATTGCGATAATCCTTTTCCAAAACGCTCAACTGTCCTAACCGTTGCTCGATTTCCATTTTACGCTTTATCTTTGGATTATCCGACGTAATTGCCTTGATTTCCGCATACGTCAACGTCGTTTCGTCAATATCGCTTGCCTCGCGCAAGGAATAATCCCCACGGTTAATTTGCCCGATAAATCGTTGTTTCGTTTCCAAAATCTGATAAGAATACGCGTCAAAGGTTTTCTTCGTAACCGCCGTTACAACAAGCACTTTTTCATTCATATTCCCACGACGGATAATACGCCCTTCACGCTGTTCCAAATCGGACGGTCTATACGGCGTATCCAAGTGATACAACGCTATCAACCTATCTTGTATATTCGTACCTGCACCGCACTTTTCCGTTGAACCGATTAAAACACGAATATCCCCACGGCGCACACCATCGAAAATACTTTCTTTTGCTGCGTCCGTTTTCGCTTCGTGGATATACGCAACTTCGTGTTCGGGTACACCCAATTTCACAAGTTTGAGTTTTATATCGTTATACACGTCAAAATCATTGACGGGATCGTACTCGTGAAAGGATTTCTTCGGCGTACTCATATCACAAAAGACAAGTTGCGTACTGCGCTGTTCCGCCGTTTCCTGCCAAACGCTGAAAATCTTATCAATAACCCTATTTAGTTTCGTATTCGGGTTATCAGGGATAGACTTATCATAGCAACGCGGGTCTAACGCTATCATCTTCCCGTCGTGCGTAATGCAAAGCATATTATCTTCCCACGGCTCAACCATTTTATTTGCAATCTTATCCGCGCGCTCTACAATATCGTCGTTCAACGCCACTATATCGTCCGTCGGCTCGACTTCCATTATAATCTTTTCCACGTCAGGTACGGGTAAGTTCAACATTTCTGCTGTTTTTACGTCCGCAAAGCTACGGTACATTTTCAAAAGTTCGGGTAAGTTCGTAAACTTTGCCACGCGCGTTTTTGACCGATACCCTTGACCGCTTGGCGCAAGCTCTAACCCCGTTACCGTTTCCGTAAAGTTTGCAGCCCAAGTATCGAAGTATTGCAAACCGCGTTTATAAAGTTCACTCCGTTGCAAATACGTTTGCATTGTATACATTTCCACAAGCGAATTGCTTATCGGTGTACCCGTTGCAAACACAACGCCTTTATCTCCACCGCGCATTTCGTTTATGTACTCGCATTTCAAATCCATATCTGTCGCGCGTTGCGACATCGCTCTGCTGATACCTGAAACGTTCGTCATCTTTGTAAAGAGAAACTTGTTTTTGTATTTATGCGCCTCGTCCACAAAAATAGCGTCCACGCCCAAATCCTCGAAGTTTAACAGGTCGTCTTTCTTCCCTGCTGCCATCATTTTTTCCATTTGCGCTTTCTTATTTTTGAGCGTGCGCTCCAAGTTCTTTACCGTAATATGGTCTGCGGCTTCTCTAATGCCTTCCTCTATCATTTGAATTTCGTTATACAAACGCTCTCTTTGCCGTTCTTGTGAAATGGGTATCTTTTCAAAGCTCGACATCGCAATAATAACCGCATCCCAATCGCCCGTTGCCACCTTTGCGACAAACCGTTTTCGGCTCGTCTTTTCCAAGTCCTTTTTCGTTGCCATAAGCACGTTTGCGTTCGCGTATAGTTTTCTAAACTCGTTTGCCCATTGCACAACAAGGTGGTTAGGTACGACAATCAACGGCTTTTGCACAAGCCCGATTTCTTTCATCTTCATACACGCCGCCGCTATTTCATACGTTTTCCCTGCGCCTACACAATGGTGTAAAAGCGTATTCTTGCCCTGCATCATTCTCGCAACCGCATCTTTTTGGTGCGGTTTTAATTCTATTTCGGGATTCATACCCGGAAAGGAAAGATAACTACCGTCAAACGTCGGCACAACCGTATTATTGAACATTCGATTATACTTTTCTACCAAATACTCACGCCTTTCGGGATCGTCGAATATCCATTTCTTAAAAGCGTTCTGCATTTTACGTTGGCGTTCTCTTGCGGCAATCGTTTCTTCCCTATTCGTTACGCGCCTTTTTTGCCCAAATTCTTCTACTTCATCGGTAATCGTAGGCGTTTGTTGATTTAGACAACGTTCCAAAATTTCGTATGCGTCCATTCGCCCCGTACCGTACACAGAATTAGCGTTTACTTCCCGTCCTAAATGCGGTGGGCGTTTTACCTTATATTCGCCCGTCAACGTACAATATTCTACGTGTACGTTCCTTGCGCCCCAATGCCCTACGCCAAGCGTTTCGCAAATAAAGTCCTTGTAATACTGATCGTCTATCCAGTTCACGCCAAGTTTTGCGCTGATTTCCGATGCCGTCAACGGCGCGGGTTGCGCTTCCTTTAATGCCGCTACGTTCCTTTGATATTGCTCGTCTTTTTCCGCATACATTTCCGCTTGTTCTAACTTTTCCCTAACGTTGCCCGATAAGTATTCCGATGCCGTTTCCCAACCTAAATATTTATCCCCCTCGTCCAGCACCGCTTTCGTTGGGTTTCGGTATATCTGCGTTCCCAATTCTTCGACAAGTTCTTCAAACAATTTCCCCGTCAACTGCTCCATATATTGCAAATCGACTACGCCTTTTTCGCTTTTGCAAACGTTAAGCGCGTCCATAGCCGTTTCGCAATGCGTTACCTTTTGATACGGTTTTATCGTTCTTTTAGAGAAAATATCCGTCTTTTTCGCTCTGCCCGTTTTATCGTCCACGTTCTCTATGGATATAAGCAAGGCAAAATCCGCGTCGTCACGAAACAATCTTCTATTCAACTGCGTATTGACAATACCGTACTTTCTGACAAAGGAATCATACTCACGGTTAAGGTCTCTTTGTTTATTTTGCAACACTTCGTCGGGACAGTTTTCAAGTTGTACTTGCAAGACTTCACGCACACGCTTTCGTATGCCTATCAATCCTTTCATTCGTTCTACGTTTGTTCTTGCCAAATCGCACGCCACCAATTTATCCTTGATACGCTGATATAACTTGTTTCCAACAAAAGTATAGCAATAATCCTTAACGTTTGCGTGTTCTTCCCCGACTTCGATTTCCGCTTCCGCAACGTCGTCGCCCGTGGGTACGTTCTTTCTTTCGTCGAACACCATCATCGGCAAATTGCTTACCGCTTCCGCTAACGCTTGTCCTAAATCTCTATCGTCGGGCAAAAGCGCGGTTTCGTCGTCGCTACCGTACATTGATTTTTGCTTGACCATTTTCCCAAGCATCATTTCGGGGTGGTCGATAAAGTATTGATTGATGGATATGCCGTCCGCATTTTCTTCAACGTTTATCCAACTGTCCTTTGCTTTATCCACGATTTTATCACGCTTTTGAAAGAATAAAATATCCGACGTTACTTCCGTTCCTGCGCTTACCTTAAAAGCATTGTTCGGCAATCGAATTGCACCAAGCAATACCGCGCGGTTTGCTATGTACTGTCTAACTTCGGGGTGCGCTCTATCCATTGTCCCTTTCGACGTAATCGCCGCGATAATCCCACACGGTCTTACCTTATCCAACGATTTTGCAAAGAAATAGTTATGAATATTGAAATTCAAACGGTTATATTCTTCGTCATTTACCTTGAAATTACCAAACGGCACGTTGGTTATTACCGCATCAAAGGAATTGTTTGCAAAGTTCGTCTTTTCAAAACCGCATATCTTTATTCGCGTTTCGGGATATAAAAGTTTCGCAATATTCCCCGTAACGGTATCAATTTCCACGCCATACGTTTCTTTTGCTTGAAAGGAATTAGGCAATAACCCGATAAAGTTTCCAATCCCCATTGCAGGTTCAAGAATTTTCCCACGGCGCATACCCAATTGCTTTATTCCTGCATACACGCCGTCTATGATTTTCTTGGGCGTATAATGCGCCGACAGTACCGTTTCTCTTGCTTGTTGATATTCGTCAAACGTCAATAAATCCCGTAATTCGTCGTATTCCTTTTTCCAATCGGGCTTATCGGGATCGAAAGCGTTTGCAAGTCCGCCCCAACCGACATATTTCGATAATATCTTTTTATCTTCTTCGGTTGCGGCTTTCCCTTCCGCAAGCAGTTCTTTCATTTTTTTAATCGCTTCGATGTTCTGCTTATACCGTGTTTTCGCACCCGTCGCATACTCGAAGTTCTCGTCCGTTAAGCGATAGTTTCGGGGGCGCGGAAAACTACTTCCGCCAAAATAATTTCTTCCACTTGATTCTCCGCTACCCGTGCTGCCCGTAAATTCGTTAGGAAGTCCGATGAAGATTTGGGATAAATCCTCGCCGTTAAAATCTCCCGCATACGTTCCGCCTCGCGCGCTATCCGTGCCAAATGCAGGTGTAGTTGATTCGTCGATAGCAAGATCTGATATTGCAGAGGGTAATTCTCCTTGAGAAACTCCCGACGCAAAATCCCATAACGTAAGTTGACCACTACTTCTTTCCTCCTCAAAACTAAACTGTCTTTTTCGTGCTTTCGCCGCTTCCCGTGCTTGCTTTAACTGTTCCTGCTGTTCATATACTTCAACAACGATTTCTTTCAAACCCTCGTACATTTCCACAACTTCCCGACAGAGTTTGAAATTCGTATCTTCGTCAAACGACAATGGCTGTACTTCTATACCCTTATTGCCCGTTAAAGCACACAAGCATTGCGTTATGCCTTCCGTTAAACAGTTCAAATATTTTTTATCGTATTCTTCGTCCTCGCCGTAGCCGTAATGCTCTTGACAGTATTGAAACACCGCGCCTTTCAACGTATCCGTATCACTCGACAACCCAAGCCAAATATTTTGGCTGTTCACACAACTTGCCACGTTCGACCTGCCCATTTTATAGATTGCAGGTTTATACTTTTCCTTGCCGTAAGTTTGCGCTATGTCAAACACAAACGTTTTTACGCCCGGCTTATTCTCGTCGAAATAACATACGCCACGCTCTCCGCGTTTCGGCACTCGGTTTACGTCTTGCCACTCGTCAAACGTTTTGCAAATTGTCATACTCGGTCGTATAGACAAAATCTGCATTGCACTCCAAAATGATATATTCGGATTATGGATAAGAAACGTGTAAAAATACGCCAACCGCGCCCCACTTGAAAATATCCCGTTCACACTTACCCTCGTTTCTTGTTCCGTCATTCCTTTTCCCCCTTACCTTTACATTTCCATTTCTTTTTCACTTCTCATAGCACGTAGCTTCGCCCCCGCTTCATAGAACTCTTTAACAAAACACCTGCAATATACAGGCTTAAAATTTACGTTAAACCCGTCTATTTCCGCATAGCTAACCCTTTCAACTTCTGCACGGCTTTCAAGCTCGGCTTGGATTTCCGCAACGTGTTCTTTTACAAAAATGCGGTTGTTTCCGTGATTATAGTTGTTATAATGCCCATTCCAAGTGTACCTTGTGCCACGTTCCACCATCCAATCTGCAATCGCTTTTATTCTATCTTCATCGCTACCATAGCGTTGCGCCTGATAGTTCTCAAACTCGATTTTTTCGTCTGCCGTTAGGTATTCGTCATCGTCAATAAGGTCGGCAATATAACAAGCGACTTCGTTCCATTTAAGATGCACTTCGATAAGCGTTTTCCATTTTTCCACGTCGCGATATTTTAAGTGAATACCTTTTGCATCGTGCCAACCGTCATATTCCCCACAACCATATCCCCCTGTTCCGTATTCTCGTTTCAAAAATTCCGCATACTCGCCAACCGTTGGATTTTTTGCGTACTCGTGACAAATTCGCATCTTGCCACGTTCAAAACCGCTACCGCGTTTTAACTCGTGTTTTATAAATTCTTCCTTTTCTTTTTCTTCTTGGTTGGACTTATCACCCATTAAGTCAAATAGCGTAAGTTGCATTTGCGGTTGATTTTTCCTTTTTCGTTCTTGGATAGGCGGGCCTTTGCTTTTTTCTTTCGGCGCGCTTTCTTCTTCCAATTCTTCCAAGCCGTCAAGGTCAACACATTCGTCGTCGTATTCCGTTAAATCATATAGTTGTTCTTTCATTTTACAAACCCGTTACTCCAAGTATTTCACTTATCAAAAGCACATACCAACGCTCGTCTTTTTCATATTCCAAGTCAACGTCTTTCGCTTGTTTGATACCGCACGCCGCATACGCGATATTATGAAACAGCCACTCCCCCTCCATTGACGTCGTTTCTCTTGTGGATACCCCTTGCGCCGATAATTCGTACTGTATCGCCTTGATAATTCTTAATCTGTCCGCGCGGTATTTTACTTTGTACGAATCCACCACGCGGACGGACGTTTTTCCAAAAATAATTTCGTATTCTTCCCCTTGCACCTCTATAACGCTGTTTTCAATTCTATCCCCCGTTTTTAACTCGTTAAGTTCCTTTATCCCTGCGCGGATATTCCATAAAATAACCGCGCAAGTCATAAGAATAAGGACTAGCATTGAAAGAAAAAGTATTTGTCCTTTTCTTATGCAACCACCCCCTTATTCGGGGTTTCCTTTGCCGTTTTCGCTTGCTCGATACGAGCTTTCGCTATCTCAAAATAGCTGTGCATAAGCTCAAAACCGATAAACTCTCTATTCGTATTTACGCAAGCAATTCCAACCGTACCGCTACCCATACAGTTATCCAACACTACGTCGCCCTCGTCGCTGTATGTTCGTATCAAATACTCGCACAACGCCACGGGCTTTTGCGTGGGGTGTACGCGGTTTTTGCGCTCGGCGGGATATTCCAAAATGCACGTTGGATAATACTCGTCGCTATACACGTCGTACTGCAAATGAAAGGTATTATTCATTGCGGAATTTGCTTTCTTTGCCCCACCGCGCTTTCGCATTTTTCCTTTTCGCATTTGCGGATTGTATTTCACCTTTTCCCCGTGCGACGTAAAAACAAGTATATCTTCCGTAATCGCAAGCGGCATATATTTTGCCAAGTGAAAACTGCCGCTTAATTTCTTATCCCATACCCACTTGTGCTTATAGCCGTGCAAGTTGCTCATTATCATCTTTGCCGAAAGCGGTTCTTTCGCAAACAATACGATTGCCCCGCCCGGCTTGATAATGCGTTTATATTCTTTCCAAATATAGTTCGGGGGAATTATCATATCCCACATACACGCCGTTACACCATACGGTAAATCGCAAAGTATCATATCCACGCTCGCATTCGGGATTCCGCGCATAAGTTCAAGACAATCCCCTTGCTGTATGTATCCTTTCACACTTCGTTCCCCCAACAATCCCAACCGTCTGCATACTGCCGTGCAAACAGTTCTATTCTTGACCTATCCCCAAACAATTCGACAATGCGTTTCCGCGTTTCGTCAGGCTTTTTACTGTGCTGTTCAATATGCGATATAATAACTGATGAAACGGAATGAGACTTCCGTTCAAGCACTTTGCCTTTCGTGGCAAGCAGACAATACTCCGCATTTGCTCTTGTGTAATAGCCCATTCCCATAAAAATTTTATCGCTTTTACGGCATTGTTTTATCCACGTAAACGCTACCGTTTTATATGTAAATCCCCACGCTTTGATAAGTTCCAAACCTTCAATTAAACACGGTGACGTTACCCATAAAAACAGTACGCAATCCTTTTGACATATATCCGATATGGGCAATTCTTGTATTGCCGTTTTTTGCATTGTCGGGTAATGGCTTTCCGCTGAACGTCCTTTCCCTTTATCCGACCATACTTGATACGACCACGGCGGGTCTGCGTATATAATCTCGTATCTCTTATCCGTTGAATAAATATCTACTCTGCTTATACTTATTCCCCCTTACATTTCCGCATCTTGTTTTTCTTCGGGCTTTTCTTCCACTTCATATACAATGTGTCCGCAAGAAATTAACTGCAACCCACATACAGGACAGCGTTCACAATCGCAACCTGCATAATGTTGTTGCCCGTGTTCTGCACCGCAATCTCCGCAACTTTCCTCATCTTCCCCGTCGTAAAAATCTCCCACGTCGCCTACTTTTATCGGATCGTATAATTTCCCGTCTATCTCGTACTTCATCTTTACATCTCCATTTCCTTTTTTCTATTCTGCGCTTTCTCTAACGCATAACACGCCATCCCCAAATACACGCTTTTCCCTGCATATAGATTTTGCCCATACTCGGCTATCCATTTTTGCAATTCCTCTATGGACATATTTTCAAAACGATACCTTGAGTCCATTTCGCTTTGCTGAAACGCTTTTACGCCGTCAAATGCTTTTCGTGCTTCCTGCTCATTAAAAAACAGTCTATCCAACGACGGCTTTTCGCCTTTTCGTAAATTCCCAATATGCCATATTCCCCCCGCTTTCGATTTCAATAACGGTATATCGGGAACAATGTCGAAACACTCATACGCTGTTTCCGCATAACCGCCTTTTGCTTCATCTACAACTTCCCACCCCTTGCGCCACTTAACTTTCACTTTACATCTCCGCTTCGCTTTTCTTTTCTTGTTGCCATTTACTTTCAAGTTCTTCCGCATATTTCGTAACTTCTTCGTTGGCTATGCCAATAAAATTAAAGCGTTCCTCACGGGTATGTTCGCCGTCAATGCAGTATTTTCCGAAACAAGCGTTTCCCCCTGCGCTCGGACGACAACCAAAACCGCTACTCAAACGAAATAACTGATATTCGGGTTTTTGAAATTCGGGCTTTAATATATCCAACTTCAAAATTGCAACAAGCCCCTCGTTATCAAAACCGCCGTTGGGTACGGGTTGATACATTGTCCGACAACAATCCGCGCCCGTAAAAGGCTCTGTTCTCTTTTCCATTTTTTACACCTCCATTATTCGTTTCCCGGCAAGTTTACAATACTTTGCATTTATATCTATCCCGATATATTCCCGTCCGTGTTTCTTTGCAACCACGCCTGTCGTACCGCTACCAAAGAACGGATCAAGCACAATACCTCCTTTTTCGCTACCCGCCAATATACAAGGCTCTATCAACTTTTCAGGATACATAGCGAAATGCTCGTCCATCTTAAAAGTATTCGTGCTTACTTCCCATACGTCGCGCTTACGCTTGTATTCTTGGTCGAAATGAGATGAATCTTCTCGTACCCCATTGATGTTTTTTTGCATCCCTTCACGCGCATATTTTGATTCCGCACTTCGTCCACGCTTATACCTTTCTTTGCTTACCTGCTTTAACGGTTCTTGAATTGCCTTGTAATCGTAGTAATACTTTCTTGACTTCGATAAAAGGAAAATATGCTCGTAACATTTCGTCGGACGGTCTTTTACGCTTTCGGGCAGACAGTTCGTTTTATGCCATATAATATCCGAACGTAAATACCAACCCTTTGCACGCAGAGAAAACGCCAACATCCACGGGATTCCTATCATATCTTTCGGTTTGATGCCGTCCCACGTTTTCGGTACTTCGTGAACTTTGCTATTCCTTGCATATAACGTACTATTCTTCCCGTTCCCTGCTACCGCAAGGCTCATCGGACCTTTACCGCTACCCGCGTAACTGTCGCCTATGTTTATCCATAACGTTCCCGTCGGCTTTAATACGCGGTGTACTTCCATAAAGATTTCCGTCAAATGCTCTATGTATTCCTGCGGCGTTTGCTCCATTCCGATTTGACCGCTTTCACCGTAATCACGTAACCCGTAATACGGTGGGCTTGTCACGCACATATCCACGCTATTATCCGCAAGCGTTTTTAACCCGTCCAACGCATTGGCGCAAATAATTTTACTCACGCTCACATTTCCGCCTCCGATTGTTTTTGATTGGCTTCCTGATTGCTAATAAAGCGTTTTGCTGCCCAACGCGCGTTTGCGTTTAGTTGTCTTTGATACGCGCCGTTCGTATGCGAAAACACAAACCCCAAACCACGCAATTCACGATGCACTTCTCTCGACGTTCTATCGGGAAAGATAATCTGTAAGCGTTGTAATTCCTTATTTTCCACCACTTCAAACCCCAACTTTTCCGTATCATAAGTTTCCGCTTCACGGTTTTGTTCGTGTTCCAATGCCTTTATACGCATTTTGATTCTACGGATTTCTTGGTTGGAGTTCTGCAACTGATAACTTGCATACGGCTTTTTCTCATACGTGCCTTGAATAGCCAAGTCCATTTTTGCCGCACGCTCGTCCGTAAAATCACCGTACCCTTTCATTGTACCGTTTTTGAAATAATGCTTATTGCGTGCCACCATTTCCTTATGCGCGCTTTCCATCTGCGCCAACTTTTCTTTTAATTCTTCCAACGCATTTTCGTCCGTAGAACGAATAATCTTACTCAATTTCTATTCCCCCCTTTTTAACTGTATTTGCTTGTTTCCATTTCTTGGCAAAGTCCCTTTTATTCTCGGTCTGTTTTTGGATTACGTGTCTTTTTTCTCTTTGAATAACCTTACTCATCGTAAGAAGTTCCGTAGGATTTTTCTCGATAAATAAATCCGCGGGGTGTTCTGCGCGTAAAGCATCGATTTTGCTTGTCAATTCTTCTATTTTCGGAGATGGGTTATCAAAAAGATTATATAAGTATCCGTCCTGCTCGTTTACAGTAACCGCGCTATACCCAATCGTTTCGCCGTAATCGTCCTTTTCTTCAATTTTAGTGAAATAGATTTTAGAAATCCCCGCCGTCATTTTACGTATATAACCATAACAGCACTTAAACAAATAGGAATTATATAACGCCCACCACCATTCTTTGAAGTGTTTTCATCAAAAACATAATGTACGTCTTTTTCCGAACCAACAATAAAATACTTATCTGATATTTGTTTCACATTGTTATATTTCAATTCGGTTAAACCAATATTATTCTCTAAAATATACGGTAATTTTTCCGATAATTTGACCTCTAAAGAATATTCACAATCCTGTGGGTATGGCGACACTACTCTTACAATATAAATATAAGGATTATATAAGGCGTTTACAAGCACATAAACAGCCGAATTTACGACGATTTGAGAATTTCCGATAGGTAATTCAACTTTCATCAAAACAAACGTATAAGCCGAATAATCGTATAATACGTCGCTAACGTCATAAACGCCACCCGATAACTTTCTATTAAATTTACTGTAATAATAGGGACGATATTCTTCCCCCAACTCGGCAATCCATTCGTTCAAATAGTAATCAATGTATTCTTTATAAGATATATCCGATACCGTATATTCAACATTGGATTGAAAATTTATCAATTCGCCATTCGATACAAAAACTTGATACGGATATTCTTGCATTTCACTATTTTTGCTTTTATATGAATAGCCGTTTACCCCTTGGCTGCTCCAACTTGCACCATTGTGAATTACGGTTTGCTCGGCGTTCTTCTGAAAGGAAAATTCTATTTCTCCGCCGATAGCCTCAAACGTATAAACTTTTCCCGTCCCGTCTTTTATTATTGTTGGTTGTACGCTCTCAATCGCATCCGTAACCGATAAATAACCGCTATCTTCCCCTGCAAAGTAAAGCGGATTTTCCCCATATAAGCGTTCCGCTTGTACGGGTTGTCCGTTGATAAGAATTTCTACATTGTTTAACTCGTCCATTGTTCCCATATACGGAACACAAAACGTTGCCCCTGCTTGAGCATTGGAAATTGTATAATTGCTTGTCGCCGTTATCTTTCCCGAATCAAACTCAATTCCACCTGCACCATTATATTTTGACATATCAATTACGGTGTTATGTTTCGTAATGCTTGCTTTACTTGTATCTTCAATGTACCCCGAAAACAACGGCACAATGAAATCACTATGCCCTGCGTTTGCTGTTTTCGTGGGTATTGTTATTCCGATTGAAACCGATGCAATAAGTATTGTTATAATGCTCGTAAGCATTTTATAAATATTCTTCATCTTCTTCCTCGTAAAGATTAACGATTGTTAGTTCTTTACCCCCGCGCTTTCTTTGATACGCATAATCCAACGCAAGCTGTGTTCCGCTTTTTGGTTGATACTCGGTTAAACTTCTTTTCGATTGCTTGCGTTTGGGTGGTAAATAATAAGGATTGTAATAAAACACGCAATAATCGCTTGTATCTATCATATCTTGATTTCTTTCTACATAAGAAGCCTTACCTGCGCTATATATGCGTTCTGATTGTTGTACTCCGTCATAGTCTTTGTATTTTATATCCCTTTTCGTTACCGCACGTGCAATTCGTTCCCTTTCTTCCTTTTCGTCTTTCATACAAGCATATTCGCTCCTACACGTAAACGCAATCCGTTCTACGTCGGGATATTCCTCTTGCATTTTCGTCACCCTTTCGTGACATAAATCATCAAATTGACTTCTACTTCCAAATAAGAAAACTCTCACACCTTGTTCTTCAATCAACATTCTGATATACATATCAATTCTTTTGATTAACTCGGCGGTAGCCTTTACATTTCTATGACCTATAAAGCAACCTTTCTTTGACATATCTCTTTTCCTTTGGGTATTTTTTGATAAATGAACGTGAAAAATTATAAAATCGGGCATTTATAAACTTAACTGTTCGTTTTGCTTTTTATTTATTATATCATAAAAGTATAGAAAACGTATTTATCTGACCTATTTTTAAGGAAATTTTTTATTATGGCAAAAATACCTGCTGAAACTGAAAAGAAATTTTCCGATTCTTTCCGCAAAAGAATTATGGAATTGATTACCGAACAAGGGTGTAGCAAATACGAATTTGCCTCTCTTGTTCAAGTTAGCGTTCCCGTAATTACGCGCGCTGCCATTTACGGCATCATTCCAAGTTTACGTCCTTTGATAAAAATTGCCGATTATTTCAAAATCTCTTTGCCCTATCTTTTAGGCGAAACTGATGATGAAACTTTTTATCCGTCCGAAGAAAACGAAACATTCCATACAAGACTTGAAAAACTTACAAAAGAAAACAACACGAAGTATTCTAAAATCGCTCATTCGATGCCATTTACAAAAAATTTCTTTTACGAATGGCAACGTGAAAAGACTTTACCATCGTTAGAATATTTGGAAGCGTTGGCAGACTATTTCAAAGTATCCATTGATTATCTTTTAGGCAGAACTGATGAAAGAGATTAAATACTAACACCGCCGAAACTTTTACGTTTTAGCGGTGTTTCCTTTTTATAAATTGTCCCGTCAAAAAAGATGCCGCCTCTTGCGAGACGGCATTGTAGAATATACCCTCTCGACAAGCTACCACACTTCTTTTTTCGCCCACATCTTACCACAAAGGAATTTGTAAACGCGATCGGATATAACCCTACCAATGGGATTATATCCTTTGCAGCAAATATTAAACTGTGGGCGTTCACGGATTGCTCCGCTACAATTTGAGTATTAAAGTTACAAAAAAAGAAATGTGGTATGTTTATATTATACCCATTTCTTAAAATAAAGTCAATACTTTTCAAAGCCCTTATAAAGAAAAGACGATTTATAAAAGTTCTTGCATTTGTTCTAAAATTGCAAAAACGTTTTATCAGCTAAATTGTATTATTATACTCCTCTATTCTTTTGTAAAAGTTCTTAATCTTCTCAACCCCCAATCCTTTCCCTTGTATACTTTTTAGATCACTTGGCAATTCTATACTTCTTTTGTAAAAAGCAACAATTTGATCAAGTCGTTTTTCTGTTAAAACAATCGCAAAATAATCAGACTTCCTTAAATTTTTGTCATATATATATGGAGCGGACGGAATATTTCCACCAATCACAAGACATCCTTGCAACGACTCTATATTTCTACGCTTATAATATAAAACTTTATAAGAAATTCTTATATCTGTTTGGGAATAAGATTGTAAAACAGCACCATGCCTTTTAAGAAAAATGCCTTTTTTAGAAAATACAACATAACTCCACAAATCTTTATCAAACCAAATTAATATAACCAATAACAAAATTATTAATACATCAAGGGTGATAAAGTGTTCTTTTTCGATTATAGAGTTATTCCAAACAACTGGTACAGATAAAAAAACGGTAAAACATATTATCCCTATCATCAGCAATACAAAAGAGCAATATAACACAACCACCCATAAATTGCCTATCCACAAACGTTTTCCTTGCATTATATAGCCTCCTTATATCGTACAATATA
The DNA here is from genome assembly GCA_017505465.1 of Clostridia bacterium. Lineage (GTDB taxonomy): Bacteria > Bacillota > Clostridia > Christensenellales > Borkfalkiaceae > Scatosoma. Next base: position 12,725 of record JAFVPE010000006.1, on the reverse strand, counting down.
AAAATTCGTCACGTTTATATCTTCATCGATGTTTGTTGTTAGCATAATCAAAAACAAAAAAGGTTGTCCTAATCTAATTCTTTTCTTCATTATACACCTCGATATTGAATTAAATAAAATTTTGAAATCTCCGCATTTGAAGTAATACTTTATTTTGCAGGTCTTAATAATATGTTACAATCATTATACCATAAAACACTTATAAATCAAAATGAAAGCAGTTTTCATTTTACAACTTCATTGTTTGCATTTTGTGCTTGATTTATCTTTCCTAATTCCCCCTACTACCTTTTTGTTATCTTCTTCCGTTTTTTAACTGTTCAGCGCAATATATCATAAAATCAAGCACTTGCACACACCCGATTTCCATATATTTTATTAATTTATCATTTAAGTAATTTATCGCATAAATATCCAAGTGTTTTAAGAAATTCATAATCCACTTCACAAAACTCTTCTTTTTTGTTTGCTTAAACAATAAAAAATTATACAATGGATAATCTTCTCGCTTTTGTTTATTGCAAAAAAAGCGGCTTGCTTTTGCAAACCGCTGTGCATTATATAATTTCAAAATGCTTTAATGTTTCTTTAATTGCCTTTACCATTTTCTCCGACGGGTGTTGTCGGGGCTTTTTTAATTCTTCAACTGCATTTGGTGCATCATACATTGGCAAACCCAAGTCACGTTTAACTTCCGCAATATAAGCCGTATGAACTTTGAACCCGTAAGTTTCTTCAATATAATCTTGTATCATCTTATAGGTTACTTTTTCTTTAGGTTTATTTGCCTCGATTCGCTCCGCAATCTTCTTTAATGAAAGTTCGCCTTCACCCTCTCCAAACTCGATTTTTACATTGATTGTACTGTCGGGCTTTTTTTGGGAAAGTTGAACGAGAGTTTCCACGTGCTTGGTTTGGGGGAACATATCGTACGGTTGGATTTTTAATACTTCGTAGTACCCTGCAAGGGTTTCCCCGTCCGCTACCCCTTCGTAGGCAGGATTTTTCACAAGCTCGCCGTTCTCGTTTTCTATGAGCTTGCCCGACAAAATCCCCAAATCTCTTGCGAGCGTCGCAGGGTTACAGCTAATCAACGTAAGCTGCGGAATACCGCTTGCAAGCAACGCTTTTAACACGCTGCGCGCAATGCCTGCGCGGGGCGGATCGAGAATCAAGCGCACTTTCTCGCCCTTCTCTTTTTCCAAAACACCCGACAGCTTTTCTTCGACGTAACCGCAAATATTCGTCATATTGTCCAAGCCGTTTTTCTCTTTCAAGCTATCCGCACAACGGCTTGCCTCTTCTTCAAGCTCGATACCGTACACTCGTTTTGCCTTTTTGGCAATCATAGCAGTCAAAAGTCCGCCGCCCGAATAGGCGTCGATAACGACTTCGTCGCCATCCGTACACACCGTCTTTAATGCGTCTTTATATAGCTTCGTGCGCACGTTTTCATTGACCTGCAAGAAGGTCACGGGGCCTGCTTCGTACACAATTCCCTGCTCCTCTGCTTCGAAAAAGCCGGGACCATGTACGAGTTGAAACTCTTTTCCAAGAATAACGTTCGTATCTTCCGCATTAAAATTCAAATAGAGCGTAAACGTGCGGAAGGTGTCCGACAAAATACCGACAAGATAGGGAATATTCGGCAATTCCTTGTTCGCTGTAACGAGCGTGATGATATACTTACCGCCAATTTCTCTTGCGACTATATGGCGCAAAGCGCCCGTCTTTTTCTCTTCATCATACCCTTTAACCGCACAAAAAACGATGTATTTTTTGATTGCATTCATCAATTTTTCCGCCCATTCGGGGTGAATGGCGCAAGCGGAAACGGGCACGATTCGATGGCTGTGCTCGGCATAGAACCCGATGGCGGTATTTCCTTCTCTATCCACGCCGACGGGAATTTGCAATTTATTGCGGTAGCCGTAAGGCAAATCGCTCTTGATTGCCGTAGGCACGGTAAGGCGCAAACCGCCTATTTTCCGTAAGGAATCCTTGACGACGTTCGATTTATGCACGAGCTGCATCGGATAGTCGAGATGTTGCAAGCAACATCCGCCGCACTTGGAAAATACGGGGCATTTTTCGCGCACGCGTTCCTCGGCAGGGGTAAGAATTTCCTCTGCCTTCCCGTAGCCGATATTCCCTTTTACCTTCAATACCCTAAAAAGGACTTTTTCCCCAGGTAAACAAGCAGGCACGAAAAAGGTAACCCCTTCGTGCCTGACGATGCCTTCCCCGTTGGATCCAATAGCATCCGTCACGGCGCAAATTATATCGTTTTTCTTTATCATAAAACCCTCCCCCGCTTTTCGTGAGAAGTATTATAATAACGACGAGCCGTAAAGCGCAAAAAGATGGCTTTTGGGCTAGTTCGTTTTATTCCTCTATAGTATACCTATTTTTTGGAAATGCGTTTTACGAGTACGTTGACCGCCGCCCGCCATTTATACATCGCATAATCGTAGAAGATGAAAAATCCACTGCCTACGACGAGAATAATCGGGAGCATGTACTTGTCCAACCAGGGTACGGTAGTCGTCATACCAAAGATAAAACGCCAAATGATATACATCGTTCCGTCGAACCATATGGCTTTGATACCGCAAGCAAGCCAACGGTTGATTTTGATTTTCAGTTGCAATTCATTGATGAGCGGATGCAACCCAAAGAACATAATAAACGGCAATAGATCCCAAAATCTTGATATCGCGCCAAAGATGAGCGTAAGCCCGCAGGTTGCAATATACGCGAGCGCATACCCCAAATAGCACGAACGCGAAAGCGGCAACATCAACGCTATGCACGCGAGAAGATATCCCGTGAACAAAAACAGGTCGAAATAGATGCCGAGCGTCATAAATATGGTCGCAAGGGCGCAAGCCAGCGCCGACAGTGCGATATCGTGAGCCGTTAGTTTCTTCATACGTTTTTCCGCCGATTAACGGCAACCGCAACAACAGTTAAATAAGCAGTTTATGCACAGCGTCGTATAGCAACAAGAAATACAATCGGAACAAACGTTGCCGCCTCCCATTTGCGGTTCTTCGTCCAAGGGCGCACCGTTTGCGTACGGATTGTACGTTTGCTGTTTATCCTCTTTCGAGTTTGCGGATTGCTGCTGATACTCATTTTTGGCGTTCATTTTACCGTACGCCGAGCGGTATTTCAAGTTATCGGGATCGAGTTGAATGGCGATTTCAAGCTGCTTTTTACTGTCGTTCGTCCAATTTTTCTTATGATAAACGACTGCCTGCAAATAGTGCCATTCAGCATTTCTTTCATTAAATGCGTCGAGCTTTGCTTGCGCTTCTTCAATCTTTTCCGCTTTCAAAAGCTCGGAAATCTCTTCGTACGAAGTCTTGCCTTCCGTATTCTTATTGCACTCCTTGCGCGCGGTCATGATTTCTTTGTAAGCGATTTCGATTTTCGTCAACATTCTCGCCGCTTCGTTGCCTGCTTCCCCTTCCAGCCATCTGTCTTCCTTGCAACGGTCGCGCAATTGTTCATAGCGCGCAGTAATTTCTTCGTCCGTTGCATATTCGCTGATACCGAGAAGTTCGTAGTGTTCTCTCATTCTATTCTCCTATCGGCTCTCGCCGAGTTTTCGTCTTATTTAGTGTTTTTCCTTTTCGGACTTTTTATCCTTTTTCTTTCCCTTCTTCGCCTTCCCTTCACAGTCGCAACCGCACATAATATGCTTGGTCGTCATCGGCAAGCCGCGAAGCAAGATATTGTCCGACAAATCACGGTTGAAATGGAATTTAATATGGGATAAATTCTCTCTTATATCAAAGAACAAAGCGTTGAATGCAAAACGCACTTCGTCCCCCTTTTCCCCTGCAAGCAGCGCCGTTTGGCTCTCCGCTCCGTAAGCGAGCACAAAGGGATTATACGCCCCCTTCTTCTTGTCCTTATCGTAGTCGTCGAGCGCATCGATAAGGTATATCCATTTCCCGAGCGCATAGAACAAATTGCGGGTATATTCCGTCGCCTTTTCCCCAAGCGCATAGTCGGAAAATTCGGCAAGCATTCGGGCAGTTGCGTCCGCCGCACGGTCAATACTGTCCGTCTTGGATTTTTCCGTTTCTTCCTGCTTGGCAAGGTTATCTTTCACAATTCTCGCCACTTCGGGATATTTTTTTTGCATTTTTTTGAAACCGCTCTTAAACCAAAGCCGTTTCCCCCTCCCTCTATCGCCGTCTGCAATATCATCCGTGTATTTATAATACACGAGTGCGGTATTGAGCGCGCCGAGCTGTCTTGTGAGCTCGTCCACTTCCGCCATTTCCTTGCTGCGGATACAGTGGGTAAGACAATGCTGTTTTTCTATTTTTACGTCCTGCCCAAGGATATTATGCATAATGACGGACAGAAAGGTAACGTCGTACGAAAGCCCCATACGCGCCGCATGGCCGCTGCTTTCCGCAATCCCTTTGCAAACGCCGCAATACATGGCTTTGTACAGCCTATCGTCCTTGATAAATAAATACGGAGTATCCGCGCGAACGTATCCGAACATATATCCCCTTTTTGACTTTTTCGCCTTGCTTGGAACAAAATACGCCCGTTTTTGGCGTGCTTTCGTATTTTGTTTACCTTAAAAACAGTATATCACCCTTTTGGGTGAAAAGCAAATGCAGACCCTGCCTTTTCCAAATGTTCACAAGAAAAGACGGGGCCTATCACATTCCTAACAACTATTATCCCGCGCGTCTTATTTCTTATCCACGGGTACGGGTACAATCTCGCCGTCTACGAAACGCATAATTGCATCCGTCATCTGTTTGAGATCGTTTTTCACTTTCGTTTTGAAACGGGGGGTGCGGTAACGCAAATCCAACAAGCATTTAGGCGGTTTCATCGCCGTCAAAAGGTTGAGTCGTTTAATCCCCTTGAAGCTATCCTTGACGTCGTTCCCCGACAGTGCATAAAGCACGTCTTGGGGGAATTTATAAGGGTTCGCCGTCGAAAGCACGATGATGGGAGTCTTGTCCTTTTTGTCCTTCTTCCAACACATTTCCTTGTATTGCAGGTACACCCAAAGAGCAACGCCCGTATGCGTATCCATCGCATAGCCGAACTCGTCGAATATTTCGTACATCGCTTCGATGGTATCGTCTTCGCTTGCAAAGCCGCCGTAGAATTCTTCGTCTAACTTCGCCTTTTCTTCTTCCGTAATAGAATATTCCTTCTTTTCCGCAAGCGCCTTCATTCTTTGCGCCGTCAAGCGGGAGTTTCTGCCGCTGATTTCAAAGAGCAAGCGTTCCAAGTTCGAGGACACCAAAATGTCCATAGACGGGGACATGGTACGATGGAATTCACGTTTTACGTCGTAAACGCCGTCCTTGAAGAAGTCTGCAAGAACCTTATTTTTGTTGGACGCGCAAACGAGCTTTCTCACGGGCAAGCCCATCTTCTTTGCATACCAACCCGCTAAAATATCCCCGAAGTTACCCGTAGGCACAACGAAGTCGATCTTGTCCCCCATTTCAATTTGACGGGAGTTGATAAGATCAACGTATGCCGAGAAATAGTAGGCGATTTGCGGCGCAAGTCTGCCGAAATTGATGGAGTTTGCGCTCGAAAGACGCACACCCTTTGCCGCAAGCTCTGCATTAAATTCTTCGGAAGCAAACATATTCTTCACCGCGCGTTGACAATCGTCGAAATTGCCTTCCACCGCCGATACGAATACGTTATCGCCGTCCTGTATCGTCATTTGTAAACGTTGCATTTTCGCAACGCCTTCGTCGGGATAAAATACCGCTACTTTCGTACCTTCCACGTCGCGGAAGCCTTCAAGCGCGGCTTTGCCCGTATCGCCGCTCGTTGCCGCAAGAATAAGGATTTCATCCTTCACACCCGTCACTTCGCAACTCTTTTTCAAAAGATAGGGAAGCACCGTAAGCGCCATATCCTTAAACGCGCAAGTAGGACCGTGGAAAAGCTCCAATACGTACAAGCCCGATTCGCCGTCCACCTTTACAAGGGGAACGGGATCGTTTCCTTCAAAAGAAGAATATGCTTTTTCGCAAACTTCTTTAAGATAGTCCCCTCCCAATTCGTCAGCGAGATATTTGCCAAGAATAAACGCAGCGCGTTCGGGATAACTCATATCTTCCATCGCGCGGATTTCTTCTTCCGTTACCGTAGGGAATTTTTCGGGAACGAATAAACCGCCGTTTTTCGCAAGACCTTGCACGATTGCCTGTGCGCCCGTTACCTTTTCTCCGCCTCTTGTGCTAATAAATTTCATAATGATTCACCTGCCTATGCAAGATTTCTACACGCAAAGTCGGCAGCCGTTGGCCGCCTATACTTTTTTGTGATCATTTTCGCCCTACTTTTGTTTCTTTGCCGCCGCCCGTTCATCGGGCATGGCGTTATATTTAATAAGAAGCCGAACGAAGACTGTTCGGCTTCCAAATTTGGTGATGTAACTGTTGCTTCCGATTAGATGTATTTTGCAACGAAATCGGGAAGCTCTTCCTTCGCAGCCGAAACGGATACGGTGATAACAAGGTTGTTCGTCTTGGAAACCTTGTCGAGCATATAGAAGAACGCCGCCATTTCTTGAACGGGTTTGCCTGCAATACGAACTACGCCGTCAATGTAAACGTATTCGTTGTCGTTGTTGCCTGCAATAACGCCTTTGATGAAGCCGCAAAGAGCTGCTTCGCCTGCAATATCGTATTCGCTGGTATCAATGAAACGAACTTCACGTTCGAGATCGTACATACCGCGTTTGCTATCAGTAATAAAAATAAGGTGACCTTTTGCTTCTGCAACTGCAGCGTTTGCGGCGTCGATCATAATTTTGGTCTTACCAGTACCCTTCGCGCCGTAAATAACTTTAATCATAATAAAATCCTCCCAGATTTTGTGTTGCTTTTCCGAGTGAAAAAGCGTTTTCTTCTCGGTTTACTATAGTTTATCAAATTTTTCACATAATTTCAAGGGGTTTTTGAAAAATTTTCCGCCTTTTTCAAAACTTTTTTTATTTTTTCTACTTTTCACCCCTATCTACAAGCATAACCGATTGAGGCATTCATTTTTCTCGATTGTCACAATCGGTAAAATGAATTGTTGGGATATTTTTCTCTAAATTTCTCGATTATTTTTATAAAAACGGCGCATTTGCGGTTGCTTTCTTTTTGAAAAAATAGTAAAATAATAGAGTTAAAGAATTTAGACCTTACGGAGAGAACACAGATGACGAACAGAATCGCAAAAAGAATGACGACTCTTTCCCCCTCCCTCACCCTTGCCATTTCGGCAAAGGCAAAGGCAATGAAGGCGGCGGGCGAATCGGTTGTATCCTTTAGCGTCGGCGAACCCGACTTCAATACCCCCGATCATATCATCGCGGCGGCGAAAGCGGCATTGGACGCAGGCCATACCAAATATACCCCTTCGTCGGGGCTTTTGCCTTTGAGAAAGGCGATTTGCGAAAAATTTAAAAAGGATAACGGCTTGGATTACGAGCCTTCGCAAATCATCGTTTCCAACGGTGCGAAGCACTCCATTTTCAACGCTTGCTATGCCGTTTTGGACGAAGGCGACGAAGTTATCATCCCCCAACCCTATTGGCTTACTTATCCTGAAGTGGTAAAGGTTTGCGGCGGCGTGCCCACCTACTTGCCTTGCAAGAAGGAAAATAAATACAAATTCTCGGCGGAAGAGTTGAAAGCGGCGATTACGCCCAAGACGAAAATGCTTATTTTCAACTCCCCTTCCAACCCTACGGGTGCGGTATATAACGAAGAAGAAGTCCGTGCGATTGCAGCAGTTTGCGAAGAAGCAAACATCTTCGTGCTCGCGGACGAAATTTACGAAAAGCTTTGCTACAACGGCGTAAAGCCCTTCTCGATTGCGAAAGTGAGCGAGAAAATGAAGGCTTTGACCATCACCGTCAACGGCGTTTCCAAATCGTACGCCATGACCGGGTGGCGTATCGGTTATCTTGCCGCTCCCAAGGACGTAGCGAAGGCAATCGACTCCTTCCAAAGCCACGCAACGTCCAACGCAAGCTCCATTTCGCAGTATGCGACCTTGGAAGCATTGAACGCTCCCGAAGCGGAAATTCAAGCGATGGTAGACGTGTTCGATAAGCGCAGAGCAAAGCTCCTTGACTTAATTGCAGGAATTGACGGCGTGCGTGCGGTTGAACCCGACGGCGCGTTCTACGTTATGTTCGTTGTCGGCGATTTGTACGGCAAGAGCTACAAGGGCAAGGCAATTACGAACTCCATAGAGTTCGCAGACGCCCTTTTGGAAGCGGAAAAGGTTGCAACCGTTCCCGGTGTATCCTTCGGCGCAGACGACTGCTTGCGTCTTTCCTATTCTTTAAGCGAAGCGGACATTGAAGAAGGCTTGAAACGTATCAAACGTTTCATTTCCGAATTGAACTAACGAAAAAAAGCCTACGAGTTTTGCTCGTAGGCTTTTCTATTATTCATTTCCCGAAAGCATTTCTTTCGCCGTTTCTTCCGTAGGCGCGCTCGGCGCTGATTCTTCCGTTGCGCTCGGCTTTTCTTGCACCGTCTTTTTACACAGCTTTAATCCCACGACGAGTCCTGCTACCATACCCACCACACCAAAGGCAATAAGTAAAATTCCGTCCACCGTCTTCGGGGTAAAAATAATGGTGATCCCAAGGCCAAGCCCCACCGCAAACACGGGCAATGCCGTCAATATTCCGCCGCAAAGACAAAGCGCCGCCATTACGCCGCCCAAAATTCTCGTATATGTTTCGGGGCATATAAACGCAAAAATCCCTGCAACCGCCAACAAGGCGCTCATTCCGCCACTCACCCAAAAAGCAACTTTTTTGATAATCATAAAAACTCCTTTATTACAACACTTGTTTTTTTAATGCATTTATAGTATAATATTGGAAAACTCGAAAGTCAACCATCAATATTGCAACAAATGTCGGGTTAAAGGTAAATATGAATACAAAAAATAATAAAAGAAGACGAGAATCCGTCGAACGAATCAAAAAAGCCTTTTTTGACGAATTACAAAAAAAAGAGCTTTCCCAAATCAAGGTATCGGATATTTGCAAGCTTGCAAGCATCAACCGTAGCACCTTTTACGCCAATTTTTTGGATATTTACGACCTTGCGGACAAAATTTACGAAGAATTGAAAAACGAAGTGGCGCAAATGTTTGATTTAAAGACGGATTTAACGAACTGTTTGCATGAGTTTCACTCTTTATTCGAACATATTCAAGCACACCGAGAAACGTACGCTTGCTATTTTCGATTGGGTTATGAACGTCAACCGTGGCGCGTCGATAATTTCTTTGAAATTAAAAATGCCCTTAATGAAACGGGGTTGGATTACCGCGTAGAGTTTTTTAGAAGCGGCTTCAACGCCATTGTGCGGATATGGTTAAGCAACGGCTGCAAGGAAACGCCGCAACAAATGTGTGATATTCTTTTGTCCGAATACCGCGGCAGAATATAACGAAAAAATCAACCGCCCACGAGACGCACTCGTGGGCGGTTTTTTTTATTCAACGCATACCTGCTTATGCCTTTTACTCTTGGGTAGAGGCAAGCAGAGCTTCTCTATCGGCAATTGCAAGTGCTTGCACCATGCTGTCGATATCCCCCGTCATAAACGCTTCAAGGTTGTATTGGCTCAATCCGATACGGTGGTCGGTTACACGGCTTTGGGGGAAATTATAGGTGCGGATTCGTTCGCTTCTATCCCCCGAACCAACCATACTTCTACGGCTATCCTCTCTCGCCTTTGCACTCTGTCCGTTATAGAAATCGTACACGCGCGAACGCAATACCTTAAATGCGCGCTCCTTGTTTTTGAACTGCGAGCGTTCATCTTGGCAGGTGACGACTATCCCTGTCGGAAAATGGGTGATACGCACGGCGGAAGCTACCTTGTTGACGTTTTGACCGCCTGCGCCGCCCGAATGGAAAATGTCTATACGAATATCCTTATCGTTGATTTGCACTTCCACTTCTTCCGCTTCGGGAAGGACGGCAACCGTCGCCGCCGACGTGTGGATTCTCCCCTGCGTTTCCGTAGCGGGAACACGCTGTACACGGTGTACGCCGCTCTCGTATTTCAAAAGCTTGTACGCGCCTGCGCCCGTTACGTTGTAGACGGCTTCCTTTACGCCGCCAAGCTCGGTGGCGTTGATATCCATTTCTTCCACCTTGAGCCTATGCGCGCCACAATAATTGAGATACATTCGGCAAAGCTCCGCCGCAAAGAGCGCCGCTTCTTCGCCTCCCGTACCTGCGCGGACTTCCAAAATACAGCTTCTCTCGTCGTTTTTGTCCTTGGGCAAGAGCAAAATTTTCAACTCTTCTTTGATGCTTGCAAGCTGCTCCTTGCACTCGTACCCTTCGTCAAGAAGCATCTTTTTCATCTCGGTATCCGTTTCCGTTTCGGCAAGCTCGAAAGCGTCCGTCATACGGCGTTCCGCTTCGAGATACTCTTCGTATTTTTCCACCGTTTCCGTAAGGTCCGCCTGCTCCTTGGAATACTTCTGCCAAGTACCCATGTCTGCGATGACTTCGTTATCCGTCAATTTTTCGGACAAAAATTCGTACCGTTTTTTGATATCGTCCAATTTCTTGAACATACGTCTTTCTCCCTTTTATAAATTACGCCCGATGTTTCATCGGGCGTACCTTTTTAGAACATAATTTTTACGTATCTATCGATACCGTTGAAATCTTGCGCGATAAGCGCATAGCTGCTCTTTTTGAAGAGCTTTGCCACTTCTTGTGCTTCGCCCATGCCGACTTCCATAATCAACACGCCACCCTTCACAATATGCTTGGACGCTTCCGCCGCAATACGGCGATAGCAATCCATACCGTCCGAGCCGCCGTCCAACGCCAAATGCGGCTCGTAGTCGCGCACTTCACGTTGCAAATTGGCAATTTCCGCCGTGGGAATGTAAGGTGGATTGGTAACGATTACGTCGAATTTTCCCTTGACTTTTGCGAACAAATCCGATTCCACGAAGGTTACGTCCGCATAGTTGAGCTTCGCGTTTCTCTTGGCAAGATCCAATGCGTCCTTGCTAATATCGGACGCGATTACTTCCGCTTCCACGCCCCGTTTTTCAAGCTCCTTGCTCAACGCAATAGCGATTGCACCACTACCCGTACAAAGATCAAGTACGCGGTTGCCCTGCTCTACCGAGCCAACGACCATCATAACCATTTCTTCCGTTTCGGGACGGGGGATAAGCACTCTTTCGTCCACTCTAATCTTATATCCGCAGAAATCGGTATCCCCGATGATGTACCAAAGGGGTCTGCCTGTCAATCTTTCGTCCACAATACGGATAATTTCCTTCGCCTGCGCCACCTTCAAAATACGTTCGGTGGAGTTCACGGCACTCTTGGGAATTTTCAACGTAAGGGCGAAAATCCACTCCGCCTCTTCTTCGTCTATTCCGTTGTCCGCAAAGCGCTTTTTCGTGTTTTTGAGAAGCGCCGTCATCTTGCCGGGAACAGCAAATATCTTTTCGGGAACGGTGGGATCGGCGTCCATTTGCAATACGGTGTTGAAGGCGGTGATTGCACATTCAATCATACCATCTTCGGGCTCACGAGTGGTGATTTTTTGCAAAAGCAAGCCGGGAAATTTGAAAATAAGGAAGAATTTATGCTTCGTCTTTGCCAAAAGACGCAAAATTTCGTAGGAAATGGATGCGACGATAGGCAATAAAAGCAGTCGGATTCCAAAGCGGATGAACCAATCTGCAACGTCGTTCCCAAGATTGTACAAGCCCGTTGCGGTAATACCCACGTTCGAGAGCGAAAATACAATGATACTAATGAAAACGACGATGAAAAGGAAAGTCGTTCCGCATCTATCATGTACGCGGGCGCAACCGCGGACGTTTTCCACCGTCAATTCCTTCCCCTCTTCGTAGCAAGTGATCGTTTTATGCTCCGCGCCGTGGTACATATACACACGTTTGAGCGAAGGAATCAAACCGATCAACGAAACGTACGAAATGAAGATGAGCAAACGGAACGCCCCTTCAATCAAGCTATACCAAAGCTCCGTCAATACTTCGGAAGAGGTTTCAAGCCATCCGGTCTTTTTCAAAAGCCACGTCAAGAGCATCGGCAAACCGATGAAAAGCGCAACGGCGAGAATAACGCCGAGCACCGTCGCAACACCATTCCAAAAGGCGTTGAGATTGACCTTGTGCTTTTCTTCGAGCCACTTTTTCGCCTTCGTGGGGGTAACGTCCTCCGCTTCGGCAACTTCCGCGCTACGCATCAAAATGCGGTTCCCATCCACGAGCGAGCTCACGAAATTGATAAGTCCACGCACAAAGGGAGCGCGCGTCGCTTTGCTGCGTTTGTCGGGCGGCGTTAAGCGTTCGGATTCAATTTGTATCGCACCCTGCGGATCGCGTACGGCGGTTGCCATGGCGCATTTGCCGCGCATCATAACCCCTTCCATTACCGCTTGTCCGCCAATGTAGGTGCAGTTTTTTTGTTCTTTCTTTGCCATTTTACGAATACCTGTATAGATAACCAAAGCAATATAATCCGAACCAGCCCAAAAGCTGTCTTTTTAGCGCTTTTCGGCTTGTCGTCATCATAATACTTCGGTATAATTTCTTCCTTCGCACCAAAAATCATCTAAAAATCCAAACTTTTGGGTGCGAAGCAATTTTATGGTAGAGAAATTTCAAACGGATACAAGGCG
>JAFVPE010000005.1 GCA_017505465.1 Clostridia bacterium | reverse complement strand
GCAATTTTATGGTAGAGAAATTTCAAACGGATACAAGGCGAAGGACGAAGATAAACCCGACGGTTTATCAAGGAGTTCAACGCAGTAGACGCCGAAATTTACCACCAAAAATCTTGGTTCGGATTATATTGCTTTGGTTACTCGTCCAATAAGCGAATGAGTTCGCCGAGGTTGTCGAATCTACTCTCGGTTTTCTCGGAAAGGAACGCTCTCAAAAGGCGCAAGGCGCGTTTTTTGCCCCCAAGCGTCAATTCTTCCGAGTAGGTTAAACCCGCGCATTTGCGCAAGGTATGGTAGGTGGATACGCTCGCGCGTTCGCCTTGTACGCAACGCTCGAACGAAGTGAATTTGCCGTCCGAAAAATCGAACCAAAGTTTGTCGCCGATCTCCCCGTCACACTCCTCTAAATAGGTAAGGTCAAGGGGATAACCGCTTTCGCGCAGGGCGATGAGAAGGAAGCCAACGAGCGTTTCGGCAACGTCCTCCTCGCCAAGGGCAAGTGCTTTGAGGCATTCGATAAGCCCGATAAACAGGGCTTCGTATTCCTCGTTTTCCATGAGTATCACGCGGCAAACTTCCGTTGCCGCACACGCCGCATAAAAGCGGTCTATATCCGTGCGAAGGGAAAAGAAACTTTCGTGCAAATACGCGTTTGCAACCGTGTATCTGCCCCCCTTTTCCGCAAGGATATATTCTGCAAAACAGAAGGGCTGCGCGGAAAACGCAAGCTTGGCTTTCGGTTTCTTTACGCCGCGGATCCCCGCCGTAATTTTTCCGAGCGACGGGGAAAAAAGCGTAAGCAATTTATCGTTATCCCTATAATCGATCGATTGCAGGACGATCGCCTCCGTTTTAATCTCCATAACGCTCCCTCTTGCGTGTTTTAGCGCTTTCGCATCAAGTCGTAGTAAAGCATGTAGTAGCTAATGCTACCCGTCTTTTCAAAGAGTCTCCAAGCCGTTTTCGCCGCGTCGCTTTCCTCGTATTTATCTCGCATAACTACCTCCTCCACTCCTATTTTGCGGAGCGGGGAAAGAAATTATACAAAAGCGGCCGCCGTGAGCATAACCAAAAATCTTAGTTCGGATTATATTGCTTTGGTTATCTTGACAACTTTGTTGTCAATTGCTTCGTTTTCAGGCTTTTGGTTTAGTTTAGTCCTTCAAATCTTCATAGCCGTATTCACGGAGCATATTCGGACGGTCGCGCCAATCCTCTTTGACCTTGACGTAGGTCGTTAAGAACACTTTTCCGCCTAAAAATTTCTCCATGTCTTGACGGGCAAACGAAGATACTTCCTTGATTGCCTTGCCTTGCTTGCCGATCAAAATTGCCTTGTGGTTGGCTCTTTCGCAAACGATGTCGAGATTAACTTCGTATACGCCGTTATCGTTACGCTCGAACGTGTTGATAACGATGGCGATCCCGTGCGGAATTTCCTTGTCGAATTTGAGCAAAATTTTCTCGCGCATGATTTCGGAAATCATGAATTTTTCGCTCTTATCCGAAACGATATCCTGCTGGAATACCTTTTCCCCTTCGGGCATTTGCTTGACCAAGAATTCTTTGAGGTTTTTCACGTTTTTACCCTTGCGAGCAGAAACGGGGAAAACGTCAACGTCCAAGCCGCTGTCCGAGAATTTCGCCATATCCAAAGGAATATTTTCTTTCGGCATAATATCGATTTTCGTATACGCAACCGCCATTGGCAAACCGAGCGCTTTGTACTTCTTGATAAGCTCAAAATCCTCGTCGCCAATGCCGTCGTGACCGTCGAGCACGTACAAGATAAAATCCACCGATTTCGCACTCGTTTCCGTCGTGCGCATCATCATATCCGTGAGCGCATTACGGGCTTTGTATATCCCCGGCGTGTCCACGAAAACGATTTGGTAATCGTCTTCGGTGAGCACCCCCAAAATACGATCTCTCGTCGTTTGGGGCTTGGGGGAAACAATGGAAACCTTTTCCCCGACCATTACGTTGATCAGCGTGCTTTTTCCTGCGTTAGCTCTACCGATAACCGCTACGTATCCGCTTCTCATGCTATCTAAAAACTCCTTTCTTGTCTTTCGTTACGCCGTTAGGCGTATTGTGCAACCTGTGGTTGCAATTTTACGCGCGAGTGATGCCGAGCTTGCTTAAAATAAGCTCTTCCTTTTCGCGCATTTCCGCCTTGTCCTCGTCCGTCATGTGATCGTACCCAAGGCAGTGCATAATACCGTGCACCAAGAGATAGTGCAGCTCCCGTTCGTACGAATGTCCGTACTCCTCCGCCTGTTCCTTCGCTCTATCGCAGCAAACCGCCACCGAACCAATCAAAAGATTGTCTTCTTCATCGATTTCAAAGGGGTGCTCGTCCGCATAGATAGGCTCCCCCTTGATGCCGTCCATCGTCGGGAAACTCAACACGTCCGTCACCTTGTCCGTATCCCGCATTTCACGGTTCAAACGGCGAATTTCTTCCCCGTCCACGAAGATAAATTCAATCGCCAAGTTTGCATCCGTTTTCACAAACCCTTCCATCGCTTGCTCTAACGCACGCGCTCTTTCTGCGGGAAATTCCTCCCCTTCGCAAAGAATACGGAACATTCCGTCTACCTCCAAATCAATCGTCGTCCGTTACGTCGGGATATTCAATGCGGTGGTGGTATTGTCCCGTCAACGCGTGGATCAACGCGTGGTGGATCTTCGTCAATTCCGCCATCGTAATATCGCATTCCGTAAACTGCTCTTCTTGCATTCTTTCGTTGATGATGCTAAGCGTGATATTCGAAACCGTCAAAGGATCTTTCGTCTTTGCCGCACGAACCGCCGCTTCCGCACCGTCCGCGATCATAATGATCGCCGCAATCTTCGTTTGCGGTTTCGGACCGCAGTAACAATAATCTTCTTTGTTCACCTTTCCGTCCGTCAAACGCTTCGCCTTTTCGTGGAAGTAACGGATACGGAGTGTACCGTGGTGCTGCAACGCAACGTCCGCCAAAATTTCAGGCAAATGATTTCTGCGAATGAGCTCCGCGCCCTTCGTTACGTGCGAACGGATAATTTCTGCGGATACTTCGGGAGGAAGCTCCGAGTGCGGATTGTAGCCGCTTTGGTTTTCAGTGAAATATTCGGGATCGACCATCTTTCCGACGTCGTGATAGAGAGCCGCCGCACGTGCCAACTCCGCGTCCTCGCCAATGGCAACCGCACATTCTTCCGCAATTTTCGCAACGTCCTTCACGTGGTCTGCCGTGCCGGGCGCTTCCTCTTGCAACATCTTCAAAAGCTTTGCGTCCGTGCTTGTCAATTCGTGTAATCTGAACACCGTAAGCCGCTTGAAAGCCACCTCCAGGATAGGCAAAACGGGCAAGAACAGCATAGCGGAAAGTACACCGCCGGCAAGCCCGTAACCCATAAGCAAGAGAATGTTTTGCATATCGGACAAGCCGCGCACACCCCCATCTTCCAAGAAAGTGGAAAGCTCCAAAATAAAGATGATAAATTCAATCGGCACAACGATTGCGATACCGACGAGTACAACCGCAAAACGCGATTTAATCGAATTGCAAAGGTAGATTGCAATCATACCCGCCGAGAAGGACATAATCAAGGACGAATAGTTCTCTCTCGCCGCAATCCCTGCCGACGCACCGCCCATACCCGTAAAGGTATCGGTTACGAAAATCAACAAGGAACAAATGACGTTGATAAAGATTGCGTCTTTACGGCGCAAGAGCGCATAGATAAGTAAACCTGCAAACGCTACGGGGCGAGCATAGACGTGAATGTACTCACCAATCACCCACGAAATCAAGAAATGCAAGTCAACGACCACGAAAATCAAGCAAATCGTCTTTCCGTTTCGCAGAATTTGTCTATCCTCGAACAGGAAATAGAAATACATGATCATCATGAGCAACATCACACAGAAGAGCGCGTACAAATATTCCGCGCCGTTTTCCGTAAGATACGCCCTCAATTCTTTTACGTGCCGACCTAACAGCACCGCCGCCATTATCAAGACCAAGACGAAGGTATGGAGCAAGAAGAAAAGAATGCTCTTGGCTATATCTTTCCCCGTCCAATCGTCCAACATCTCCCGAACTCGTATTTTTCTACGTCGGTTGAACTCTCGTAACGACTCTTTAATTTTATTTGACTGTTTTGCCATCTTTCGTTACTCCTTCCGCGACTTTGCTCGGCTCTTCTTTTCTTCCGCCGAGCTCTTTCGCTTTTCTGCGTCCTCCACGTCCTTTTCATAGGCGCGGATGATCCGCATGACAAGCGGATGTCTTACCACGTCTTTCGCCGTCAGGCGACAAACGGAAATTCCGTCCACTCCGTCCAATATTTTCGTGGCGTGCACGAGTCCGCTATCCTTCCCGTCAAGGTCGATTTGCGTAACGTCACCCGTCACCACCATTTTACTCCCTTCCCCCATTCGGGTAAGGAACATTTTCATCTGTTCTTTCGTTGTATTTTGCGCTTCGTCGAGAATGATAAACGCATTCGACAACGTTCTTCCTCGCATGTATGCGAGCGGCGCAACCTCAATCACGCCCCTTTCCATAAGCTTTCCGTACGTTTCAAGCCCAAGCATTTCCTGCAAAGCGTCGTACAACGGACGAAGATACGGATCGACTTTTTCCTGCAAATCCCCCGGTAAGAAACCGAGCTTTTCGCCCGCTTCCACCGCAGGACGGGTAAGCACGATTTTCTCGACTTGACGGCTCTTAAACGCCGCCACCGCCAAGCACACGGCAAGATAGGTTTTCCCCGTACCGGCAGGCCCTACGCCGAACACCACCGTGTTTTTCTTGATGGCGTCTACGTACGCTTTTTGACCGACGGTTTTGCACTTAATTTGTTTTCCGCGCGCCGTCACCGCCACTGCGCCGCCTTCAAGGGATAAGATTTCCCCTGTTCTTCCTTCACGCGCAAGCTCGATGCAGTACGCCATACGTCCCTTGTCCACCGTTTCGCCGTTGCCTGCAAGCTTGACCAACGAGGACAGTACGTTCACGCCGAGCATAACCGCCTTTTCTTCGCCTTCCAAACGGATTTTTACTCCGTCGACGTATGCGACGATTCCAAGCTCCTGCGAAAGAAAATTGAGATTTTCATCGAACGCACCTAAAATACGGGCGAGCCTGTCCACCGATTTCGTATCTACGGTTTGAATTGTCTTTTCAAGGTTTGACAATACCCTTCCTCCTCACAATCTTTGATTGTGTTATTTATTTATACCCACTTTTGTTTAGGAAAAATCAAAAATTTGCCGTTTGCGTCACTACGTACGCCATTTTCACACGAAAACTGCCGTTTTCCGTTTGCTCTACGCTCTTTTGTGTGATTTCGTCCGCATTTTCAAGCCCAAGCTTCAAATAGACGTTGGCAAACGCTTCTTCTTCGCTTTCCACCGTGATTTCTTCTTCATACGTGCATGCGATACGGGCGCGCGCGATAATTTCAACGCGTACCTGCCCCCCTTCTTCGACGGAAAACCAATCCTCGGCAATCTTTTCGCCTGTCTGCACGGAGTCCCCGATTTTTTTGAGAGCAGTGCCGCGTAACACCGTAAGGGCGACGATTTCGCCCGTATATTTAGAAACAAACGCTCCTTTATGCACGTCCGTTTTTTCTATTTCACCCAAGCGTATATCCACTTGTACCCGATGCCCCGATTTTTTGACGGAGCAAAACTCTACGCCGTCAAGGGCAAGCAGCTGCGAGCATATCCAATCCACCCTTTCGCCGTCGTACGGCTTAAAAGGCTCGATCCCACCTGCTTCCAAAGCCGCGTACGCCTCTCTTGCGTACACCTTACTGCCCGTAAATTCCACGGAAAAGACGAACCTGTCCGCATACAAAATTATGCCGCAAAAAAGGGGGATACCGAGTAATAAACCCGCCCGTTTTTTGGCAGTTTCGAGCAGTTTTCCTATGCCGACCGCCCCCATTTTCGTCACGGTATAGGGGCTATATGCGCCTATATTATAGCATACATTGGGATAAATTGCAAAAACTTTTTCGGTATCTTTTCTCTTTACACTCAAAAGTATCTTGTTTTTTTCGACTTTTTTTGCGTTATAGATACCGATTCCGGCTCTTTTGAGCCGCAACAATGCCCTTTCGGGCATTATCCCTTCAATTTGTAGACGGTCTTTAAGGTTGGGAAAAAGCATTAATTCCCCCCTTCCGTTTGCGGAACGACCACACGAATAGAATGGATTTGCCCCGAAAGTTGCAAATCGCCGTCACAGTACTTTTTTATCGTCAAATCCCTGCCTTCCACTTCCACCGTTTCACGAGGAAAGCAAACGACAATCCGCTCGGCGGAAAAATCCCCCACCGATTTAACGCCTTCGAAATAACCGCCGCCACGCGGAACGACGATACAGCGCGAAAACGCGCCCCCGTCCGCATTCTTGAAAACTTCGTCGTACAATCGCATTCTTCCACCAAACCATTACCGATATTCTTACTTTCAGTATATGAACGGGCGGAAAAGGATATTACATTTTTCGTTTTTCAAAAGGGCAGGTATGGATTGAACTGCTTGATTAGTCTAAAATATGTTTCAAATCGTCCTTCACCTTTTCGTTGTCGGGCGTTTGACAAACAAACGTCAATACGTCGCCGCTTTGCAAAACGGTGTCGCCGTCTGGCAATATTTTCGTTTCGCCGCGCATAATTTCTTGCACCTTTGTGCCATGCGGCCAAAGCACGTCGCGCACCTCTCGCTTGTCCGCAAGGGAATTTTCCCCCACCGTGTAAATGAATATTTCGCTAACTGCGCGCTGTGCAACACCCGTTTCCTCTTCAAACTTTTCAAGCAAGGTTTCGTAAATACCGTCCATTCTCGAAAGGTCGCCGATGAAATAGCCAATCGCCACGCCGATGATGACGGGCAAAAGAGCGGAAAAGCTCCACGTTAACTCGCAAACCATAACGATACCCGTAATGGGCGCTCGCACAACCGCCGTGAAGAATGCCGCCATACAAATCATAACCATGAAATCGCAATACGCAGGGTCCATACCAAGCTTCACCCACGCAAGGTTGAGCACCGCCCCCAAGCAAGCGCCGATAGCAAGCATCGGAATAAACGCACCGCAGGGAATCCCTGCGCCCATATTCACACCCGTCACCGTGAATTTCAAAAGACAAACGATGATAAGAGTCGCCAAAAGGGGCAATGAAAATACACTTGTAACCGATTGCTCCGTCGTGCCGCCGAACGTGCCGAGCGATTCGATCAATTCGTGGCCGCCGCCCATAACGTTGACGGTGATGAGGGAAATCGCTCCGCCCAAAAGCACCGCAATGGAAATACGGACGAACGTTCCCAAAAACTTTTTCTTGAAACGGATCTTCCCAAACAGCTTATACAGCAAAAGCACCCACTTGTAAAAGAGAATGCCCATCACGCCGCAAACGATTGCTCCGCCAAGCAGGAAACAGTAGAACTTCCAATCGGTAATCGCCCCTGCAGGGAACGCATAGGAATGGAAAAAGCTCGTCGTTTCTAACTTAAATACGGTGAAGAGCGCATTTCTCGTAAGCAAAGCGAAAACAACGGAAGAGAATGCACAAATAAACACTTCGGGCGTGAAGCGTTTGTGTGCTTCTTCAAAGGCGAACGCCATACCCGTTAAGGGCGCATTAAACGCAACGGCAAGCCCTGCGCACGCGCCGCCCGTTACTTGATAACGGCGAATCATTTCATTTCTGCGAAGCAGACTTGCTACCCCGTCGCCGCTCGCTGCACCGATATGCAAGCTCGGTCCCTCGCCGCCTGCGGAAAGCCCCATAAAAATGGAAAGCAAGCTTGCGGCGAACATCGCCACCGCGTCACGATACCACTTAAACCGCAAAAGTCCGCGCGTTGCCCCTTCCGTTTGCGGAATACCGCTCCCCTTTATCATCGGGAATAAATACACCGCCACCGACAGTAAAAACGCACCGAGCGCAAGCGTTACGAACAGCAACGGAATGAAGGCAGGATTTGCACGCACAAAGGCGTAAAGTCCGCGTGAAATGGCTTCGCCACGCTTCACCAAAATGTTGTAAAGGGTAACGACTGCGCCGGCGAATACACCCGTAACGATGCCGACGAAAATGAGTTGCACCGCATTTTTGTACACGTTGCCCCATCTACCTTTTGTTTTTTTCTCTAATGCTTCTCTCATACCGTTATCAACTAAATTGTTTATTGTAAAGGGTTGCGTAAGCGCCGCCTTTTGCCAAAAGCTGCTTATGCGTGCCTTGTTCTACGACGTGTCCCGATTCCATAACCAAAATGCAGTCGGAATGCACGATTGTCGAAAGTCTGTGCGCTACGACAAAGGACGTTCTGCCTTCCATAAGCTTCGAGAATGCGTCGCTAATCTTCAACTCCGTTCGAGTATCGATAGACGACGTTGCTTCGTCGAGAATGAGCATGGGCGGCTTGGTAAGCATGATACGCGCGATGCAAAGGAGCTGTTTTTGTCCTTCGGACAAAGCGCCGCCGTCCGACAAGACGGTGTCGTACCCCTTTTCCATACGCTTGATAAAGCTATGTGCGTGCGCCGCTTTTGCCGCGGCAATCATTTCTTCGTCAGTGGCGTCGGGTTTCCCCAGCTTCAAGTTCTCACGGACGGTGCCGTTTTTCAACCACGTTTCCTGCAATACCATACCGTAGTTGCTACGCAAGGATTTTCTCGTCAACGCTCGAACGTCTTCCCCTTCCACCTTCACTACGCCGCCGTCAACGTCGTAAAAACGCATCAAAAGGTTGATAAGCGTCGTCTTTCCCGAACCCGTTCTACCGACGATTGCTACCCTTTGACCAGGGGCAACCTGCAAAGAAAAATCTTCAATCAAGGGCTTGTCTTTCACGTAAGAAAACGCTACGTTTTCCAAAAGGACGTTGCCCTGCACTTCGCCAAGCTCCTTGTTTTCTTTGTCGGAAATTTCCGCCTGCTCGTCGATAAGCTCGAAGATACGAGAGGCGCAAACAAAGGCGCTTTTAAGCTCGGTGATAACCCCCGTAATCTCGTTAAACGGTTTGGTGTATTGGTTGGCATACGAAAGGAATTTCGTCAAGCCGCCGACGGTGAATCCGCCGCCGATAACGCTAAACGCACCGATGAGCGCAACGAGCGCATACACCAAATTATTGATAAACCGCGTAGACGGATTGGTAAGCGAAGAATAGAAGGTCGCTTTGAGCGACGCTTTTTCCAAACGCTTGTTGATTTCGTTGAACTTTGCGTTGTTTTCGTCTTCGTGGGCAAACGCTTGTACCGTTTTTAAGCCGCCGATGGCTTCTTCGGTAAAAGCGGTCTGCTCGCCTCTCGTTTCCGTCTGTTCCTTAAAGAACTTGTGCGTATGCGTTGCCACGAAACGGGCGACAAGCAAGGAAAGAGGCGTTACGAGTACGACGACAAGCCCTATCTTCCAATTGGTAAGGAGCATAAATCCTATCGTTCCCAAAATGGTAAGTACACCCGTGATAAACTGCGTAAAGCCCATCAACAAGCCGTCCGCAAATTGATCGGCATCCGCCACCACGCGGCTCACGGTGTCGCCGTGGGGGTGCGTATCCACGTACTGTAAGGGTAAATTCCCGATTTTATCAAACGCATCCTTGCGGATATCCCGCACCACGTTGCAGGAAATGCGGTTGTTACAAAGACTGCCGAGCCATTGCGCCAATGCGGAAACTCCTGCGGAAATCCCCACAGCAATGAAGTTGAAAATCAAGCCGTCTTTGTCGATATTCCCCTTGCCGATAATACAGTCGATTGCATCGCCAAAGAATACGGGAACGAGCAACGAGCCCGCTACGGACAGTACGGCAAAAAATACCGAACCGACGAGCGAAAGCGGATATTTGCCAACGTATTTCAAGATACGGCGAAGGGTGCCTTTACGGGCTTTGGGGGCTACTTTCTTCATGCCGCACCCCCTTCTTCCCCGTCTTGGTATTGGGAATGATAAATTTCACGGTAAACGGCACAGCTTTCCATCAACTCGCTATGCGTGCCAATTCCCACCGCCTTGCCGTCGTCAAGTACGATAATTTTATCCGCATCACGAACGGACGACGTGCGTTGAGAAACGATAAACGTCGTAGTATTGAGCGAACGAATCGCCTTGCGAAGCTCCGCATCCGTCGCATAGTCGAGCGCGGACGAAGAGTCGTCTAAAATCAAAATTTCGGGATTTCTCGCCACGGCGCGCGCAATCGTCAAGCGTTGCTTTTGACCGCCCGAGAAATTCTTACCGCCCTGCTCTACGGGTGCGTCCAAACCGCCCTTGCCGAGAATAACTTCTTCCGCTTGGGCAATTCTTGCCGCCGCCATCAATTCTTCGTCGGTTGCGTCCGCCCTACCCCAAAGTAAGTTATCACGAATACTCCCCTTAAAAAGCTTTGCTTTTTGGGGAACGACGCCGATACATTCGCGAAGGAAGGGTTGCAAATCCTTTTCACGGACGTCCTTACCATTCACGCGCACCTGTCCGCCGCTCACGTCATAGAAATGGGGGATTAAGTTGACGAGCGTCGTTTTTCCCGAGCCCGTACCGCCGATAACGCCGATGGTTTCCCCCTTGTTGACCGTAAAGGAAATATTTTCGAGCGCTTCGTCCGCCCCTTCCGTATAGCGCAGGGATACTCCGTCGAATACGATAAACGGCTCGTCCGATTTTTCTTCCTTCTCCCCTTCCGCAGCTTGCGAATCTATCACGTCAAGCGAAGGCTGCATCTTTAACACCGCTTCGATACGGTTACCCGAAGCCGCCGCTTTCGCCACAGTAACAATCAAGTTGGCAAGCTTGATGAGCTCGATTAAAATTTGGCTCATAAGGTTATATAAAGCTATAACGCTGCCCGTCGTGAGAATCCCCGTTTCCACACGGATCGCCCCCGACCAAATCAACCAAATAATGGCGCAGTTGATAAGCGCATAGGTGAGCGGATTGGTAATCGCCGCAATCGCGCCGACGAACTTACTGCTCTTGTTGAGCTTGTTGTTGCGTTCGTCGAATTGCTTGCGCTCCGCGTCTTCCATGCAAAAAGCACGGATCACTCTCGCGCCCGAAAGATTTTCACGAGTAGAGAGCAACACCTTATCCAAATCCCCTTGCGTTTTCTTGTAAAGGGGCATACAAATGAGCATCACCGCATACACGACGATTGCCAAAGCAACGATGGTCACGGCGAAAATTCCAAAGGTTTTCAAGTCGATAATAAGGGCGCAAATCATCGCGCCGAACACGATAAACGGCGAGCGCAGGAAGAGCCGCAAAAACAGGTTGATCCCCGTTTGCAGCTTGTCCACGTCCCCCGTCATACGGGTGAGCATGGTCGCTTCGCCCATTTTGTCGATATCCTTATAGCTCAAGGACTGTATCTTGCGGAACAAGTCGCTTCGCACGTCCGCACATACGCCCGTAGCCGCGCGCGCAGAAAAATACTGCGCCAAGACGGAAAATCCAAACCCAAACAATCCGAAAGCAGCCAAAATCACGCACGCCCAAACGACGTACGATTTGTCTGCGTTGGCAATACCGTTATCCACGATTGCCGCAACGACGAACGGAACGAGTAGTTCGAAGGTCGCTTCAAGCAATTTGAACAACGGACCGAGCAAGCTCTGCCACTTATAAGGTTTGAAATAGGTCAAAATTTTCTTCATATCTTTTATAGTATACCACGAAAAAAAACCAATTGCAAGGAATAATTATGTAATAATAATAAAAAAACAGGTGTAAACACCTGTTTCTTACGCTTTTCTTGTATTATTCGTCGTCTTCGTCGTTCTCGTCTTCTTCATCCTCGTCCGTTTCTTGCGTGCGTTCCGCAAGCAAAGCAAGGTACAACGCTTTGTACGAACGAATGGTTTGCAAACGCAGTCCGTCCTCCGTCGAAGAGAGTTTCTCATTTTTGAGATGCATACGCAATGCGTCGATAAATTTCTTCGTAAACACGAGGAATACGATAAAGGTAACGAGCGAGAGTCCACCGCAAACCGCCGTTGCTACGATATAGCCAAGGCTATCTCTCACCGTCGGAATCTTGCACGCAAATACAACCGTGAGTACAACCGCCGCCGCAAAGAGCAACATCGTTACGGCGAATGCCGCCGTCGCCTTTTTAAGTCGTTCCACAAGTACGCTACGGCGTTTTTCCTGTTTCCCTTCCACTTCTTCCGCAAGCGGCTTTTCTTCTTCTTCAAGCTCCGCTACACGTTTTTCAAGCGCGCCCTTGTACTGCTCCTTGATGACGTCCGTCGCTTCCAAGCCAAGGTCGTATTCAAGGCTCTCGATGGGCGAATCGTCCTTCGAGTTCGCATATTCGGCAATCAATACGTCGGGGTCGGTGAAGTTTTGCGTTTTCGCGCGCCAATACCCAACGGAAGCCACCGTCGCAAGCTCGTCGAGCTGCAACGCCTTTTCAAAGACCTTTTCGGCTTTTTCGAACGCACCGCTGCAAAGCAGTTCTTCGCCCTTTGCGCACGTTTCGTCGTATTTCTCCTTGCGTTTCGCCGCTTCTTCTTCCTTACGCTTGATAAGCGCCGCCGCTTCTTCGGGCGAGAGCCCGACGAGATCTTCGTCGTCCTTGTCGCCGTTTAACATGGGGAATTCCACGGTCACTTCGTCCGCTTCCGCATCCTCAATTTCTTCCTTGCTCGCCGCAAGCTCGTCCGTAACGTCCACGTATCCGTCTTTCGTCTTTTTAAGACGAACGCCCCTTCCGTATTCGTCGTCAATAATTCTTTCTTCCATTTCTCGCTCTCCCGTTTTATTTCAAAAGCTCGCTTTCCTCTTTCGTCAGTACGAAAGGATTGCGCCACTTGCTCGGTTTCTTTTTCTTTTCTTCGTAGTCGGGAACAATCGTTTCCACCACGTAGACGCGGCTCTTGCCCCGGTAACGACTCTTTGCCCACTCGCAAAGCTCCTTACACTCGAAAAGTGCCAAAACACCGCTTCCCGAACCCGTCATCGTCACGCCGAGCGGCGAAAAGCTCTTCGCCTCGTCATACGCACTTTTTACGTCGGGATTCAAGTGCAACGCAGGCACGTAGAGGTCGTTCATCAAGCACCTGCCCACCCCTTCCATATCAAAGTCGAGCAACGCTTCGATGGCATTTTCCGTTTGACTGCCACGGTATTCAAGCGTTCGGGGAAGCTCGTCATACTTTTTATAACACGCGCCCGAGGATACCGAGCTGTTCGGGCAAAGAAGCAGGAAATGCAGCTTTGCGCCCGTTTCAATTTCAGTCAACCTTTCCCCGCGTCCCGACATACGGGCATAACCGCCCGTGAGCATATATCCCGTATCACTGCCAAGGCTATCGGCAAGCTTCTTCAAGCCTTCCTTGTCGTCGATGCCGTACATTTGCGCCATGCCGCGCAATACGCCGCTTACGTCCGCGGACGAACCGCCCAAGCCTGCGCCGATAGGAATATCCTTCACCACGGAAATGTCCGCCCCGTCCGTACCGAATTTTTCGGAAAAGGCTTCCGCCGCCTTGAGCGCATTGTTCTCTTCAGGGGGAATACTTTCGCTCCCCTTACCGCGCATAACAATGGAGCTTAACTTGCCCTTCTTGGGTTTCAAGGTAATCGAGTCGTACAAATCGATGCTCGCCACGAGCGAATCAAGCATATGATACCCGTTTTCCACTCCAAGGATTTCCAACGTCATATTGATTTTTGCATACGATTTGATTCTTACCGTTTTCATTGATTCCCCAAGTCCGTCACTCGAAAATGCGGCGAGGAACACCTCGCCGCTCGATTTGTTCTATTTCATTATACCACATTTTTCATAAAAATACAATGTTTTACACTCTTTTCGGCGAGTAATTTTTATAAAAATTACTTTAATTGCCGATAAACGTATATCCGTTCGCCCGATTTTAAGGGGAATTGCAGGTCGGGATTGCTTCTTTCAAGCTCTTGGGGGGGACAGCGCAAACGCTTTGCTACCTGCCATAAATCTTCCCCTGCCATCGGCATAAACACCGAAAACGCCGCGCTTTCTTCTTCAAGCTGCTCCCCTTCTTCACATTCGGAAACGTATTCCCATTCCTTGCTCGCATATGAGCGAATGGACAGTTTGAGCGTTCCTTCCGCTTCGATTTCGCCCCCTTTTTTACGGCGCAAGTTCAAGCCGCAAACAAGCCCTTCCGCTTCTGCGTCCTCGCCGCATTCAATGGGGAACACAAAGGGTAACGTCAAGCTTGCGCTGCGGTGTACCCCTTCCGCATTGCAAAGGATCACTTCGGCAAGCACCGCCCCTTCCGCTTCCATACCGTGCTCCCCCTTTTTGCAGGTAATTTCCGCACGCGGCAACACAGCGGCTTGCAGGGAAAATTCTTCGCCCATATCGGGGGAAAGCAAGGCAATTCCGTTCACTCTTTCGGTGCATTTGGTAATATTCGTCAAATACCTGCCCCCGCCTTTCGTGCGTTTCAATCCGATTTCCACGCCGCTTGAAAAGGCGTCGGAAACAGCGGAAAGCTCTTCGTGCACGTAAAGGAAACAATCGGCGGAAAGACAGTAGGAAAGCACGATTTTGCTCTTCCCCTTTTCTTCGTCCGTACCTGCGGTAAGGTGGGCGGATTTGACGGTCACACGCGCGCCGACGGAAACGCTCCCAAACGCTTCGTCAGACGGGATTTGCATACGGAAGGGGGCAAGCCGTTCGTACGAGCAAACGCTGTCGTCACTCTTTAATACGCAGATGTTGAGCGCAAGCTCCCCTTCAATTTCCACCTGTCCTGCATTTGCGGAAACACGGTTGACTACGGCGGTTTCACTGTGCAAAAGAATGTCTCCGACGTAATCCGCGTCAAACTCGTCTTCCCCTTCCGTTTCCCCCGAAACACACACCGTTTTGCAAACGGAAAGCGCACCGTTTTGGCAAATGAGATTTTCACCGCCCGAAAGATACTCCATTTGTTTTCCGCCGTAAACGGCGATATCCGCCCCGACGATGACGGAAATATACAAGCCCGAGCCTTCCCTGCGCCAAGTAACGTTGTCGGCGGAAAGCACCGTTTTTGCAAAGCAAGCAGGCGTTACGTCACCCCCTTCCGCTTTGTGGAAAAATTCCGCGCCGCGTTCTGCGCGGCACACCTTTTTATCCCCGTCCTCATAGACGACGGCAAGTAGCACTCTGCCACCGTATTGCACTTCCCCGTCCGCACACGTACAATCGGCAGGGATTGCCTTGGCGTGTACGGCAAGAATGCTCCCTATTTCGCTCCCCGGCAGGCGGCATTCCACGATAGATTGCCCCTTCAAGCGGCACACTTCGCCCACGTAGCGGTGGGTATCAAACTGCGGTTTTATAGTCATTTCACTCCTCCTTGTCACGACGGATTTTTCGTCTTTATACTATAGAGGAATAATACGAACCAAGATTTTAAACGACAAATTTTGCCGTCTACTTCGTTGAAATCCTCGGTAAACCGTCAAGGTTGCCCTGCGGTTTCGCCTTGTATCCGTCTAAAATTCGTTCGTTAGAAAATTGCTTCGCACCCAAAAGCCGTAATTTTTTGATGATTTTTGGCGAGGAGGAAGCAATTATACTTGGCGTATTATAATGACGACGAGCCGTAAAGCGCAAAAAAGACGGCTTTTGGGCTGGTTTGTGTTATTCCTCTATAGTATAGCTTATGACAAAGAAAAAAAGAATAGACCATATGCGAATAAATTTCCCTTTTTTGGGCATACTTACCATATGATCAAGCCAACAAAGAATATCAAAGAGATCAAACAAATGGTAAAAGAATGCTCGGCACAGCACGTTGCCGTGCAAGTGAATTTGGGCAGAAATAAACACGTACACTATTCGGGAGTTTTATCGGGAATTTATCCTGCGATTTTTACCGTCAAGCCCGACGACGAAAACTTTTTGGGTAAAACCGCCTATTCCTACGCCGACGTATTGAGCGGAAACGTAAAAATCGAGCGGTTATAATGAAAAGCGCCCGTCCGCAAAAATGCGGACGGGCGCTTTTTTATACTTCCTTTACGGTAAGCGCAAAGGTTTTTCCGCCGGGGAAATAGATTTCCAATTCGTCATCCTTTTCCGTCACGATAGCCACCCAATCTTGCAGTATTTCTTTCAAGCCTACAACAAGCTGTTCTTTGGTAATTCCCATAATTTTTGCTCCTTTTCGTATTTTTCACAGATCTGTATTACTATTATACAACTCTAATTTGGCGAAAATCAACTGATTGTAGCCAAAATAGAGGAAAATATTTTGTAGAAGAATGTCTTTGTTTGGTGAATTATGTCGAATTTATCTTTACGTCTTTCAGAATGTATGTTAGAGCATAATCTTGATGCTAAAAAACTAGCAATCTTATTAAACGTCCACAAAGCAAGTATTTACCGCTTTTTAAACAATAAGCGGACGCCAAATTATGGTTGTTTTATAAAAATGCTTTATCTCTTTGATTGCTCTGCGGACTATTTACTTGGTATTCAAGAAATCCCCACCAACGAACCTTTGCATTCCATTTTACCATTCAATGAGCGTTTGCGCGATATATTGAAGAAACGCAAAATTACACAAATTCAATTAATTGAAGGCTTACCCCTTTCTTCATCTATTTTGTATAAATGGTTAAAGGGAACTTGCGAGCCTTCTTTGGATAATCTTATTCGCCTTTCGGAATATTTAGAATGCTCCGTCGATTTCTTAATCGGACGAGTGCGTTAAAATAGAACTATAATAAAAACGGGCATACCGTGTACGCGGTGAGCCCGTTTTTTTGTTGCTTTATAATACCTTTTTCAAGAATTGTCCCGTGTAGCTGTTTTCCACCTTCGCCACTTCTTCGGGCGAGCCTTCACAAACGACCGTTCCGCCGCCGCTCCCCCCTTCGGGTCCAAGGTCGACGATATAATCCGCCGTCTTGATAACGTCAAGGTTATGCTCGATAACAAGCACGGTGTTCCCCCCTTCACGGAGCTGCAAAAGGATCTTAATGAGCTTGTCCACGTCGTAGCTATGCAAGCCCGTCGTCGGCTCGTCAAGGATATACAAGGTCTTGCCCGTCGAGCGTTTTGCAAGCTCGGTTGCGAGCTTCACGCGCTGTGCTTCGCCCCCCGAAAGGGTGGTCGAGCTTTGCCCAAGCTTGATATATCCCAAGCCCACGTCGTTGAGCGTCTTTATCTTATTATAAATAGTAGGCACGGGCGCGAAGAATTCACACGCTTCTTCCACCGTCATATCGAGCACGTCCGCAATGCTCTTGCCCTTGTATTTTACTTCCAACGTTTCACGGTTATAGCGCTTGCCGCCGCACACTTCGCAGGGCACGAAAATATCGGGCAAGAAATGCATTTCAATCTTAATGATGCCGTCGCCAAAGCAATGTTCGCAGCGACCGCCCGAAATATTGAAGGAAAATCTACCTGCTTTATAACCGCGCTCCTTGGCGTCGGGCGTCATTGCAAACAAATCACGGATTGCATTGAAAACCCCCGTATACGTGGCGGGCTTACTGCGTG